>DASSLY010000023.1:0-59531 GCA_035689185.1 Dermatophilaceae bacterium
TGGACACGGTGGTCGGGCCCTGCTCGGGTGGAGAGCGTCGCCGCATCGCGCTCGCCCGCGAGCTGGTCGCGGCGCCGGACCTGCTGGTGCTCGACGAACCGACCAACCACCTCGACGTCGAGGGCATCGCGTGGCTGCGCCGCGGACCGCCCGCGCGGACGTCGAAGCCCAAGTTCCGCATCGAGGCGGCGAACGCGCTCATCGACGGCCCCGAGCTGCTCCTGCTCGACGAGCCCACGAACCACCTCGATGTCGAGGGCGTCGACTGGCTCGCGCGCCACCTCGCCGCCCGGCGCGGCTCGCTGCTCGTCGTGACCCACGACCGCTGGTTCCTCGACGCCGTCTGCACCGCGACGTGGGAGGTCGCCGACCGGTCCGTCCACGCCTACGAGGGCGGCTACGCGGCGTACGTGCTCGCCAAGGCCGAGCGCCAGCGACAGGCCGCCGCCAGCGAGGAGCGCCGGCAGAACCTGGTGCGCAAGGAGCTGGCCTGGCTGCGTCGCGGGCCGCCGGCGCGCACCTCGAAGCCGAAGTTCCGCATCGACGCCGCCAACCTCCTCATCGAGGACCTGCCGCCGCCGCGGGACCGGTTCGAGCTCCAGCGGTTCGCCGCGCAACGCCTCGGCAAGGACGTGCTCGACCTCGAGGACGTCGACCTGGTCCGCGGCGAGCGGACGTTGCTGCACCACGCCACGTGGCGGCTCGGCCCTGGCGACCGCGTCGGCATCGTCGGCGTCAACGGCGCGGGCAAGACGTCCGTCCTCGGCCTGCTGGACGGCTCGATCGCACCCTCCGCGGGCCGCCTGCGCACCGGCCGCACGG
Organism: Dermatophilaceae bacterium; assembly: GCA_035689185.1. Classification (GTDB taxonomy): domain Bacteria; phylum Actinomycetota; class Actinomycetes; order Actinomycetales; family Dermatophilaceae; genus DASSLY01. Next base: position 823 of record DASSLY010000023.1, read on the forward strand.
TGTCCCTCCAGCACCTCACGCAGGCGCTGGACGACCTGGACCCGGAGGGCCGCGTGCTGCCGACGCTGGAGGACGTACGCCGCGTGACGAGGACCGTGGACGGCGAGGTGACCGCGACGTCGTTGCTGGAGCGCTTCGGGTTCACCGGTGACCGGCTGACCACGCGGATCGGTGACCTGTCCGGCGGCGAGCGACGGCGGTTCCAGCTGCTGCGGCTGCTGATGACCGAGCCCAACGTGCTGCTGCTCGACGAGCCCACCAACGACCTCGACATCGAGACGCTCAACGTGCTGGAGGACTTCCTCGACGGCTGGCCCGGCACCCTCGTGGTGGTCTCCCACGACCGGTACTTCCTCGAGCGCGTCACCGACTCCGTCTGGGCGCTGCTCGGGGACGGGCAGGTGTCGATGCTGCCCGGCGGCGTGGACGAGTACCTGCGCCGGCGCGCGGCCGACCTGGCCGCCGTACCGCTCCCCACGGCGCCACCCGAGCCGGATCCGGCCGTCGCCAAGGCGCGACCGGGCTCGGCCGAGGAGCGGGCGGCCCGCAAGACGATGGCCCGCCTGGACAAGCAGCTCGAGCGGCTGGCGGAGCAGGAGGCGACCCTGAACGCCGCGATCCTCGAGGCCGGCCAGGACTACGAGCGGCTCGCGGTGCTCGCCGCCGAGCTGGACGAGGTGTCGGCCCAGCGTGACGCGGTCGAGTCGGAGTGGCTGGAGGCCGCCGAGCTGCTGGAGTGACCCGTCAGGGCCTCTCGCCCCAGACCTGCACCACGCGCGGGACCGCGTCGTGCTGGTCGTCCACGGCTATCCCGGCTGGTCGGTGGGCTGGTCGGTGGGCTGGTCGACGGACTGGTCGACCGGTCGGGCGAACGGCGTGAGCAGGGTGCGCAGCAGCGTCGCGAGCCTGGCGCGGTCCCGCTCAGGGAGATCGTCGAGCAGCGCGCGCTCGGCGTCCACCAGCGCGCCGAAGGCGCCGTCGACGGTGGCCTTGCCCTCGGGCGTGAGCCGCACGATCACGCCGCGCCGGTCGTCGGGGTCGGGGTAGCGCTCCACGAGCCCGCGCGCGGCCAGCCGGTCGACCCGGTTGGTCATCGTGCCGCTGGTCACCAGCGTCTGCTGCACCAGCACGCCCGGCGACAGTTCGTACGGGTGGCCCGAGCGCCGCAAGGCCGCCAGCACGTCGAACTCCCACCGTTCCAGCCCGTGCCCGGCGAACGCCGTGCCACGGGCAAGGTCCAGGTGTCGTGCCAACCGCGAGACCCGGGACAGGACGTGCAAGGGGGCCACGTCCAGGTCGGGGCGCTCCGCCTGCCAGGCCGCGACGATGCGGTCAACCTCATCGGCCGGCGCCATGCCTGGCGATCGTACTCGTCATCAAGTATCTTGATGTCAAGATATTGAGAGGTGACTGATGAGCAGTCGGTGGGACCCGGTCCAGTACGCCCGGTACGAGCAGGAGCGCGGCCGGCCCTTCGCCGACCTGCTGGCTCGCGTGGCTGCTGAGCGGCCCGCTCTCGTGGTCGACCTGGGCTGCGGCCACGGCCCGCTCACGGTCGGTCTCGCCGCCCGGTGGCCGGGCGCGCACGTGGTCGGTGTCGACTCCTCCCCGCAGATGCTTGCTCGGGCCCGGGAGCTGGACCGGCACGGACGGGTCGAGTGGGTGGAAGCCGATGTGCGGCAATGGGATCCGCGATCCCTCGGTGCGTCGCCCGACGTCATCGTCACCAACGCCACCCTGCAATGGGTCCCCCGCCATGTGGGCCTGCTGCCTCGATGGGTCGGGGCGCTCGCCGCGGGAGGGTGGTTCGCCCTGCAGGTGCCGGCCAACTTCGACGCGCCGTCGCACGTGCTGCTGCGGGACACCGCGGCCGAGCATCCGCGGGCAGTGGAGCTGACCGCGAGCCTGCGCGGCGCAGACAGTGTCGGTGACGCGGCGGCATACGCGGACACCCTTGCCAGGCTTGACTGCTCGGTGGACGCGTGGGAGACCACCTACCTGCACATCCTCGATCCGGAAGGCCGCACCGCTAACCCGGTGCTGGAGTGGACCAAGGCCACTGCGTTGCGGCCGGTGCTGGACCTGCTCACCGACCCAGCCGAGCGCCAGGCGTTCCTCGACCGGTATGCCGCGAAGCTCGCCGACGCCTATCCTCGCCGCCCGTACGGAACGCCGCTGTCCTTCCGGCGGGTGTTCGCGGTCGCCCAGAAGGAGGCGCCAGCATGATCATCGGCCTGCACCACGTCCAGGTCTCCTGCCCGGCCGGCTCGGAGGAGCGGCTGCGCGCCTTCTATGTCGGTGTGCTCGGGATGACCGAGCTGGCCAAGCCGCCGGTGCTGGCGGCCCGCGGCGGTGCATGGTTCCGCTGCGGCTCGTGCGAGATCCACTGCGGCGTCGAGGAACCGTTCGCCCCGGCCCGAAAGGCCCACCCTGGGGTCGTCGTCGACGATGTGGACGCGCTGGCAGCCGTGGTAGAGCTGGGCGGTGGCGAGGTCCGTTGGGACGACAACCTGCCCGGCGTCCGCCGGTTCCACACCGACGACCCGGTGGGCAACCGGCTGGAGTTCCAGCAGGGGTGAGCGCTACTTCGCGGCGCCCAGGGTTGGCTTGGATTCCAGCCCAGCAGCGTGAGCGCTACTTCGCGGCGCCCAGGGTTGGCTTGGATTCCAGCCCTTTGAGCCCGTTCCACGCCAGGTTCACCAGGTGCGCCGCGACATCGGCCTTCTTGAACTTGCGGGAGTCCAGCCACCACTGGCCGGTGAGAGCCACCATCCCGACCAGCATCTGCGCGTAGATCGGTGCCGTCTTGGGGTCCAGCTTCCGCCGTTTGAACTCCGCCGCAAGGATGTGCTCGACCTGGCTGGCGACGTCGCTGAGCAACGACGCGAAGGTCCCGGTCACCTGCCCGGTCGGGGAGTCGCGGGTGAGGATGCGGAAGCCGTCGGTGGATCCCTCGATGTAGTCCAGCAACCCGAGGGCAGCCTGTTCGAGCAGCCCGCGCGCGTTGGTCTGGGTGCGCAGCGCCTCGGTCACTCCGGCGAGCAGGTTCTGGATCTCGCGGTCCACGATGACGGCATACATGCCCTCCTTGCCGCCGAAGTGCTCGTACACCACGGGTTTGGAGACGCCGCCCTTGGCGGCGATCTCCTCGACCGTGGTGGCCTCAAAACCCTTCTCCGCGAAGAGCTTTCGCCCGACGAGCAGGAGCTGCTCGCGACGCTGCTTGCCGGTCATCCGCGACCGGGTGGCGGGGGTTCCGTCTGCGCTGCTCACGCTCCAGTCCTACCAGTGCCGCCGAGCGGCATACCGAAGGTTTTCAGGCGGCGACCCGCTTGGCGTCGATCCGCGCGGCGCGCGGCCAGCGGACGTCGGAGGCCCAGCCGAGCTTCTCGAAGACCCAGATGACACGGGCGCTGGAGTCGAGCTGGCCCTTGTCCACCCCGTGCCTGGCGCAGGTCGGGTCGGCGTGGTGCAGGTTGTGCCAGGACTCGCCCATGGAAAGCACGGCCAGCCACCAGACGTTGGCGGAGCGGTCGCGGCTGACGAACGGGCGGTCCCCGATGGCGTGGCAGATGGAGTTGATGGACCAGGTCACGTGGTGCAGCAGGCCGATGCGGACCAGCGAGGCCCAGAAGAAGGCGGTGATCGCGCCCTGCCAGGACCAGGACCACAGGCCGCCGATCACGGCCGGGGCCAGCGTCGAGAACACCACGAGCAACGGGAACAGTTTCTCCACCTTGACCAGGTCCTTGTCGGCCATCAGGTCCGGGGCGTACTTGCCGCGGGGGGTCTGCTCGACGTCGAACAGCCAGCCCGTGTGCGCCCACCACAGCCCCTTGAGCAGCGCCGGGACGGTCTCGCCGTAGCGCCAGGGGGAGTGCGGGTCGCCGTCGCGGTCGGAGAAGGCGTGGTGCTTGCGATGGTCGGCGACCCAGCGGATCACCGGCCCCTCGATGGCCAGCGACCCCGTCACCGCAAGGGTGACCCGCAGCCAGCGCTTGGCCTTGAACGACCCGTGGGTGAAGTGCCGGTGGAAGCCGACAGTGACGCCGTGGCCGGCGACCAGGTAGAAGGCGACTGCCAGGACGACGTCGTGCCAGCCGAGGCCCCAGCCCCAGGCGACCGGGACGGCGGCGAGCAGGGCGAGGAACGGGGCGATGATGAAGAAGAACAGCCAGGCCTGCTCCGCCTTGCCCTTGCGCTCGAACAGCGGTGCGTCGGCCGGGGCCGGCGCGGTCATGGTGCTCGTGGGCTGAGGAGCAAGCGTGGTCATGTGGTGAGCCCCTTCGTCGATGTCGTAACCTACGCAAGCGTAACCTACGAACCCGTAAGTTACCAGCGCACCGGTCGCCCGTCGTGCGGTTGGCAACCGGGCGGCCCGTCCGCGGTCGTCTACCCTGAGCACGGCCTCGATCCCCGGTTGGTCTGCTGGCAGGGCCCGCCTGACTTTGAATCAGGACTAGCGACGATGGTTCGATTCCATCCCGGGGAGCCATCACCCCAGGTCAGACCGTGCCCATGGGCGAAGGTCCGCAGCACACCGGGCATAGGCCGATCGTCACCGGTGGCAGCGAGCGCCACGAGCAGTGACCAGGCGGACGTCACCGTCGGCGAGCTGTCACAGCAACCGGAAAGGACCGACGCCATTGCCCGAAGATGTCTGTGAGGTCGTCATCACCGCCCCCGACCCCGACTGGCTCGCCGCCCTGACGCGGGACCTGGTCGAGCTCCGGCTCGCCGCCTGCGGACACATCCTTCCCGCCATCCGAGCGATCTACCGCTGGGACGAGGCCATGCACGACGATCCCGAGGCACGCGTCGCGCTGCACACCAGGGAGTCACTGGTCGACCCCATCACCGCACACGTCCGCGAGCACCACCCCTACGTCGTCCCTTGCGTCATATCGGTCTCCATCGCAAGCGGCAACCCCGACTACCTGCAATGGGTCATCCGCGAGACCACCAATCCCGCACTGCCGAACCGATTTCGGTAGGCATCAAGGCCGCTTGCGGCGGCCAGGCCAGGCAGTCTGCGGGCGGCCTCTCGCACCGTCCTCGACCACCTCCGGGTCAGCTGATGCAGCGAAGGAGTCCTCGATGTTGAGGGCGCCGAGCCTTTCCCGATGTTCGAAGACACCTCGACACTGCCGGGAGCGGGCGGCGAACTACATACCGGAGCTAGGAGCGGGCGACGGGGAGTCGAGCGTTCGCCCACTCGGGGAAGCCGTCCTCAAGCCGGGCCGCGGTCACCCCCTTCGCGACGAGCGCTCGCACGGCATCGTCTGCGTAGACGCAGTAAGGCCCCCGGCAGTAGGCGACCACGTCCGCCCCGTCCGGGATGTCCCCGAGCCGTGACTTCAGGTCGTGGATCGGGATCGAGATGGCGCCGCGGATGTGACCCGCGGCGAACTCCGGCTCGGGACGGACGTCCAGCACGACGACGTCACCGTCGCGCAGGCGCGCTCGGAGGTCGTCGCGGGTGATCGTCCTGAGCTTGCTGCGGTCGCCCAGGTAGTCGGCTGCCAGCTGTTCCAGCCCAGCAACATGCTCCTGTGCGGCTCGCCGCATCGTTCGCCACAGCTCACTGACCACAGGGCTGGCCAGCGAGTAGTAGATCCGGGTTCCCTCGCGCCGGGACTCGACCAGGCCGGAGCGCAGCAGGCGTTGCAGGTGCTGCGACGTGTTGGCGACGGACTGGTGGATCTCCGCGGCGAGCTCATCCACGGATCGCTCACCCTGGCCGAGCACGTCGACCAGTTCGGCACGGCGACCGTTGCTCAGTGCCTTGGCCGACTCCGCGAGCGCGTCGTACAGCGCGGCCTTGGCGGCGTGCTCCGCCACTGCGACACCTCCCCTGCAGATGTTCAAGACTTCCCTTGACAAGGCCAGCCTACAGGAGTTCTATTCAAGACATCCATTGAACAGCAGGAGGAGGTACGCAGGATGACCGCCACGGTGGACACGGACGAGCTCGCGGTCAAGGTCCAGGACATGTACCGGCACGTGGCGCAGCAGCCGCACGACCGGTTCCACTTCGAGCTCGGTGCCCCTGTCGCGCTGCGCGTCGGTTACGACCCTGACCGGCTCGCGAAGGTGCCGACCGGCGCGGTCGAGTCCTTCGCCGGCGTGGGCTACTTCTTCGACCTGGCCGATCTCCAGGCCGGCGAGACGGTGGTGGACCTCGGCAGTGGGTCAGGGATGGACGCCTTCTACGCCGCGGGCCTGGTCGGTCCCGGCGGACGGGTCTTCGGCGTCGACTTCACCCAGGAGCAACTGGACAAGGCCCGTCGGCTCGCCGCCGACGCCGGTTTTGCCCACGTCGAGTTCCGCGAGGGCCGTATCGAGGCTCTTCCGTTCGCAGATGGGACGCTCGACTGCGTCATCTCCAACGGAGTGATCAACCTGTGCCCGGACAAGCTGGCGGTGTTCACCGAGGCTGCCCGGGTGCTGAAACCCGGTGGTCGACTCGCCATCGCCGACATCATCAGCGAGAGGCCGCTCAAGGAGTCCATCGTCTGCAACGCCGACCTGTGGGCCTCCTGCATCGGCGGGGCCGCCCAACAGGACGCCTACCTCGAGTCGATCGCCTCGGCCGGCTTCACCGTGGATCGCCACCGTCCGAACGCGTATGCGTTCATCTCCGAGCAGGCGCGCAACGCCAGCGCTAAGTACGGCGTCAAGAGCATCTCCCTGCTCGCCACCAAGACCACCCGCTAACCGACCCTGGGAGGACCACATGTCCGAGAAGCAGAACATCGACACCCCGCACGAGCGACGCCCGTTCAAGGAGCACGGCCACATGGACGTGGTGACCCTCGGCGACTTCACCATCGGCCGCGGCGTCTTCGAGCCCGGCTGGCGCTGGTCCGACGACGTCAAACCCATCGCCGGCACCGACTCCTGCCAAACCCACCACACCGGGATCTGCCTGTCCGGGCGGATGACCGTCCGCTTCGACGACGGTACCGAGGTCGTCGTAGGCCCCGGCGACGTGGTGAACATCGACCCGGGACACGACGCGTGGACCGAGGGCGACGAGCCGTGCGTCCTCCTGGACACCGGGATCAAGGCCTACGCCAAGCCCAGCTGAGACGGCCGAGTCAGCGCCGCACCCGCTCGGCGTTCCAACCCCACGATGCAGCGGCAGATGGAGTCGAAGCCCGCATGACACAACCCGTTCTGCTGCCAATCCGGGACGAGGGGCTGGGCAACACCGCCTACCTCGTTGATCTCGGCGACGGTCGCGCGCTGGCCGTGGACGCCAGCCGCGACCTGAGGGCATTGGAAAGGGCCGCCGAGACACGAGGTCTTCGCGTCGCCACCACCGCTGACACTCACCTCCATGCGGACTTCCTCTCCGGCGCACGCCAGCTCGCCGCCACCGACGGCGCGAACGTGCTGGCGTCCCGGGGCGGGAAGAGAGGGTTCGATCACCGTGGCTTGGACGACGGCGACGAGGCCGATCTTGGCGGCCTGCGCCTGCGGGCCATTGGCACGCCCGGGCACACCGAGGAGCACCTGTCCTATCTGCTGCTCGACGGCGAGCAGGCGCTGGGGGTGTTCACCGGCGGCTCACTCCTGGTCGGGGCTGTCGCCCGCACCGACCTGGTCGACCCGGCACGAACGGTGGAGTTCGCCCGCGCCCAGTACCGGTCGGTGCAGCGCCTCCTCGAGCTCCCCGACCACGTCGCGGTTTGGCCCACCCATGGCGCCGGTTCCTTCTGCGCCGCGGCAACGGGCGCACCCCGCACCAGCACCATCGGGGTGGAACGGGCCACGAACCCCTGGGTTTCCGACCCGGACGAGGAGGCGTTCGTTACCCACCTGCTGGGCAGCCTCGGTTCGTTCCCGCCGTACTTCCGGCGACTCGGCGAGGCCAACCGCCTCGGACCGCCGGTCCTTGCCCGCCGGCTCGGGCTCAAGGCGATGGATCCGGGCAGCGCTGCCGCAGCCCAGCGCGCCGGTGGGGTGATCCTCGACGTTCGCCCGGTGAGCTCGTTCGCCGCGGGCCATCCCGCAGCCGCGCTGTCGATTCCGTTGCGGCCCGCATTCGCCAGCTGGCTGGGCTGGCTCGCGCCACCCGACAAGCCGCTCGTCCTGCTCCGCGAGCCCGATCAGGACGTTGAGGAGGTGCTGTGGCAGGCAGCCAAGATCGGCTACGACAACATCGTCGGGGAGCTGGCCGGCGGTGTTGACGCCTGGTCCGCCGCCGGTCTGCCGACCGCCTCGGTGCCGCTGGTCGACCCGAGCGCCGACGAGAAGGTGCGCGTGCTCGACATACGTCAGGAGTCCGAGTACCGCGAAGGGCATGTCCGCGGCGCGGTCCACATCGAGCTGGGCGAGATCCGCGCGGCGCTCGACCGTCTCGACGACGTCCCCACGGTGATCATGTGCGGACACGGCGAGCGTGCCATGGGAGCGGCGTCCCTCCTGCGCGGTGCCGGGTTCACCCGCGTCTCGGTGCTCGCCGGCGGCCCCCGGGACTGGGCGGACGCCCACGGCCTCGGCCTTGAAACAGGACTGTGAAGCGGACAAGAAGAGAGCCCGCGTCTCCCGTCCTCGGGCTGCGAGCAAACGCTGCCCAGTTCAGCCTTCTCGTGGCCGTCAACGCGCTGGTCGGCGGCATGCTCGGCCAGGAACGCACCGTTGTGCCGCTGCTGGCCACCCAGGAGTTCGGACTCGACTCCTACACCGCGGCTCTTGCCTACATCCTGGCCTTCGGCCTGGCCAAGGCGGGCACCAACTACTTCGCCGGGACCTGGTCGGAACGATACGGACGAAAGCCCGTACTGGTCGCCGGCTGGCTGCTCGCCCTGCCCGTCCCCTTGCTCCTGATCTGGGCGCCGGAGTGGTGGATCGTGGTCGCCGCGAACGTCCTGCTCGGCATCAGCCAGGGCCTGACCTGGTCCACCACCGTCATCATGAAGATCGACCTGGTGGGCCCGCGCCGACGAGGTCTGGCCATGGGCCTCAACGAGTCCGCCGGATATCTCGCCGTCGCCGTCACGGCCGTGCTCACGGGCAACATCGCCGCGCACGCCGGACTCCGACCCGAGCCGTTCCTGCTCGGCGTCGCCTACGCCGCCGTCGGCCTCGGCCTTTCCGCCCTGCGAGTCCGTGAGACCCGTTCGTATGCCGACTACGAGGCCGCCGGGCACCCGGACGCCACGGACCTGACGGACCGGCACGTCTTCGTCCTGACCAGCTTTCGCGAGCCCGCACTCTCCTCCGCCAGCCAAGCCGGACTGGTCAACAACCTCAACGACGGCCTCGCCTGGGGCTTGTTCCCGGTCATGTTCACCTCCGGCGGGCTGACCCTCGGGGAGACCGGAGTCCTCGTCGCCGTCTACCCAGCCGTCTGGGGACTGGGGCAACTCGGCACTGGCGCGCTGTCCGACCGCTGGGGCCGCAAGCACCTCATCACCGGGGGCATGCTCCTGCAAGCCGCCGCTTTGGCGGTCATCGCCCAGGCGAACTCGCTGATCCCCTGGGCTGCCGCGTCCGTGCTGCTCGGGGCCGGCACGGCAATGGTGTACCCCACCTTGCTGGCCAGCATCGGCGACGTCGCCGGCCCCAACTGGAGGGCACGCGCCGTCGGGGTCTACCGGCTTTGGCGCGACCTCGGATTCGCCGTCGGCGCCATCGTCAGCGGGGTCCTCGCGGACATGTTCGGCATTCGTCAGGCAGTGGGGGTGATCGTGATCGTGACGGCCGCGTCGGGGCTCGTCGTCGCGCTGCGCATGTACGAGACTCATCCGACGAGGCGCCATTCCAAGCCGGGGTGATCTCGCCGCAGTGGCGCGGCCGGCCCGGCCGGCGGGACGTCGCGTCGCGCCGCGCTCGGCACGGCCAACGTCACGCTGCCACGGCCCGGACGCGGTCCGGTCAGGCGACCCCGGCCTGGGCCAGGACCTCGCGAGCCGCGTCCGCGGTCACCCGCGCCGCAACCTCCACACCCCGGGCCACCAGCTCGTCGGAGATCACCTCCACCGCCATCACGGCGGGGGTCACCCCGTGCGCGACGAGTGCCCGCACCAAGCCGGCCGTGTCGCCGTAACCCTGCCCTGGCGGTAGCCGGTGGCCCAGCGACTCGGCCCGCGGCGGCTGCATCGGCTCGGCCAGCACGTCGCACAGCTGCACCGACACGATTCGCTGCGCCGGCACGCCGTCGAGGTCGGCCGCCGTCTGTCCAGCGCGCGCCCAGTGCCAGCCGTCGACGATCAGGGTGGCGTTCGGGACGCCTTGCACGATCCGCCAGGCGGTCACGAGGTCCGGCACGCCGCTGTAGGGCATGAACTCCAGCGCGACGCTCAGATCGGGCCCGGCCCGCTCACAGAGCGCCGCGAACGCCTCGACCATGGTGTCGGCTGGCAGCCTCTCCAACAGGCCGGCGTTGAGGTGGCGGACGCCGAACGCTCTCGCCATGTGGAAGACGGTCCGCTCCTTGTCCTGCTGCGCCTCGTCGCGGTCGGCGGGTGTGCCCCAGCCGGTGAGGTACTCCACCTCCAGGATCCGCACGCCGTGGCGCTGGGCGACGGCGAGCATCGTGGCGTCGTCCAGGCCGGCATCCCAGTAGTTCTCGGCTCGCAGCCCGATGCCGTCGTACCCGGCGGCAGCGGCGGCGCGCACGCGGTCCTCGAACCCGACCTGGGTGCCGAGCGTGTAGCTACTGACTACGAGCGGGGCGTCGATCATGCCCGGCAGTCTCGCGAACTGCGCCCGGTATGCGGCCCGCGTTCCGGTCAGCGGGACCCCGGGTCCGGCCGCCGACAGGCCATCAGTTGCCGTCGTTCAGGGGGACGGGTGTGACGTTCTCGTACCCGGTGACACCCGCGGCGTGCCGGCCGGCGATGTAGCCGAAGGTCATGGCTGGGCCGATGTTGATGCCCCCTGACGGGTAGTGGCCGCCCATCACGTTGGCCTGGTCGCTGCCGGCGGCGTACAGCCCGGCGATGGGCTTGCCTTCGCGGTCGAGCACTCGCGAGGCCGGGTCTGTCTTCAGCCCGGCAAAGGTGCCGAAGCTGCCGGGGAGCACCTTGATCGCGTAGAAGGGCCCCTTCTCCAGCGGGGCCAGGGACGGGTTCGGCTGGTGCTCGGGGTCGCCGGACCCGCGGTTGAAGGCGCTGACGCCGCGACCGAACTGCGGGTCCTCGCCGCGGGCGGCGTGCGTGTTGAACGACGCCACGGTGGCGGTCAGCCCGACCGGGTCGATGCCGCAGTTGCGCGCCAGGTCCGCCAGGGTCCGTCCGCGCTTCAGGTAGCCCGACCGGAGGTAGGGCCACACCGGCACCGGGAACGGCTTCGACATACCGAACGGATAGCGCCGCTGGAAGGCGTGGTCGCAGATCAGCCAGGCCGCCACCTCCTGGCCGTCCGGGACGGAGTCGATCATGGCGGTGGTGAACTGGTAGTAGCCGTCCGCCTCGTTGACGAACCGCTTCCCGTCCGAAAGGACAGCGATGAGGCCGGGCTTGCCCCGGTCGACGATGTGCGGGTACGTGCCGACCCGGCCACTGCGGTACGGCACCAGCGACACCGGACACCATGCCGCCGGGGACGCCAGCGACGTGTCGAACACCCCGCTCACGGACTGACCCAGCGATATCCCGTCGCCGGTCGTCTCCGGCGGCGCGAGGGTCCAGTGCTCCTTGCCCGTCGGGGTCCGCGGGAACAGCTCGCGGCGACGGTCCACGTCGTGGGGAAAGCCGCCCGCCGCCAGGAGGACGCCGCGCCGCGCGCGGACGGTGACCTCTCCCTCCGGGCCGGCCAGCACCGCGCCCGTCACGGCGCCCTCCTCGGCCAGCAGCCGGGTGGCCGGCGCGTTCAGCAGGAAGCGCACACCCAGGTCGTCCGCCGACATGGCGAGCCGTGCGATCAGTGCGGTGCCGTTGACCAGCTGCATGCCCTGCCGGTGCGTGACCAGGTCGAGCAGGTGTAAGCCCACCCGCCAGCCGGCGTGGAAGAAGCCCTTCACCGAGGTTGTCGCGTGCAGGAACGCCTGCAGGTCCGGGCCGGCCATGATCCCCAGCCCGAGGAACGAGGTCTCGTACAGCTGGCGGCGCAGCTTCGGACGGAGATCCTTGCTCACCCGGCGCAGGTTGATCGGCTTGGGCCCAACCGATCGCCCGCCGGTGCCTGCGCCGGGCAGGTCCCCCTGGATGTCGGCGATCCACGTCCCGGACACGAACTGCACGGCCGTGTGGTTCTCGAAGAAGGCCACCATGTGCCGGGCGTTCTCCAGCAGCGCCTCGACCCGTGCCGCGTCGTAGTTCTCCCCGAGCGCATGTCTGAGGTAGGTCCTGGGCGCGTCGATGTCCTCGACGATCCCGTCGGCCTGCGAGAGCGGGTTCAGCGGCGCCCACATCCACCCGCCCGACCAGGACGTCGCCCCTCCCAGCACGGGCGCCTTCTCTGCCACGACCACCGTCAGGCCGTGGTGGGCCGCCGTCACCGCGCCGGCCAGGCCGGCAGCGCCGCCGCCGACCACCAGCAGGTCACAGTCGAGGTCCGGTGCCCGATCGCTGCGCGCCATGACAGCCCTTCGTTCGCCCGACAGACGTGCCGAAAGTAGGCCACGACCCGGCGGGGCGCGTCCATCCCGTCCCACTGCCCGGAAATCGCCGGGGAATCGCCGAGAAGTCGCCCGGCTCAGCGCTGTGGCCCGGCGCGCCGGCCGGCCCGGTGCTCACGGATCCGCCAGGCGAGCAGGCCCAGCAGGGCCACAGCGACCGCGATCAGTGCTCCACCGCGGCCGATGGCCGACTCCACGCGCGAGTAGGAGGCCCCGGCGAGGTAGCCGGCGGTGACGACCACCGCCCCCCAGACCAGGCCACCCGCGGCGTTGTACGCGAGGAACGTGGGGTAGGGCATCCGTGCCGTCCCGGCGAGGGCGGGCATGACGGCGCGGAAGAAGGCGACCCACCGGCCCAGCAGCACCGCGACCCCGCCCCGCTGGGCGAGGAAGCGCTGGGCATCGGCCAGACGTTCGCGGCGCTTGTCCAGCACGTGCCACGCGAGGATCCGCGGGCCGAGGTGGCGGCCGACCTCGTAGCCGACGGTGTCGCCGATGATCGCGGCTGCGACCACGACGCCGAGCACCGCGATGAGGTGGACGTGACCACGGTTCGCTGCGACTCCGCCGAGGATCGCCACGGTCTCACCCGGGATGACGAAGCCGAGGAACAGCGCGTCTTCGGCAAAGACCACGAGGCTGACCACGACGAGGACGACCGCAGCCGGAGCGTTGAGGACGGCGTCGATGAGTGCGCTCACGGGCGTCCCGGCTGCGGCGTGCGCCGGGGGCCGGGTGTCCCGGGGGCTGCGAAGACGGCTCGCGGCCCCGGGAGCCCGCGGAGCCGCCGGGTGAGCCAGGTCAGCGGTGTCCGTAGGACCAGCCAGCCGCCGACGGCGACGACGGCGCCGAAGATCATGCCGCCGACGACGTCCCAGGGATAGTGGGCGGCGATGTAGACCCGAGAGAACGCCATCAGCAGCCCGGCGACCAGGGCCACGGCCCCGAGGCGGCGGTGAGCCAGCAGCAGGCCCGCGGCGACGGCTCCCGCGACGACGGCATGGTCGGAGGGGAAGGAGAAGTCGGTGGTGACGTCGGCCAGGCGCAGCAGCCCGGGGTGGACGGCATACGGCCGGCGTTCCGCGACGAGGCGGCCCAGCGGCTGGTTCAGGGCGAGCGCCAGGATCGTCGCCACCGCGGCCCACCCGGTTGCGGCCAGGTGGCGCGAGCGGCCGTGCCGGGCGGCGACCAGCCCGGCGAGCAGCAGTGCCGCGAACACCACGAGGCCGTACTTGGCGAAGGCCAGGACGGCGGAGTGCAGCCATGGCGTGTCACGGGCAAGGTCGTTGACGGCGAGCAACAGCTGGTCGTCGAGCCGGCGGAGCTGGTTCATGGAGACGTTCTTCCTTCGCAGATGGGTGGCACCGGCAGCCGCCGTTCGCCGGCGGCGGGCCGACCGGCTGGGGCATGATGGTGATGCGACCTGTTCGGTCGTACTACGATCATGATAGTAGAAAGTGGAGCCTGAATGTCCCGAATCCGGCCTCGCGGTCGCGGCGAGCTCGAGCGCGAGGTGCTTGCCTGTGTGGCCGCGGCTGGTAGCCCGATGTCCGCGAACGAGGTCCTCGTCGAGCTCGGGGACGGCCTGGCCTACACCACGGTGATGACCACACTCGCCCGGCTGGAGGGCAAGGGTGTGCTGCGGCGGTCCCTGTCGGGGCGCGCCTACGTGTATGCCGTCGCCGGAGACCCGGGGCAGGTGGAGGCATCCTTGGCGGCGCACCGGATGAGGCGCGTCCTGGATTCCCGCGACTCCCGCGGTGATCGTGCCGGCGTGCTGGCGCGGTTCGTGGCCGACCTGACCGCCGATGACGAGCGGGTGCTGCGGGAACTGCTGGCCGAACCCGGGGAGACGTCGGGCCGATGACTGCCGTCATGGCCGCGCCGGTGCTGGTCAGCGTCGTGCTGGGCCTGTCCGCCCGCCGGTTGGGCCGTTGGCTGCCCCCCGCGACCGCGGTCCGGGTGTTGAGCCTCTCCTCGCTGGTGACAGCTCTTTCCACCGGCTTCGTCCTCAGTGTCGCGGCATTCCTCGCGGTGGCGCAGCTTTCCCCGGTGGCCTCGGTGGGCCGCTGGTCGGCCAGTGCGCTGCGGGCCGCCGAGCCGGTCCCGCTGCTGCTGGGAGCGCTGTCCGGGGCTGCCGCCGCGCTGCTGATAGGTGCCGCCGTCCGCCGGGCTGCCCTGGCGGCACGGGACCTGTTCACCGCTGCGGCGACCTGCCGCCGCCTCGGCGCCGGCAGCGGGGGACTGGTCGTCGTCGAAGACGACCTGCCGGAGGCCTATGCGCTGCCGGGACTGGGCGGGCGGGTGGTGGTCTCCACCGCGATGCTGCGGGCCCTGACCGGTCCGGAACGCCGGGCGATGCTCGCGCACGAGGCGGCTCACCTGCGCCACCATCATCACCTGTTCGTGCAGGCCACCGCGCTGGCGGCGGCAGCCGACCCGCTGCTGCGCCCGTGCGCCGACGTGGTCCGCGCCGGCGTCGAGCGGTGGGCCGACGAGGAGGCAGCCCGCGTGACCGGTGACCGCTTCCTGGCCGCCCGCGCCGTGGCCCGGGCCAGCCTGGCCCAGCACCAGGCCCGCGCCCGAATGCCCGCTCCGCGCGCGGCGCTGGGTATGGCGGACTCGGTTGCCGTCGCGCGCGCACGAGCGCTGCTGGGGCCGGCGCCCCCTCCGCGTCGCGCGCTCGCCGCGTCGGTCGCCTCGCTCATGCTGGTGGGCGCCGCCGCCGCGGTGACCACGGCGCACGACACCGAGCAGCTGTTCGAGCGCGCCCACTCGGCCTTCACCGCCACCGGCTGACCGGGGCCGGCTCCCGGGTAACATGGGGGCCGCCGCGCGTGAGCACCCAAGATGGCGCGGCCGGCACGGCCCGCCGTCGCATCCTGCCTCGCACCCGCTCGAACCGGGGAGTCCATGCGCGTGACCACCGCCCGACCTGCTGCCGTGATCGTCCTTGCCGCGGGCGAAGGCACCCGGATGCGCTCGGCGACTCCGAAGGTGCTGCACTCGATCGGTGGCCGCAGCCTCATCGGCCACGCGATGCACGCCGCCCGAGGGGTGCAGCCGGAGCACCTGGTCGTGGTCGTCCGGCACGAGCGAGACCGGGTGGCACAGCACGTCGCCGCCACCGACCCGCTGGTCCTGGTCGTCGACCAGGACGAGATCAAGGGCACCGGTCGTGCGGTCGAGTGCGCGCTTGCCGCGCTGCCGCCCGACCTGGCCGGGACGGTGCTGGTGACCTACGGCGACGTCCCGCTGCTGACCGGACAGACCCTGGCGGAGCTGTTGGACGCCCACGCCAGCAGCGGCGCCGCAGTGACCGTCATCACCGCGAAGCTCGCCGACCCCACCGGATACGGCCGGGTCCTGCGCGACCCGGACGGGGGGGTGAGCGGCATCGTCGAGCACAAGGACGCCACCCCGGAGCAGCTCGAGCTGACGGAGGTGAACTCCGGGCTCTACGCCTTCGACCTGGCCCACCTGCGGACCGTCCTGGCCCAGGTGGGCACCGACAACGCCCAGGCCGAGAAGTACCTCACCGACGTCGTCGCGCTGACCCGCGCGACCGGCCGAGGCGTCGCGGCATACGTGGTCGCCGATCTGTGGCAGACCGAGGGGGTCAACGACCGGGTGCAGCTGGCTCGCCTCGGCGCCGAGCTGAACCGGCGCACCGTTGAGCACTGGATGCGTCAGGGGGTCACGGTCATCGACCCGGCGACCACGTGGATCGATGCGGACGTCAGCCTGGGTCGCGACGTCACCATCCACCCGCAGACCCAGCTGCACGGCGCTTGCACGATCGGCGACGACGTCACCCTGGGTCCGGACACCACCCTGACCGATGTCGAGATCGCCGCCGGCGCCAGCGTCGTGCGCACCCACGGGTCGCTGGCGGTGATCGGGCCGGGGGCCAGCGTCGGCCCGTACGCGTACCTGCGGCCGGGCACCGACCTTGGCGCCGACGGCAGGATCGGCACCTTCGTCGAGACCAAGAACGCCCGCATCGGGGTCGGCTCCAAGGTCCCGCACCTGTCCTACGTCGGCGACGCGACCATCGGCGCAGGCACCAACATCGGCGCGGCGAGCGTGTTCGCCAACTACGACGGTGTCCGCAAGCACCACACGACGGTCGGGGACCACTGCCGGATGGGCAGCGACACCATGTATGTCGCACCCGTCACCGTCGGTGACGGCGCCGCCAGCGGCGCCGGGTCGGTCATCCGCAAGGACGTCCCCCCCGGAGCGCTGGCGATCAACGTGGCGCCCCAGCGCAACATCGAAGGCTGGGTCCTGGCCAATCGAGCGGGGACCGCGGCCGCCGAGGCGGCGGCGCGGGCGCTGGGCCGGGACGCCGGTGCAGCCGGCACGGATGACGTCATCGCGGGAGAGGGACGCTCGTGAGCAGCATCAAGAGAGCCACCCAGAAGCACCTGATGGTGTTCTCCGGCCGGGCCCACCCCGCGCTGGCCGAGGAGGTGGCCGCGGACCTGGGCATCGAGCTGGCGCCGACCCAGGCATACGAGTTCGCCAACTCCGAGATCTACGTGCGGTTCGAGGAGTCCGTCCGCGGCTCCGACGCCTTCGTCATCCAGAGCCACACGGCACCGGTGAACGAGTGGATCATGGAACACCTCATCATGGTCGATGCGCTCAAGCGGGCCTCGGCCAAGCGGATCACGGTCGTGCTGCCCTTCTACGGCTACGCCAGGCAGGACAAGAAGCACCGCGGCCGGGAGCCGATCTCCGCCCGGCTGATGGCAGACCTGTTCAAGACGGCCGGGGCGGACCGGCTGATGGCCGTCGACCTGCACACGGCGCAGATCCAGGGCTTCTTCGACGGTCCGGTGGACCACCTGATGGCGCTGCCGATCCTGTCCGACTACGTCTACGGCCGCTACGCCGGCGAACCCCTCGCCGTGGTGTCACCGGACGCCGGGCGGATACGGGTGGCCGAGCAGTGGTCGGAGCGGCTGGGCGGCGCGCCCCTGGCGTTCATCCACAAGACGCGCGACGTCGCCCGGCCGAACCAGAGCGTGGCCAACCGCGTCGTCGGCGAGGTCCGGGGCCGATTGTGCATCCTGGTCGACGACATGATCGACTCCGGCGGGACGATCTGCCATGCGGCCGACGCGCTGATGAATGACGGCGCCGCCGGGGTCGTCATCGCGGCCACTCACGCGATCCTGTCCGGACCGGCCATCGACCGGCTCAAGAACTCCGTGGCGCAGGAGGTCGTCGTCACCAACACGCTGCCCATCTCCGCGGAGAAGCGGTTCGACAAGCTCACGGAGCTGTCCATCGCCCCGCTGATCAGCCAAGCGATCCGGGAAGTGTTCGAGGACGGCTCGGTGACCCGTCTCTTCGACGGCCGCGCGCAGTAGCGGCGGTCCAGCCGGGGACCGGAGCCGGCCACCCGGCATACCAGCCGGGGCAAGAGGGCCAAGAGAACGGGAGTGGGCGCCGGCCGCGCCGGTTTCGACCCGTGCGCCGCGTCGCCTATCCTGGTCGGGTTGCCTCGGCGAGGGACGACGCACGGCCTGCAGACGCGCGGCCGCCCGTCCGTGATCGACGCGGGACCAGCACCTTGGACCTCCAGGTGCGGCGGTCCGTGCCGCGTTCCGCGCCAAGGCCACGACACCAGCCGGCGGCCACTGACCACCAGTGGCCCATGTCGTCGCACCGAAGGAGTCCCCACGATGGCCACCGAGACAACCCTGGTCGCCCAGTTGCGCACCGAGTTCGGCAAGGGCGCGGCCCGCCGGCTGCGCCGGGCCGACCAGATCCCGGCGGTGATGTACGGCCACGGCACGCAGCCGGTGCACATCGCGCTGCCCGGACACGACACGATGCTGGCCCTCAAGGTCGCGAACGCCCTGCTGTCGATCCAGGTGGACGGGCAGACCCAGCTGGCGCTGGTGAAGGACGTCCAGCGTGACGCCATCAAGCCGGTCATCGACCACGTCGACCTGGTCATCATCCGCCGGGGGGAGAAGGTCACCGTCGAGGTCTCCGTGCACCCGACGGGGGAGGCTGCTCCCGAGACGGTGGTCACCGTCGAGCAGCAGACGGTTCAGATCGAGGTCGATGCCACCCGGATCCCCGAAGTCATCGAGGTCGACATCGACGGTGCCGCCGCCGGGACGCAGATCCACGCGGGCGCACTGACGCTGCCGGAGGGGTCGGTCCTGGTGACCGACCCGGACGCGCTGGTGGTGAACGTCTCGGCGGCCGTCACGGCCGAGGAGCTGGAGGCCGAGCTGGAGCAGGCCGAGGCGGAGGCGGGCATCGAGCACGAAGCGCCGCAGGAGAAGGCCGAGCCGCAGCCGGCAGCTCCCGGTGCAAGCGCCGGCGAGGCCTGAGCCTCGGGGTAGCAGGTCCTGGACGTGGACGGCTGGCTGGTCGTGGGCCTGGGCAACCCCGGCCCCGGCTACGCCGGCCACCGCCACAACCTGGGCGCGATGGTGGTCGGAGCCCTGGCCGAGGACAGCGGGATCCGGTTGCGACCGCACAAGGCGGGGGCGCTGGTCGCGGAAACCCGGCTGGAGCCTCCCCCGGCCGACCGAACGGTGCTCGCCGTGCCCACGACATACATGAACGAGTCCGGCGCGCCGGTGGCCGCCCTGCTCAAGTACTACAGCCTTGCCGTCGAGCGGCTGGTGGTCGTCCACGACGACCTCGACATCCCCTTCGGCCAGGTCCGGCTCAAGCTGGGCGGCGGCGAGGGTGGTCACAACGGGCTGCGTTCGGTCAGCAAGGTGCTGGCCACCCGTGCCTACCTACGGGTGCGGGTGGGCATCGGTCGGCCGCCGGGCCGGATGGACCCGGCGGACTACGTGCTGCGCAACTTCAGCGCGGCCGAGCGTGAGGAGCTGAAGCTGGTCGTCGTCGACGGGGCCGACGCGACCCGGTTGCTGCTAGCCAGGGGCCTGCTGGACGCCCAGCAGGTCGTGCACAGCCGCTGAACGCCGAGAATGCCCGCTGCCCCGACCCCGCAGGCGCGGGGTCGGGGCAGCGGGTCCGGTCGAGGATGCCCAGGATCAGGCCTCGTGGCGGGGGATCAGCTTCAACAGGGCGAGACCCGCGAAGATGAGGACCGAGGCGGCCACCAGGTAGCCGACGGTGTTGACGCCAGTGAACGCGAGCGTGCCACCAGAGGCTCCCGCGGCGGTCGTGACCTTGCCGTACATAGATTTCACCTCCCGTCTCGGACTGCGATGGGGTGGTGCCACGCGGCGTCACGCTTGGTGAGCGTGTCGAACGCCGCGCGCACGAGGACGGCTTGCTGGAACAGGTCGTAGCAGATCTCCGGCAGCAGCACCCCGGCGAGCAGCCGGGCCGCGGGACCGCGACGCCACACGGTGGTGACCCGTTCGACGACGA
This sequence comes from Dermatophilaceae bacterium, assembly GCA_035689185.1. Lineage (GTDB taxonomy): Bacteria > Actinomycetota > Actinomycetes > Actinomycetales > Dermatophilaceae > DASSLY01. The sequence goes on from DASSLY010000023.1 coordinate 20,774, forward strand.
AGACCAGGCCGACCCCGGCCCAGACCGGGCTGAAGCTGAACTGGCCGGACGTGATGAGCAGGGCGGTGAAGGCGAGGTAGACCCACATGGCGACCAGCCCGAGCGTCATCCCCAGCTGCTGTCCCACATAGGGCAGGGTCACCCGGGACAGCCCGTACTGGCGCAGGTTCTCGATCGCGCCACGCTGCCACCGGACGCGCTGGCGCCACAGGTCTGTCCAGGTGGTCATCACCTCGGTGAACACCACGCACTGGCGAGGGGAGAGCGTGCGGAAACCCAGGGTCTTGATCGCCAGGGTCATCTCGTTGTCCTCGGTGAGCGAGCTCGTGTCGAAGGTGCGCCCCGCCACCCCGGGCAGCGTCGCCGCCCGGGCGGCGGTCACAGCGCGCAGCACGTCGACCCGGAACAGCGTCGCGGTCCCGGTGAGCACCATCGCCCGGGCCTTCTTGCGGGCGATGTCGCGGGCATAGCGGGTGTACTCGTTTCGCTGCAGCTCGCCCACGAGGCCCGCCCCCTCCTCGCCCAGGAAGACGCCGCCGATGGCGCCGATCGTGGTGTCCTTGGCCAGCCTGGACCGTGCCACCTGCAGGAAGCGCCGCGTCAACACGCTGTCGGCGTCCAACACCAGGACGGCGTCCTCGTCGGCCAGCCCGGGCAGCAGTGAGGCGAGCACCTGGTTCAGCGCCCCAGCCTTCCGGGCATGGTTGCCGCTCGTCGGCCACACCTCCGCCCCGGCGGCGCGGGCGACCTCCTCGGTGTCATCCGTGCAGTTGTCGGCGACGACGACGATGCGGTCCGGCGGTTCGCTCTGCTGCCGAAGGCTGTCGACGGCGGCCGCGACCTTCCCGCGCTCGTTGTGGGCGGGCACCAAAGCCAGGATCATGGTGCCCCTTCCCTAGTGATGACGACGGCCGCGCCTGGCCGTCCGCGATTCCCGTTCTTTGCCTTGGCTTTACTCGGGCCAGGACGGAACTTGACTGTACGGGAAGCCGCCCGCAACCGCGCGCGTTTCAGCCAATTTGAGCCGACAGCAGCGCATCTGTGCTGGTGGGGACGCTATGCCGGGTCCCTTGGCGGCTCCCCGCCTGCCTCCTTCGGCGCGCGAAAGCCGACCATATCCGGCATCTACGACATGTCCGGCGGAAGCCGACTTTATCCGGCCAGGACTGACGCCCAGGGCGCGCCAGAAGCCCGGTGCGGCCCTATCCCTGGGCACCTTGGGGCGAGTGCCGCCACCACGACGGGTCGGTAGGGAAACGGCGGCAAACGACGTCGGACCACACCCAGGGGCGGGACGCGGCATACTGCCGCCGTCGCGGGCGCTGCCCTACCCTGCGCCGCGTGACGGAGCGGCGTGACGAAGCGGCGAGCCGGCGTTCGGCTGAAGGCCGGACCGGGCTGGCTGCGGCACGCCGGGAGGAGGAGGGACCCGGACCCTGCCTCCGGCGCAAATTTTGCGCCTGTTTTCCGAAACGGCTGATGCGCTCGGGTTCGGCGCTTTACCGTCTGGTGGTGGACCCAGCACCGACAGGGGGCGGATCGTGACCGACTTCGTGGACATGCATGCCGACGCCGCCATGCCGACGTGGCCTGCCCCCCGCGCAGCCTCCTCCCCTGCCTTCGGCAGCCGGTCCGAGTCCGTGCTCGACGCCGAAGCCGCCAGGCGAGCCACTCGCCCGCGCAAGGCGACGACCCCGAAGTGGGTGCTGCGCTACCGCGCCCGAGCCATCGCGCTGGACCTCTTCTCCGCCGCGCTGGCCTCCCTGCTGGTCACGGCGTTGCGGCTGGGCTCGGACTTCCACTCCTCGTTCCTGTGGATGGCCTTGGCCATGCCGTTGGGCTGGGTGGTGGCCGTCTACGTCGCCAAGGGCTACGAGGCGCGCTTCGTCGGCACCGGACCGGATGAGTACCGCGCCATCGGCCACGCGGCGGTGGGGCTGTTCTGCCTGGCGGCGGTGGTCTCCTACACCGGCAAGTACGAGCTGCCACGCAGCTTCGTGCTCGCGTTCTTCCCGCTGGCCTGGCTGCTCGACCTGGCCTGCCGTCGTTACCTTCGGCTCTGGCTGGGCCGCTGCCGGGAAGCCGGCGCCTTCCTGCAGCGCACCGTCGTGGTGGGCCGGGCCGACTCCGCCGCCTCGCTGATCCGCGAGGTCCGCCGGGCGCCGAGTCAGGGGATGAACGTCGTTGGCGTCTGCGTCTCGGGCCTGGACTCCACCTGGGAGTCGGACACCCAAGTCGAGGGCGTGCCCGTGTTCGGCCGCCCCGAGGACGCGGTCAAGGCGGTCGACCTGCTGAACGCCAACGTGGTCGCCGTGTCCAGCCACCCTGACCTGGTGGGCCACTCACTGCGCCGGCTGGCCTGGGCGCTGGAAGACCGGGGGGTCGACCTCATCGTCTCCCCGGGCATCTTGGAGGTGGCTGGCCCGCGGCTGTCGATCCGGCAGGCGCCCGGGCTGTCGCTGGTCCACGTCGAGCGTCCGGTGAGCAGTGGCGGCCGGATGCTGTTGAAGTCCGTCATCGACCGGATCGTCGCCGTGGGACTGATCGTCGCGGCACTGCCGGTGCTCATGGCGGTCGCCGGCGGCATCAAGCTCACCTCTCCCGGACCGGTCTTCTTCCGGCAGCGCCGGGTGGGTAGCGGCGGTGAGCCGTTCAGCATGCTGAAGTTCCGCACCATGGTGGTGGACGCCGAGGCGAAGCTGGCCGAGTTCGCCTTGGGCCAGGGCTTCGACGTGAACTCCGTGCTGTTCAAGATGAAGGACGACCCGCGGGTCACCAAGATCGGCAAGTTCTTGCGTCGGTACTCCCTGGACGAGCTGCCCCAGCTGGTCAACGTCGTCCGTGGCGAGATGTCCCTGGTCGGACCGCGCCCTCCGCTGGCCAGCGAGGTGGAGCTGTACGAGCCGGACGCCATCCGGCGGCTGCGAGTGCAGCCCGGGTTGACCGGTCTGTGGCAGGTCAGCGGGCGCTCCGATCTGTCGTGGGAGGAATCCCTGCGGCTCGACCTGTGGTACGTCGACAACTGGTCGCTCATGCTCGACGCGCAGATCCTGGTCCGCACGGCCCGTGCTGTGTTCGCGGGCTCCGGCGCTTACTGAACCGCGCTCTCGGCCACAACGCGGAACTGTTCGGTATGCCGGGCGGTCGCCGGTCCGGTAGCCGCGGTCGCGAGGACTAGCGCGTCCCAGACTGTCGCCAGCACCACATCCCAAGATGTCCGATTCACCCCCGCTGAACAGGCCAGACAGTTATCGTTGGGAGCAGAAAGCACCCGCCAGCGGGCCTGCACTGCCGCAGACCCCCGTTGCCGTCTGGCAGCTTCAGGAACAGCCCAGTCGACTCGCCCTGTCGCATGCCGGCGAGAGCCGGCGCACCCGCCCAACTGGGCACCCGAAGGAGAAGGACCTTGACCCACCACACGGATAGTCACGTGGCCCGTGACCTGGCACAGGAGGCCGGCGAGCTGCTGCTGCAGCTCCGCGCGTCCGGCGAGTACGCCGACGGGCAGCTGCGCAGCGCTGGCGACCGCCAGTCGCACGAGCTGCTGATGAACCGGCTGGCGCAGCTGCGTCCGCAGGACGCGGTCCTGTCCGAGGAGGGCAAGGACGACCTCGCGCGGTTGCAGGCGTCCCGCGTCTGGATCGTGGACCCGTTGGACGGCACCCGCGAGTTCGGCGAGGTCCCGCGCACCGACTGGGCCGTTCACGTGGCGCTCTGGCAGGACGGCGACCTGGTCGCCGGCGCGGTCGCCCGGCCCGCGGACGGGCTTACCCTTGCCACGGACGAGCCGCCGGCCCGGCCGGTCGGCAAGCCGGAGCGGATCCGGCTGGCCGTGAGCCGCACCCGCCCGCCCGCGTTCGTGACCCGCCTCGCCGAGCGGATCGACGGGGAGCTGGTGCCGATGGGCTCGGCCGGGGTCAAGGCCACCGCCGTTCTCGACGACACCGTCGACGCCTACGTCCACGCCGGCGGCCAGTACGAATGGGACTCCGCCGCGCCGGTCGCCGTTGCCCAGGCCGCCGGGCTGCACACCAGCCGCATCGACGGCTCGCCGCTGACCTACAACCAGGCCGACCCACTACTACCCGACCTGCTCATCTGCCGTCCCGAGATCGCCGACGAGCTGCTTGCGACCATCGCTGACTTGATTCGTGAGGGAGTCTGACCATGCCCGACGCCTTGACCGGCACCCCTTTGCCCGGACCCACGCACGACTACCAGCTGAGCCAGCTGGACGTGCTGGAGGCCGAGGCGATCTTCATCTTCCGCGAGGTGGTCGCCGAGTTCGAGCGGCCGGTGCTGCTGTTCTCTGGCGGCAAGGACTCGATCGTCATGCTGCGGCTGGCCGAGAAGGCCTTCTACCCGGCCCGCATCCCGTTCCCGGTGATGCACGTCGACACCGGTCACAACTTCGAGGAGGTGCTGGCCTTCCGCGACTTCCGGTCCGACCAGCTGGGCGTCCAGCTGATCGTCGCCTCCGTGCAAGAGGCGATCGACAACGGCTCCGTGGTCGAGCCGCCCGACGGCACCCGTAACCGGATCCAGACCCCGGTCCTGCTCGACGCGCTGGACAAGCACCGGTTCACGGCGATCTTCGGCGGGGCCCGCCGGGACGAGGACAAGGCCCGGGCGAAGGAGCGCATCTACTCCTTCCGCGACGAGTTCGGCCAGTGGGACCCGAAGAACCAGCGGCCCGAGCTGTGGAACATCTACAACAGCCGGATTCACGCCGGGGAGAGCATCCGCGTCTTCCCGCTGTCGAACTGGACCGAGCTGGACATCTGGCACTACATCCGCCGGGAGGGCATCGAGCTGCCGTCGATCTACTTCGCCCATGACCGCGAGGTGTTCGAGCGGGACGGGATGCTGTACGGGGTGCACGAGTTCAAGCAGCCGAAGGCGAGCGAGCAGGTGACCGTTTGCACGGTCCGTTACCGCACCGTCGGCGACGCCAGCCTGACCGCCGCCGTGCTGTCCGACGCGGACACCGTGGACAAGGTGATCGACGAGGTCGCCGCGACCCGGGTGACCGAGCGAGGGGCCACCCGCGGCGACGACAAGTTCAGTGAAGCAGCCATGGAAGACCGCAAGCGCGAGGGGTATTTCTGATGATGGACATTCTGCGGTTCGCCACGGCGGGCTCGGTCGACGACGGCAAGAGCACGCTCATCGGCCGGCTGCTGTACGACACCAAGACCGTGTTCGAGGACCAGATCGACGCCGTCGAGCGGGCCAGCAAGGACCGCGGCGACGAGCACGTGAACCTGGCGCTGCTGACCGACGGTCTGCGCGCGGAGCGCGAGCAGGGCATCACGATCGACGTGGCGTACCGCTACTTCGCCACGCCGAAGCGGAAGTTCATCATCGCCGACACCCCCGGGCACATCCAGTACACCCGCAACATGGTCACCGGCGCCTCCACCGCGGACCTGGCGCTGGTGCTGGTCGACGCCCGCAAGGGCCTGGTCGAGCAGAGCCGCCGGCACGCGTTCCTGGCCACCCTGCTGCAGGTGCCGCACCTGGTGCTGGTGGTCAACAAGATGGACCTGGTGGACTACTCCCAGGAGGTGTTCACCCGGATCCACGACGAGTTCGCGAACTTTGCCACCAAGCTCAACGTGCGAGACCTGACCATCCTGCCGGTCTCCGCGCTTCAGGGCGACAACGTGGTGACCCGTTCGGAGAACATGCCCTGGTACGAGGGCCCGAGCCTGCTGCACCACCTGGAGAACGTCCACGTGGCCAGCGACCGCAACCTGATCGACGTCCGGTTCCCGGTGCAGTACGTCATCCGGCCGCAGTCGGACAGGTGGCACGACTACCGCGGGTATGCCGGGCAGGTCGCCGGCGGGGTGCTGAAGAAGGGCGACGAGGTCATGGTCCTCCCGTCCGGTTTCACCTCCCGAATCGCTGCGGTGGAGACCGCCGACGGCGAGGTCGACGAGGCGTTCCCGCCGATGTCGGTCACCGTCCGGCTGGAGGACGAGATCGACGTCTCGCGCGGAGACATGATCTGCCGGCCGAACAACAAGCCCGAGGTGGCTCAGGACATCGATGCGCTCATCTGCTGGATGGACGAGGGCGCGCCGTTGCGTCTCGGCGGCAAGTACGCCATCAAGCACACGTCGCGGACCGCGCGCACGTTGGTCAAGCACCTGCAGTACCGGCTGGACGTGAACACCCTGCACCGCGACGAGGACGCCGACAAGCTCACGCTGAACGAGATCGGCCGGGTGCGCCTGCGCACGACGGTGCCGCTCATGTGTGACGACTACAGCCGCAACCGGTCCACCGGCGGGTTCGTCCTGGTCGACGAGGCCACCAACCGCACCGTCGCTGCCGGTATGATCACCGACGCCGGCTGACGACGCCGGCCGGCACTGACACCGGCACCACAACGAATCCGCCCAGCCCCCAAGGGGACTGGGCGGATTCGTCGTCTAGGGTTTGTCCAGGGTAGAACGCGGGGCCGTGCGGGTCAGACTGAGTAACCCCACTCCTGCAGCGGCCCGGCGAGCACCTTCTCGATGGCGTCGACCTGCGCGGTGGTCAGCTCGTTGCGGTAGGAGGCGGTCCGGCCGGGGTGGATCTCGTGTCGCCGGTAGCCCTCCTCGAAGTCGGCGGTCCACTCCAGGCCGAGGAACTGCAGCATCGCGGTGGCGGTCTCGCGGGGCCGCTCGAGCAGGTCCTCGTACCGGACGTCCATCCACTGGCCCTCGGGCATCGCGGCGCGGGCGTCGGCGTAGGCCCGCATGAGCATCTTCCAGCCGAGCGCGGCCAGGACGGGGAAGGAGCGGCCCGACTCCTCCCACTCCGCCTGCAGGTCTTCGGGCAACGGGCCGAAGATCCAGTTGTCCGGGCCGCGCCAACCGTCCCACCAGCCCATCTGCAGCCAGGAGTTGGCGACGGCGCGCCCGTCCCGGACGACGTTGACGGCTCGCAGGTCGGGGATGGCGGCCTGCAGGAACCCGGTTCTCGGCCAGCCGGTGAGGTGCTGGACGAAGACCGAGCAGTCCTGCGCGCGCTCGCGACTGGCGAAGAAGTCGACGACGCGGTCTCGCAAGAAGGGGGTCAGGTCCGTGGCCAGCAGGTCCCGGCACGGGGTGGAGAAACCGGCGAAGATCTGCCGGTCCATCAACTGGTAGCCCTCCGACGGCGCCAGCCGGAACCGGCCCGCCTCCACCAGCTTGCGGCTCTCGCCCCACGCCCGCATCCCTGGGTCTCGCGGGGGGGTCCAGCGGTAGAGCTTGCCGTTGAGACGGCCTCGCAGGTTGAGCCGGTGAAGCTTGTCGTCCAGCCCGGACAGGAAGCCGGTCTCGGGGTGACGCGTCAGCGTCTCTTGCACCAGCGTCGTGCCGCTTCGGCCGGTGCCGATCACCAGGGCCAGCATCAGCTCTCACCTTCCGTTCGGTTACGTCGCAGCGGGTAGCCGAACCGCAGCAGCACCGGCGCGGTCAACGCGGTGACCATGAGCCGGACCCGGGAGGGCAACGCCCGCTTCCACTCGTCGTCGCTGCGCACCTGCACGGCCCCCCGGGAGTGGCGGGCCGGGTTCCCGGCAACGGAGTGTGTCGGCGCGATACGCACGCTGGTCGCGGTCTCGAACGGAAGTCCCGTCGGATCCAGCCCGGCGCGCGCAACGATGCGCTGCATGACCGGCTGCGGGTCTGCCGCGAAGTCCTCGTAACGCACCCGCAGGTAGCCGGAGTTGCGTCCCCACAGCAGCACGGTGAGCGCGTTCCACCAGGCCCACAGCAGCGAGCTCTTCCAGAACATCAGTTTGGGCATGAGCTGGTCGTCGCCGAAGTCGAGCAACGGCTTCGTGCGCTGCCAGGAGAACGCCGTCGCGCGCGAGTCACGCACGATGTGCAGGACGAACAGCTCGATCCCGGGCAGGCCACCGAGCAGCAAGCCGTACGGCGGCAACTTGGAGGAGTCGACGATGACGGCGCCGTCGACGTGCTCGCTCAATGCCCGGTAGAGGCGAAGGATCGCAGTGTCGTCGGGGTGGCTCGGCACCGGTCGCCGGCCGACCAGGCGGCGCAGCAGGATCGCGGGCACCCGGCGGCTGGACAGCCGCTGGAGCAGCCGGTCCGCGATACCCGCCGCATCGGGGGTCGCCGTGCCGAAGGCGCGGGCCATGACGGCGGCCCACAGCGGGCACTCGCTGAACGGGACGCCGCATCCGCACAGCCGGTTCTCGACGACGCCCCGCTGCCAGACGTAGCGGAGCTCACCGCAGGCGAACGCGCCGTCGACCTGACCCAGGATGTTGTTGATGACCGTGGTGCCGCTGCGGCCGCTGCCCGCGAAGTAGAGCACCCGCACCGGAGTGTCCTGGCGCGAGGTCATGCGGACGCCTCCTCGCGGTCAGCTTCGCCGCCGCCGGCACGCGTGGTGCTCGGTCGTCGCGTCATGCCCTGGATGTCGCGAAGGTAGACCTCCTCCAGGCGGGCCAGGTGCGCGGACGAGGAGAACTCCCGCAGCATCCGCTCCCGGGCGGCCAGGCCCATCGCGTGCGCCGTCACAGGGTCGGCGGCGACCGCGGTGAGCGTTCGCGCCAGCGCGGCCGGGTCGTCGTGCGGGACCACCCAACCCTCGATGCCGTCACGGACCAGCTCGGGCATGCCGCCCAGGGCGGTTGCGATCACGGGGACGCCGGCTCCCAGCGACTCCAGGATCGTCATCGGCTGGTTCTCGTGCCAGCGGGAAGGCACCACGCTCGCCACCGAACCACGCATCAGAGCCTGCAGCTCGTCGCGGGGAAGCCTGCCATGGAAGGTGATTCGGTCTGGTGCAAGCTCGGCGGCCAGCGCCTCGAGCTCGGCCTTGACCGGCCCGTCGCCAGCGATGTCCAGGGTGACCCCGCTCAAGGCGACGGCCCTGATGAGGACGTCCACGCCCTTCTCCCGGCTGAGCCGGCCACCGAAGACAAAGCCCCGCCCGGGGCGGTCGGCCAGGGGCGCGCCGTCCAGGACGACGAAGTGGTTGATGACAGCCATCCGGTCGGGGAAGACCCCTGCCTCGCGCATCACGGTCGCCAGGAACTGGCTGGGACACACGAACGTCGTGACCGGCGCGTAGGCCTTGATCAGCCGGTGCAGGGAGGACTCCAGCGACAGCAAGGCGCTGGAAGCGAACGACCCGTCCTTACAGCGGCGTCGGGCAGCCTGCAGGGGGCCGCCGGTGACGCAGGCGTTGCAGAGGTTGCCGTGGTCGAGCATCTGGTAACTCGGACAGGCCAGCTTGTAGTCGTGCAGTGTCATCACGCACGGAATGCCGGCGGCGGCCACGGGCCGCAAGATCGAGGGGGACAGCTGGTGGTAGATGTTGTGGCAGTGCACGACATCCGGCTGGAACCGCTGGATCGTCTCGGCGAGGCCCTTCTCGCTGGAGCGGGACCAGAGCATCCGGGCGGCGGCGGCGACCTTGGCCCGTCCGCCCTGCGGCGGCGGCTCCAGCTCGACCAAGGTGGGGAAGGTGTCGGCGTAGGTCAGCCCGGGCGGGTTCTCCGGGTGCTGCATACCGAAGAGCTCCACCTCGTGACCGGCCGCCCGCTGGAGCTCGGCGACATCGAGCATGTAGCCCTCGGCTCCGCCGCGACGGTACAAGTACTTGTTGACGTGCAAGATTCGCAAGGGTGGTGGTTGCCTTCGGTCGATGGCCGCAGGGCAGCCCTCCGCCCCGGATGATTACCGGCCACTCTAGCCCACCATGGTGCTCCGGGCGGGCCTGTTCGGCCAAGGCCGGGGCCTCCGGGCCTGCCGCGTGGGGCGGGTTCCGGGCATCGAGTGGCGCAAATCTCCTAGCCAAATGCGCTGGTGGCAAGCCCTCTTGCCGGAATCCAGCTCAACGGCCACGGCATCTCTGATTGACTGTCCGTCATGAAGCGTTCGCCGTTGGCTACGTTGCAGCGCACTGCGCGCCGCGGGCTGACGTGGCGTCCCAAGTGGCTGGGCAGCGAGGAACTGTCGATCGAAGCGTTGATCAGCCCGCTGCGTTACGACGTATCGGTGCGTGCCGACTTCTTCCGATTTCTCCAGGCGCATGCTGACCTGTCTCGGCCCCAGCTCCTGGAGGCTGCCCGCCAGCAGCCGTACCGAGTGTGGTTTCAGCACGTCGCCATGCGCCGGTTCCGTCCCTGGACGCTGCGCGATGCGAACGTGCTCGAAGGACAGTTCGACGAGCGCGTGCTGCGCTCGGTGCAGATGGCCCGTTCCTTCCGGGATCGCGGGTTCGACGCCCGCCGCCCGATCACGCTGCGCTACGTCCGGGGCGAGGCTGTGACGGACTCCGGGGTGCGTGTCACCTCCCGGCTGCACGTCGGCGACGGTGGGCACCGGCTGGCCCTGCTGCTCTGCGACGGCGGCACCCTCGCCCCGGGGCAGTTCCGGGTCGACCCGCGAGCCATGCCGGCCGTGATCGACAACACCGCCATCCTCGCGCCGGTGCTCAACCTGTCGGAGGGCACCTATGCGCGGTTTGTCTCGGCGGGGTACTCCGACGAACGTTTCGACACGGTCGCCGACCTGCTGAATCACCTCGCCGAGCATGACCCGAACCGCGTCAGCGAACTCGAGCTCATCCTTCGAGCGCACGGGCGCAAGGTGGCCCTCCCGGGCTCGTGACCGGGACCGCGCGTGCCCGGCACCACCGACCCTGCGCCGGGCGTGCAGCGGCCGGGGAAAGCCAAGACCAGATCTGAGGACGATGATGCGGCCAAGCTATCCACCGCTGGACAGGCTCCTGGACAGCACGGCGTACACCGCCCGCCGGGTGGCGCGCCACGCGCGCTGGGCGAGGACCGAAGGTGTCCGTCGGCTCGTCGAGGAGGACCAGCTCGACCCGAGGTCCCGTATCGCGACGGCCTGGGCCAAGGCGCAATGGCGGCGTAGGCATGGCGTCGCCCGCGGGCAGGCAGTCCCGGTGTACGTCGTGGGCCTGCAACGGTCGGGCACCAACATGCTGCTCCGTGGCCTTGACGCTGCGCCGGAGGTGCAGGTGCACGGCGAGAACGACCGCCGCGTCTTCCACCGCTTCCGGCTGCGCGGCCCAGAGACGGTCCGGAACGCCATCGTCGCCAGCCGGCACCAGTTCGTGCTGTTCAAGCCCCTGTGCGACTCCCAGCGCGTCGACCAGCTGCTCGACCTGCCCGGCGTTGCACCCGGACGCGCGGTCTGGGCGTGGCGGGACGCGCACGACCGAGCCCGGTCCGAGGTCGCCAAGTTCGGCGCGTCCAATCTGAGCGCGCTGCGGGCCATCGCCGACGGCAGCGACCAGGGCATGTGGCAGTCGGAGCGGCTGCCGGAGCCGTCCCGGGACCTGGTCCGCTCCTTCGACCTGCAGACAATGTCCACCGACACCGCCGCCGTGCTGTTCTGGTACATCCGCAACTTGCTGTTCTTCGACCTCGGCCTGGACCGGCGCGAGGACGTCCTGCTGTCCTCCTACGACGAGCTCGTCCGCGACCCGGAGCGCCAGATGCGCCGCCTGTGCGACTTTCTCGGCTTCCCCTTCCGGCACGAGCTGCACCAGCACGTGGCTCGGCGGGAGTCGCACGGCCGCCGGGCCCTGGACATCGACCCTCGGGTCGACGAGCTCGCGGACCAGCTGACCACCCGCCTGCAGGCTCATGAGCAGTCACGGTGGGCCGCGGCGGGGGACCGGGCATGACGGCACGGCTGCGCCGCTCCCGCCTGGCGGCGTGGGGTGCCGTGATCATGTTGGCCGCCGCCACAGCTGGCTGCACCGGTGGCACCGCCGGTGGGGGCGCCAGCACGCCACCGCCCAGCGCGACGGGCGGCACGACCGCGCCCACCACCGGCGTCACCGCGCCGACGGCAGGGCCGGGTGTGACCCCGGTGGGGGCGAAGTGGGACTGGGGCCGGTTCGACAGCTACCGCCCGTACCTCGCCTCCCTGTCCGGCGGCAGCACCTACTACGAGTTCGTCTGGTGTGACATCGAGCCAAGCCCCGGGCACCGCGACTGGTCCACCGTCGACAAGGTCGCCCAGCGCACGCGGGAGATCGGTATGCGGCTGCTCCTCAAGATCCGGGTGGGCAGGTGCTGGGCAACCTCCGGGGAGGCGCAGTTCAGCCGGGGCAAGGCCAACAAGACCGAGTCCGGGATGCCGAGAGATCTCGCCGCATACGCTGCCTTCGTCAAGGAGGCGGTCCAGCGCTACTCCGCCTACGGGGTGACCGAGTTCGCGTTGGAGAACGAGGTCAACTCCCCGAGCTACTGGGGTGGCACCCCCGACGAGCTGCGCCAGCTGGTGACCGTGGGCGCCAGGGCCATCCACGAGGCAGACCGTCAGGCCAAGGTGGTGGACTTCGGGCTGGCGAGCACGACATACGGCTACGGCATCGCCGACGACCTGCTCAAGGCGGGTGACGAGGCGGGGGCCGTCCGGGCGTACAACCAGTACTACGAGCGGCGTTTCGGCACCCGCGGTGCCCGGCTGCCTCAGGTCAGCACTGCGGCCCAGCTGCGACAGGTGCTTGCGGCCGAGCAGGGCGTGCGCAACCTCACCTACTTGGCGATGGCCTCCGAGCTGGCCCGCCAGGGAGTTGTCGACGTCCGGCAGTTCCACTTCTACGAGAAGTGGTCCAACGTGCCCATGCTGCTGGCGTACCTGAGCCGGCACACGCCGTCGGGTACGCCGATCGAGGCATGGGAGGTCGGCAGCTTCTGGAAGGGCGCCGCGACCGACGATGCCCAGCGCAGCGACGAGATGGTCAAGACGGTCAGCTCGCTGCTGGCCGGCGGGGTGCGGACCGCCATCTGGTTGCCGCTGGCCGTCGACCCCAGCGGACGGAACGCCGACGAGCCGCGCTACGGCCTGATCGACCCTTCCGGCAGTGTCCGAGCCGCCGGCACCGCGATGAGCGGCATCGCGGAAGCGGCCAGGTCGGCTCATGCCGTCCCGGTGGCCAAGGACGGCCTGAGCGGCGTCGGATTCGAGAAGGGCGACACCTCAACGATGTACCTATGGGGTTCCGCGGGATCGGTGACCGTTCGCTCCGGCGCGAGCGCTGGCCCGGTGGGCGCCACGCTGCGGCGGGTGAGCGCCGGCCAGACCGTCGCGGTCAGCGAGGCACCGGTCGAGGTGCGCGTCGACGAGCCGGTCGCCACGTTCTTGAGCGGGCAGCGATGACAGCCCACCAGCTGGTCTTCGTGGGTGGTCTGCACCGCAGCGGGACGACCCCGCTTGCCCGGGCCCTGGCTGCGCACAGTGACATCAGCGGGCTGAGCGGCACCGGCGCCCGGGAGGACGAGGGCCAGCACCTGCAGCAGGTCTACCCCAAGGCCAAGGTCTACGGCGGGTCGGGGCGGTTCGCCAGGGCTGCCGAAGCCCACCTGACCGAGTCCTCGCCGCTTGCCACCCCGGATGCCGCGCAGCGGTTGCGCGAGGCGTGGGACCCCTACTGGGACCTGTCGAAGACCTATCTGGTGGAGAAGTCCCCGCCGAATCTGATCATGGGGCGGTTCCTGCAGCACGTGTTCCCGGGCTCGGCGCTGATCGTCGTCGTCCGTCACCCGGTGGTCGTGGCCTTGTCGAACAAGAAGTGGCGAAAGCTGCTCAGTCGCGACTTGACCCGGTACACCACGCTGTCCTCGATGGTGGACCACTGGGTCCGGGCACACCAGACCCTGCGCGAGGACGCTCCCCTGCTGCAGCGTCTGCACGTGCTGTGCTACGAGGACCTGGTGAGTGACCCAGAGCAGGAACTGGCCAAGATCCAGCAGTTCCTCGGACTCGACCAGCCGATACCCGCGGGTCATCTGCGGGGGGACCGCAGCACCATCTACGAGCGGCGGTGGCAGGCTCTGGCCTCGCCCCTGCGCCCCGGCAGCGTGCAACGACGGCTGATCGAACGCCGTTTCGGCCCGCAGATTGCCGATTTTGGCTACGATGTGGCTGATTTACGCGTACGAAACTCCGCTTCGCTGTTGGGGAGCGCCTAACGTCACCTAGGCGCACAGCCCCTAGGATGGCGACCGTCCGTCGCCGGGACACACAGGCGGTCCCTGCCTCATCAGACTGCCTCATCAGACTAAGGACCACGCATGCCGGACCGGAGCTCCCCGCTACAGCGGCGAGCCGTCCGCCTGCGCGCCGAACAGCGGCTACGAGAGAGCGTTCGGGGAGTGCGGGCTTGGGCTCGCGGCGTCGGCACCGGCGACGCCGGCAGCCTGCCGGACTTCCTGGTCATCGGCGGGATGCGCTGCGGCACCACCTCCCTGTTCGCCTACCTGGCCGGCCACCCGTCGGTCGTGCCCGCGATCGGCAAGGAGCTGCAGTACTTCACCGTCTTCCACGACAAGGGGGAGCGGTGGTACCGGGGCCACTTCCCGCCGCCCCGCGCCGGCCAGAAGACCTTCGAGGCCAGCCCGTACTACCTCTACCACCCCCTCGCCCCGGCCCGGGTGCGCGAGTTGCTGCCCAACGGCCGGTTCATCGCGCTGCTGCGTGACCCGGTGGAACGGGCCTACTCGCACTACAAGCACTCGGTCGAGCGTGGCGTCGAGCCGTTGTCGTTCCTGGACGCCGTCCACGCCGAGGAGGAACGGCTGGCGCCATATCTCCGCGGGGGCGACCTCACCTCGAAACAGGCGCACGCAGCACTGCGCAGCTACTCCTACGTCTCTCGCGGGATGTATGCCGAGCAACTGGAGCGTTGGTACTGCCACTTCGACCGGGAGCAAATGCTCGTCATCCGCAGCGAAGACATGTACGCCGACCCTGCTGCCGTCTACGCCCGGTGTGTGAGTTTCCTCAACCTGGCGCCGCACGAGCAGGGCGCCTTCGGCCTCCACACGCGGGCCAAGCCGCCGATGCCTGCGGTCACCGACGGCGCACGAGATGAGCTGCGGGAGCTGTACGCGCCGCACGACCACCGCCTTCGCGACCTGCTCGGCTGGTCCACCGGGTGGCCGTTGGCCAGCATCGGCTGACCCGCCGCGAACACGGCGCGCCTCCGACTGAATCTGGCCGAAAGGGCGACGAGACCAGTAGCCCTCGGTTACGCTGTAAAGGCTGGGGTCCGAACTGCCCCCTCATGCCGGCCGTCACGCCTAATGGCAAGCCATTCCCTGATCGTATGAGGTCCCATGCTGGGTATTCGCCGAACCGTCGTGCTTCTCGTCGCTGTCACTGCACTGGTCCTCGGGGTGGGCAGCTCCTCCGCCTCGGCGGCCATCTCGAACGTGCCCGCGCGCACGTGGGGCACCAACGGCCGGGTCCTGGCGATCCTGCCGGTCGGCGACAGGGTCTACGTCGCCGGCAAGTTCAGCGCCGTCATCGACCCGTCCAGCCGCACGTACGCGGTGAGCAACCTCGCCGTGTTCATCCCGGCGACGGGCCGGTTCGACACCAGTTTCACGGCGCAGGCCGACTCCACTGTGACGGCGCTGGCGGCGGCGGAGGGCAACCTGTACCTCGGTGGGCTGTTCGCGACCATCAACGGGGTCGCCCGCAAGAAGCTGGCCAAAGTGGATGCCGCCACGGGGACGCTCGACCCGGCGTGGAAGGCATCGGTCAACCTGCAGCCCGACACTCTCACCGTGGCGAACGGCCAGGTGTACGCCGGTGGCCTGTTCACCACGGCCGCCGGCACCGGGGCAGCACTCGCGGCCCGTCCCTACCTGGCGCGGTTCGACGCCGCCACCGGCGCCCTCGACACGACCTGGCTGCCCACCCCGGACGACCGGGTCTTCACCGTGGAGCCCTCCTTCGGGGGCGACTCGGTGTTCATCGGCGGCAACTTCACTGCCGTCAACGGGACCACCACCAGCGGCCACCTCGCCAAGCTGTCTGCCGCGACCGGCACTGTCGCCACCTCCTTCGCGCCCGGCGCGACGAACCTGGCGACGAAGCCGCCTATCTACGACATCTCGGTGGTGGGTCCGGACCGGGTCTACCTTGCCGTGGCTGGCTCGGGCGGGGCATGCACCGCGATGGATTCCAACACCGGTGCGGTGGCCTGGTCCAAGCACTCCAACGGCAACATGCAGGGGGTGCGAGTCATCGGGACCACCGTGTTCTGCGGCGGCCACTTCACCGGCGCCGGCGGCTTCGACGGGCTGACCCGCTACAAGATCGCCGCCGTGGACGCGGCGAGCGGCACAACCCTGCCGTACGCGCCCGTCGTGAACAGCGCACTCGGGGTGTGGTCGATGGGCGCGGACGCGACCCACGTGTACATCGGTGGCGACTTCACCAAGATCGGCGCCACCGCGCAACCCCACTTCGCGATGCTGCCCGACAGTGCGGCATACACCGTGCCCGGCGCGCCGGAGGACCTGTCCGGCGCCGCGGGAGACGCCACGGTGCTGCTCCAGTGGTTCGTCCCGTCGACCGACGGCGGCCAGCCGCTGCAGCGGTACCGGGTGTACCGCTCCACCGACGGCCTCAGCTGGACCCAGGTGGCAACCACCACCATGCCGAGCTACAGCGACGCCACGGTCACCAACGGCACGGCCTACTCCTACCGGGTCACGGCCCTGAACGCGGTCGGCGAGAGCCTGCCGAGCGCGACGGTGACCGCGACGCCGCAGACCGGTGTCGCTACGGTTCCGGGCGCTCCGTCGGGCTTCAGCGCGGTCGGCCAGTACGCCTCCAACCTGCTCAGCTGGACCGCCCCCGCCTCCGGCGGCTCCCCGATCACCGGGTACCGGATCTACCGGGGTGTCCAGGCCGGCACCGAGACCTTGCTTGCCACGGTCACCGAGACCACCTTCACCGACGCCGATGTCGTCATCGGCGACCGGTACTACTACCGGGTCAGCGCGGTCAACGCCATCGGCGAGGGCGGCCTGAGCCTGGAGGAGTCTGCGGTCCCGACCAACGGTGCACCGTCGGCGCCGGTGATGACCGGCGTGGCGCAGGCTGACGGAATCGCGTTGTCGTGGTCGGCGCCCGCCCGTGACGGCGGCTCCCCCGTGACTAAGTACATCCTCATCCGCGACGGCATCCGCCTTACCGTCCTCGGCCCCGACCAGCTCTCCTACCTGGACAAGGCGGTCACGTCGGGGACGAGCTACAGCTACCGGATCAAGGCGCAGAACGCGCTGGGCACCTCCCCGCTGTCGGCGCCGGTCGTGATCACCGCCCAGTAGGGCGGCGCTATCCAGCTGCCCCGGTCGCGGTTCCGCCCGGCAGCCTGCCGGGCGCGGCCCCGGCGATGGGGGCCTTCGCCCGCAATGCGCCGACGGCCTTTCGGGGGGGGCGTCCGGCCGCCGGCGCGCCGGCCACGCCACAGCAGACCCGGAGCGAGCGGCCCGCGGCTGAGGCGTGCACCACATACGCCATTTGCATGTTGCGTCGCAATCGCGCCAGGCTCTACCTTCGAAGCGGTCGACGTCCAGATAGTCCCCATCTGGGCGAGACCTCCCCGGTCGGGCGACCTGTCCGCCTGTTCGGGTACGCCCTGACAGCTCCCCTAGCTCATCACGGCGTGGACAGGGGCGAGAGCGATCTCGTCGACTGAAATGCCTTTCCCTGAAGGCACCAGATCACCATCGGCGGCGCATCGGCGCGCCCCCGGTGGTGATCTCATGTCTGCGCCGTGGAACGGACCTCCGTGCACCACAACATCCCTGTCACGCCCCGACGGCGTAGCCGTGCGCGCGCCGTCGTGCTGGGCACTGCCTGCCTGACCGCCGCCGCCTCGACCGTCGCGCTCGCCGGCCCGGCCGGTGCGCAGGTCAGCAATGGCTCACTGGCCGCGCCCGCCCCGCTCGTCGTATCCACGATCACCCAGTTGCAGGACGCGATCAAGAGCGCTGCCCCAGGCACCGTGATCAAGCTGAAGAGCGGCACCTACAACGGTGTGCTCAATATCCAGCGCTCCGGCACCGCGGCGCTGCCGATCACGCTGACCAACAACGGCGACGGCCCGGTCACGCTGACTGCCAGCCTGCGGATGCCCAGCTGCGGCGCGTCCTCGCCCGACCCGAACCGGACGATCACGTTCGGCAGCGGGGCCAGCTACTGGACCATAACCGGGCTGAACATTCGCGGCGGCATCATGATCATGGGCGGCAACGCCGGCAAGGTTCGGCACTGGCTGAACACCAAGTCGCTGGACTGGCAGGCCCGTCGGGCCGTCCCGGGCCGGGGCAGCTACAACCCCACCGGCATCGACAGCTCGACCCCCTACCTGCAGAACAAGGTCGGCGTCCCGCTTCGACCCTCGTACGGCATCAAGATCGTCAACAACGACCTCTCGCTCAAGGGCATCCACTCTGCGATGAACAAGCGTGGGGTCATCGCGGGCAACCAGATCCACGACATCGCCTGTGGCGTGGGCCCCGGAGTGTGGCTGGGCAGCTACAGCGACGGCTGGCAGCTCACCGGCAACACCGTTCACGACATCGCCCAGTCCACCTTCAAGCACTACATGCAGGAGGGCATCCGCATCGGTGGCTCGTCGGCCTACAACACCGTCTCGGGTAACACGATCTACAACCTGCCGGGCGACGGTCGCGCCTTCACCACCGACGAGGACGGCTCGTGGAACACGTTCACCAAGAACACCGCCCGGAACGTGGCCATCGGCTTCAACGACCAGATGTCGGGGTGGGGCAACTTCTGGACCTACAACACGGTGACCACCTTCCGCACCTCCGGCTTCGGCTTCCGCATGAAGGACGCCGGACTGAAGCTCCCGTCGATGAACAGCAGCACCAACAAGTCCACGATCAGCTGCAACACGGCCACGGGCGGGAAGATCTCGCTGCAGGCCGGTGCGATGATGGACAGCACGTTCAACCGCAACGCTTTCACCGAGGTTCAGCTGTCGCCGAACCTGCGGAACTACTGGACGTCGCAGGGCGACATGTGGAACGGCTCCACCAAGCCCCCGGCCCAGTTCGTCAACAGCTTCACGACCGGCTGCTGAGCCGGTTCACCGGCCAGGACCGGCCGGGTGGGTTCCCGGGCCTGAGTTAGGGGCACACGGCAAGGCGGCCACGAGGACGTGCTCCTCGTGGCCGCCTTCCGCGTCCCCTGCCGGTGCTACTCCAGGGACGGGCGCCAGCGCTGGCTACGGGGTGCCGGGCAGCAGGGCCAGGCCCTGGTGCACCGTGTTCCGGTCGCCGACCAGGGTGAAGTCGCCGCCGACGAGCAGCCCCTGCGGCAGGACCTCCAGAGACCAGACACCCATCGGCGAGTCGAAGAAGAACTGGTCCGTGGTGAGGTCGCCTGACGTGGCGTCGAACACGATCAGCCGTTGCCGCTCGAGCCGGGTGTGGTCGGTCGGCGTCCGCCAGCAGAAGCCGCCGGCGTTCCGGTCGCCTCCGTGCGAGCCGTAGTAGAGCCTTCCGTTGACCTCCACCAGGGCCTGCATCCCACCGTTGCACCAGGTTATCCAGGTCAGCCCGGTCGGGTTGGTGGGCGTTCCGAGCCTCACGGCGTCCCACTTGTAGACGAAGTCGGGGCAGGTGTCGCCGCCGTACAGGTAGCGCTCGTCCGCTGACAGGTCGATGTGGGTGACCCAGGGTCCCAGCTGCGGGCAGGCTTCCACGCCGCCGAGCTGGGACGTGGTGCGCGCGCCCCTGGTCCCGTCGACCACCAGCAGGCCACCCTTGACGGCCACGCCGTTCGCGCTCGTGAACGGCCCGGCGAGGTACACCCGCGAGCCGTCTCGCCGGACCGCGAGCCCCTGCACCATCCCGCCCCGCTGCAGTGGGCCGGCGTCGCCGCTGGTGTTGACGACGAACAGCGGGTCCACCCCGCCGGTAGCACCGTTGAGCTTGACCAGGTGCGACCGGATCACGTTGTTCACGCGGGCGAAGGTGCCACCCACGTACAGCGCGCCGCCGAATGCCTTGCCGATCAGGGCGGAGTTGTTCGCCTGGGCCACGAAGCCCGTGTCCACCCTGCCGGTGGCCGTGGTGAGCGCCGCGATGTTGGCCCGGTTCAGCCCGCCCAGCCTGGTGAAGCTGCCCATCACGTAGAGGCGGGTTCGGTCGGGGGACAGCTCCAGGTCCAGGACGATGTCGTTCGCGTCGACCCGGAACGTCGCGTCGCCGGCCCCGGTGGCCGCGTCGAGGGCGGCAAGGCCCTTGCGCACCAACCCGTTCATGCTGGTCAGGTCGCCACCGACGAAGGTCGACGGGCCCGCCGGCGCCAGCGCCAGGATCTGACCGGATGGGACGGGGTTCCACGAGTTGGGCGTGGAGCTCCCGGCGCTGAACGCCGCCGCGTTGTGCCGCTCGGTCGTGCCCGACTGCCCGAACCGGCCGCCGACATAGACGACGCCGTCCTGCACGCCGAGAGCATCCACCTCCGGCATGCACGGCACCAAGGTGTAGGTGTTCTTGGTCCGGTGCGGTGCGTTGCAGCCGGACAGCGCCGGGTTGAACGCGGTCGGTGCCCCGGTGCCCGTCACCGAGCCGAGGTACCCGCGCGCGACGCCTGCCAGCGAAGTGAACTGGCCGCCGACGTAGACGATGCCGCTGGTCTGGTCCACGCCCAGGGCGGCCACGAGCGCGTTCGCCCGGGGCGCCCAGTTGACCACGACACCGGAGTTGGTCGCGAACGCGGCGAGGTTGGCTCGTGCCAGCACGAGACCGGCCGATGTCACCGCGCCGAACGCGCCGCCCGCGTAGAGGGTAGACCCGTCCGCGGACAAGGCCAGGGCGTTGACGCCGCCGTAGACGGACCCGCTGAACCCGGTGTCGACCCGGCCCGTGTCGGCCGTGAGACGCCCGACATGGGACACGTAGGAGCCGTTCACGCCGGTGAAGTCACCGCCGGCGAAGACCGCGCCACCGCCGGCCGCGAGGGAGCGCACGGTGCCGTTGGCGGAGGCGTGCCACCCGGCGAGCGCTGCGCCGGTGTCACGATCGACCGCGGCCAGCCGCTGGACCGGCGCGTCGGTGCTGCCGATGCCGGTGAGTTCACCGCCCAAGATGACCTTGTCGGCCAGCACGGCGATGGCGTAGACGCTGCCGAGCGGGCGCGGGTCCCACCGAGTCACGGCTCCGGTCGCGTCGATCTGCGCGGCGCCCCGACGGAAGCTGTCGCCGATGGTGGTGAAATCGCCTGCGATGTACCAGCCGCCGGCCCCGTCAGGGGCGCTCGCCCGCACCACGCCATCGACCCTCGGGGCGACGGCGCTGATGGTGCCGGTCGAGGTGCTCACCGGTGCGCCGTAGCCGCTCTGCGGCCCGACGTAGTCGAACGCCCCGGCGAGATAGACGCGTGAGCCAACGAGCTTCGTGTCGCTGACCCGGCCGTTCGTGCCCCACCAGGACGACACCGGCGCGGTGCTCACCCCGGAGGGCCCTACCCCGGCCGCGCTTGCCGTCAGTGGCGTCGCGCTGATGCCGGCCAACGCGGTGGCGGTGGACAGCGCGACGGCGGCGCACCATCCCGTCACCATACGGATTCTCATCGATCTCCTCTTGTTGTGCCGGGCAGCCGGACCAGCCAGCACCACGGGCAGTGCTACTCGGCTGCTACTCGGCTGCTACTCGGCTGCTTGTTGGCTGCTACGTGGCTGCCATTCGGCCGAACTGTGACCGCCTAGGCGGGACAGGCGTTGTCGGCGATCTTCTGGGCCTGGCCGACCAGCTGCGACACCGAGGCGCCGGCGTCGCTGCTGGCGGAGCTGACAGCCGAGATGGTGGCCAGGACGTCCTTGCGTCGTTGCGCGGCTCCGTCCAGGGCAAGCTTCACGTCAGTCGTGGTCAGGGTCGCGGGAGGGTTCGTGACTCCGGCCAGCGCTGCGGCGAGCGCGGCTCGTTGGGTGATGACGGCGCGAACCGCGGCGTCCAGCCTGGCAACGTCGGCCTTGAGCGCATGTACCTGGTCGGCGATGTCGCCGCGGTAGCCGGTCGCCTGGGCGGCCTGCGAACGGATCTGTGAGTACAACCCGCGGACCGCGGTGCAGTCGCGCGGGCTGATCCGGTACGCCGCGGCGCGCTGGCGCTGGATGAGGTCCCGGGCCTTCGACGTGGCCGTGCCCAGCCCCTGCCGGGGCGCGGACAGGTCGTTGTCCAGCTGGATCTTCTTCAGCAGCTCCACCAGGCCGTACAGCGACGTGGTCAGCCTGGTATTCGCCGCCACGACCGCGGCCACCCTCGGGTCGGCGGGGGGAGTCGACGTCGCCGAGGTCGTGGGCGCACTGGTGATGCTGGAGCTGGACCCCAACGGCGTGCCCAACCCCTCGGTGGACCCGCTGCCGCACGCCGCCAGCGCTGCCACGGCCAGCAGCGACGCCACGACCGGGGCCGGTCGCGGCAGGGTCCGGCGAACGCGCGTCATACCGGCCGTCCGTCCACGGCCTCGGCGCGGGCCACCCGGGCGACCCGGGCAGCCGGGGTGGTCAGCTGAAGGTAGACCTGTTCCAGCTGGTCGGTCACCGAGTCCCAGTCGTAGTCACCCATGATCTGGTCGCGGAAGGCACGTGCCGGCTCGCGAAGGGTGTCGAAGCCGCCGACCAGGTCTTGCAGCGCGCGCGCCAACGAGCCGACGTCCCCGGTGCGGAACGTGCGGCGGGCGGGACCGCCGTCGGACCCGATCACCTCCACATGTGGCGGGATGTCGCTGGTCAGGACGGGCAGACCGTGGCTGATCGCCTCGAGCAGCGTGAGCGGAAGACCCTCGACGTAGGACGGCTGGACGAACACGCCTGCGTGCTGGTAGAGCGCCCGCAGCGTCTCCCCGAACGCGTACCCGGTCAGCACCACGCGCGGGTCGCGCGCCGCAAGCTCACGGACCCGGTCGGTGAACCCGTCGGTCCACGAGGTGTCGCCGACCACGGCCAGCTGCACGTCGCCGCCGGTGACCTGGCCGAAGGCTTCCACCAACAGGTCGGGCGCCTTCTCCGGGACGATCCGGCCGACGAACAGCACGTACCTGCCGGGGGTGAGCCCGAACGCCTCGATCGGCGCGGCCGGGGCCGGCTCCGGAAGGCTGACGCCGTTGGGGATGTACTCGGTCGAGCGCCCGAAGTGGGTGCGGTAGTGCTCCTGCAGCGCGCGGGAGACCACGATCGTGCGATCCGGCACCCGACTGCTCATCCAGTGCGCGGTGCCCAGCACGGCACGGGCGCCCAGACCCCACTTGCCGCGCTGATGGTCCAGCCCGTGCACCGTCAGGGCGACCTTGCTGCGGGACAGGTAGCGCGGGACCGGGGCAACCAGCCCCGGACCGAGCGCGTGGTAGTGGAATACGTCACAGCCCATCCGCAGGGCCTTGGCCGTGGACGTGGCGCTGTGCACGATGGCGTCCAGGTGCTTCGAGGCCACCGTCGGCGCCGGCACCACGTCCATCCCCAGGTATGGCGACGGGGGTGGCGTGCCGTAGGACGCTCGGGTGAAGACCGTGACACGGTGGCCCCGGTCAGCCAGGCGCCGGCCCGTCTCGGAGACGACGTGCTCGATGCCGCCGTAGGTCGCGGGCAGGCCCTTCTGGCCGATCATGGCGATGTGCAGCGGGCGCCGCGGCAGCCTTGTGGTTGGTTCCGCTGCAGTCCAGAGCACGAGGATCCCCTTGAACGAGTGCGCGACGACGCCGTGTCCCCGCATAATCTTGGTTTGGGTAAACAAGGCCCATGCTGCCACCCGGGCGAGGAACCGGTGGGGCTTTTCCGGGTATTCGCCGCGTTGCCAGGACCGCCGGCTCCGGCCGGGGGACGCAGCCATGCGGACACGGCCGGACATCCCCGGGCATGGCGAGCCTCACGTGCCGGATCGAGCCAAACTCGTCCCACGAGCCGGTCTGATGTGTTCTCATGAGGCAGGTGGCAGGTGGTATCCGACCCAGGGGCCCGCTTCGCCGCCCGACAAAACCAAGCACAGCCGCCCATCACCAGAAGACCGGACTCCAGCCCGCCGGGGGACAGCACACGTGGACCTGAAGCGAGTTGGCGATGCTTTGGCAGAGCCGCTACGCGCGGCCGGAGCTCGGCACCGGATGCGCCCGTCGTACCTGGTGGTGGGGGCAAAGCGCGGCGGCTCGACGGCGCTCGCCGCGTGGATGTCCAGGCACCCGCAGGTCGCACCCTGCCGGTCAGGCAAGGGCACCCACTACTTCGACGTGAACTACGGCCGAGGTCGCAGCTGGTTCCTGTCGAGGTTCGAGAAGCCTCACGGGGCCTGGCGGGTGACCGGCGAGGCCAGCCCGTACTACA
Source organism: Dermatophilaceae bacterium (assembly GCA_035689185.1). Taxonomy (GTDB): domain Bacteria; phylum Actinomycetota; class Actinomycetes; order Actinomycetales; family Dermatophilaceae; genus DASSLY01. Next base: position 44,921 of record DASSLY010000023.1, read on the forward strand.
TGTTCCACCCGCTTGCCCCGACTCGGATCAAGGAGACGCTGCCAGATGTCCGGCTCATCGTCGCGCTGCGCGAACCGGCCGCTCGCGCCTGGTCGCAGTTCCGCCGGGAGACCGACACCGGCTACGAGCACCTGGGGTTCCTGGAGGCGCTCGCGGCAGAGGAGCAGCGCCTCGTCGGCGAGGTGGAGCGCATGCTGAGCGACCCGACCTACGAGAGCGACGCGCACCGCCACCACAGCTACCGGGCCCGCGGCCGTTACGCGGAGCAGCTGCAGCTACTGCATGACCTGTTCGGGCCCGACCGCGTGCTGGTGCTGCAGAGCGAGGCCATCTTCGACCACCCGAACGCCGAACTCGCCAAGGTCTGGGACTTCCTAGGCCTCGACCGGGTCGAACTGAAGGGACTGGCCGCGATGAAGCCGAGCTTGAGCGAGCAGGAGCCCCCGGCGGGCGCGCTCGACGAGTTGCGGTCGTACTACGCCCCCCTCAACCAGCAGCTGTACTCCATGCCGGGCGTCGACTTCCGATGGACCGGAGCTGAGGCATCATGACCGTTATGTCCCTGTCGGGCGGCCCGTCCCGCCTGCTGCACCGGCTCCGGCCGGGCCACGGGTCGGCCCTGAGCACCTGGCTGACCCTGGCAGCCGCAACCATCGCCGCGGTCGCGGCGGCGGCGAGCGGGCTGGCGAGCTTGCAAACGACGAGGACCTGGGTCTACATCCCGCTGCTGGCCGGGGTCGGGCTCGCCCTCGGTGTCCTGGCGCTCACCCGCTTCGCCGCCTTCGTCTACCTGTTGCTGGCCACCCGTACCGTGGTGGACCTGTTCAAGCTGAGCGCCAGCGCCGCCGGTAACACCGCCACCAACAGCGCATCGGCGCGTGGCCTGGACCCCTCCACCCTGCTCGGTGTGCTGTTCCTGGTGGCCGGGATGCTGTGGCTGGCGGCCCAGTACCGCAGCCGGGAGCGGGTGCCGATGTCCCGGCTGGGTGCGGCGTGGCTCGTGCTCATCGCCGCCGGGGCCCTCAGCGTGCTCGGGGCGACCTCGCCCCTGGTCAGCCTGATGGGCCTGCTGCGGATGCTCGCGGTCGCGGTGATGTTCCTGGTTCTGGAGCAGCTGCTGCGCGATGCCCGATCGATCCGCAACGTGCTTACGGCGGCGTTCCTGTCCCTGGTCTTCCCCTTGGCCTACACCCTGTTCGGCTTCCTCATCGGCAGCCCCGCGGCGGACATCAAGAGCTCCTATACCCGGATCACCGGCCCGTTCAACCAGTCGACCACGTTCGCGCGGTACCTCGCGTTCTTCCTGGTGTTCGGTGTCGCACTGCTGCCCTACCTCAGGGGCAAGGCGAAGTGGCTGGTCGTGACCGCACTGTCGCTGTCCAGCGTCTTCCTGATGCTGACGCTCACGCGTGGCGCCCTGGTGGCGGCGGTCCTCGGCCTGCTCTTCGTCCTGGTCGCACAGCGACGCGGCAAGGCGGTGCTGGCGCTGGCCGCTGGCGGACTGGTCGCGCTGCTGCTGGTGCCTGGCCTCAGCTCGCGCCTGGACGCCGTCACCACCGAGGATGCCGTGGGGACCGGCCCGACCAGCAACACGCTGGAGTGGCGGTTCGCCTACTGGGCCGAGACCCTGCCGCTGGCCAACCGCAACCCGGTCAACGGGATCGGGGTGGACATGACCCAGTACCAGACCGACGTCGCGAAGCAGCCGCACAACGACTTCCTCAAGGCGTATGTCGAGACCGGGCTGGTGGGCCTCGCGGCATACCTGTTCCTTGTCTGGCAGCTGGTTTCGGTGGGCGTGAAGGCGGTCAGGCGCACGGCAGGCAACACCCTGAACCGCGCCGTCGCCATCGGGTATGCCGCGTGTGCGGGCATGTTCGTGATCGAGAGCATCGCGGCAAACGTGATCTCCAGCGTCGTCATCCTCTGGTACCTCGTCACCTTCGCGGCCGTCACCCCCGTCATCGCGCGGATCGCGCCCGTGACCTCCTTCCGGCGGCTGGTCGCCCGTGCGCCGTCGGCCAACTGGCAGCCCGCCGCTGCCGCCTCGTCCATCGACCCTGCAACCCGCCCCGTGGAGAACTGAGAATCATGGAAATCAAGGACTACCTGCTGGTGGCCAAGCGTCGGCTGTGGCTGCTCATCGGCATCCCGCTGCTGGCGGGAGCCATCGCCGCCGGGGTGATCATGGCGGCGCCCACGCAGTACACCGCCATGGCCACGGTCATAGCTCCCGCCCTGGTGGGCGGGGCGACCGGGCAGTACACCGGCTCCCAGGCCGTCACCCAGTTCGTCTCGGCGTTCCAGTCGACCGCGCAGGGCCCCGCCGTGGACGCCCGCGTCTTCGCCGACACCCAGATCGAGCCTGGCGCCATCGCGGACGGGCTCGTGGTCGCCCAGATCGGCGGCTCGAGCGCGGTGACGGTGACCTTCACCACCACGAAGAAGGGCGAAGCTGTCAAGGTCGTCACCGCCGTCGTGCAGGAGACGATGAAGCAGATGTTCAGCTCTCAGGTCGACCTCACCACGGCGCAGGTCGAGCAGGCCACGAAGGACGTCAAGGACGCCAACGCCGCCATCGACAAGTGGGGCAGCGACAACGGCCTGGTCGACCCGGAGCGGGTCTACCAGGCGCAGCTTGACCGGCTCAACGGCTTGCTGCAGAACCAGTCCTCGCTGCTGGCGCAGGGCAACTCGACTGCCGCGTCCGCGCTCGGCGGGACGATCTCCTCGGTGCGCAACGACCTGAAGAGGTACGGTCCGCTGATGGCCGCGTTCAACGACCTCACTGCGACCCGCGACTCGGCCCAGAGCGGCCTGGTCGCCGCCCGCCAGCGGCTCGCCGACGCCAAGCAGCAGCTCGGCGCGGCCGACCCGGCCAAGGTGGCCTTCGTCGGCAAGGAGCGCTCCGTCGACAAGACCTCCCAGCTCCTGACGGTCGGGCTGCCGGTCGTCGGCGCTGGGTTGTTCCTCGCGATCCTGCTGGTCCTGGTCCTGGAGGTGCTCCGCGGCGGACGGACGCCCGAGTACCGGCCGGAGGACTTCTCCGTGGATGGTGCCAGCCGTTCGGAGATGCGCAGGTCGTGGGCGGTCGGCGCCCGGTCTTGACCCACGTCTCCGGCCGCGGCGGGCTCCGCCGCGGCCGGAGACTCTGATCCAGGAGGGTCGGTTCCCCAGCGTGTCCCAGATTCCCCACCCCGTCGGCGCGGTCCAGCCCGCCGAGACGGCCGGCGAGCCGAGCAAGCCGCCGGCCGCCGGCGTAGCAGAGCGGACCCGAACCACCGGGCGGGCGGACGGTCCGGGCGACACCGCCCACCTGTCCGGGCTCGCCCGGGGCGGGGTGCTGAACCTCGTCGGCGCCCTCTGTAGCCAGGGGACCCTCCTGCTGATCACGGTGCTCATCGCCCGCTTCCTGACCCGCCAGGACGTCGGCCGCTACGCCCTCTGCTTCGCCATGATGTCGCTGCTCGGCCTGCTCTCGTTGGCCGGGTTCCGGGCCGCGCTGACACGGTTCGTGGCCATGTTCGTCGCCGATGCCGACGCTGGCCGGATCCGCGGCACGGTCCGGCTCGGCGTGTGGGTCAGCCTGGTCTCCTCCACCGTGCTGGGGCTGCTGCTGACCATGCTGGCCGGCCCCATCGCGACGCTGTTCCGCGACCCCGGGCTGGTCACCGGCATCCAGCTGACCGGCCTCAGCATCCCCGCGATGACCATCTCGGATGCCGCGCTCGCCGCCACGCAGGGCTGGCGCACGATGCGGCCGTTCACGCTGATCGGGCGCATCTACGAGCCCCTGGTCCGCCTCGGCCTGACCGTGGTGGCGCTGCTGCTCGGCTGGGGGCTGACCGGCGCGTTCTGGGCGCTGCTGATCGGAGCGTGGACGGCCGCGGCTCTGTCGGTCATCTCGCTGCGGACCTTCCTGCGGCGCACGCCACCGGCACGACCGACATACGAGACGCGCAAGATCTTCAGCTTCTCGATGGTCAGCTGGGGGTCGTCGCTGGCGACCGCAGGGCTGTTGTGGGCGGACACCCTGATCCTGGGCCGGCTGACCTCGACCGCAGACGTCGGTGTCTACACGGTGGCGACCCGGCTGGTCACACTGGCCGTGTTCGTCATGGCCCCGATCAACGCGGCCTTCGCGCCGCAGATTGCGCGGTTGCACCACCTTGGCGACCACGCGCGGCTCGGTGAGACCTATGCAGCGGCAACGGCCTGGATCATGCGCCTGTCGCTACCAGCCTTCGTCATGCTGATGGTCTTCCCGGGACACCTGCTTCGCCTGTTCGGCGAAGGCTACGTGATCGGCGCGTCGGTGACGGTCGCGCTGGCCCTGGGGCAACTGGTCAACGCGGGGACCGGTCCTTGCGCCACGGTGCTGAACATGTCCGGCCGGGTCTCGCTGAACATGGTGAACAACATCACCGTGCTGGCGTTGAACGTCGCGCTGAATCTGCTGCTCATCCCGCGCCTGGGCATCTTCGGTGCGGCCCTCGCGTGGAGCGGCTCGCTCGCCCTGGTGAACATCGCCCGGGTCGTGCAGGTCCGGCTGATCACCGGGCACACGCCGTTCGGGATCGCCACCGTGAAGGAGGGGGCGGCCGCGCTGGCGGGCGTCCTGGGCGGGCTGCTGGTCCGCTGGCTGATCCCGCACGGGATGCTGCAGCTGGTCGTGGGCGGGCTGGCCGTCCTGGCACTGTATGCCGTGACGGTGATCGTCCTGGGGCTTGACGACTCGGACAAGGTCATGATCGACAGCGTGCTCCGTCGCCGGCGTAGCGGCGGCCGCGCCCACGGCGCCGCTCGGGCGTAGCCGGCCCGCCACCACGCGGTTGTCGGACGCCCTCCTGGGCTACGGTCCGTCGCGACATTCGCCGCGAGCCAGCCTCGCGCCGCAGGAATGATCTCGAGAACGAACACCTGCCGCATTCCATCGAATGTGGGCCCAGCCCGGCCACACATGTGGACTACCCCAAGGATTCACCCGAAACGACGACTTCGTTCCACGTGCGGTCGGTAGGTTGGGGTCGTCACATTTGTCACCGGCCTACGCGTGTCGGTCGGGGAAGGAGTCGGCCAACAATGTCGCATGCCCACCTCCCGCGCGCCCGGTCGCGGACGACACGTCGGGTGCTCGGTGCCACCGCGGCCGCGGTCACGTTCGGCACCATCGGCCCCTCAGCCTGGGCCGCCGTCAGCCCGCCGGACAGCGGCGTCACCAAGATCGTCAGTGTCAGCAACACCGGTGCCACCGGGGACAAGACCAGCACTCGTGCCCGGATCAGCCAGGATGGCAGGTTCGTCACCTTCCAGTCCGCCGCCCTCAACCTGACCAGCCAGCGCGGTGGCGGGACGCACGTGTACTTCACCGACCTGTCCGGCGTGCTCATTCCTGGCGGCAACCACACGACGACGGTCGACCTCGACGCGACGACGGGGGGCCGGTGCAAGACCGATCTCGGCATGAACGGCCACAGCACCATCAGCGAGGTAAGCGACAGGGTCGCCGGGGACGGCCCTTGGGTCGTCTTCGCCTCTGACTGCTTCAACCTGGTGCCCGGTTGGGCCCACGTCGGTGACGTGTACATCAAGAACATGGCCACCGGCAACGTCCAGGTCGTCAGCAAGGCGAATGGCAGCGAGACCCAGCCCATCGCGCCGGTCAGCGTCCGTCCGGTGATCAGCGACGACGGCCGCTACGTGGCCTGGAACTCCACCGCCGGGGACGTCTTCGTCCGCGACATGCGCGACACCACCGTGAACCGCACCGTCCGGGTGGTAGCCAGTACCGCCAGCAACGACGAGTCCCTGCGCCCGGAAATCAGCGGCGACGGCTCACACCTCATCTTCGCCAGCGACGCCCGCCTCGCGGCGGGGGACACGAACCTCTCCCGGAACGTCTACCTGGTCGACCTGCGGGCGTGGCAGGCCAACAAGGCCAACAAGACGTTCAAGCCCGTCCTCGTCGACGTGACACCCACCGGTCAGGCCGCGCCTTCGACCTCCTCGCGGCCCGGCATCAACCGAGACGGCACGATCGTCACCTTCCAGTCGTTCAGCGGGCTCGTTGCGGATGACACGAACGGGGTGCTGGACGCCTACTGGCGGAACATGGTCTCCGGCCAGACGGTGCTGTTGTCTCGCGGCTGGGGGGGCGAGGTCCCGAACGGCCAGAGCACGCGGCCGCAGCTGGACGACTCCGGCTACGTGGCCGCGTTCACCTCGACCAGCAACGCGCTGGTCAAGGGCGACACGAACGGTCGTCCGGACGCGTTCATCCGCAAGCTGAACCGCACGAACCCGGCGCAAGGCACCACCTACGTGATCAGCCAGCGCCCGGACGGGAACATCGCCGGCGGAGTCGGAAGCTGTCCTGCGCAGGCGGCTGGCACCACGAGTCCCGGTGGGGGCCTTGTCGCCCAGGCTCGGGCGGGCAACGCCAACATCGCCACCCGACCGTACCTGTCCGGCGACGCCGGCCGGGTCGTCTTCGTCTCGGGCATGTGCGACCTGGTGCAGCCGGGCACGGACGGCACCGTGAACCAGATCTACGTGCGGACCTACGGTCCCGGCGGTCCGTAACCGAAGCCAGCCCAAGCCAGCCGGAGTCAGCCGGAGCAATCGAAACGGGCCCTTCCCGCCGGGGGAAGGGCCCGTTCGCGTTCGCGAAACCCTTTGCTGCACACGTTTTCCGGGCAGTCGCCGGTCGGCCCCGCCGGCCCCCGAGCGTCGGGGGGCCGCCCGGGCCGACGGGCGTGCGTGGTGCGGGTCAGGCCATCCTGGCGGCGGCCGTCAGTGGATCCGCTCCGGTTCGACCGTGAGTCCGTCCGGGGCAGCCGTGCCGGCAGCGGCCAGGGAAGCGGGCCGGTGGTGCCGGAAGACGCCCTTGGCCAGGGCAGGGAACCCGTGCATGCGGCGGATCACCATCCAGGTCAGCGGGGCCAGCACGACCAGTGTCCCGAGCACCGCGCCGGTCCACACGGTGGGCACGTTGAGCAGTTTCAGCGCGGAGGCAAGAAGGACGAAGGCCAGGAAGCGGCGGATGATGCCGCCGGGGGCCCGGCTGGACAGCCGCGCCCCCAGGTAGGCGCCGGGAACGCAGCCGAGCAGCAGCGACACGGTGAGGTCCAGCTTGAAGTCACCGAACAGGATGTGCCCCAGCGCCGCCGATGCGACCAGGGGCACGGCTTGGACCAGGTCGGTGCCGACCAGCTGGCTGGCCTTGAGCGCCGGGTAGAGGGCCATCAGCGCGATGATGATGAGCGACCCGGAGCCAACCGAGGTCATCCCGACCACGACACCGCCGACGGCGCCGACCAGGACGGTCTGCAGCTTGCGCACGGTCACGTCGGGGCGGTCTTGCGGGAGCGGGTCGGCGCTGCCGTCGCGCCGGCGGGCCCGCTCGACCAGGCGCAGGTAGGCCCGGACGGCCAGCCCGGTGGCGGCGATGAGCAGGGCCACGCCGAGCGCGACCCGGATGGTGTCCTGCACCTGCTTGCCGTCCCCGAGAGAACGGGCGATGAGCACGCCGGCGAAGGCCGAGGGGATCGACCCGACGCACAGCCAGCGCACCAGGGCGAGGTTGACCGTCCCCCGGCGCAGGTGGACCGCGCCACCGACCGGCTTCATCACCGCGCTGGCGACGAGGTCGCTGGACACCGCGGTGAGCGGCGGAATGTTGAAGAACAGGACCAGCACCGGTGTCATGAGCGCGCCGCCCCCCATGCCGGTGAGCCCGACGACGATGCCCACGCCGAAGGTGGCGAGGACCATGATCCAGTCGATGTGCATCGGTTTCGTCTTCCTGGTTTGCGGTGGTGCGGCCGTTACATGGACAGCGCGGTCAGGTGACCCAGCCACCGTCGCGCAGGTACCGCACGACGGTGTCCAGCGCCTGCTCGCGCGGGACCACCGACGTGTCGACCGCCAGCTCGGCGTCGGCCGGTGCCTCGTACGGGTCGGAGATCCCGGTGAACTCGGGGATGGTGCCCGCTCGCGCCTTCGCGTACAGGCCCTTGAGGTCGCGCCGCTCGCACTCGGCGAGCGGGGTGGACACGTGGACCAGGACGAAGTCACCGACCGCGTTGACGCGCCGACGGACCTCCTCCCTCGTGGCGGCATACGGTGCGATCGGTGCGCAGATCGCGATGCCGCCGTGGCGCGCGATCTCAGCGCCGACGTAGCCGATCCGGCGCACGTTCATCTCGCGGGCAGCCCGGCCGAAGCCGAGGCCGGCGGACAGCAGCTGCCGCACCACGTCGCCGTCCAGCATCGACACCGTGCGTTCGGTGTTGCCCGTCAGCCAGTCGTAGAGGTCGCGGGCCAGCGTTGACTTGCCGGAACCGGACAGGCCGCTGAACATGAGCACCAGCCCACGGCGGGTCCGCGGCGGCCGCCACCGACGAAGCCGGGCGGCGACAGGTTCGTGCAGCTCAGGCAGGAGCAGATCGTCCGAGCCGTGCTCCAGCACGGCCCGGCTGGCGCGCCAGGCCTTTGCCCCGGCAGAGTCGCCGTGGCGGTCCAGGAACTGGCCGGGCCCGCCCCCCAGCGCGTGGGTCAGCAGGGCCGCGGTGGCCGCGTCGCTCGTCGCGTCCCGCGAGGCCAGGGACGCGGTGCGGACGTCGCCGGCCAGGCCGATCTCGTCCAACCACAGCCGTGCCACGTCGACCAGCACGGCGGTGGGGACGTCAGCGTCGGGGTCGTCTGGGACCACGAGCAGCAGCGACTCGGTGCCCTGGGCCGCGGCACGGATCGGCGCGTCGTCAGCGCGGACCGGCGGGCGGCCGAGCACGACCACCGTTCGCGCCCGGGTGGGCCAGAGGTCGGTGGCGTGGACGGCCAGCTGGCGGGCCTGACCGCTCTCGCGCTGCCGGACCCTGGTAAGCGTCCCGACAACCAGGACGGCCTCGGCACTGTCGGCGTCGGCAATGGCCTCGGCACTGCCGGCCTCGATCGGCTCCAACCGGGCCAGCGGCGTGGACTCCTCGTCCCGCAGGACCAGACCGCCCGCGTCGAGTGCGAGGCGTGCTACGTCCGCCGGCACCTGGACTGCGGCGGTCACCGGTGCGGTCTGATCCCGCCGGGCGTCGGCCGGATCGGCAAGCCTGGACAGGTCGGGGCGCTCGACCGGACCGCCGAGCAGCTGCCCCTGCGGCAGCAGGCCGAACAGAGCGAGGTCGATGTCCCGGACCACGATGGGGCCGACGCCGAGGTCGGGCAGGTCGGCGCGATGTACCGTCGACGTGCTGATGACGAGTGCTCCTTCGCCGGGTCGGCCAGGACGGCCCTGGACTGCTGGGACGGTGTGCGGGTTCGACGGGCGGGGGTCAGGCCTGCCCGGTGGCGGTCACGGCTGTGCCGGGTGCGGCCCGGCGTGGCGCCAGCGGCACATCCTGCGAGGCACCCAATCCCGAAGGTACCTCGTGGGTGCCTGCCGCGTCTTGGAGTTGACATCAGTCGTTGGTCACATGCAGGGCCCATCGGGCCATCCCGCCCAGGCCGAGAACGCGGGCCGGTCGGACATGGCCCGGCGGCCGGTGATCGGTAAGGTCGATCCGTTGGGATGTTCGCCACGTTGGGTTCGGCCAAACACCAACGTGGGAGCGCTGGCGCTGTTACTTTTGATATTGCCCGATCAGGTGGAAGAGGGCCATCGGATCGTACGAATGCGGAGGTCGCCATGGCGCGTGGAGCTGGGCGTGCCATCACTCGAGCCGGGGCCGGGCTCGGGACGGCCACGCTGGGCCTCCTGCTGCTCCTGGGACCGCTGGGCGACCCGGCGCAGGCCAGCGTGCGCCTTGCGGGCACAGACCCCACCCTGGCGCTCACGGTCTCCCTCCCGCAGGCGGCTGTCGCCGGCTCGGAACCGGCCGCGCCGGATCCGACGACGACTCAAGCGGCGCTCGACGACCCGACGCCCGAGTCAGTACCAACGGACAGCGCCACCTCGCCGACGGACCCCGCCCCGATCGAGTCGACGACCGAGCCGACGACCGAGCCGACGACGAGTCCGACGGACCCCACACCGGACCCGACGACGGAACCGACCACGGATCCCGCCCCGACGGACGTGCCGCCGACGACGGACCCGACCACGGACCCCGCCCCGACGGACGTGCCGCCGACGACGGCGCCGCCAACGCTGCCGACGGTCCCGAGCGTCCCCAACCTCCCCTCAGCCGAGCCAGCAGGGCCGATAGCAGCAGGCGGGCCCGTCGTCGACCCGGGCTCAGGCGTGCCAGCCGGACCGCTTGGCCCGCCGGACGCGGTCGGCGGGCCGCTGCCCTCGCTCCCGCCGCAGTCGGGTGCTCCCGCGGGGCCGGTGGTCGCCGCCTTTCCGACCCTGTCGGCCGGCCGGACTCTGGTGAGCAGTGTGGCCGCACCGTTCGGCTCCATGCTGCTCGGCGGCGGACTGGTGCCCGCCCTGCTGCCGGGCGGCGGCGAGCTCTACGGGCCCTTCGTGGCGGTGAAGCCGGTGGTCGTGCCGGCCGTGCGGCCAGATATCAACCCGCCCGCTCCACGTTCTCCTGGGGGTGGCGTGGCGGGACCGAGAAGCGGGTCCGCGGCGCCGGTCGTCGTTCCGCCCGCGGCCGCCCGGCCGTCGTCGGCGGGCGGCGCGACTCGAAGCCCGGATGCGGCGCGGCCGTCGGGCCCGTTGTCCGACACTGGTGCTGCCGGCACCTTCCAGTGGTCGTTCATCGGGTTGGGTCTGCTGGTGGCCGGCGCCGCCATCGTGCTGCTGGAGCGCCGGGCCCGTACCGCACACCGGTTCTGAGCAGGTTCTGAGCCCACCGGGCGTAAGCAGAGCCGGCCGCTGGGTCCGTGGTTCCGGCGGTGTAGCGGGCCGCGCGGGTCCGTCGGTGGGCGCGGTTAGGCTAGCCCGGTCGTCGTCCCGCGCCTCGCCGAAGCAGGAAACCCGTGCACCTGTCTGTCGTCTCCGACCTGCTGCGCGCCGACCCTGGGGCGGCAAGGGTGCTCAGCCTGGTCGGCGAACCGGTGGTGGACGTGGCCGTCGATGCCGGGGCGCGCCCGGCGCTCATGGCGGCGCTTGCGCGGGTGCCCTTGCTCGTCGTCACCGCGACCGGCCGGGAGGCGGAGGACCTGACCGCTGCCCTGCGGTGCTACCTGCCGGGGGCGGCGGTCGCTGACTTCCCGGCGTGGGAGACCCTGCCGCACGAGCGGCTGAGCCCCCGCAGCGACACGGTCGGGCGGCGGTTGGCCGTCCTGCGCCGGCTGGCCCACCCCGAGCCGGGACCCATCGCCGGAGCCGACGCCTCGACGGTGTCCGGGCCGTTGGACGTCGTGGTGGCACCGGTCCGGGCTCTGCTGCAGCCGCTGGTCAAGGGGTTGGGTGAGCTGGCTCCGGTGGCGGCGCAGGCCGGTGACATGCTGCCGCTGGAGTCGCTGGTGGAGCAGCTGGCGGCCGCGGCATACACGCGCACCGACCTGGTCGAAAGACGCGGGGAGTTCGCGGTGCGAGGCGGGATCGTCGACGTCTTCCCGCCGACGGAGGAGCATCCACTGCGGGTGGAGCTGTGGGGCGACACGGTGGAGGAGATCCGCTGGTTCAAGGTCGCCGACCAGCGCAGCCTGGAGGTCGCCCCCCGCGGGCTGTGGGCGCCTGCGTGCCGGGAGGTGTTGCTGACCGGGGCGGTGCGGGCCCGGGCCGCGGCGCTGGCCGGTCAGCTGCCGGGGGTCGCGGACCTGCTCGGCAAGCTGGCCGAGGGCATCGCCGTCGAGGGGATGGAGTCGCTCGCGCCGGCCCTGGTCGAGGGCATGGAGAGCCTGCTCGACGTGCTGCGGCCGGGCACCCACGTCGTGCTGGTCGAGCCCGAGCGGGTCCGGACCAGGGCGCACGACCTGGTCGCGACCAGCCAGGAGTTCCTGCAAGCCAGCTGGGTCAACGCAGCGGCCGGCAACGCCGTCCCGGTCGACCTGGAGTCGGTGCTCGGGCAGGCGTCGTACCAGACCTTGGCCGAGGTCCGCGGCCACGCGCTGCGGACCGGCCGGCCGTGGTGGACCCTGTCCCGGTTTAGCGCCGACGAGGAACTCGCCGAGGACGCCGGCGAAGCAGGTGCGGCATTCGTACGGGTGGGATGCACCGACCACAAGCCGTACCGCGGGGACACCGAGCAGGCCGTCGCCGACCTGCGAGGGTTCGTCGACAGCGGTTCTCACGTGTTCGTGCTGACCGAAGGCGCCGGGCTGGCTAAACGGGTCGTGGAGGTGCTGGCCGAGCACGACGTGCCGGCGCGGCTGGTCGCCGACGACCCGACGCCGACGACCGGGATCGTCCTCGTGGGCACCGGGACCCACGGACGCGGCTTCGTCTGCGATGCGGCGCGGCTGGTGCTGTTGACCGAGGCCGACCTCACCGGCACCACCGGGCAGGGCGGCTCGACCAGGGACATGCGCCGGATGCCGTCCCGGCGACGCAACCAGGTCGACCCGTTGCAGCTGCGGTCCGGCGACCACGTCGTGCACGAGCAGCACGGGGTAGGCCGGTTCGTGGAGATGGCCCAACGCACGGTGGGCGGGGCGACGCGGGAGTACCTCGTGCTGGAGTACGGCGCCAGCCGCCGCGGGCAGGCTCCGGACCGGCTTTACGTGCCGACCGACCAGCTGGACCAGGTGACCAAGTACGTGGGGGGCGAGGCGCCGACGCTCAACAGGCTGGGCGGCTCGGACTGGGCCAGGACCAAGAGCCAGGCCCGGCGTCACGTCCGTCAGATCGCCGGGGAGCTGATCCGGCTCTACAGCGCCCGGATGGCCACCGTCGGCCACGCGTTCGCCCCGGACACGCCGTGGCAGCGGGAGCTGGAGGACGCGTTCGCCTACGTGGAGACCCCCGACCAGCTGAGCAGCATCGAGGAGGTCAAGGCCGACATGGAGCGGCCGGTTCCGATGGACCGGCTGATCTGCGGCGACGTCGGCTACGGCAAGACCGAGGTGGCCCTGCGCGCGGCGTTCAAGGCTGCGAACGACGGCAAGCAGGTCATGTTCCTGGTGCCGACGACGATCCTCGCCCAGCAGCACTTCGGCACCTTCAGCGAGCGCCTGCGCGACTTCCCGTTCACGATCGAGGTGGCGAGCCGCTTCCGCTCGACGAAGGAGGTGAACGCGGCGATCAAGGGCTTCCAGGAGGGCAAGGTCGACGTCCTGATCGGCACCCACCGCCTGCTGAGCCGAGACGTCCGCCCCAAGGACCTCGGCCTCCTGATCGTCGATGAGGAGCAGCGCTTCGGCGTCAAGCAGAAGGAGCTGCTGCGCCAGCTCAAGCTGCGCGTGGACGTGCTGTCGCTGTCCGCCACGCCGATCCCGCGCACGCTCCAGATGTCGCTCGCCGGGCTGCGCGACATCAGCGTGATCGAGACCCCGCCCGAGGGCCGGCGCCCGGTGCGCACCTACGTGGGCGAGTACGACGAGGAGCTCGTGAAGCAGGCGATCGAGCGCGAGCTGTCGCGAAACGGCCAGGCGTTCTTCCTGCACAACCGGGTCGACTCGATCGACGAGACCGCGGAGCGCATCCGAGCGGTCGTACCGCGCGCCAAGGTCGCCGTCGCCCACGGGCAGATGGCCGAGAAGACACTCGAGTCGGTGATGATGGACTTCGTCCGCGGCGAGACCGACGTGCTCGTGTGCACGACGATCGTGGAGGCCGGGCTCGACATCTCCACCGCCAACACGCTGATCGTGGAGCGCGCGGACATGCTCGGGCTGGCGCAGCTCTACCAGATCCGCGGGCGCGTAGGACGGAGCCGCGAGCGCGCCTACGCCTACCTCCACTACCCCTCGAGCGGGGCGCTCACCGAGGAGGCGAGCCAGCGCCTGTCGACGCTCTCCGACTACACCGAGCTCGGCTCGGGCTTCAAGATCGCGATGCGCGACCTCGAGATCCGCGGCGCCGGCAACCTGCTGGGCGACGAGCAGTCGGGCCACGTGGCCGCGATCGGCTTCGAGCTGTACGTGTCGATGCTCGACGAGGCGGTGGCCCTGCTTGCCGGCACGAGCGCCGACGAGATGCCCGAGCCCGTCCGGATCGACGTGCCCGTGGACGCCTACGTGCCGGGCGACTACGTCCCGTACGAGGCGGCCAAGATCGAGATCCACCGGCGGATCAGCGGCGCGCGCGAGATCGCCGACCTGATCGTGCTGCGCGAGGAGCTCGAGGACCGCTTCGGGCCGGTGCCCGACCCGCTCGAGAACCTGATCAAGCTCCAGGACGCCCGCATCAAGCTCGGCCGCGCCGGCGCGAAGGACGTGGGCTTCAGCGCCGGCCGCCTGCGCGTCTCGCCGATCGAGCTCGACTCCACCGGCGCGAAGGCGCTGCGCGCGCGCCTCGAGGGCGCGGTCTACGAGTCCGGGCGCAGCACGGTCAGCGTCCGCGTGCCCGACGAGCCGGCCGAGCGCTTCCCCGCGCTGGTGGCCGCGGCGGAGGCCGTGCTGGAGGTAGCTACAGATCCTCTTCGCTAGAGTGCCCCCCTCCTTCGTGGCCTGCCGTAGCTCTCTCAGGTCACCTTAATGTCCCGTCTCTAGACAGTTCCTCATGCTCAAGACCCTCTTCGCCGCACCACTTGCCGCGCTTGCCGCCGCCCTCCTGATCGCCGGTTGC
>DASSLY010000024.1:0-19986 GCA_035689185.1 Dermatophilaceae bacterium
GGGTGCCGTGAGGCAGCCGAAGCGCTCGAGTCGCCGGAGCAGACTGGGCCGCGCGCCAGGTGCGGTCCGCGGTTTCGGCCCCGGGCCGGGTGCGCCTTCTACCTGAGGTCGAGGGCCGCTGCCAGTCCCCGCCCGACGTTGCCCATCGCCGCGCGGCTGAGCGCGCCGATGTCACGCGACACTTCGTCCTCCCACAGCTCGACGATGTCATCACAGACGACCGAGCCCGAGAACCCCTCCCCGGGACCAAGCGGCACGATGCTCGCAAGGTTCGGCTTGGGGCTTGTGGTGAGACAGGCCGCGAGGGCGGCACCACGGCGCCCGACGCACGACAAGGCCCGGTCCAGGAGAGCTGGACTGGGCCGTGTGTGGTTGGACCACCACAACTTGTGTGGTCAACCTTCGGAGCCGCCTGTCGGAATCGAACCGACGACCTATTCATTACGAGTGAATCGCTCTGGCCGACTGAGCTAAGGCGGCGCGTCCAGACCTCGACCGGGCAAGCACGGCCGCCGGGCACGGGCCCCAACTGTATACGGCGGCCAGCCGCCCGGCATCGTCGGTTCTACGACGAAGCCGGCCCAGCAGCGCAGTCCGTCCGCCGGCAGCGTCTCGGGCAGATCGTCGGTTCCACGACGAAGCCGGCCTAGCAGCGCAGTCCCTCCGCCGGCAGCGTCTCGGTCAGGAGGAACCCGTCGACCGCCCGGTCGACGCACGCGTTGGACCGCCGGTATGCCGTGTGCCCGTCACCGTCGTAGGTCACCAGCCGGCCCTGGGCCAGCTCGTCGGCCAGCCGCACGGCCGCGGAGTAGGGCGTGGCCGGGTCGCGGGTCGTGCCCACCACGACGATCGGGCCGCTGCCGGCCGCGTCGATCCGTTGCGGCTTGCCGGTGGCTGGCACCGGCCAGACACTGCACACTGCCGACCCCCAGGCCAGCAGCCGGCCCCAGGTCGGCGCGAGCGCCTGCAGGCGTGCAGCCTCGGCCGCGAAGGCCGGGGGGTCAGGCGACACCGCCCGGTCCAGGCAGTTCACCGCGTAGATCACCTGAAGCAGGTTGCCCTGGTAGCGGCCTTTCGCGTCCCGCTCCGCGTACTCGTCGGCCAGGGCCATGAGCTGCGTGCCGTCGCCGCGAAACGCTCTGGTCAGCGCCTGGGTCAGGGTGTCCCACCGCATCTCGTTGTACATGGCGTCGGCGATGCCCAGCGAGGCCCACCCCTCGGTGAGCCGGTCCAGCCGGGGGTCCTTCATCGGGATGGGGGCACTGTCCAGGCTCGCGAGCAGGTCCCGCAGCCGCTGCATGCCGGCGGCGACCGTCGACCCCAGCGGGCAACCCGATCGCTTCACGCAGGCCGCCACGTAGTTCCGCGTAGCCTGCTCGAACCCGACCGCCTGGCCCTCGTTCAGCTGCTGAGCGGACAGGTCCGGAGCGATCGCACCGTCCAGGACGAACCGGCCGACCCGGGTGGGAAACAGTTCGGCGTAGGTCGCCCCCAGGAAGGTGCCGTAAGACTTGCCCAGGTAATCCAGCTTCGGCTCGCGCAGGGCCGCCCGCAGGATGTCCATGTCCTTGGCCGCGTCCACGGTGGACACGTGGCCGAGCAGGTCAGCGTTCCTGGCCTGGCAGGCCAGGGCGAACCGCCGCGCGTCGGCGAACAGCGCCGACTGCTCGGTCGCGTCGTCCGGGGTCGGGTCGGCCCCCAGGAAGCCGTCCATCGCCCGGTCGTCCAGGCACGTGATCGGCGCCGACTGGCCGACGCCGCGCGGGTCGAAGCCAACGACGTGGTAGCTGCGGCGAACGGCGCCGGACACGATCCGGTCGGCCGCGGCGGCATACTGCACGCCCGACGCGCCCGGTCCGCCCGGGTTGACGACCAGTGACCCGATCGGTGTCGAGGACCGGGCCCGGGCTCGCAGCACGGCCAGCTGGATGGAGGCTCCGTCGGGGTTGGCGTAGTCGACCGGGACCGCCAGCCGGGCGCACTGGTAGGAGCTGCAGGCCACCCAGTTCAGCCGCTGGGCGTAGTAGCGGGCCAGGCCCGGCGAGCCGGTCGGGGCGGAGGTGGCGCTGGCGGTGTCGGTGGAGCTGGTCGGCCGGGGGGTGGCGACCGGGTCGGTGGCGGCGGCCTCGCCCGCCGTGCCGGTGCAGCCGGCGAGCAGTGCCGCAGAGCAGCCGAGGGCGGCAAGGCGGCTGCGGCGACGACGGGGCACGGGCAGGACGCTACCCGGGCCTCAACGAGGCAGCTGCAGCGCGACCGCCATCGCCTCCAGCGCGAGCAGTGGCGGCACGTTGGCCCCGATCCGCTCCCGGGCGGTGCCGATCGCATCCATCGCCAGCAGCAGCTGCTCCGGACCGAGCTGTTGGGCCAGCCGGCTGATCTGGTCGGCCATGTCCTGGTTCACCAGCGCGACCGGAGCGCCGGTATGCAGCACCAGGGCGTCGCGGTAGGCCGAGAGCAGGTCGACCAGTGCCCGGTCCACCATGTCCCGGGCGAACCGGGTCGCGCGGGCCTTCTGCTCCTTCTCCAGCGCGGCCAGCTGCGCGCGCACGTGCGCCGGCTGGGTCCGGGCGGACTCGTCGGCGCCCAGGGCACGCAGCAGCGCGGCGCGCTCGGCCCGGTCACGGTCGGTTCCCGACTGGGCCGACTCCTCGGCGGCGATGGCGGCCAGATCGGCGGCGGCGTTGACCGCGTCACCCACGCCACGGATGCCCCCAGCCAGCGCGATGGTGTCCCGGCGGCGGATCCGGGCGCCCTCGTCGGTGGCCAGCCGCCGGGCCAGCCCGACGTGGCTCTGCGCGGCCTGCGCGGCATACCGGGCCATCGGCGGATCGATCCCGTCCCGACGGGCCAGCAGCGCGGCGACCGCCTCGACCGGCGGGGTCCGCAGCCGCACCTGCCTGCAGCGCGACCGGATGGTCACCAGCACGTCCTGCACCGACGGCGCGCACAGCATCCACACCGTGCGGGGGGATGGCTCCTCCAGCGCCTTCAGCAGAGCGTCGGCGGCATGGTCGGTGAGCCGGTCCGCGTCCTCGACCAGGATGAGCCGCCACGGGCCGACCGAGGGCCGGTGCGCCGCCAGCAGGACCAGGTCGCGAGCCTGCTCGACCCTGATCGACAGCCCCTCGGTGGCGACCACCGTCACGTCGGCGTGGGTCCCGTCCAGCGCGGTCCGGCACTCCCGGCAGGCGCCGCACCCGTCCAGCGGGCACAGCAGCGCGGCGGCGAAGGCCCGGGCGGCGACCGACCGGCCCGACCCCGGAGGGCCGGTGACCAGGTAGGCGTGGGTCATCGCCGCCGGGTCGGCCACCGCCTCCCGCAGCAAGGCGACCACCGGTTCCTGGCCGACGACGTCCTCCCAGACGCTCATCGGCGACCGCCGATCAGCTGCCCCACCCGGGTCCGCACCGCCTCGGCGAGCTCGTGCCGGGGCAGCGCCGCGTCGAGCACGAGATAGCGCTGCGGGTGGGCCGCGGCCAGGTCGAGGAACCGGCGGCGAACCCGGTGGTGGAAGTCGTCGGGTTCGGACTCCAGCCGGTCGTGCAGCCCACCGCGACGCTGCCGCCCCTGCACCTCGGACACGTCGAGCAGGACGGTGAGGTCCGGAAGCAGCCCGCCGGTGGCCCACAGCGACAGCCGGCGGACCTCCTCGGCCCCCAGGTCCCGGCCGGCGCCCTGGTAGGCGACGGAGGAGTCGAGGTACCGGTCGGTGAGCACGTCCTCACCCCGCGCCAGCGCGGGCCGGACCAGGGTCTCGACGTGGTGCGCCCGGTCCGCGGCGAACAGCAGCGCCTCCGCGCGAGGCGCGACGTGCCCGCCGTGCAGCACCAGCCCGCGGATGGACGCGCCGAGCTCGGTGCCGCCCGGCTCCCGGGTCACGACCACGGTGCGGCCCTGCTCGGCCAGCCAGTCGCGCAGCAGCCGGGCCTGGGTGGACTTGCCGGCGCTGTCGCCGCCCTCGAAGGCGACGAACAGCCCCCGCCGCGGGGCGGGGGCTGTTCCCTCGGAGGCCATACCCGCGAGCCTAGGCTCGCCGGCTGACACGGCCCGCTCCGGCCGACCGGGCCGAGCGCGAGCCCGGCCAGGCCCACGCGACATACCGGGTGCTGGAGCGGCTAGCCGCGCGCGGCGTTGGCCACGATCGCGTCGTGGACGTACTGCGCCAAGCCCGGCGCCACGTCCTCGTAGGTCCTGGTGAACCGCGGGTCGGCGAGGTACATCTCGGCGAGGTTGACGTGCAGCTGGGGTGAGCAGTCGTAGAACCAGCGGTCGATGTGCCGGCGCGCCTGCTCGGCGAGGTCCATCGCCTGCACGCTGGTGGCGGGGACGCCACCGGCCAGCGCCTGCGCGAAGGCGGCGTTGTTCGCCGCGCCCTCGTCCCGGATCTGCACCCACTGCTCCTTGGTGTAAGAGGCGGTCCGCTGCTGCGACTGCTTCCACGCGTCGGTGTCGCCCCAGCGCTGCTCGGCCTCGGTGGCGTACTCCTCGCTGAAACCGTCGCCGAAGAGCTCGCGCTGCTCCTGCTTGGTGAGCTGTACTCCTGTCATCTGCCTCTCCAGTGCTCGGTCGATGGCCCGGACGAGATCAGCCATCTCCTCCAGTCGTGCTCCGACCGCGGCGCGTTGGCGGCGCAGGTGCCGGGTCAGCTCCTCGCCGTCGGCGTCGAGCAGGAGGGCGATCTCCTCCAGCGCGAAGCCCAACCGCCGGTAGACCACCACGTGCTGAAGCACGGTGATGTCGGCGGGGGTGTAGAGCCGGTAGCCGGCCGCCGACCGCTCGCTGGGACGGACCAGCCCGATCTCGTCGTAGTGGTGCAACGTGCGCACCGTCACGGCGAACATCTCGGCGACCTGGCCCACCGTCAGCGGGTTGCCGACCGTCGTCGTCGGCTGCGTCTCGGCCATGGCTGGAACTATGGGGCCTCACCTCGGGTGAGGGTCAACACCGTGTGCCGCACCGATGAGGGTCGAAGCGGCTGAGCACCACGAGCGGGGTCAGGACTTCTTGGCGGTGCGTTTCGTCGTCGCCTTCTTCGCCGCCCGCTTGCGGGTCACCGGGCCCCGGGCCCGCTTGTCCGCGAGCAGTTCTGCCGCCCGCTCGGCGGTGATGGAGGCCGGGTCGTCGTCCTTGCGCAGGGTGGCGTTGGTCTCCCCGTCGGTGACGTAGGGCCCGAACCGGCCGTCCTTGACCAGGACCGGCCTGCCGGACACCGGGTCGGGGCCGAGCTCGGCCAGGGGCGCTGCCGCCGCGGCCCGGCCGCGCTGCTTGGGCTGGGCGTAGATCGCCAGTGCCTGCTCCAGGGTCACCGTGAAGAGCTCCTCCTCGGTCTGCAGCGACCGGGAGTCGGTGCCCTTCTTCAGGTACGGGCCGTACCGACCGTTCTGCGCGGTGATCTCCTCCCCGGACTGCGGGTCGGCGCCGACCACGCGGGGCAGGCTGAGCAGCCGCAGGGCGGTGTCCAGGTCGATCGTGGCCAGGTCCATGTCCTTGAACAGGCTCGCCGTGCGCGGTTTGGCCTTCGCCTTGGCCCTCGGCTTGGTGGGTGCGGCCTCGTCCTCGACGAGCACCTCGGTGACGTAGGGACCGTAGCGGCCCGACTTCGCGACGATCTCGGTGCCGGTCTGGGGGTCGGTGCCGAGCACCCGGCCGTCCTCGGCGGCCACCTCGAGCAGCTGCCGCGCCTTGGCCGGGGTCAGCTCGTCCGGGGCGATCTCGTCGGTGATGGTGGCCCGGCGCGCGTCGCCGTTGCCGGACGTCTCCTCCACGTAGGGCCCATACCGGCCGACTCGCACGACTATGCCCTCACCGAGCGGGATGGTGGAGATCTCCCGGGCGTCGATCTCGCCGAGGTCGGCCACGAGCTGGCGCAGCCCGTCGGCCGACTGTGCCTCGTCGCCGAAGTAGAACCGGCGCAGCCAGGCCACCCGGGCTTCCTCACCCCCCGCGATCCGGTCCAGGTCCTCCTCCATCGCCGCGGTGAAGTCGTAGTCGACCAGCCGGGGGAAGTGCTCCTCCAGCAGCCGGGTCACCGCAAAGGCCAGCCAGGTCGGTACCAGCGCGGACCCGCGAGTGCCGACGTAGCCGCGGTCCTGGATGGTCGCCACCGTGGCCGCGTAGGTGGACGGCCGGCCGATGCCCTTCTCCTCCATCGCCTTGACCAGGGTCGCCTCGGTGTACCGCGCCGGCGGGCTCGTCACGTGACCGTCCGCCTCGGCGCGCAGCGTCTCGACGGGGACACCGGCGGACAGCCGCGGCAACCGGCGGTCCTGCTCCGACCGACCGGCTTCGTCGTCGTCGCGCCCCTCCTCGTATGCCGCGAGGAAGCCCGGGAAGGTGATGACGGTGCCGCTGGCGGACAGTTCCGCGGCACGGCCGTCGGGCAGGGTGGCGCCGACCTTCACGGTGGCCGTGGAGCCGCGGGCGTCGTTCATCTGGGAGGCGACCGTGCGCTTCCAGACCAGCTCGTACAGGGCGAAGTCCTCCCCGCGCAGCTCGCCGGCGACCTGGGCCGGGGTCCGGAACCGGTCGCCGGCGGGCCGGATCGCCTCGTGCGCCTCCTGGGCGTTCTTCACCTTCTTCTCATACCGGCGCGGGGCGTCCGGGACGTACTCGGCGCCATACAGGTCCCTCGCCTGGCTGCGCGCCGCGGTGACCGCCGCCTCCGACAGGGTGGTCGAGTCCGTCCGCATGTAGGTGATGTAGCCGTTCTCGTACAGCCGCTGGGCCACCCGCATGGCGTTGCGGCTGGACAGCCGCAGCTTGCGGCCGGCCTCCTGCTGCAGCGTCGAGGTGGTGAACGGCGCGGCCGGGCTGCGGCGGTAGGGCTTCTCGTTCACGTCGGTGACGGTCGCGTCGACCGAGCGCAGGCCCTCGGCGACGCTGGTCGCCTCGGCCTCGTCCAGGTGGGCGAGCCCCTGGTTGCGCAGGCTGCCGTCGAGGGCGAAGTCGCGGCCGATGGCGACCCGTCGCCCGTCCAGCTGGGTCAGTCGTGCGGTGAAGGTCTGCGTGCCGACCGAGCTGGCCGTCGCGGGCGCGAAGTCGGCGACGACGTCCCAGTAGGAGGCCTTGCGGAACGCCATCCGCTGCCGTTCCCGTTCGACCACCATCCGGGTGGCGACGGACTGCACGCGGCCGGCGGACAGGCCCTGACGCACCTTGCGCCACAGCACCGGGCTGACCTCGTAGCCGTAGAGCCGGTCCAGGATCCGGCGGGTCTCCTGGGCGTCGACCAGCCGAGTGTCCAGGTCACGGGTCTGGGTGGCGGCCCGGGCGATCGCCTCGCGGGTGATCTCGTGGAACACCATCCGCTTGACCGGGACCTTGGGCTTGAGCACCTCCTGGAGGTGCCAGGCGATGGCCTCGCCCTCGCGGTCCTCATCGGTGGCGAGCAGCAGCTCGTCCGCGTCCTTGAGCAGCCGCTTCAGCTCGGACACCTTCTTGCGCTTGTCCGGGTCGACGACGTAATAGGCGTCGAAGCCGTTGTCCACGTCGACGGCGAACTTGCCGTACGGCCCCTTCTTCATGTCGGCCGGCAGCTCGCTGGGGTTCGGCAGATCCCGGATGTGCCCGACCGATGCCTCCACGTCGAAGCCGGACCCGAGGTACCCGGCGATCTTCCTGGCCTTGGTCGGCGACTCGACAATGACCAGCGTCTTTCCCGCCACGCGCCCCACCTGCCGTTCCACCCGGGCCACGTGCAGCGGATTCGTCGCTGCTCCGACGCGGCCGGGTCGCGGCATGACCGTACGACACTGGGGGGTAAACTTCCGAATCCGCCACTTAGTTGAAGCTTGAACTAAATGCCGGTATGCTGCTCGCGTGACCTCTCGACAGCCCGTCCTCTACCTCAGCCACGGAGCGCCGCCGCTGGCCGACGACGCGACCTGGACCGCGGAGCTGGCCTCGTGGTCGGCCGCGCTGCCCCGGCCCGAGCAGATCCTGATGGTCTCCGCGCACTGGGAGGAGGCCCCGCTCGCGCTGTCCGCCACCCGGCCGGTGCCGCTGGTCTACGACTTCTGGGGCTTCCCGCAGAAGTACTACGAGGTGAGCTACGACGCTCCGGGCGCTCCGGCGCTGGCGGACTCGGTGACCAGGCTGCTGCGCGTTGCCGGGACGACGGTGCACCAGGACCAGAGCCGGGGCCTGGACCACGGGGCGTACGTGCCCCTGGTGGAGATGTACCCCGACGCCGATGTTCCCGTGCTGCAGATGTCGATGCCGACCCTGCAACCTCGCGCGCTGTTCGAGATCGGGCGCCGCCTGGCGCCGCTGCGCGACGAGGGGACGCTGATCGTGGGGTCCGGCTTCACCACGCACAACCTGCGCTGGTTCAGCCCGCGCTCGCCCGCGGACGCGGCACCGCCCGCGGCCTCCGCCGAGTTCGACCACTGGGCCCGGGAGGTGATGGCCGCCGGCGACGTCGACGCCCTGCTGGACTTCCTGGACAAGGCGCCCGCGGCCCGGGAGGCCCATCCGCGCACGGAGCACTTCGCCCCGCTGTTCGTCTCCCTGGGCGCCGCATGGGAGTCGGGAAGCACCCCCGAGGCGACCAGCGTCATCGACGGCTTCTGGTACGGCCTGTCGAAGCGCTCGTGGCAGCTCTCCTAGGTCCGCCTCACACCCGACCGGAGGCCCGGCAAGGCCCGTTTCGGGGGTCTCAGCCGGGGCGAAGCAGGCCGTCGGCGACCAGGCCATGCAACGTCGGCAGCGCCTGCGCCCTCGTCGCCGCCCGATCCTGGTCGAGCAGGTCGGCGATCGCATCCAGCGCCTGCCCGGCGGCCAGCGACCCGTCACAGGCACCCACCAGCGCGGCCGCGACCGTGTCCACCTGGACCAGCCGGCGCAGTCCGGTCCCCTGCCGCAGCACGATCACGGCGGGGTGCTCCTGCCCCGGCCGGTAGTGCCGTTCCTCGGTCACGTCGTCGGCGCAGCGCCAGGCCGTCCGCAACAGCCCGGCGGCCCCTTCCTGGGCCAGCCAAGTCCGGGCCCGCACCCCGCGGAGCACGGCTACCCCCATCGCCTCCCCCACCGGCCCGGACACCTCCGCCAGATCCTGCCAGGGCGGCCGCTGGTCCACGGGCCGCTGCAACGTGACCACGCCGAACCCGACCGCCGCCACGCCGCGGGCGGCGAAGTCGGCCAGCCACGCGGCATACAGGCGGTCGTGCTCGTCCGACCCCGCCTGGTGCCCGCCGTCGCGGGCCCACAGCTCGGCGTACTGCGCCGGATCGGAAAGGTCCCGCTGGACGACCCAGGCGTCCAGTCCGCTGCCGTCGAGCCAGGCGCGCAACCGGTCACGCCAGTCGGCGCCCGCGCGAACCTCCCAGTTCCCCAGCAGCTGCGCGATCCCGCCGGGCGCCAGGCGCCGGCCCACCCCACGGACCAGCCGCTCGACCAGGGCGTCCCCGGGCAGGCCCCCGTCGCGGTACTCATAGACCGCCACGTCCGCACGCCGCGGGGTGATCACGAACGGCGGGTTGCTGACGACCAGGCCGTACTCGTCCGGCCCGGCCGGGTCGAGCAGGTCCCCGGCCCGCAGGTCCACCTCGACCCCGTTCAGCAGGGCCGTGAACCGGGCGAACGCGAGCGCCCGCGCCGACCGGTCCGTGCCGACGACAGCGGCGGCGTGGGTGCTCAGGTGCAGCGCCTGCACCCCGCAGCCGACACCGACGTCCAGCGCGCGGGCCACGACCGGTCGCGGGGTCCACGCCGCCAGCGTCGCCGAGGCCGCGCCGACGCCGAGGACGTGGTCGCGGTCCACCGGCCGCCCGGTGGCCGCCTCGGCGAGGTCCGAGGCGACCCACCACTCGTGCCGCTCGTCGCCGTAGGGGCGCTGGTCGCAGGTGGCGACCAGCGGGTCCCCGCGAGCCAGCCCCAGCGCGAGCAGGCCAGCCGGCCCGAGGGCGGGCAGCGCGGCCGCGGCGTGCTCGACCGGCACCGGCCGGCCGAGGGCGAAGAGCCGCACGAGCACAGCCAGTGGCGCCGGGTCGCCGGCGGTGGCCAGGTCGGCCGGCAGGTGCTGCTCGCGGTCCATCGCCCCGGCCGCGACCGGGCCGAGCAGGTCCCTGACAGCGTCCACCCGGTATGCCGCGTGCTCCAGATCCGTGCGCAGCCGGCGGAGCAGGTCCGGCTGCGCCGAGGGCGCCGGCAGGCTCACCCCCGGCTCACCCCGGCTCAGCGCGCTCACCCGGCTCACCCGGCTCACCCCGGCTCACCCGTCGAACAGGTTGCCCAGCATGCCGCCGCCTCCCTGGTTGCCCGAGGCTACCGGCGCCCACTCACTGGGCTGGACGACGACGAAGCCCGCACCGTGGAAGGAGTATTGGAACGCCTCGCCGGTGCCACCGCGCAGCAGCGACCGCATGTTCATGCTCGAGACGACCTGCGGGACCAGGTTGGCCGACCAGGCGACACAGGCCTGCACGTCGACGTAGGTGGGCTGCTGGCTGCAGTCGAGCACCACAGGCTGCCCGACCGCGTGCAGCGCCACCGTCCCGGTGCCCTGCAGGACCGTGTTGAACAGGCCGCCGCCGAGCATCCCAGCGCCCTGGACCCGCTTGATGTCCCAGTCGATCGCGGCGTCGAAGGCGAGCAGGTTGCGGCCGTTCACGCTCAACGCGTCTCCGGTGAGCTCGACCAGGTAGACGAACCCGGCCTCGCTGGCGAAGAACACCTCACCGGTCCCGGCCACCCGCATCAGGGGCACGTCCTCGCTGGTCAGCACCTTCTTCAGCAGTCGCCCGACACTGCCGGCGCCCTGGTGCTGAAAGGTGATCTGGCCCTGATAGGCCACCATCGCGCCCTTGACGGCGAGCACGTCGGCGCCCAGGGAGACGCGCAGCATCTGCGGGTTCTGCAGTGCGAACCGCTGCGTTCCTTGGACCTCCAGGTTGGCCTGTTCGAACAGTGAGCTCTGCATGGCCGTCACTGTATGCGGTCGCCTCGCCGGTGCCGCCGCGAACCGGCCCGGGTCAGCCCGAGGGTCGGCCCGAGGTCAGCCCGAGGGTCAGTTCCGAGGTCAGCCCGAGGGTCAGTTCCGAGGTCAGTCGCGGAGCAACCGGGCCACGGCGGCCTCCACGGGCAGCCGCACCCGCGGCTGCGCCAGGTCGGGCAGTCGCTGGTAGCCGAGCCGGCGCAGCGTCCGGGCGATGGTCCGGCCCTGGCCGAAGCGCTCCACCACCACGGGGTCGACGTAGGAGCGTCGGGCCACCGCCGGGGTGTTGCCCAGCTCCTCGGCCACGGTCTGCATGACCTCGCGCTCCGCCCGGGTCCGGGCGGCCTTGCTCCCCGGCCGCTCGACCTGGGCGAAGGCGACGGCAGCGACCACGGTCCCCTGCCAGGTGCGCAGGTCCTTGACGCTGTAGGCCGGGCCGGCAAGCAGCTTGAACGTCTCGTTCACGGCGTCGGCGCGCAGCTCCTGCCAACCATGCGGGCCGAGGAACACGAGCAGTCGCTCGCTGCCGGACCGGGCCCGCCGCAGCGCGGTGACGGCCCTGGCCAGCGGCTCGTCGGCGAACGTGACCGTACGCTGCAGTCCCCCCTTGGCGGGAAAGTCGAACAGCACCTGGCCCCGCCGCACCCGGACGTGGTCGCGGAGCAGAGTGGCCACGCCGTGGGACCCGTGCTCGGCCAGGTAGGCCTCCCCGCCGACGCGGAACACACCGTAGTCGAGCATCCGCAGCGCGACCGCGGTGACCCGCCGCCGGTCCAGGCGGGGCCGGACCAGGTCGGCGGACACGGCCTGCCGGACCGCTCCCAGCCGACGGGACAGCCGCAGCGCCCGCGCGTGCTTGACCCGGTCGCGGTCGGTCCGCCACTGCTGGTGGTACAGGTACTGGCGGCGGCCGGCGTCGTCGGTGCCGACGGCCTGGATGTGGCCGTTGGGATGCGGGCTGATCCAGACCTCCCGCCACGCCGGCGGGATGGCGAGCGCGGCGATGCGCAGGCGGTCCACCTCGGGCACGGCCCGGCCGTCGGCGTCCAGGTAGCGGAAGCCCGCACCGCGGCGGACCCGGTGGTAGCCGGGGCGCGTCAGGTCGCTTCGCCGAAGACGCATCGCCCCACCCGCAGTGACCAGGTCCGGCTCAGCCCGGCAGCCGCCGCGAGCTGACGATCGACTCGGCGACATGGCGCAGCTTGAGGTTCTTGTCCTGGGAGTACCGCAGCAGCACGGCGAACGCCTGGTCGGTGCCCAGCCCGAAGCGCTCCATCAGGATGCCCTGGGCCTGGCCGATGAGGTGCCTGGAGTCGATCGCGTGCCGCAGCGAGGATTCGTTGCGCGCGGCCTTCACCGCCAGCGTGGCGTGCCGAGCGAACACCGCCATCCGAGAGATCGCGGTCCGCCCGAACGCCTCCGGGGACTCGTCGTAGAGGTTGAGCGCGCCGGTGGTGTCGTCGGCGCTGAACAGCGGGAGCGACAGCACGCTGCGCAGCCCCAGCTCGGCCACCTGGGCAGACCAGGGGGCGAAACGCTCGTCGGTCTCCGTGTCCGGGATCACCAGGATCTCGTTGTCGCCGAGAGCCTCCAGGCATGGGCCGCGCCCGCACTCCAGCTGCAGCTGATCCGCCCGCTCCACCAGCGGGTCGGTGGCGGCCGCGGATTCCACCCGGTCCCGGCCATGGCGCAGGAACACCCCGGCGCTGGTGCAGCCGACCAGATCGACGGCCAGCTTCACCACAAGCTCGGTGGTGCGCTCCACGCTGGACTGGTCGTGCAGCTGCTCGGCCATCGCCGCGTAGTCGGCCGCCCCGTCAGCCGTGGCGGTCATGGGCCCCTCCCGTACGGTCCGCGCTGTGTTGGCACCCAGGCCAGACTACGACGCTCCGTCGCACGGGCACGCCACCCGGCCCCGGCTACTCGGCCGGTTGGCTCAGCCGCAACCGGAGCCGGGCCAGGATGGCCGACAGCAGCCGTGACACCTGCATCTGGCTGACCCCCAGCTCGCGGCCGATCTCATCCTGGGTACAGCCGCGGACGAAGCGCAACAGCAGGATCCGGCGTTCCCGGTCGTCCAGCGCGGCGAGCGCGGGCCGCAGCGTGGCGAGCACCTCCACCCCGGCGAACTCATCCGCCTCGTCGGCGATGAGGTCACCCAGGCTCTGGCCGGAGTCCGCTCGGGTCGGCGCGTCGAGGGACAGGGCGCTGTAGCACCCCTCGGCCGTGAGCGCCTCTCGCAGCTCGGCCACCTCGACGCCCAGCACCTCCGCAAGCTCTGCCGCGTGCGGCCCGCGACCAAGCTCCTGGGTCAGCATGTGCTCGGTGGAGGAGACCGCGCTGCGCAACTCCTGCACCCGCCGCGGCGGTCGGATCACCCAGCCCTGGTCACGGAAGTGGCGCTTGATCTCCCCCGAGATCGTCGGCACGGCGTAGGCCAGGAAGCCCGGTCCCTCCCCGACCCGGTAGCCGTGTACCGCCTTGACCAGCCCCAGGTAGGCGACCTGGTGCAGGTCGTCGGAGTCGATGCCGCGGGACCGGTATCGGGAGCTGATCGCATCGGCGACGCAGGTGTTCAGCAGCACCACCTCCTCCCAGATCGCCTGCCGCTTCTGCTCGTCGGCGGTGCGGTGAGCCTGGTCCAGAAGCTCCTGGGTGCGGCGTTCGCGCTCGGAGGACTCCTGGTGTCGTGGCGGTGTCTGCTCGGCGACGGCAGGCGCCTGAAGGGCGACTGCTCCGGACTCGACATAGGGCATGGCGGCTCCGTTCGTCGCAACGAACTCTGCTGGCGCCACTGCTGGACCGCGCTCAGCCAAACATCCGCAGCGCCGGAAAGCAACAACGGGCCGTTGCCGGCAGGGAGAACGACAGCCGGTATGCCGGGCGGCCGGCGGTAAGCGGGTTGCCTAGTCGAGCTGCGCCTCGGCTCCGGCGCCGGGGCCGCCAATGGCCATCGCGGGCACCGCGTAGACGACGTCGGCCTGCCGGACGACGCCGACCAGCCTGCCGTGCTCGACGACAGTCAGCGCGTCGAGGTCGTACCTGGCCATCGCCACGAGCACCTCCTCCGGGCTGCTCCCGCCCTCCACGGCCACCGTGGGCCCGACCGCTGCCGAGGACCCGTGCAGCAGGTCGGCCGCGGTCATCGTGGTCGGGTCCAGCCCCCGCGCGAGGCAGTCGTGCACGATGGACTGGCAGGTGACGTTGCCGTAGAAGGCGTCGTCGCCGTCGCACGCCGGGACCGAGCAGACCTCGAGGTCACGCATCTTCGTCGCGACCTGGATCAGCGTGTCGGTCGCACGCACACGGCCCGAGTCCTGTTGCACCAGGTCACGTGCGGTCAGCATGCCGCGGCACCTTTCGAAGTCCGGCCCAAGCAGGCACTTGCCCGCCCTGGTCGGCTCCAAACAAGCGCGGCCGGCTCGGCCCGGCCAGCCTCAGGCGCGCACGCGAGCCTGGTCGGCCTCGTCGACGTCAGGGTCGCCGTTCTCCGGCGCAGCCTCCGCCCCCAGCGCGGCGGCGTCGGCAGCCGCCAGCCCCGAGGTGTCGTCGTCGGCGTCAGCGCCGTCGATGGCGTCGATGGCGTCGGTGCCGCCCGTCGCCGCAATCGCCAGGTCCCGGCTCTTCGCCACGGCCACGGCACCGATGATGACGACCAGGGCGGCGCCGGAAATGCCGTAGCGGATCGCGGTGCTGGAGCTCGGCCCGATGGTGAGGGTGACCACGGCCGGGGCGATGAGCACCGAGACCAGGTTCATCACCTTGATGAGCGGGTTGATCGCCGGCCCGGCGGTGTCCTTGAACGGGTCGCCCACGGTGTCGCCGATCACCGCCGCGGCGTGGGCGGGGGAGCCCTTGCCGCCGTGGTTGCCGTCCTCGACGATCTTCTTGGCGTTGTCCCACGAGCCGCCGGCGTTGGCCAGGAAGACCGCCATCAGGGTGCCGGTGCCGATGGCGCCGGCGAGGAAGCCGGCCAGGGCCCCGACACCTAGGCCGAATCCGACGGCCACCGGTGTGAGCGCCGCGAGCAGGCCCGGCGTGGCCAGCTCCCGCAGCGAGTCCTTCGTGCAGATGTCGACGACTTTGCCGTACTCGGGCTTGACCGACCCGTCCATGATCCCGGGGATCTCCCGGAACTGGCGCCGGACCTCGAAGACGATGGCCCCTGCGGCCCGGGTGACCGCGTTGATCGCCAGGCCGGCGAACAGGAACACGACCGCGGCGCCGATGAGCAGCCCGACCAGGGTGTTCGGGGAGACGATCTCGAAGTTGAACATCGACTGGACGAACGGGCTGGCCTGGATCGGCCCGCCGAGCTGCTGGGCCACCGCGCTGATGCTGGACTGGACGGCGTCGGTGTAGGAGCCGAACAGTGCCGTCGCGGCGAGCACGGCCGTGGCGATGGCGATGCCCTTGGTGATCGCCTTGGTGGTGTTGCCGACTGCGTCGAGCTCGGTGAGGATCTGCGCGCCCTCTCCGTCGACGTCGCCGGACATCTCGGCGATGCCCTGGGCGTTGTCGGAGACCGGTCCGAAGGTGTCCATCGCCACGATGACCCCGACCGTGGTCAGCAGGCCGCAGCCGGCCAAGGCGATGAGGAACAGGGACAGGGTCACCGAGCCGGCGCCGAGCAGGAACGCGAGGTACACCGCGGCGCCGATGATGACCGCGGTGTAGACGGCCGACTCCAGGCCGACGCCGATGCCGGAGAGCACGACGGTGGCAGCGCCGGTCAGTGAGGTACGGGCGACGTCCTTGGTGGGCCGCTTGTCGGTCCCGGTGAAGTGGCCGGTCAGCCACAGGATCACCCCCGCCAGCACGATCCCCAGGATGACGGCGAGCGAGGCGACGACGCGCGGGCTGCCGCCCAGCGCCCGGATCGACTCCGGCGCCGACTGGTCCAGCTCGGCGAAGGTGCCCGGCAGGTAGACGAACGCCGCGGCGACGCACAGCGCCGCGGACACGGCGGCGGAGATGTAGAAGCCGCGGTTGATCGCGGCCAGCCCGCTCTCCGCCCCCCGCGTCCTGGTGATGAACACCCCGAGCACCGCGGTGAGCGCGCCGATGGCCGGCACGAGGAGCGGGAAGACCAGGCCCTGGCCGCCGAAGGCGGCGCTGCCGAGGATGAGCGCGGCGACCAGCGTCACGGCATACGACTCGAACAGGTCCGCCGCCATGCCGGCGCAGTCGCCGACGTTGTCGCCGACGTTGTCGGCGATCGTCGCCGCGTTGCGCGGGTCGTCCTCGGGAATGCCCGCCTCGACCTTGCCGACCAGGTCGGCCCCCACGTCGGCGGCCTTGGTGAAGATACCGCCGCCCACGCGCATGAACATGGCCAGCAGTGCCGCTCCGAAACCGAAGCCTTCGAGCACCTTCGGTGCGTCGCCCTTGTAGGAGAGCACGACGACGGCCGCGCCGAGCAGGCCCAGCCCGACGGTGGCCATGCCCACCGTGCCGCCGGTGCGGAACGCGATCCGCATGCCCTTGTCACGGTCGGAGTCGCGGGCCGCGGACGCGACCCGCACGTTGGCCTTCACGGCCAGGCTCATGCCCAGGTAGCCGATGAGCGCGGAGAAGGCCGCGCCCACGACGAAGAACCCGGAGCGGCCCCAGCGCACGCCGGCGGTGTCGGCTGGCAGGAAGAGGAGCAGCACGAAGACCAGCACCACGAACACGCTGAGGGTCTTGAACTGGCGCGCCAGGAAGGCCTGCGCGCCCTCCTCCACGGCAGCAGCGATCTCGCGCATCTTCGCGGTGCCCGCGTCGGCGGCGAGCACTTGACGGCTGAAGACGACGCCCATGACCAGGGCGACGACGGCGATCGCCGCGACAGCGACGACAAGGGTAAGGTTCGTGCCCGTCAGCGGCAGATCTTGCCCCGCGGCACGGATGAGGCCCGGCATCCCATCCTCCTGATGGCGAAACAGCATGCGGGGTACCCGCGCTGCGATGTTCTGGTGGCGATCCGTCTCGACCTGGGCTCGGCCCCACCCGGCAGGCGTGGCCTGTGCATGGCGACCCAGAACGGATCTGGCCCGCGCGAGGCGGGCCGTCTGCCGGTAACTCTAGATGCCTCGCCGCGACAAAGTGAAACCATCACGGGAACACGAGCCGAAATCGTGCCCCGCGGACAGACCGGTTCAGCGGTCCGCGGCGACCGCCAGCTCGACGCTGGGGTAGATCTGGAACACCTTGTCCAGCCCGGTGATGGCGAAGACCTTGAGGATCCGCTCGCTGGAGCAGACCAGTCGCAATGTGCCGTTCTGGGCCCGGACCAGCTTGAGCCGGCCGACGAGCACGCCCAGGCCGGTGGAGTCCATGAAGGAGACCCCCTCCAGGTCGACCAGCAGGTTGGTCCGCCCCGCGGCCACGTGCTCGTCCAGGGTCTCGCGCAGGCTGGGGGCCGTGTAGACGTCGATTTCGCCGCCGACGCTGACGACGGTGAGGCCGTCATGGTCGGTGCTGGTGATCGACAGGTCCACGGGAAGCCTCCTCTGGCTGGCGAACAGGCTAGCGGGTGACGTCCGCCCTGTCGGTGTTCCGCCGTAGCGTGGTCGTGATGGCCATTCCCACCACGACACCCACCACGACGCCAACAGCGGTGCCGCCGGTGTTCGAGCCGACCGACATCCTGGCCCGCCTCGCGCAAGGGGCGCGCGCCGGGTCGCTTCGGCATGTGCAGGAGCTGCCAGCCCGGCCGGCCGAGGCCGGGCCCTGGCCCGAGTGGGTGGCCCCGGCGCTGTGGGCGTCGGTGACCGGTAGCGGCATACCGACGCTGTGGTCCCACCAGAGCGAGCTGGCCGAGCTGGGCAAGGCGGGCGTGCACGCCGTGGTCGCGACGGGCACCGCGTCGGGCAAGAGCCTGGGCTACCTGCTGCCGCTGCTGACCGACCTGCTCGAAGGGGCCGGCGCGCCGAACGGCCGTGGCGCGACCGCGCTCTACCTGGCGCCCACCAAGGCGCTCGCGGCCGACCAGCTGGCCCGGGTGGAGGCGCTGGCGCTGCCCGGGCTGCGGGTGGCTTGCTACGACGGCGACACCGAGGCCGAGCAGCGCAGGTATGTCCGCGAGCACGCCCAGTACGTGCTGACCAACCCGGACATGGTCCACCGCTCGGTGCTGCCCCGGCACCAGCACTGGTCCGGCTTCCTGCGGGCGTTGCGGTATGTCGTGATCGACGAGTGCCATGTCTACCGCGGGGTCTTCGGCACGCACCTGGCCGTTGTCGTCCGCCGGCTGCGCCGGCTCTGCGCCCGCTACCGGTCCTCGCCGACGTTCCTGCTCGCGTCGGCGACGGTGGCCGAGCCGGCCGCGCACGCGTCCGCACTGGTCGGTATGCCGGTCGCCCCGGTCGTCCGGGACGGCTCGCCGCGCGAGTCGATGACCCTGGCCTACTGGGAGCCCGGGGGGCGGGACGACGGCGGTTTCGTGGTGGCACGCCGGGGCGCTGTCGTCGAGAGCGCCGACCTGCTGGCGGAGCTGGTGCTGGCCGGGGTTCAGACGGTGGCCTTCGCCAGGTCCCGGGCGGGGGTGGAGGTGCTTGCCGAGCGCGCCCGGCGGCGGCTGGAGGCGGTCCCGTCCCTGTCGGCGAGGGTGGCCGCATACCGGGGCGGGTACCTCCCGGAGGAGCGACGGGCTCTGGAGGCGCAGCTGCGGTCCGGTGCCCTGCGCGGGCTGGCCGCCACGAGCGCGCTGGAGCTCGGGGTCGACGTCAGCGGGCTGGACGCGGTGGTGCTCGCCGGCTGGCCGGGGACCTGGGCGTCACTGTGGCAGCAGGTAGGACGGGCCGGCCGGCGTGGCGGCCGGTCACTGGCGGTGTACGTGGCCGGGGAGGACCTGCTCGACACCTACCTGGTGCGCCATCCGGAGACGCTGCTCCAGCACCCGGTCGAGGCGACCGTCGTGGACCCGGCGAACCCGCACGTGCTCGGTCCCCACCTGGCGGCCGCAGCGGCGGAGCTGCCGGTCACCGAGGCCGACGAGCAGTACTTCGGGCCGGTCATGCGCCCGGTGCTGGATCAGCTCGTGGCGCACGGGGTGCTGCGACGCCGACCCAACGGGTGGTTCTGGCCGCACGACGAGCCGGCCGCCGCCCAGGTCGGCCTGCGCGGCATGGGTGAGGTGGTCCGCATCGTCGAGCGCGGGTCGGGGCGGGTCCTGGGCACGGTCGACCGGGCCCGGGCGGGGGCAACAGTGCATGCGGGAGCGGTGTACCTGCACCAGGGGCAGCCCTACGTGGTGACCGAGCTGGACCTGGCCGACGCGTCGGCGCTGGTGGTGGCCGGCGACCCCGGCTGGTCCACGTCGGCGCGCTCGGTCAGCGCCTTCGACCTGGTCCGGGAGGAGCGAAAGCAGTGCTGGGGCCCGGTCCGGTTGAGCTTCGGCGTGGTCGACGTGACCACCCGGGTGGTGTCGTTCCTCCGCCGGCTGCCCACCGGCGAGGTGCTCGGCGAGCACGCGCTGGACCTGCCGGAGGCACGACTACAGACCCGGGCGGTGTGGTGGACAGTGCCGGAGTCACTGCTGGCACATGCCGGGGTGCTCGACGTCCCAGGCGCGGCTCACGCCGCCGAGCACGCGGCGATCGGGATGCTGCCCCTGGTGGCGACCTCGGACAGGTGGGACGTCGGCGGCGTGTCCACGGCGCTGCACCCGGACACCGGGATGCCGACGATCCTGGTCTACGACGGGTACCCGGGTGGCGCCGGGTTCGCCGAGCGGGGCTACCGCGAGGCTCGGGTCTGGCTGGCCGCGACCAGGGACGCGGTCGCCGCCTGCGGCTGCGCCGACGGCTGCCCGTGGTGCATCCAGTCGCCGAAGTGCGGCAACGGCAACCAACCGCTGGACAAGGCCGGCGCCGTCGCGTTGCTGAGCTGCGCGCTCGATCAAGGGACGCTCACCTGACGGGAGGGTCATGTGGTTGTGGCCGTCGTGCCGGGCCGTGCCGCCTGCCGTGGAGGTGGCAGCCGTGGCGGCCGACTATCCGCCGGGGTGCCGGCCGCGCGGCGGCGCGCAGTCGTGGCGCGCAGTCGTGGCGCGCAGTCGTGGGGAGATG
>DASSLY010000025.1:0-13721 GCA_035689185.1 Dermatophilaceae bacterium
CGCCACGGCCTGGACGACGCCAGGCTGGCCGGCGCGGCGCTCCATCTCTTCGAGCTGGTGCTTGACCTGCCCATGGCGGCCGGGCTGCGTGAGGCCGTCACCGAGTTCGCCGACCGGTACGTCCGCCGGGGCCGGTGTCCGGCCGACGAGGCCATCGAGGGGCACCGGCTGCGCCGTCCACCGGCGCCATACCCGTCAGCCGGCCGGCAGGAGGGAGCATCGTGACCGATCAGGGCAGGACAGATGCGCTGGAGGTGTTCGCCGACCAGCAGCGGCTGAAGTCGTATGTCGCCGCGGAGCTGGAGCGGGTACGTGCCCGCTCGGTGGGCTTGACCACGGGCGTCCTCGACGACGGGGAGCTGAGGAAGCAGCACTCGCCGCTGATGTCACCGTTGGTCTGGGACTTCGCCCATGTCGGCAACTACGAGGAGCTCTGGCTGCTGCGCGAGCTGAGCGGCGTGGCGCCGATGCGCCCGGAGATCGACAACCTGTACGACGCCTTCGAACATCCCCGGGCGCAGCGGCCGGCCCTGCCGCTGCTGTCGCCTGCGGATTCGACCGCATACACCGAGCTGGTGCGCCGGAAGGTGCTCGACGCGCTGGACGCGGTGCGGCTGGACCAGAGCCGGCCCCTGCTGCGGGACGGCTTCGTCTACGGCATGGTGCTCCAGCACGAGCACCAGCACGACGAGACGATGCTGGCGACCCACCAGCTGCGGCGGGGGGAGGGCGTGCTCACGCCCACCGACGGTGACCGGGCGCCGGCCTGCGAACCGTTGCCGAGGGAGGTGCTCGTCCCCGGCGGGGAGTTCGTCATGGGCACCTCCAGCGACCCGTGGGCCTACGACAACGAACGGCCGGCGCACCGACGGCACCTGCCCGCCTTCTGGGTCGACACCACGCCGGTGTCGGTCGGCGCCTACCGGGGGTTCATGGAGCAGGGCGGGTACGACGACCCGCGCTGGTGGAGCCCGCAGGGCTGGGGGTGGCGGCAGCGCACCAACAGCCGCGCCCCGCAGTTCTGGGTCCAGGACGGGACCGGCTGGGGGCGCCGGCGGTTCGGTCGGTTGGAGCCGCTACCGGACGACGAACCGGTGCAGCACGTCTGCTGGTTCGAGGCCGACGCCTATGCCCGGTGGGCCGGGCGGCGGCTGCCCACGGAGGCGGAGTGGGAGAAGGCCGCGTCCTGGGACCCGGCCACCGGGACCAAGCGGCGCTACCCGTGGGGAGACCAGCCGCCGACAGCCGTCCACGCCAACCTGGGCCAGCGCCGGCTGGGGCCGACCCCGGTCGGGTCCTACCCGGCGGGGGCGGCGCCCTGCGGCGCGGTGCAGTTGCTCGGCGACGTCTGGGAGTGGACCGCCACGGACTTCACCGGCCACCCGGGGTTCTGCACCTTCCCCTACCGGGAGTACTCCCAGGTGTTCTTCGGCAGCGAGTACAAGGTCCTTCGCGGCGGCTCGTGGGCCACCGACCCGCTCGCCTGCCGCGCGACCTTCCGCAACTGGGACTACCCGGTCCGGCGCCAGATCTTCGCCGGCTTCCGGACCGTGCGGAACCCCTGATGCGCCGGCACCCGGGCATCGACGTCTACCTCACCGCCGAGGACCTGCGCCGCACGATGGCGACCGACGTCGCGCGGGGGCTGACGGCCACGCCGAAGGAACTGCCGCCGAAGTACTTCTACGATGCGCTGGGCAGCCAGCTGTTCGACCGGATCACGGCGCTGCCGGAGTACTACCCGACGCGCACCGAGCGGGCGATCCTTCGCGCCCATGCCGAACAGATCGTCGACCGCTCCGGCGCGGACACGCTGGTGGAACTCGGCTCGGGCTCCTCGGAGAAGACCGAGCTGCTGCTCACGGCGATGGGTGGACGGCTGCGCCGCTACCTGCCGGTCGACGTCAGCCTCCCCGCCCTCACCGACGCGATGACCCGGCTCGCCGCGACCCACCCCGGGGTGGAGGTGCGGGGGGTGGTCGCCGACTTCGAGCACCACCTGGACCAGCTCCCGACCGGCGGGCGCCGGCTGGTCGCCTTCCTCGGCAGCACGATCGGCAACCTCCACGCCGCCGCCCGGCACCGTTTCCTGGCGCAGCTGGCGCGCTGCCTGGGGGCAGGCGACTCGTTCCTGCTCGGCACCGACCTGGTGAAGGACCCGACCCGGCTGGTGGCCGCCTACGACGACGCCGACGGCGTGACCGCCGCGTTCAACCGCAACGTCCTGGCCGTGCTCAACCGCGAGCTCGGCGCGGACTTCGACCCGGCCGGGTTCGACCACGTCGCGCGCTGGGACGCGGTCGAGGAGCAGATGGAGATGTGGCTGCGCGCCCGCCGCCGCACCGAGGTCCGTGTCGCCCAGCTCGGGCTCGACGTACGGTTCGCGGCGGGGGAGCAGATGCGCACCGAGATCTCGGCCAAGTTCCGGCTGCCCGGGCTGCGCCGGGAGCTGGCGGCGGCCGGGCTGCGGGTTCTCGGCAGCTGGACCGACGCGGCGCAGGACTTCGCGCTCACCCTCGCCGGGCCCGGCTGACCTCACCGCATCCGTCGGGAGTCAACCGCTCGCGAACCGACCACAACGCTGGCTGGCACCCGGGCAGGCGGGAAAATCTTTGGTGGCGGGGGGTTGATGGCTCGATTCGCTCCGCTTAACCGTTAGGCTTGCGCCGCAAAAGTTCCGGACCGGTCACTACAACACTCCGCGGGGAGAGCAGCATGGCCCAGCGCACGCGCGTCGTCATGGTGGACGACATCACGGGGGAGCCCATCGCCGAGGGCAGGGGGGAGACGGTCCTGTTCGCTGTTGACGGCGTCACCTACCAGATCGACCTGGAGCAGCAGGAGGCCCGCAAGCTGCGGGACACCCTGGACTACTACGCCTCGCACGCCCGCCGGACCGGTGGCCGCCGGACCACACCCACCCGGCTGACCATCACCCGCGAGTACGACACCAAGACGGTGCGTCGGTGGGCCCAGGCCAGAGGCTTGGACGTGCCGGCCCGCGGCCGGATCCCGCATGCGGTCATCGAGGCGTTCCAGGCCGCCGGCAACTAGGGCCGCTGGAAACGAGGACCGCTGGTATGCCGTGTGGCCTTGTCCGCTCGCGGCTGCAGCCGGAACAGGCCGCCACTAGGTTCGGGCCATGAAGATCGCCGTCGCCAGCGACCACGCCGGGTTCCTTCTCAAAGCCGAGGTGACCGCCTGGCTGCGCGGGCAGGGGCACGAGGTGAGCGACTACGGCGCCGACAGCGAGGACGCGGTGGACCTGCCCGACACCGTGTACCCCGCCGCGCTCGCGGTGGGCCGCGGGGAGGCCGAACGGGGCATCTTCATCGACGGCGTCGGGTACGGCAGCGCCCTGATCGCCAACCGGATCTACGGTGTGTATGCGGCCGTGTGCCAGGACCCGTTCTGCGCCGAGCTGGCCCGCTCCCACTCCGACACCAACGTGCTGTGCATCGGGGCCAAGATCATCGGCTCGGCGCTGGCGATGGAGGTGGTGCGGGTCTGGCTGGCCACCGAGCACCTCGGCGACCAGGAGAAGTACGCCCGCCGAGTGGCCAAGGTCAGGGACATCTCGCAGCGGCACCTCGTGCCGCTGGACTGACACCCCGGGCAGCCGCATCGCCCCGTGCCGTACTCGACGGTAGCTTCGCCGCTCTGCGAAGGTGTCGGATCAGGCCAACCAGCAGGGGGTCACCACCCCGTGCGACGCAAGGAGGCGTACTCGGTGTTCCAGCGGATCGCGATCCTCAACCGTGGCGAGGCTGCGATGCGGCTCATCCACGCCGTCCGTGAGCTGAACGCTGAGCGGCCGCAGCCGTCGGCGCAGCACACCCAGACCGTCGCGCTGTTCACCGACGCCGAGCGGACGGCCACGTTCGTCCGCGAGGCCGACCTGGCCTACCCTCTCGGCCCGGCATCGGCCCGGCCCTACCTGGACCACGCCAGGCTCGAGCAGGCCATCCGGGCGACCCGCGCCGACGCCGTCTGGGTGGGTTGGGGTTTCGTCGCGGAGGACCCTGCCTTCGCCGAGCTGTGCGAGCGGATCGGGGTCACCTTCATCGGCCCGAGCGCGGAGGCCATGCGCAAGCTCGGGGACAAGATCGGCTCCAAGCTGATCGCCGAGGAGGTCGGCGTGCCGGTGGCACCGTGGAGCCGCGGCCCGGTCGACACCCTGGACGAGGCGCTGGACCAGGCCAAGCGCATCGGATACCCGCTCATGCTCAAGGCCACGGCGGGCGGCGGCGGCCGGGGCATCCGCGTCATCGCCGGTGACGAGGACCTGCGAGCGGCATACCAGCTCACCCGCGACGAGGCGCAGCGGGCGTTCGGCAGCGGCGTGGTCTTCCTGGAGCGGCTGGTCACCGGCGCCCGCCACGTCGAGGTGCAGGTCATCGCCGACGGGCAAGGCACCGCCTGGGCGTTGGGGGTGCGCGACTGCTCGGTCCAGCGGCGCAACCAGAAGGTCATCGAGGAGTCGGCCTCCCCGGTGATGAGCGCCGGCCAGGCGGCCGGTCTGAAGGCCAGCGCCGAGCGGCTGGCTTTGGCGGTGGGCTACCGCGGAGCCGGGACGGTGGAGTTCCTGTTCCACCCCGCAGACGACGCGTTCGCGTTCCTGGAGGTGAACACCCGGTTGCAGGTGGAGCACCCGATCACCGAGGTCACCACCGACATGGACCTGGTCAAGGCCCAGCTCCACGTGGCCGCCGGCGGCCGGCTTGAGGGCGAGCCGCCCCGCGAGGTCGGCCACGCGGTGGAGGCCCGGCTCAACGCCGAGGACCCCGACCGCGACTTCGCCCCCGCCCCCGGGCGGATCGCCCTGCTCAACCTGCCCGCCGGGCCGGGCATCCGGGTCGACACCGGGGTCAGCCGTGGCGACACCATCCCGGCCGACTTCGACTCGATGATCGCCAAGATCATCGCCTACGGCCGGGACCGCGACGAGGCACTGGCCCGGCTGCGTCGCGCGGTCGCCGACACCGAGGTGGTCATCGAGGGCGGCGCCACGAACAAGAGCTTCGTGCTGGACCTGCTCATCCAGCCGGAGGTCATCGACGGCTCGGCGGACACCGGCTGGATCGACCGGATCCGCAGCCAGGACAACGGCCGGCTGGTCTCCCGCGCGCACGCCGGGGTGGCGCTGGTCGCGGCCGGGATCGAGGCCTACGAGGACGAGGAGCAGGTCGAGCGGGCCCGGCTGCTCGCCACCGCGCACGGCGGTCGCCCGCAGGCGCGGCACGAGGTGGGTCGGGCGATCGACCTGAAGCTGCGCGGGATCGGCTACCGGGTGACCGTGGCCCGCACCGGGCCGCACCGGTTCCGGGTAGAGGTGGCCCTGGCGGGGGCGGACGGTTCGGCGCAGAGCCAGACGGTGGACGCGGACCTGGAGCGGCTGGACGAGTTCGCCAGCCGGCTCAGCATCGGTGAGCAGCGCTTCCGCCTGCTCACGGCCACCCACGGGCCGATCCACCTGGTCGAGGTCGACGGGGTCACCCACCGGGTCAGCCGGGACGAGGGAGGGGTGCTGCGCTCACCCGCGCCGGCGCTGGTCGTGGCCACCCCGGTCGCGGTCGGCACCGCCGTCGAGGCCGGGCAGCCGGTGCTGGTGCTGGAGAGCATGAAGATGGAGACGGTCCTGCCCGCCCCGTTCGCGGCAACGGTCAAGGAGCTGCTCGTCTCCACCGGCAGCCAGGTGGAGACCGGGGCGCCGTTGGTGCGGCTGGACCCGCGCGGTGACGAAGCCGGCGAGGCAACCACGGCGGCCGGGTCCGCCGGCGCCGCCGCGACCCAGCCCGGGGCCGAGCTGGACCTGCCGGGCGTCGGCGACCCCACGACATACGAGCGTGCGGTCCGCGCCCTGGACGACCTGCGCAGCCTGTTCCTGGGCTTCGACGTCGACCCGCGCGACGAGGGCCGCGCCCTGTCCGCCTATTTGCGGGCCCGCGCCGAGCTGGTCGCGGCCGGGCACGACCCGATGGGCGCCGAGCTGCAGGTGCTGCGCTGCTTCGCCGACCTGGCCGAGCTCAGCCGCAACCGGCCCGCGGGAGAGGAGGACCACAGCGACACCAGGGTGCACAGCCCCCGCGAGCACTTCCACACCTACCTGCAAAGCCTGGACGCCGACCGCGGCGCGCTGCCGGAGGAGTTCCGTGCCCGGCTGGCCAGGGTGCTGGCGCACTACGGGGTGACCGACCTGGAGCGCACCCCGCAGCTGGAGGAGGCGGTGTTCCGCATCTTCCTGGCCCAGCAGCGCACCGCCTCCGACCTGGGGGTCGTGACCGCACTGCTGCAGCAGTGGATGGGTGCGGCTGCGCCGCGCAGCGACCTGGACGGGGCGCGGGAGGTCCTGGACCGGCTGGTGCTGGCCACCCAGCTGCGCTTCCCGGTGGTGGGCGACCTGGCCCGCAGCATCCGGTTCCGCTGGTTCGACCAGCCGCTGGTCGACGCCGCCCGCTCGGACGTGCTCGACAGCGTGCGGGAGGAGCTGGTGCTGCTCACCGAGCAGCCGGACGTGGCGGACTACGCCGAGCGGATCGACGCGCTCGCGGCCATCCCGGAGCAGATCGTCCGGTTCCTCAGCGAGCGGATCCGGGCCGACCACACCGGCCGCGAACCGATGCTGGAGATCCTGTCCAGGCGGCACTACCGCGAGTACGAGCTGCACGACCTGCGCACCTATGAGCGGGGCGACCGGCCGTTCTGCGTCTGCGACTACAGCCTGGACGACCGGCCGACCCACCTGATCACCACCACCGGGCAGTTCGACGAGCTGCGGCCGGGCAGCTCGCTGGCCGCGGACCTCGAGGCGGCCCTCGACGCCGCCACGGCCGGCCACCAGGGTGTCGTCGACCTCTACCTGGGCTGGCCCTCGGTGCCGGAGGACCCGGACGAGGCGTGCCAGACGCTGCGGTCCGCGCTGGCCCGGCTGCCGTTCGCGACGCGGGTCCGGCGGGTCGCGGTCGGGGTATGCCGCGACGGCGCCCGGCCGGTCTCCTATTTCACCTTCCGCCCCGACGGTGCGCCCGGGGAGGCGTCCGGGCTGGTCGAGGACGAGCTGGTCCGCGGGGTGCACCCGATGGTCGGGCGGCGACTGAACTTGTGGCGGCTCCGGGACTTCGACATCACCCGGCTGGAGGCGCCGGAGGACGTGCTCCTGTACCACGCGGTGGCACCGGGCAACGAGGCCGACCAGCGGCTCGTCGCGATGGCCCAGATCCGCGAGTTCGCGGTGGTGCGAGACCAGGACGGGCAGGTCGTCTCGCTGCCGCACGCTGAACGCGCGGTCGCCAGCTGCCTGGAGGCGATCCGGCGGGCCCGCGCCGCATACGGCCAGGCGCGCGGCAAGGTCCCGCTGGACATGAACCATGTCTGGCTGCACATCTGGCCGGTTGTCGAGGCAGGGCTGGACGAGCTGGCCGCGCTGCAGCGGACGATCTCCCCGTTGACCGTCGGCGCGGGGATCGAGGAAGTGCTGGCCCAGGGCCGGATCGCCGGGCCCCGGGGCGAGCCGTACCCGGTGGCGGTGCGGTTCTCCTACCAGCCGGGGTCCGGGGTCGTGGCCAACATCATCGACCAGCCGTCGACCCGGCTCGCACCGCTGGACGACTATGCCCAGAAGGCGCAGCGCGCCCGTCGTCGCGGCACGGTCTACCCGTACGAGATCACCGCGCTCATCACCGGCCCGGACGGCTCGTTCGCCGAGCACGACCTGGACGACACCGGCGCGCTCGTCCCGGTCCAGCGCCCGCCGGGACGCAACAAGGCCGGGATCGTCGCCGGGGTGGCGTCCTCGCCCAGCGACCGCTACCCCGACGGCATCCGCCGGGTGGTGCTGCTCGGCGACCCGACCAAGGCCCTGGGGGCGGTCGCCGAGGCCGAGTGCGCCAGGATCATCGCGGCGCTGGACCTGGCTGAGCGCGAACAGCTGCCGGTGGAGTGGTTCGCGCTGTCCGCCGGGGCGCGGATCTCGATGGACTCCGGCACCGAGAACATGGACTGGGTCGCCAAGGCGCTGCGCCGGATCGTCACCTTCACCCAGGCGGGCGGGGAGATCAACATCGTCGTCGCCGGGATCAACGTGGGCGCCCAGCCGTACTGGAACGCCGAGGCGACCATGCTCATGCACACCAAGGGCATCCTGGTGATGACCCCGGACAGCGCGATGGTGCTCACCGGCAAGCAGTCCCTGGACTTCTCCGGCGGGGTGTCGGCCGAGGACAACTTCGGCATCGGCGGCTACGACCGCGTCATGGGCCCCAACGGCCAGGCCCAGTACTGGGCCTCCGACCTGGCCGGCGCGGTCGACCTGCTCATGTCCCACTACGAGCACACGTTCGTCGAGCCGGGGGAGCGCGCCCCCCGGCCGGCGAAGTCGGCCGACCCCGTGGACCGCGACGTGACGTCATACCCGCACGTCGTCCCCGACAGCGACTTTGCCACCGTCGGCGACATCTTCTCCCCGGCCACCAACCCGGACCGGAAGAAGGCTTTCGACATCCGCACGCTGATGCGGGCCGTTGCCGACCAGGACCTGCCGACCCTGGAGCGCTGGGCCGGCATGGCCGACGCGGAGACGGCGGTCGTCTTCGACGCGCACCTGGGCGGGATCCCGGTGTGCCTGCTCGGGATCGAGTCCAAGTCGGTCCCGCGCCGGGGCTTCCCTCCCACCGACGGTCCGGACACCTGGACGGCGGGCACGCTGTTCCCGCGGTCGTCGAAGAAAGCGGCCCGCGCGATCAACGCCGCCAGCGGCAACCGCCCGCTGGTGGTCCTTGCCAACCTGTCCGGCTTCGACGGGTCGCCGGACTCGATGCGCAACCTGCAGCTGGAGTACGGCGCCGAGATCGGCCGGGCCATCGTCAACTTCGCCGGGCCGATCGTGTTCTGTGTGGTCTCCCGCTACCACGGCGGCGCGTTCGTGGTCTTCTCCAAGGCGCTCAACCCGAACATGACCGTGCTCGCCGTGGAGGGCTCGTTCGCCTCGGTCATCGGCGGCGCGCCCGCCGCGGCGGTGGTGTTCGCCGGCGAGGTGAACGCGCGCACCGCCCGTGACCCCCGGGTGACCCAGCTAGAGGCCCGGGTGTCCCTGGCCAGCGGCTCCGAACGGGCCTCGCTGGCCACCGAGCTCGGCGAGCTGCGGGCGGCTGTGCGCTCGGAGAAGCTGTCCGAAGTCGCTTCGGAGTTCGACTCCGTGCACAGCATCCAGCGCGCGGTCGCCGTCGGGTCGGTGGACGCGGTCATCTCGGCCGAGCAGCTGCGTCCCCGGCTGGTCGCGGCGATCGGGCCGAGCTGATGACCGGCCGATCACCGGGGTGTCACCGGGCTGCTCATCGGGGCGGCCGGCCGCTGCGGTGGCGCGGGCCGCCCCGGCCGGGCATCGTGTCAGACGGATAGGATTCGGGCCGGCTCCAGCGCGGCCCCCGGCGAGACAGGAACCAGCAATGGCAGCGGAACGGCACAAGGTCGTCGTCATCGGCTCCGGCTTTGGCGCGCTGTTCGCCGTGCGGGCGCTACGCCACGCCGAGGTGGACATCACCCTGGTCGCCAAGACCACTCACCACCTGTTCCAGCCGCTGCTGTACCAGGTCGCGACCGGGATCCTGTCCGAGGGCGAGATCGCCCCGGCCACCCGGGAGGTGCTGGCCCACCAGGGCAACGTCCGGGTGGTGCTGTCGGAGGTCACCAACATCGACATGGACTTCCGCACCGTCACGGCGCGGCTGCTGGACCAGTACCACTACTTCTCCTACGACAGCCTCATCGTCGCCGCGGGCGCCGGGCAGTCCTACTTCGGCAACGACCACTTCGCCGAGTTCGCCCCGGGCATGAAGACCATCGACGACGCGCTGGAGCTGCGGGGGCGCATCTTCGGCGCCTTCGAGATGGCCGAGGTCACCGAGGACCCGCAGCAGCGCAGGAACCTGATGACCTTCGT
Organism: Dermatophilaceae bacterium; assembly: GCA_035689185.1. Taxonomy (GTDB): domain Bacteria; phylum Actinomycetota; class Actinomycetes; order Actinomycetales; family Dermatophilaceae; genus DASSLY01. The sequence goes on from DASSLY010000025.1 coordinate 9,938, forward strand.
CGTCGTCGGCGCCGGCCCGACCGGGGTGGAGATGGCCGGCCAGATCGCGGAGCTGGCCCACCGCACCCTGCGCCACGACTTCCGCGCGATCAGGACCACCGAGGCCCGGGTGGTGCTCCTGGATGCCGCTCCCGCGGTGCTCCCCCCGTTCGGGCCGGAGCTGGGCGCCAAGGCCAAGGCCAAATTGGAGTCGCTCGGCGTCGAAGTCCAGCTCGGCGCCATGGTGACCAATGTCGACGCCACCGGGATCGACGTCAAGGACGGCGACGGCACCGTGCGGCGGATCGACGCCGTCTGCAAGGTGTGGGCGGCCGGGGTCCAGGCCAGCCCGCTGGGCGCCATCCTGGCCAAGCAGTGCGGTGCCGCCGTGGACCGGGCCGGCCGGATCGAGGTCCAGCCGGACCTCACCCTGCCCGGGCGTCCCGAGGTGTACGTCGTCGGCGACATGATCTCGCTCAACCGCCTGCCCGGCGTCGCGCAGGTGGCGATCCAGGGCGGCCGGCACGTGGCCCGCGACATCGTCGCCCGGGTGGGCGGCGACACGGCGGGCGTCGGCAAGCCGTTCGTCTACAAGGACAAGGGCTCGATGGCGACCATCTCGCGGTACAGCGCGGTGGTCAGCGTCGGACGGTTCAAGTCCGCCGGCTTCTTCGCCTGGCTGATGTGGCTCGGCGTGCACCTGGTCTACATCGTCGGGTACAAGAGCCGGTTCACCACGCTGGTCGACTGGGCGGTCGCGTTCGTCGGCCGGGGCCGGTCGGAGCGCACGGTGACCGAGCAGCAGATCTTCGCGCGCGTCGCCCTGGAGCACCTGGGCGAGGAGTTCAGCCCCAGCCTGTCCCGGTCGCCGCGGCAGATGCACCCCTACCGGGCCGCGAAGAAGGCGGCAGCCACGCAGGCCCCCCCGCCGCCCCCCTCGGCCAGCGAGCCCGCCTAACGGCGAGGCCAGGCCTTGCCCGGCGGCGCATCTGCCCGGCGGGGGTCGGCACGCCGTCGCCTAGGGTGAGGTCATGCCGCTGGAGTACCCCATCGCGACGCGCGCCCTGAGCAACGGCCTGCGCGTCGTGGTCAGCGAAGACCACAGCATCCCGGTCGTCACGGTGAACCTGTGGGTGGACGTCGGCTCCCGGCACGAGGTGCCCGGGCGCACCGGCTTCGCCCACCTGTTCGAGCACCTGATGTTCCAGGGGTCGCGCAACGTCGCCAGCGGAGAGCACTTCGCCGCGTTGATGGCCCACGGGGGCCGGCTCAACGCGACCACCTGGTTCGACCGCACGAACTACTTCGAGACGGTGCCTCGCGGGGTGGTGGACCTGGCGCTGTGGCTGGAGGCGGACCGGCACGGCCACCTGCTGGACGCGGTGTCGCAGGAAAACCTGGACAACCAGCGCGACGTGGTGAAGGAGGAGAAGCGGCAGCGTTACGACAACGTGCCCTACGGACACGCGATGACCCACCTGTATGCCGCGGTGTTCCCTTCCGGCCACCCCTACGCTCACCCCACCATCGGGTCGATGGAGGATCTCGACGCGGCGTCGCTGGACGACGTGCACGCGTTCTTCCGCCGCTACTACGGGCCGAACAACACCGTCCTGACCTTGGTCGGCGACCTGAGCGCGGAGGAGGGGTTCGCGGCAGTGGAGCGCTACTTCGGGCAGCTTCCCGCCTCTGCCCAGCCGTCCGCGACGTCCTCCCCGCCGCTGGCGCCGCTGGCCACCGCGGTGCACGACCGGCACGTGGAGGACGTGCCCGCCGACCGGGTGATGCTCGGCTTCCGGCTGCCGCCCGACGACACGCCGGACTTCTTCGCCGCGGCGCTGGCGCTGGACGCCGTCGCCGGGCTTTCCACCTCCCGGCTGTTCACCCGGACGGTGCGGCACGAGCTGGCCGCCACCCACGTCTCGGCGCACACGATCGGGCTGGTCGACGGGGTTTCGCTCGGGTTCGTCGTGGCCGAGGTCGCCGACGGCCACGACCCCGGCGCGGTCGAGGCGGCGGCCTGTGAGGAGCTGGCCCGGTTCGCCGACGACGGCCCGACCGAGGTGGAGCTGGAGTCCTCCTTCGCCCAGACCGAGCGGGCCTGGCTTTCCGCATTGGCCAGCCAGGAGGAGCGGGCCGACCACATCAGCCACCGCGCCCTGCTGCAGGGCGACCCCGGGCACGTGAACACCTACCTGGACCGGCTGGCCCAGGTCAGCGGGGACGACGTGCGAGCCGCCGCGGCCCGGTGGCTGCGGCCGGAGTCCCGGGCGGTCGTCTCCTACCACAAGCGGGCGGCATGAACGACCGGACCGGGACCACCGGCACGACCGGCACCACCCGGCCGCCCGTGCTGCCCCCGCCCGCCTGGGCGTTGCCGGAGCCGGTGCGGCAGCGGCTGCCCGGTGGCGTCGAGCTGGTCGGCTACGACGTCCCCGGCCAGTACGTCCTGTCGCTGCGGCTGGTGCTGCCCGTGCCGCTGGGGCTGGAGCCCCGCGCGCTGGAGGGCATCGCGACGATCATGGCGCGGTCGATGGACGAGGGGACCCAGCGGCACGAGGCCGAGCAACTCGCCGAGCTGCTCGAACGCAAGGGCGTGGCCTTCGGGGTCAACGTGGGGGAGGCCGGGATCACCGTCGAGGTGGAGGTGGCCAAGCGCCGCCTGGGCGAGGCCGTCGCACTGCTGGCCGAGATCGTCCGCGAGCCGGTGTTCCCCGACCAGGAGGTGGACCGGCAGGTGCGCACCCGGCTGGCCGAGATCGACCGGGAGCACGCCGCCCCCGGGCAGCGCGCCGCGCTGCAGTTCCTCCCCACCTATTTCGCCGCCCCCGAGCGCGCGTCTCGGCCGACCGGGGGAGCCGCGGGCACGGTAGCTGCGATCACCGCCGGCGACGTCCGCACCTTCCATCGCGAGGTCCTCGGACCGGTGGGGGCGACCCTGGTCGTCGCGGGCGACCTCGCCGGGCTGGACGTCGCGGCGCCCGCCGCGGCGGCGTTGGCCGACTGGCCGGATCAACCGCGGCCGCCGCTGGCGGCCGGCTCGGCGTCGACGGACCGGGCCGCCGACGCAGACCGTGTCGTCTTCGTGGACCGCCCCGGTTCGGTGCAGACCGAGTTTTACATCGGCTGCCCCGGGCCCGACCGGCGGCACCCGAGCTGGGCGGCATACCCGCTGCTGTCCTTCGTCGTCGGCGGATCCCCGACGTCGCGGGTCGACGCGGTGCTGCGGGAGGAGAAGGGATACACCTACGGGATCCGGTCGGGCTTCCGCCCCCGTCCCCGTGGCGGGCTGTTCCTGACCACCGGGTCCGTGCGAGCCGACGCCACGGTCGAGTCGCTGGCCCTGCTGCTGGGCATCCTCGACCGCGACGGCTTCACCGAGGAGGAGGTGCGGGGCGGCGCGGACTTCATCGCGATGACCGCGCCCGCCCGGTTCGCCACCGCCGACGCGCTGGCCGACGAGGCCGCGACGCTGGCGCTGGACGGGATGTCGACGGAGTTCACCTCGGCGAACCTGGCCCGGGTGGGCACGCTGACCCCGCAGGAGGTCACCACCTGCTACCGCGAGTTCGTCGACGGCCGGTGGACGGTCGTGCTCGTCGGGGACGCGAGCCGGTATGCCGACGGGGTGCGAGCCCTGGGCCGGGGCGAGGTCAGCGTCGTCCCCGCCTGAGTAGCCCTGTGTCAAGCCGCCTCCGAAACGATCTTGTTCTGGTGGTCGAGGACGCGTTGGAGTGCGTGGTGCTGATCGGGGTCGTAGGCGGTGTTGTTCTGCCAGCAGTGCCAGATGATGTAGAGCCAGGCT
>DASSLY010000026.1:0-49880 GCA_035689185.1 Dermatophilaceae bacterium
GGTCCAGTCGCCGCGGGCTTCGGCGACCCGGCCGAGGTTGTTCAGGGCGAGGGACAGGTCGCGGGCGGCCTGGGGTGTGTCGTCCCGGTCGGCCAGGTCCCGGGCGATGGTCAGGAACTCCTGGTAGGCGGTGTCGGCGGCGGTCCAGTCGCCGCGGGCTTCGGCGACCCGGCCGAGGTTGTTCAGGGCGAGGGACAGGTCGCGGGCGGCCTGGGGTGTGTCGACCCGGTTGGCGAGGTCCCGGGCGATGGTCAGCGACTCCTGGTAGGCGGTGTCGGCGGCGGCCCAGTCGCCGCGGGCCTGGGCGACCCGGCCGAGGTTGTCCAGGGAGACGGACAGGTCGCGGGCGGCCTGGGGGGTGTCGACCCGGTCGGCCAGGTCCCGGGCGATGGTCAGCGACTCCTGGTAGGCGGTGTCGGCGGCGGCCCAGTCGCCGCGGGCTTCGGCGACCCGGCCGAGGTTGTCCAGGGAGACGGACAGGTCGCGGGCGGCCTGGGGGGTGTCGACCCGGTCGGCCAGGTCCCGGCGAAGATGCAGCGACTCCTGGTAGGCGGTGTCGGCGGCGGTCCAGTCGCCGCGGGCTTCGGCGACCCGGCCGACGTTGTTCAGGGAGACGGACAGGTCGCGGGCGGCTTGGGCGGTGTCGACCCGGTCGGCCAGGTCCCGGGCGATGGTCAGCGACTCCTGGTAGGCGGTCTCGGCGGCGGCCCAGTCGCCGCGGGCTTCGGCGACCCGGCCGAGGTTGTCCAGGGAGACGGACAGGTCGCGGGCGGCCTGGAGGGTGTCGGAGCGGGCGGCAACACCGCGGACCGTGCTAAGCGCAGACCGCGCCGCGACATCGGCCAGATCCAGCCGGGCGTAGTCGATGGCAGTGTTCTGGACTCCTTCGAGCAGTAGCAGACGCGTCCCGGCATCGCCGGCGATGTTCGCGACATCCACTGCCAGCTGGCCTGCCTCGGCCAGCACCGCCAGGTCGCCGTCGCGGGCGGCCAGCTCGGCGGTCGCTAAGTGAACGAGCCCGACCGTCTCCGGCGCCTGGTCGCCCATGGTGGCGGCGATGTCGCGCACGATTTGTCGGGCTGTGCCGGGGACTCCGCCCTCGGCCGCCGCGGCCGCCCTGGCCAAGCCCCGGACGATCTCCACCGTGCCCGGCCTTCGCGCACCCTCCGGAACGGTGATCGATGTGAATGCGAACGTCGCCGGACGTGCATGCTCGCCGACTGCAGGTGAAGCGCGAACTTCAAGGATGTCGGTGCCGGTTGCTGTGTCGGTGAGGGTGACTTCGACGGCCTGGCGTTGTGGCACGACGACCCGGGCCAGCGAACGGGTGGACCACAGGTCGGCGGCGGCCGAGGCGACGAGCGGGCCGGCGTCGGTGGGCACGACGACCACGAGGCAGCCCGCCAGTGACTGCGTGAGCGGGGTCCTCAGCTCGTTGAGCCGGTGCAGGGCCAGTCGTCGCCACCGCTGCTCGTCCTCTGTGTGGCCGAGCAGGTCGACCCAGATCACTCCAGTGGTGGCCATCAGGCTGCGGATGACCCCGCTCAGCTCGCCCCCCGCGGTAGGCAGGACCTCCTGGAATCCGACCCGCCACTGGGCGGCATACAGCCGCAGCCGGTCGCGCAGCTGGGCCACCAGCTCGCCGCGCTCCATGAACAGGAAGGCCGCCGAGGCCTGTCCGCGGGTCCAGTCGAGGTGGCGCCGCAAGACATCCCAGGCCTGGTCGATGTCGAGCAGGTCCGTCAGCTCCGGCGCGTCGGCCGTCCTGACCATCGGCTCAGCCGAGCAGCGACTTCAACAACGGGTGCACGTCGTACCATGCCCGCTCACCGTTGGGATAGAGCAGGATCGCACCGCCGGACATCAACGCCATCGCGTCAGCCCACTGGTCGTTCTCAGGTTTGAGGTCTCGCGTGCTGGCGACCTTGCGGAGCAGGTCGACCTGCTCCTGGGAGAGCGTCGACTCCATGTTGCGCCGGATGACGAACTCGGCGCGGGTGAGCGCCGCCCCGTCGGCGGGCAGGCTTCCCGGCACGAGCAGCAGCTCCTGCGCCAGCCTGAGCAGGTCGCGGATCAGGCCACCCGAGACTTCGACCAGTCGCTCCAGCGTCGGCCCCTCGACCAGCCGCTCCAGATCATGGTCAGGGGCACGCTTGGTCAACACCGCTCGCAGCGCGTCGCGTCCATCCGCGTTCGGACTGCCGTCCCGATTGGTCACCTTGATGTTCAGCACGTCGTGCCGCACGCCGAGCGGCTCGGGCTGGACGTAGATCGGCACGGTGTAGATGGTGTTGATCCCGGGCAGGATCAAGTCGTCGGCCAGCTCGATGAACACCGCCTCGACCGACTGGCGGACCTCGTCGAACCGTTCGGCGCGGCCGCGGAAGTGGTCGATCGAGTCGACGATGTAGACGGTGCCCCGGTCGGTGCGGACCGTGGAGGCGGTATCCCGGAAGAACGTGTGCAGCTCCTGCCGGAACGTCTTGCGGTTGGACCGCATGGCATCGTTGAGCTTCTTGCGGAACGAGTCGTCGTCACGAAGCGACGCCTTGATCTCGGCGCCGCCGTACCCGTACGACGGCTCGATCTGGAGCCGTTTCAGCAGCCGGGTGAACCGTTCTCGCGGCGGCTCCTTGGCCGCGGCGCCGCCGGGGATCTGCTCGCACCCGTCCGCGAAGCCGGCGGCGAGACCGAACGCGAAGCCGCCCATGTCCAGCGGCAGCTCGGTGTTGAAGTAGTCGTCCACGTCGACGTAGACCACCCGGTATCCGGAGCGGGCCATGTCCTCCTTGAGCCGCAGCAGCTCCGAGGTCTTGCCGCAACCACGGAAGCCGGACAGGAAGTGCACGGACGTCCCTGCCGTGAACTCGATGCCATCGCGCAGGCCGACGGTCACGTCCTGGTCAGCGAGCGCCGGCCGGTCGTAGATCGGCTCGTAGTACTCGCGGCTGGTGGGCTTGGCCGCCTGGAACGGGTCCACCGCGCGGTAGAACGCGCGGCGGTACTCCCGGTCGGACAGGGACGCCATGTGCGGCATCCTAGGCCCGCGACCGACGCAGGTCCGCGAGGCGAGCGGCCCCCAGGACCTGCGCCAACGGCATACGGACCGCCGTTCCTAGCGTCGTTCCTCGCCGCGGATGAATGCCTCCAGGGTGGCCCGGCCGACCTCGTCCGGGCGCTGCACCGGCGGTGACTTCATCAGGTAGGACGATGCGGACAGCAGTGGCCCGCCGATCCCGCGGTCTAGGGCGATCTTGGCCGCGCGGATGGCGTCGATGATGATGCCAGCGGAGTTGGGGGAGTCCCAGACCTCCAGCTTGTACTCCAGGTTCAGCGGCACGTCGCCGAAGGCCCGGCCCTCCAGCCGCACGTAGGCCCACTTGCGGTCGTCCAGCCACTGCACGTAGTCGCTCGGGCCGATGTGGACGTTCCGCTCGCCCAGGTCGTGGGCGATGTTGGAGGTGACAGCCTGGGTCTTGGAGACCTTCTTCGACTCCAGCCGATCCCGCTCCAGCATGTTCTTGAAGTCCATGTTGCCGCCCACGTTGAGCTGGTAGGTGCGGTCCAGCACCACTCCGCGGTCCTCGAACAGCTTGGCCATCACCCGGTGGGTGATCGTCGCGCCCACCTGGCTCTTGATGTCGTCGCCGATGATCGGCACCCCGGCGGCCTCGAACTTGGCCGCCCACTGCGGGTCGGAGGCGATGAACACCGGCAGCGCGTTGACGAAGGCCACCCCGGCGTCGATCGCGCACTGGGCGTAGAACTTGTCCGCCTGCTCCGAGCCCACCGGCAAGTAGGAGACCAGGACGTCCACCTTCGCCGCCTTCAGCGCGGCGACGACGTCCACCGGCTCGGCGTCGGACTCCTCGATGGTCAGGCGGTAGTACTTGCCCAGCCCGTCCAGCGTCACCCCGCGCTGCACGACGACTCCCGTGGGTGGCACGTCGGCGATCTTGATCGTGTTGTTCTCCGAGGCGGTGATCGCCTCGGCCAGGTCGAAGCCGACCTTCTTGGCGTCCACGTCGAACGCCGCGACGAACTCCACGTCGCGCACGTGGTAGCCGCCGAACAGCACGTGCATCAGGCCGGGCACGGCGCCGAGTGGGTCGGCGTCCTTGTAGTACTCGACGCCTTGCACCAGCGAGCTGGCGCAGTTGCCGACGCCGACGATGGCGACGCGGATGGATCCCATGGGTTCTCCTTCGGGTGAGGGGTTCGGTATGTCGTGCGGCCGGGTCTGCGGGTCAGCCTCGGCTGTGGACGCGGGCGCGTTCGGTGTCGATCAGGTCGGTCAGCCAGCGCACCTCGCGCTCGGCCGACTCCAGGCCGTGCCGGCGCAACTCGGTGGCGTAGGGGTCGAGCTCGGTCGTGGCCGGGTCGGGGCCGCCGCTCGCGCGGACCGAGTCCAGTCGCTCCTCCAGCCGGGTCCGGCGTCCTTCGAGGATGCGCAGCCGGACCGCCGCCTCGGTGCGGGCGAAGAAGGCGAAGCGCACGTCGAAGCTGTCGTCCTCCCAGGCGGCCGGGCTCGCGTCGGAGAGCAGCTGCTCCAGCCGGCGCTCCCCGGACGCGGTGAGCCGGTAGACGATGCGGGCCCGGCGGGAGCTGGTGCCACCGGGGGCGACTGCGGCGGTCACCGCGTCGGCGGCGAGGCGCCCGGAGCGCCGTCGGTGCGGCACCGTCTCGGTGATCAGGTCCTGGTCGAGCAGGTCTCGCAGGCAGGGGTAGAGCGTCCCGTAGGACAGGGCCCGGAACACCCCGAGCGCCGCGTTGAGGCGTTTGCGCAGCTCGTAGCCGTGCATGGGGTACTCGCTCAGCAGGCCGAGCACGGCCAGCTCCAGCACCACGCCACGGCGGGCGGTTCGTCGGCCCACGGCCACGCTCCTCCTCTCCTTCTCGCCCCCGACCTGTCAGAACCACGCCGGGCCCTGGCCCGGCGTGGTTCTGACACGTCGGGGGGGCCCTGTCCCAGGTGACATAGGGTGGGTTTGTCAGGCGAGAGCATAGCGCAGATATATCGCCGCGATATATCTGACACGGCGGTGAGCGTTCTCACAGGGTGGCGATCACGCCGGAGCCCAGCGGGCACGCGCCGCCACGGGCTGGACCGCCGCGGGACCGAGCCGACGCGAGCGAGCGGTATGGGCCTCGGACCGCCGCGGCACCGAGCCGACGCGAGCAAGGGGTGTGGCGTCGGCATACTGGGATCTTTCCGCGCACCAGAAGGGCAATCGTGAGCTCCAGCCCAGCCGCACCGCCTCGCAGCACCAAGCCCAAGCCCACGGGCTGGCGCCGTTTCTTCGGCTGGAAGCGGGTGCTCCTGGCATTGCTCGGCGTGGTCGTCGCGATCCTCCTCGCCGGCGCGGTCGCCTACGCCCTTATCGGCATCCCCTCGCCCAACGACCTGGCCAACGCCCAGGCGTCGATCGTCTACTACGCCGACGGCAAGACCGAGCTGGACCGGATCAGCGAGATCAACCGGGAGTCGGTGCCGCTGAAGCAGGTCCCGCTGCACGTCCGGCGGGCCCTACTGGCCGCCGAGGACCGCGACTTCTACACCAACCCCGGCATCTCGCCGACCGGCATCATCCGTGCGGCCTGGAACACCGCGCGCGGCGGCACGGTCCAGGGCGGCTCGACGATCACCCAGCAGTACGTCAAGAACTACTTCCTCACCCAGGACCAGACCCTGACCCGCAAGCTGCGCGAGCTGGTCATCTCGGTGAAGGTGGACCGTCAGCTGTCCAAGGACGAGGTCCTGGCCAACTACCTGAACACCATCTACTACGGCCGCGGCGCCTACGGCATCCAGACGGCCAGCAGGGCCTACTTCGACAAGGACGTCTCCAAGCTCACCGTCGCCGAGGGCGCCCTGCTCGCCGCGGTCGTCCGCGGGCCGAGCCTGTACGACCCCTCGCTGGGAGCCGAGCAGCGCATCAACGCCGAGCAGCGGGTGACCTATGTCCTGGACGCGATGCGCGACCAGGGCTGGCTCACCCCGCAGCAGCGGGCCGACGCGGCGTTCCCCACGGTGGTCAAGACGTCCACCCGCAAGGGCGCCAGCGGGAGCACCGGCTACATCACCGAGGCGGTGCGCGGCGAGCTGCGCAGCAAGCTCGGGCTCAGTGACGCCGACATCGACCGGGGCGGGTTGCGCATCGTCACCACGATCCAGCAGCAGGCGCAGAGCGCTGCGGTCAATGCGGTCAAGGCGGGACTGCCGACCGGTCGCGGCACGGAGAACCTGCACGCCGGCCTGGTGGCGGTCAGGCCCGGCGACGGCGCGGTCGTGGCGTTGTACGGCGGCGCGGACTACCGCAAGGTCCAGTTCAGCGCGGCCACCGATGCGCGGATGCAGGCCGGGTCGACGTTCAAGGTCTTCGGCCTGCTCGCGGCCCTGCAGCGGGGCATCAGCACCAAGACCGAGTTCGACGGGCACAGTCCGCAGTTCTTCCCCGAGTTCGCCGACAACGAGGACCCCCGTGGCCGGGTCCGCAACTTCGGCGGAGAGAACTTCGGCACCATCGACCTGCGCCAGGCCACCGCCCACTCGGTGAACACCGTCTTCGCCCAGCTGAACCTGCAGGTCACGCCCAAGGCGACGATGGACGCCGCGGTGCTGGCCGGCATACCGAAGGACACCCCGGGCCTGGCGGACAACCCGGCAAACATCTTCGGGTCTGCCTCGCCGCGGGTGATCGACATGGCCAACGCCTACGCGACCATCGCCGCCGGTGGCGCGCGGGCGACCCCATACCTGGTCAAGAAGGTAACCGGCGCGGATGGCAACATCAGCTTCACGGCCAAGCCCGAGCTGGTGCCCGCGTTCGACCGGGCCGTCACCCGCGACGTGACCGACGCGATGGAGCAGGTGGTCCGCAGCGGCACCGGCTCCGGCGCGCAGGCGCTCGGGCGGCCGGCCGCCGGCAAGACCGGGACCACGACCAACAACCTGGCCGTCTGGTTCGACGGGTTCACCCCCCAGCTGGCCGCCGCCGTGGGGATCTACAACGACGACAACGGGACGCCCAAGCCGATGCAGAACATCGCCGGGTTCGGCGAGGTGACCGGCGGCACCTTCCCGGTCCGGATCTGGACGCAGTTCATGCAGGGCGCGCTCAAGGGGCAGAAGACCCTGGACTTCCCCGGGCGCGCCGGAGTCGGGGACCAGAACGTCACCACTACCGCAACGGTCACGACGACCACGACGGTCACTCCGACGACGACCAGCCCCCCCACCCGCACGCAGACCCCGACCACCAGCCGGACCGCGACCGCGACGCGGACCACGAGCCGGCCGACCAAGACGACCAAACGTCCCTGACCGTGGTCGCCCCGCCGCCCAGCCGGGTGGACCCTGTCGTCCGGGCTGCTACTCAGGTGGTTGGCGGCCCGCTGGGCCGCTACGCCTCGGCCCGCGCCGTGACGGCCTGGCAGCCGGTCGCGGTCGTGCTGCTGGCGCTCGGGTCGCTGGCCATGGCCGGCGCGGTACTGCAGAAGGCCCACTGCCTGCGGGTCGGGTGGAGCACCCCGGACCAGTTCTGGCACGCCTGCTACTCCGACCTGCCGGTGCTCTACCGCAGTTCCGGCCTGATCGACGGCGTGCTGCCGTTCGCTCAGGGCGACGGGGCCCGGCCGTTGGGGCAGCCGGTGCTGGCCAGCGGCGCCATGTGGCTGGTCGGCTCCGTCGTGCCGGACGGCTCGGTGCTGGCCCGCACCCAGTGGTACTTCGGCCTGTGGGCGGCCGTGCTCACCGCCGTGCTCGCGGTGGCGGTGGTGGCGGTGGTCCGGCTCGCGCGCCGCGACCGCTGGTCGGCCGCCCATCTGGCGATCAGCCCGGTGCTGGTCACCACCGGGCTGGTGTCGGTAGACCTGCTGGCCGTGATGCTCTGCTGCCTGGGCCTGTGGGCCTGGGGACGGCAGCGCGTGGTCCTGGCCGGGCTGCTGATGGGACTCGCGGTGGCGACCCGCAGCTATCCGCTGGTCGTGCTCGTGGCGCTCGGGCTGCTGTGCCTGCGCGCGGGGGCGGTGTGGGCCTGGGCCCGGCTGATGGCCTGGGCGGTGGCGGGGTTCGCCGTGGTCGTCGTACCGGTCGCGGTCAGCTGGCCCGACGCCGCGCTCGCCCCGTATGCCGCGTGGTGGCGCGCCGGCGCCGGGTACGGCTCACCATGGTTGGTCCCGCAGCTGCTGTCGCAGCTGCGGGCCGTTCCGCTGGTGCCGCAGCTGAGCTGGATGCGGCTGCCGGGCTTCCTGGCGGAGCCCATCCCCGACGGCGCGGTCGGTGCGCTCGCGGTGACCGGCTGGGTGCTGGCCCTGGCCGTCGGCGCGGTGTTGGCGTTGTCCTCGGCCCGGCGGCCCACGGTGGCCGAGCTGAGCCTGGTGATGCTGGTCGTGGTCGTCGTCACCGGCAAGGCGGCGCCCGTGCAGGCCGCGCTGTGGTTGCTGCCCTTCGTGGCGCTCACCGCCCAGCGCTGGGGTGACCACCTGGTCTGGGCGGGTGCCGAGATCGTGTCCTTCCTCGCGGTGTGGCTCTACATCGCCGGCCTGACCAATGCCGACCGCGGCCTGCCCCCGCACGTGTACGCGATGTTGCTGTCGGTCCGGCTCGGCACCCTGGTCTACCTGGCTGTGCTCACGTGGCAGCGCGCGCGCCGTCGCCCTGTGGTCGGCGGCGAGGAGCAGGCGGAGGAGCTCGACGACGCGGCCGGCCCGCTGGCCGGGCAGCCGGACCGGCTGCTGGTCCGGTTCACCTAGCGGGATCGACAGCCGCCTCAGAGGAACGTCGTGCCACACGGGCAGGTCAGCGGGCCGCTGTGCAGGTACCGGTGCGTGCGGTCGCAGGACGGGCAGGCCCGGACCGGGGCGCCGCACCCGGCGCAGGCGCACTCGCGCCCCAGCGTCTGCAGGGCAAGGGCGAACCCGAGCGGGTTCCGCGCCACCGTCCACATTCCCCAGACGGCGCTCTGCGCCAGCAGCGTCAGTGCCAGGCGATGCGACTCCGACCGGCCGAGCTCCCGGTATCCCGGCCGGTCGCCGCACCATGGGCACACCTGGTCGGCCAGCCGCCCGAGCGGCCGGGTCCCCGCCGGCGTCAGCGGCATGACCCGCTCCCGCAGCGCGCCCCCGCCGCCGCTCCGCCGACGGCCGCTCCGCCGCCGGCCACCGCGCCCGAGACCTTCGCCACGTCGCGGCCGACCTGGCTGCCCGCCTTGTCCGCCACGGCGCAACTGGACAGCCCGACGATCGTCAACCCGGCTGCGATCAGCCCGGCAAGCGGCGCCGCCAGCCGTCGGCGGGAGTCTCGCGTCATCGAGGAAGCGTTCATGGCCACCCTCTCCTTCCGGGCGCCCGGGCCGTCCGGTACGCCTCGTCGGCGTCGACGGTAGGTACCGGCACGCATGGGGCACATCGTGGAAAAACGCCACGACCGGCACGCGTGGTCGGTGCCACGCTGGTGACGTGCTGAGCGGACGTGAGGACGACGTGCTGGCCGTGACCACACGGCTGGTCGACCTCGGCACGGTCGTGGTCACCGGGGAACCGGGGATCGGCAAGACCAGCGTGCTCGACGCTGCGGTGGCGACGCTCACCCGCGCCGGCCGGGGGACCGCGCCGGCGGGGCCGCCCGTAGGGCCGGTATGTCGCGGGGCCGGGTTCGCCACCCTGCGCTGGCAGTCGCTGCTCCCGCTGCAGCACGCACTCGGCACGGCCCTGCAGGCCGGCGACGCCGTGCGGACGGCCGCCGAGGCCCGCCGGCGGGTGGGCGCCGGGCTGCTGGTCGTCGACGACGCGCACTGGGCCGACGAGGAGACCCGGCAGGTGCTGGTCCTGCTCGTGGACCATGTGCGGCTGCTGGTGGCAGTCCGTTCGACCGACCTGGTGGGCGAGCGGCTGGGCGCTGAGCTGGCCGCAGCCGGGGCCGCAGTGCAGCACCTGCAGCCACTGCCCGAGCATGCCGCTCTGCGCATGGTGCAGGCGCTGCGCCCGGACCTGGACGTGCCCACCACCCGCGACGTGCTGCGCCGCGGCGCGGGGAACCCGCTGCTTCTGCGGGAGCTGTCCCGAACCGGCGGGGTGTCGCCCAGTCTGCGGCTGACCCTGGCTGCGCGGCTGCGCGGGCTGGGGCCGACGGCGAGGTCGACGTTCTCCCTCCTCGCGGTGGTCGGCCGCCCGGTGCCGCTGCCCGACCTCGGCCGGGCGCGAGACGAGCTGGACGAGCTGGAGCGGACCGGACTGGTCACGGTGCGCGAAGGGTCGGCGACCGTGACCCATCCGCTGCTCGGTGAGCTCTGCGTGGAGCAGCTGGACGGCGACGACCGGCTCGCCCTGCACGACCGCGCCGCAGGGCTGCCGCTCCGCGCCGGGGAACGGGCCCGCCATCTGCTCGCGGCCGGGCGCCACGACGCGGGCTACCGGCTGGCCCTGACCGCCGCTGCCGAAGCCACGTCCCCCGGCGAGCGCGGCGGCCACCTGGCCGTGGCCGCCGAGTGCGCCGCCAGCGCCGACCGCCGTTGCGAGCTGCGCTTCGAGGCGGCGGAGGCGTTCCTGTCGGCAGGTGAGGAGAGCCACGCCGTCCGGCTGCTCGACGGGCCGGTGCCCACCGATCCCGACCGGCGCCTGCGCCTGTACCTGTTGCAGTCACAGACCGCGTGGGCGGTGGGGGAGCACGAGCGGTCCGCCCGGGCGCTGGACCAGGCCGATCAGGTGCTCGCCGCCATGGAGCGGTCGGGGCGCGACGCCAGCGGCGGACGGCTGAAGGTGCAGCTGGCCCGGGCGCGGCACGCGCTGCTCGCTGACGGCAACTCCGAGCGGGCCGTCGCCGTGGCCCGGGAGGCGGCGGCGCTGGCCCGCCGCCTGGGCAGCAGCGAGCTGCCAAGGGCGCAGTACCTGCTGGGCAGCGCCCTGGGCCTGGCCGGTGGCGCGGGCTACCGGCTGCACCTCACCGAAGCCATCCGGGGCGCCCGCCAGAACGGCGACCACGACCTGGAGCTGCGCGCGGGCAACAACTTGGTGGCCACCCACGAGCTGGCCGGAGACCACGACGAGGGGCGCACGCTGGCCGCCGCCCTCGCCGCCCGCGCCGAGCAGCTGCGCCTGGGTGCCTACGTCACGCAGTTCCGGGCGACCGCGGCCAACCTGGACATGCTTGACGGCCGCTGCGAGGCGGCGTTGGCCAGCTGCGACGAGCTGCTGAACGGCATTCTGGAGAACCGCACCCGAGACCAGCTGGAGGTCACCCGCACGATTGCGCTGGTGGACCTGGGCCGGTTCGAGCAGGCCCGTGCGCAGATCGCGCGCTCGTTGACCACCGCGGTCGACGACGCGCTCGGCCGGGCGCAGTTCAGTTATCTCGACGCGGAGATCGATCTCATGCTCGGCCGCCCGAAGGATTGCCTGGACCGCCTGGACGCGCTCGCCGAGCAGGTCGGCGGGACCGAGCTCGGCTCCTTCGTGCGGCTGACCCGCGTCCGCGCCCTGGCAGACCTCGGGCAGGTGGAGGACTCCACCGACGCCTGGCCGCGCATCCCGTTCTTCCACGCAGCCCCGGTCGAGGGCGAGGCCGCTCGGGCCATGGTGAACGGCGAGTACCTGGCCTCGGCAGAGCTGTTCGACCAGGCGGCTGTGCAGTGGCAGCGGCACTACGTTCGCAGCGCGACCTACTGCGGCTGGCAGTCGGGGGTGGCCCTGCTGCGCGCCGACGACCCGATGGCGGCGGCCCACCGCCTGGAGTCCGTCGAGGCCGAGGTGGAACGACTGGGTATGGCGTGGCAGCTCGCTCGGGTGCGCCAGAGCCTGCGCCAGGCGGGGGTGCGCCGGTCCGCGCGGGGCGGCCGCACCGGCCAGGGCCTGACCGGGCGCGAGGCCGAGGTGCTGCGCCTGGCGTCGGCGGGGCTGCGCAACGGCGACATCGCCGCCCGCCTCGGCCTCGCGCGCCGGACCGTCGAGACCCAGCTGGCCGCCGCGAGCGCGAAGCTCGGCGCCACCTCGCGTCATGTCGCCGGGACACGCTTGGAACAGCCGTGAGACCCCTGGTCGCGGTGGAGGGGGACGATCGGCAGTTCCGGGCGACCTGGGCCATGCTGTGCCGCGACGGGTGGACCGTCGTCGGCGGGCTCCCACCCCAGCCGGCCGGTCGTGACGTCGGCACCGGCGTTCACGCGGAGGCCCGCGTCGACGCCCGGCTCGTCCACGCGGGCGTGGTCGACTCGCCCGCCTCCGCCGGCGAGGCGCTTCTCGCGGCGCTGACCGGCGCCGGGGTGCTGCTGCACGCCGTGGCGCCGCGGGCCGTGCTCGACCTGCTGTACCAGGACCTCGCCCATCTGGGGCCTCTCGAGGTGTGGGCCGCCCGGGAGGAGCAGGAGCGGCAGGACGCGCTGGCAACGGCGACGACACCAGCCCGGCCCGCCGCTGGTGTCCTGCCGCCCGAGCAGCAGCAGATCCTGCGGCTGCTGCTCGCCGGACACACGCTCGCCCAGGCGGCGCACCGGCTGTCCGTCTCGCGACGCACGGCGGACCGACGGGTGGCCGCGGCCCGGCGCTTCTTCGGCGCCAGCTCGACTGCGGCCGCGTTGCGGGCTGCCCGCGACCAGCTGGGCGACGCGCCACGGAGGCTCCCTGAGGGCTAGCCGTGGCGCAGCCGCGGTCCACCGGGTACAGCGCGACCTGGCGTCCTTCCACGATGTGCCGTCCGCCGCGCCGTCCCTACCGTCGAGTCGACCGGCCGGTGGGAGGCGGACCCCGCCGGCGACTCGAGGACCAGGGAAGGACAGGCAGATGGCACGTGCACTCTTCGTCCGGGAGGAAGTCCACCTCTCCGACGCGATCGAGCAGAAACTGCTCACCTTCGCCCGCTCCAGCGGGCTGCAGACCGGCGACACCCTCGTGGTGGCGGCCTTCCGCATCACCGCGGATCCCGGGTATGTCTTCGACCTCCGTGACCCGGCGGACCCGGCATACCAGCTGAACCTGACACTTCTCGCGGATCGGGTCGAGGCCACCAACCTCGTCGTCGACCTGTCCGGTGACCAAGGAACGGGCGTGGCCGCGACCGGCGGCGGCGGGCGGGTGGCTCAGGTCTACGGGCGTCAGCTCGCCCCGGGCCTGGCCGTCCGCGCCGACGGCGGCAAGGGCGGGGTCGGCGCGGACGGCCAGCCCGGCGACGACGGCTACTACACCATGTCCGAAGACCCTCGCGGCAAGCCGGTGTTCGAGTACGAGCCGCCGAAGCCGGGGGGTCAGGGCGGGCCTGGCGGAGCCGGCGGACCGGGAGGAACCACCTCGCTGTTCTGGTCCGGCGGCGCCGTGCCCGTCGCGTCGGCCTCGGCAGGCGCGGGAGGTGACGGCGGGCACGGTGGCCATGGCGGACGCGGGCCAATCGACCCGCATGGCAACAAGCGCCCCGACGCCACAGATGGGCAGGACGGACCGGCCGGCCTGCGCGGCCTGGCCGGGAACGTCTCGGCGGCGCAGCTGGACGGTCCCGACTTCTGGTCGGCGGTCCGCGCCGTCCTCGGCGAGGACCTGCTCGCCAGCGCTCGTCACTGGCTGGCGACCGCCGCATACCGCTACCGCCAGGTGCACGGCGGGCCGACGCCGGCGGAGGCGGACACCGTCCTCGGGCTGCTCGACCTGGTCACCTGGGCGTTCCCCGGCCAGCCCGACGCTGTGCGGTTGCGGGCCCAGTTCCTCGACGGAGACACGGTGTTGGGCCTGTCCCGCAACGTGGACGTGCTGCCCGACTTCGAGCGGATGCAGGCGACGCTGGACTCCTACCACGCCTGGATCGACCCGTTGTTCGCGGACGCCAAGGACCTCCTCCTGTCCTCGAACACCTCCGCGTTCGACCAGGCCCAGCTGGCCGCGCAGCTGCGCACCTTCGAGGCGAACCGCAGGCTGCTCCGGTTCTCGGCGCTGGACGCCGAGGAGGACGTGGCCGGCGCGCAGCGGGAGCTGGACGGCGCCCGGGCGTTGTGGTCGGCCGCGGCTGCCGAGGTCGAGCGCCGGCGGGACGCCCTTCAGGCGCCGATCGACTGGGGCGGGATCGTCGTGGTCGGGCTGTTCAAGGTGGTCGGCTTCGTCCTGTCCCTGTACGAGCCGACGGCGGGGAAGCTGGTCAGCTCGGTGCCTGACTACCTGGTGCTCGGCAACACCGCCCTCACCGTGTCCGACGCCGAGATCTCGGTCCTCACCAAGGCCATCGACTCCGGCGCCACGGCGGCCTCAGGGCTGAAGAGACTGGTGACCGCCCAAGGCGAGGTGACCTGGGCCAGCGTCGCGAACGACGCGGGACAGGCCGTCATCAGCTTCGCCCAGTTTGCCAAGGACCTGGACTCCGCAGGCGGCGACGAGGACCTGAAGAAGCTGGTCAAGGAGCTCACCTACCGGCTGCAGGAGGTGCTCGCGGCCCGGGGCCGGTTGGCCTCGGCGATCCGGCGAGCCGCCCTGGCCACCCAGCGGGAGGCCGTCGCCGCGGCCGACCAGGCCCGCTACGCGACCCTGCTGGCACAGGCGACGCAGAACACCTCGGTGCTGCGGGAAACGGCGCAGACACTTCTCGGCCTGGTCCGCCAGCACGGCGACACGATGCTGCGGGAGAAGTTCCGCGCCGCCAGGGCAGTGGAGATCTACCGGCTTACCGACGAGTCGGCCACCATGGCCGCCGACCGGTGGCACCTCCACCCGGACGTGGAGCTGGACTACCTGCAGGGCTTCCTGGACGGCGCCGGCTACGTCAGCAGGCTGCTGCTCACCGACGGCGACCTGTCGCTGGCCCAGCTGCGCGCCGACTTCGACCGGGCCGCGTCCCCCGACGTCCAGCTGGTCACCCACTACGTGACCATCGACGACCCGACCCGGCTCGCCCAGTTCCGCCAGCAGCTGTCCGCGACGTTCGAGGTGCTTCCCGAGGACCTGGTGGGCGACCGCTTCTCGGCCAAGGTCGTCAAGGCGGCGGTCACCCTGGACGGGGTGACCGCGGCGACGCCGTCGTTCCCGGTGAGCCTGGCTCACGGCGGCCGGTGCACCTACCTGCGGCCAGACGGCACGACGGTGAGCCAGATCCTGCAACCCCGGTTCGAGCTGGTCGAGGTGGCCACCACCGGGGCCGCGGGGACGGCGGTGGGGGCGGTCGCGGTCGACGACGACCACATCCAGCACTTCTGGCGCCGGGCGGTGGCCACGCAGTGGCGGGTCGCCATCGAGCCGGCGGTGGTCAACGAGGAGATGGTGGACCTGACCGGTCTGTCGGCGATCCGGGTAGCGCTGCGCTACGAGGCGGTCACCAAGCAGCCCTAGCTTCCACGATCATTCCCTTCGGTATGTCGCCTGGCCCGGTCTCCGGGCCCGGCTGGCAGCTGCCGGCCCTGTGGACAGATTTCTCCCCGCGGTCGCGGAGCGGCTACCCTCGTCGGGTTCGCCCCGCCATCGGCTCGTCTGGGCCGGCGGCCGGGAACGCGGACCGCTGCACAACCCTCCTGTCACGGACCGACCGTGACCGCTTGAGACCGAAGGAGGCGGGTCTTCCGCATGCGTCAGTACGAACTCATGGTCATCCTCGATCCCGAGCTCGATGAGCGGACCGTCCAGCCGTCGCTGGACAAGTTCCTCACCGTCGTCACCAAGGACGGTGGCTCAGTGGACAAGGTCGACCTGTGGGGCCGCCGCCGGCTCGCCTACGACATCAACAAGAGGTCCGAGGGCATCTACGCCGTCGTGAACTTCACGGCCGAGTCCGCCACCGCCAAGGAGCTGGACCGCCAGCTGGGCCTGAACGAGTCGGTGCTGCGGACCAAGCTGCTGCGCCCCGGCGCCTGAGCGGCGCCCTCACAGCCCACGCCCGATACCCCCACGAACAGGAGCGTCCATGGCCGGCGACACCGTCATCACCATCATCGGCAACCTCACCGGCGACCCGGAGCTGCGCTTCACCCCCTCCGGCGCGGCCGTCGCGAACTTCACCGTTGCCTCCACCCCGCGGCAGTTCGACCGGCAGGCCAACGAGTGGAAGGACGGGGAGACCCTGTTCATGCGCTGCTCGGTGTGGCGGGACGCGGCCGAGAACGTGGCCGAGTCCCTGCAACGCGGCTCCCGGGTGCTGGTCTCCGGGCGGCTGAAGTCGCGCTCGTATGAGACCAAGGAGGGCGAGAAGCGCACCGTCGTCGAGCTGGAGGTCGACGAGGTCGGACCCTCGCTGCGGTACGCCACCGCCAAGGTCAACCGCACCCAGCGCAGCAGCAGCGGCTTCGGTGGCGGCTCCGGCGGCTCGGCTGCCGGCTCCGGTGGATCGGGCGCCTCGGGCGGTTCGGGCGGCTCGGACAACGACCCCTGGGCGACCGGACCCAGCGCGGGGAGCGCGCCCGCCGCCTCCAGCGGCTCGGCCGGCTCGGCCGGCTCCGGGTGGAACACCGGGCCGTCCTACGACGAGCCCCCCTTCTGACCCAACCACGACGCGCCCCCGCGCGCCCCCAGCCGCCAGCCCGGCGGCATACGACAGCAGTTCCCCACCATCCCGGAGCCCAACTCCGGGCTCTCACAGCAAGGAGAGCACCACGATGGCCAAGCCCGTTGTGCGCAAGACCAAGAAGAAGGCGAACCCGCTCAAGGCCGCCAAGATCGACAACATCGACTACAAGGACACGACGCTGCTGCGCAAGTTCATCTCCGACCGCGGCAAGATCCGCGCCCGGCGGGTGACCGGCGTCTCCGTGCAGGAGCAGCGGCGCATCGCCAAGGCGGTCAAGAACGCCCGCGAGATGGCGTTGCTGCCCTACTCCAGCTCGGCCCGCTGAGCCGGCAAACCGCTAAGGAGCACCGGATGAAGCTCATCCTGAAGCAGGACGTCGGCGGCCTCGGCAGCGTCGGTGACGTCGTCGAGGTCAAGGACGGCTACGGCCGCAACTACCTGCTGCCGCGGGGCGTGGCCACGCCTTGGACCAAGGGCGGGGAGAAGGAGGTCGCCGCGCTGCTCAAGGGCCGTCGCGCCCGGCAGATCAAGGGCCTGGACGAGGCGAAGGCGGTCAAGACCCGGCTCGAGTCCACTCCCGTCACGGTCACCGCGAAGGCCGGCCAGGCCGGGCGGCTGTTCGGGGCGGTCACCCCGGCCGAGATCGCCGCCGCCGTCAAGGCCGCCGGCGGCCCGGAGCTGGACCGCCGCAAGATCGAGCTGCCCAGCCCGATCAAGTCGACCGGCAGCCACCAGGTCCTGGTCCGGTTGCACCCGGAGGTGCAGGCGACGGTGGCGCTGTCCATCGTCGCGGGCTGACCCGCCCGCCGGCGGTGACAGCCCGGCTGCCCCGCGGTTAGGCTGCGGGCACTCGCGGGGGCACCGTCCCGCCGGCGCGGAAGGGTTGCCCGGTGCGGCTCAGCTTGCGGCCCAACGCGCGGGTGGCCACCGCGCTCGCGGCCGCGGGCCTGACCCTGACGGCGACGGTGGCGACCGCCCCGCAGGCCCCGGCCTCCGCACCGACGCTGAAGACCGCCGCGGCGTGGCGGACGAACCCTGGCGTGCCGGGCCTGACCGCAGTCCCCGACTCCGCTGCCAGGGCCTGGCTGGCCCAGGGCCGCGTGCCGGGCGGACCGTGGCGGTCGATGGTCCGCGACGCCCTGCTGGACCTGCGCCGGCTGACCGCGGCGTCCGGCGGCGTGGCCGCCGGGGCGGCCGCGTACTGGGGGTACACCTGGCCGCGGGACGCGGCGTTCGCCACGGCGGCGATGCTGGCCAGCGGCCACCGGGACGACGCGCTGCGGACCCTGTCCTTCCTGCAGCGCGTGCAACGCCGCGACGGCGGCTTCCAGGCGCGCTATCTGCTGGACGGCTCCGGGGTGCCCGACGACAGGTCCCCGCAGTCCGACGGCGCCGGCTGGACGCTGTGGGCGCTCGGCCAGGTCGCGTCGACCGGCGGCGCGGCGGGCGAGCTGGCCGCGTTGCAGCCGCTGCTGGACCGGGCGACCGGGTTCGTGCTGGGCCAGACCGGTGACGGGCGGCGGCTGCCGGCCGCCTCGCCCGACTACTGGGAGGTGCCGGAGCGCTCGCTCACGCTCGGGATCGCGGCCGCGCTGCTGGCTGGTCTGCGCGCTGCGCCACGCGTGTATGCCGTGCTGGGCCGCCCGAGCGACGCCGCCAGGACGGCCCTGGCCGCGGACCGGCTCGAACGGCTGGTGCACCGCGAGTTCGGTCCGGGCGGCTACCAGCGCTACGCCGGCGGGGGCGGCGCCGACGCGGCGGTGTGCCTGCTGCTGCCGCCGTTCGCCGGCTCCGCCCCGCGGAGCGTGCACCGGGCCTGGCGCGAGTACCAGCGGACCGCCGCCCGGCCGGCCGGGGGGTTCGCGCCCGGGGCCTCGTGGCGGCGGGACGGTGTCTCCTGGACCCCGGAGACGGCGCTGGTCGCCTACACGGCGGCGCACACCGGCGACCGGGGCACCGCGGCCCGGCTGCTGAACTGGCTGGCGGCGCATCGGACCTCGTGGGGCAGCCTGCCGGAGAAGGTGCTGGCCGACGGCCGGCCGGCGGGACCCGCGCCGCTGGGCTGGACCGCCGCGGCCGTGGTCCTGACCGCCGCCGCGCTGGAGGGCTGACCCGCCCCGACCAGACGCCACCCGGCGTCCGGATGGGGGTCAGCGCTCGTGGACGACCACGTCGATGGAGTACTGGCCGGCCCGGTAACAGTGGTCGCCGTACTCCACCGGCGCGCCGGTGGCGTCGAAGGCCCGTCGGGTCATCGTCAGCAGCGGTTCGGCCCGGCTCAGGTGCAGCAGCCGGCGCTCGGTGGCGGTGGCGTTGCGGGCGCCGATGCTCTGCCTGGCCAGCGCCGGCCGCACCCCGCGGGCCCGCAGGATCGCGTAGAGCCCGTCCGCCTCCAGCTGCTCGCCGGTGATGTCGGCGAACGCCGGTGTGAGCCAGTTGTGCATCACCGCCAGCGGGGTGTCCCCGTCCAGCCGGAGCCGGACCATCGCCACCAGGTCCGCGTCGTCCGGCAGCCCGAGCGCCTGGGCGGCAACCGGGTTCCGCTCCCGGGTCAGGCTCAGCACCCGGGTCCGCGGGACCCGGCCCTCCCGGGCCAAGTCGTCGTACAGGCTGGTCAGCTCCACTCGCCGATGCACCATCCGGTTGGCCACCGTCGTGCCGAGGCCGCGGCGACGCACCAGCAGGCCCTGGCTGACCAGCTCCTGGATGGCGCGGCGGACGGTGGGCCGGGACAGGTGCAGCCGCTCGGCGAGGCCGACCTCGTTCTCGAACTGGTCCCCCGGCTGGAGCGTCCCGTCGGTGATGGCGGTGGTCAGCTGCTCGGCGAGCTGGAAGTACAGCGGCACCGGACTGGTCCGGTCGATCGCCAGGCTGAGCTGTGCCACCTGGCGATCGTACAGGCAGGTTGGTGCGATGTCGCGACGTAAAAATGTCCTTACAAAGCCTTGACAGCCTCCAGCCTCACCGGCCAGGCTGTGGCAAGCGCACCTCGCGGCGACATCCCGGCCATCTTGCGACATGCTGGACAGGACCGGGGTCTCACCACTTGCCGCGCCACCTCGACGAACACCACGAGCGCCAAGGCTTAGGAAAGGGGCTGCCCCGTATGCGAGTCGGGCTTGCTGGGACGGGCCGGATCGGCGCCTTCCACGGTGCCACGCTGGCCTCGCACGGCGCGGTCGACGAGCTGCTCGTCGCCGATGTCGACGCGGAACGAGCCGCCGCCGTCGCCGGCCGGCTCCGCGAGCACGGCACCGCCGGTCTGGTCGAGTCCCGCCCGGTCGAGGATCTCCTCGACGCGGGTCTGGACGCCCTGGTGATCGCGGCGGCCACCGACGCCCACGCGGACCTGATCGTCGCCGCCGTGGAGCGCGGTGTTCCCACGCTGTGCGAGAAGCCGGTCTCCCTCGACCTGGGCCGCACCCTGGAGGTGGTCAAGGTCGTCGAATCCGCCGACGTGCCCGTCCAGATCGGTTTCCAGCGCCGATTCGACGCCGGCTACCGCGCCGCCCGCGAGGCCGTCGCCGGCGGCGGCCTCGGCTTCGTGCACACGGTGGTCGCGCAGACCCTGGACAACGCGCCGCCCCCGGCGGACTACGTCGCCCGGTCCGGCGGCATCTTCCGCGACTGCCTGGTGCACGACTTCGACGTCATCCGCTTCGTCACCGGCCGCGAGGTCAGCAGCGTGTTCGCGACGGGCTCGAACCGGGGCGCCGCATACTTCCGCGAGCTGGGAGACGTCGACACCGCGACCGCCGTGCTCGTCCTGGACGACGGCACCAACGTCCTGGTCGCCGGCACTCGGTACAACGCCGCGGGGCACGACGTCCGGCTCGAGGTCCTCGGCAGCGAGGGTGGCCTGGCGGTCGGGCTGGACGACCGGATGCCGCTACGGTCGGCCCAGCCCGGGGTCACCTTCCCGGCCGGCCGCCCCTACCGCGACTTCCTGGACCGGTTCGCCGACGCCTACCGCGCCGAGCTGGCCGGCTTCCTGGCCCTGGTGGGCGGCGCAGGCGAGAACGCGTGCACCGTGACCGATGGCCTGCAGGCGCTGCGCATCGCCGAGGCCTGTGACCTGTCCCGACTCAAGGGTCGCTCCGTCGACCTGGAAGAGGTGCCGACCTCGTGACCTATGACGTCATCACCATCGGGCGCGTCGGCGTCGACCTGTACCCGCTTCAGGTGGGCGTGCCACTGGACCAGGTGGACACGTTCGGCAAGTTCCTGGGCGGAAGTGCGACCAACGTGGCCGTGGCGGCCGCGCGCTACGGCAGGCGCAGCGCCGTCATCACCCGCACCGGCAACGACCCGTTCGGCCGGTTCATCCACACGGCGCTGCGCGAGCTGGGAGTGGACGACTCCTTCGTGTCCGGCGTGGAGGGGTTGCCCACCCCGCTGGCCTTCTGCGAGATCTTCCCGCCGGACGACTTCCCGCTCTACTTCTACCGCTCCCCGACCGCGCCCGACCTGCACATCCAGGCCGGCGAACTGGACCTCGAGGCCATCCGCGACGCGGGCGTCTACTGGTCCACGGTGACCGGGCTGTCCCAGGAGCCCAGCCGCGCGGCCCACTTTGCCGCCTGGCAGGCCCGCGGCCGGCGGCCGCACACGGTCCTCGACCTGGACTACCGGCCGATGTTCTGGGACGACCCGAGCCAGGCGACCGAGCAGGTCGGCAAGGCGCTGGCGCACGTCACGGTTGCCGTCGGCAACCGCGAGGAGTGCCAGGTTGCCGTCGGGGAGACCGACCCGGACAGCGCGGCCAAGGCGCTGCTGGACCGGGGGGTGCAGTTGGCCATCGTCAAGCAGGGGCCGAAGGGCGTGCTTGCGATGACCGCGGACGAGCGGGTGGAGGTGCCGCCGTTCTGGGTGGAGGTGGTCAACGGTCTCGGCGCCGGCGACGCCTTCGGTGGCGCGCTGTGCCACGGCCTGCTGCACGGCTGGCCGCTGGAGCGCTTGCTGAAGTTCGCCAACGTGGCCGGCGCCATCGTCGCCTCGCGGCTGGAGTGCTCCACCGCGATGCCCACGACCGACGAGGTGCAGGCGCGGCTGAACGGAGAGGTGACCTCATGACTATCGACATGGCTGCACTGAACGAGCGGCGCACCCGCGAGCCCGGGGCCATCGACGCGGCCTGGGCGGCCCGGGCGACCCGCCCGCTGATGCCCGCCGACGGCCGGCTGCTCATCGTCGCAGCCGACCACCCGGCCCGCGGCGCCCTCGGTGTCCGGACCGAGACCGCGGCCATGGCCAGCCGCAGCGACCTGCTCCGGCGGCTGGTGACCGCGGTCGAGCGTCCCGGAGTCGACGGTGTCCTGGCCACCCCCGACATCCTGGAAGACCTGCTGCTCCTGGGCGTGCTCGAAGGCAAGGTGGTCATCGGTTCGATGAACCGCGGTGGCCTGCAAGGTGGCACGTTCGAGCTGGACGACCGGTTCACGGCATACAGCGCCCGCCACATCCGGGAGCGGGGCCTGGACGGCGGGAAGATGCTGACCCGCATCGACCTGGGCGACCCCGGCACCGTGTCCACCCTGGTGGCGTGCGCGACGGCGGTCACCGAGCTGGCCGAGGCCAAGGTGATGGCCATGGTCGAGCCGTTCTGGTCCACCCGCCGCGACGGCCGGGTGGTCAACCTGCTCGACCCCGACTCGGTCATCAAGTCCGTCCACGTGGCCCAGGGCCTGGGCGCCACCAGCGCCTACACCTGGCTGAAGCTGCCGGTGGTGGAGGACCTGGCCCGGGTCATGGACGCGACGACACTGCCGACGCTGTTGCTCGGCGGCGACCCGACCGCCGCGCCAGAGGACACCTACGCCTCGTGGGGCAAGGCGCTCGGCCTGCCCTCGGTGCGCGGCCTGGTCGTCGGGCGCGCCCTGCTCTACCCGCAGGACTCCGACGTGGCCGCGGCGGTCGACATCGCCGCCGAGCTCGTGCACGGCGGACGGTGAGCATGAGCAGCTGGGTGAGGCCGGCAAACTCCACTGCCCGCAACGGTTTTGAGGTCGCCATCGGCCCGCGCGAGGCGGGCTGGGACCACACCGGCATGTATGTCGCGTCGCTGGCCGCCGGCGAGTCCCGGCAGGTCGCCACCGGCGACTTCGAGTGGCTGGTGGTCCCGCTGTCCGGGTCGGTCCGAGTCGACTGCGGCGAGCTGAGCGTCGTCCTGGACGGCCGCAAGGACGTCTTCAGCGGGCCGACCGACGTGGCCTACGTGCCGCTCGGCGTGAGCTTCACGGTGACCAGCTCAGGTGACGCCAGGGTCGCCCTGCCGCACGCCAGCGCGTCAACAGCGTTCCCGTTCCGGCGGATCGGAGCCGAGCAGGTGCAGGTTGAGCTGCGCGGCGCGGGGCACGCCACCCGGCTGGTCCGCAACTTCGGCACCCCCGGCGTCCTCGACGCGGACTCGATCATCGCCTGCGAGGTGCTGACGCCGGCCGGCAACTGGTCGTCCTACCCGCCGCACAAGCACGACGAGCAGCGTCCCGGCCAGGAGAGCGCGCTGGAGGAGATCTACTACTTCGAGCTCCAGGCCGATGCCGAGGTGAATGCGAGCCCCATTGGTTATCAACGGGTTTACGGCACGGCTGACCGGCCGATCGACGTCCTCGCCGAGGTCCGCACGGGTGACGTGGTGCTGGTCCCGCACGGCTGGCACGGTCCGGCGATGGCGCCCCCCGGCTACGACATGTACTACCTCAACGTGATGGCCGGGCCCGGCCGTCGTGAGTGGCTGATCTGCGACGACCCCGACCACGCGTGGGTCCGCCAGACCTGGGCCACGCAGCCGATCGACCCCCGACTCGCCGAAGGAGCGCACCGATGAGCCAGACCGTCCGCCTCACCGTGGCGCAGGCCCTGGTGCGGTTCCTGTCCGTGCAGTACTCCGAGCGGGACGGGCGGCGGCAGAAGCTGTTCGCCGGCTGCTTCGGCATCTTCGGCCATGGCAACGTGGCCGGCGTGGGCCAGGCACTGCTGCAGGCCGAGCTGGAGGACCCGGATGGGCTGCCCTACATCCTGGCCCGCAACGAGCAGGCGATGGTGCACACCTCGGTCGCCTTCGCCCGGCAGCGGAACCGGCTGCAGACCTACGCCTGCACCGCCAGCGTCGGCCCGGGGTCGACGAACATGCTCACCGGTGCGGCCCTGGCGACCATCAACCGGCTGCCCGTCCTGCTGCTCGCCTCGGACACGTTCGCCACCCGGGTCTCGGCGCCGGTGCTGCAGGAGCTGGAGACCGCGTATGCCGGTGACCTGACCGTCAACGACGCGTTCCGCCCGCTGTCCCGCTACTTCGACCGCGTCTGGCGCCCCGAGCAGCTGCCGTCGGCCCTGCTGAACGCCATGCGGGTGCTGACCGACCCGGTGGAGACCGGCGCCGTCACCCTGGCCCTGCCTCAAGACGTCCAGGCCGAGGCGCACGACTGGCCGCTGGAGCTGTTCGCGGAGCGTGAGTGGCACGTGGCTCGTCCGGTCGCGGAGTCCGGCGTGGTCGAGCAGGCGGCCGCGGTGATCCGAGCCGCCAAGCGCCCGCTGATCGTGGCCGGCGGCGGGGTGGCCTACAGCGAGGCGAACGAGGCGCTGCGCGCCCTGGCCGAGGCGACCGGCATACCGGTGGCGGAGAGCCAGGCCGGCAAGGGGTCGCTGCGTTACGACCACCCGCAGTCGCTCGGCGCGATCGGCTCGACCGGGACGACCGCCGCGAACGCGATGGCACGGGAGGCCGACGTGGTGATCGGCGTCGGCACCCGGTACAGCGACTTCACCACGGCCTCGCGGACGGTGTTCGCCGCCCCGGACGTGCGGTTCGTCAACCTCAACGTGGCCCGTCTGGACGGCGGCAAGCACGCGGGCCTGCCGGTCGTCGCCGACGCGCGGGAAGGGCTGACCCAGCTCGCGGCCGCGCTGGGCGACTTCGCGGTCGACCCGGCATACCGGGCCGAGGCGACCCGCCGCGCGCGCGACTGGGACGCGATGGTGGAGGCGACCTACAACCCGCCACCGTCGGTCACCTCGGCGCTCGCGCCGGGCCTGCTCACCCAGGGCGAGGTGCTGGGCTGCGTCAACGAGCTGTCCGACCCCCGCGATGTCGTGGTCTGCGCCGCCGGCTCGATGCCGGGCGACCTGCACAAGCTGTGGCGCACCCGCGACGGCAAGGGCTACCACGTCGAGTACGGCTACTCGTGCATGGGTTACGAGGTCGCCGGCGGCCTGGGCGTGCGGCTCGGCGCGCCGGACCGGGACGTCTTCGTCATGGTGGGCGACGGGTCCTACCTGATGATGTCGACGGAGCTGGTCACCGCGGTCCAGGAGCACATCAAGGTCATCGTCGTGCTCGTCCAGAACCATGGGTTCGCCTCGATCGGGGCACTGTCGGAGTCCCTGGGCTCCCAGCGGTTCGGCACGAAGTACCGCTACCGCGGCGAGGACGGCCGGCTGGACGGCACCACCTTGCCGATCGACCTGGCCGCCAACGCCCGCAGCCTCGGCGTCGACGTCATCGAGGTGAGCTCGCGGGGCGAGCTGGAGAAGGCCATCGGCGACGCCAAGGCCGCGTCCGGGCCGGTGGTCGTCCACGTCAGCACCGACCCGCTCATCGGCGCGCCGGACAGCGAGTCCTGGTGGGACGTCCCGGTCAGCGAGGTCTCCGCACTGGAGTCCACCCAGGCCGCGCGTGCGGTCTACGAGCAGTACAAGTCGGGTCAGCAGCCCCACCTTGCCCCCGTGTCCACCCCCCAACCCACGACGGAGCGATGATCATGGCCATCAAGATCGGCACGGCGCCGGACTCCTGGGGCGTCTGGTTTGCCGACGACCCCCAGCAGGTGCCGTGGCAGCGCTTCCTGGACGAGGCCGCCGCCGCCGGGTACCGGCGGATCGAACTTGGTCCCTACGGGTACCTGCCCACCGACCCGGCCCGGCTGCGCGACGAGCTGGCTGCCCGCGACCTGGAGCTGGTCGCCGGCACCATCTTCACCCACCTGCACCGGCCCGACTCGTGGGACAGCAGCTGGGAGGGCGTGGCCAAGGTCGCCGAGCTGACCAGGGCGATGGGCGGACGGCACGTCGTGGTCATCCCCGCGTTCTGGCGGGACGACAAGACCGGGGAGGTCATCGACACCCCGACCCTGGACGAGCAAGCGTGGGACCGGCTGGGCCGGCAGACCGACGAGCTCGGCCGGCGCATCGCCGAGGAGTACGGCCTGCGGATCCAGTTCCACCCGCACGCCGACACCCACGTCGACACCCACGAGCACGTGGAGAAGTTCCTCGCCATGACCGACCCGGAGCACGTCACCTTGTGCCTGGACACCGGTCACATCAGCTACTGCAACGGCGACAACCTCAAGCTGATCCAGGACTACCCGCAGCGCATCGGCTACGTCCACCTCAAGCAGGTCGACCCCGCTGTGGTGCACAAGGCGCACGAGGAGGGGTTGGGCTTCGGCGAGGCCGTTCGCCTCGGCGCGATGATCGAGCCGCCGCTCGGCGTGCCCGACATGCCGCCGATCCTGGACGCGCTGGCCCGCTTGGACGTGGAGATCCTGGCGATCGTCGAGCAGGACATGTATCCCTGCGAGCCGGACACCCCGGGGCCGATCGCCGCGCGCACCTTCCGGTACCTCACCACCTGCGGCGGGGGACCGGTCACGTAGTAGTCCAGTCCGGGCGGGATGCCCGCCCGGTCTCATCGAGTGGTTGGAGTAGGCATGGCACGGCACGAGACGACCCGCCCCTCGCGGCGGACGACCACGAAGGAGTGGTGATGGCAACGACTACGGCACGACCGGCCGCCGCCGTCGACGATCGCGTCGGAACGCGGTCCATCGCGAACCGGCTGATGGCTCGACCCGAGGTGGGCTCGCTGCTCGCGGCGCTGGTCATTCTCGTGCTCTTCCTGGCGGTGGCCGAGCCGTTCCGCGCGGTCGCCAACATCGGCACGATCCTTTACGGCGCCTCGACCATTGGGATCATGGCAGTACCGGTGGCGCTGCTCATGATCGGCGGCGAGTTCGACCTGTCCGCCGGGGTCGCGGTGACCACCTCGGGACTGACCGCCTCGATGGCGGCCTACCAGCTTGGGCTGAACGTCTTCGTCGGCATCCTCATCGCCCTGGCGGTCTCGCTGGCCATCGGCGCCGCGAACGGCTGGATGCTGAACAAGACCGGTATGCCGAGCTTCCTGGTCACCCTGGGCAGCTTCTTCATCCTGCAGGGAGTGAACCTCGGGGTCACCCGGATCATCACCGGCAACGTGGCGTCGCCGACGATCAGCGATATGGACGGGTACGCCATGGCGCAGAACATCTTCGCCTCGGAGTTCAAGATCGGCCCGGTCAACGTCAAGATCACCATCATCTACTGGCTGCTGCTGACCGCCGTCGCGGCCTACGTCCTGCTGCGGACCAAGGTCGGCAACTGGATCTTCGCGACCGGTGGTGACGCGGCCGCCGCGCGCGCGGTCGGCGTGCCGGTGCGCAAGGTGAAGGTCGGCCTGTTCATGGCCGTCGGCTTCTGTGCCTGGATCGCCGGCATGCACCTGCTGTTCGGCTTCAACAACATCCAGTCCGGTGAGGGCGTCGGGCGCGAGTTCATCTTCATCATCGCCGCGGTGATCGGCGGCTGCCTGCTCACCGGCGGCTACGGCTCGGTGACCGGCGCCACGATCGGCGCGCTCATCTTCAGCATGACCCAGCTGGGCATCGTCTACGCGGGCTGGCAGGCGGACTGGTTCAAGACCTTCCTCGGCGTGATGCTCCTGCTGGCCACCATCGTCAACCTCCTGGTGAAGAAGAGAGGTTCCTCGCGATGACCACCACCCCCACCTTCGCCAACGAGGCCGCGCACAGCCCGACCGTGCCGATCGTGCACCTGGATGACGTGGGCAAGAGCTACGGCAACGTCCACGCGCTGCGCGGGGTGTCGCTGTCGGTCCGCCAGGGCGAGATCACCTGCGTCCTGGGCGACAACGGCGCCGGCAAGTCCACCCTGATCAAGATCATGGCCGGGCTGCACGACTACAACGCCGGGATGATGAGCGTCAACGGCGAGCCGCGGCACTTCAACTCCCCCCGCGACTCTCTGGACAGCGGCATCGCCACCGTGTACCAGGACCTGGCGCTCGCGCCGCTCATGTCCGTGTGGCGCAACTTCTTCCTCGGCAACGAGATCGTCAAGGGGCCGCTGCGGACCCTGCAGATCGAGCAGATGAAGCGCATCGCCGCGGAAGAGCTCACCAAGATGGGCATCGTCATCCCCGACATGGATCGGCCCATCGGGGGCCTGTCCGGCGGGCAGCGCCAGTGCATCGCGATCGCTCGGGCGATCTACTTCGGTGCCAAGGTCCTCATCCTGGACGAGCCGACCGCCGCGCTCGGAGTCAAGCAGTCCGGCGTCGTCCTGAAGTACGTCGTCAAGGCCCGCGACGCCGGCCTCGGCGTCGTCTTCATCACGCACAACCCGCACCACGCCTACCTGGTCGGCAACCACTTCGTCATCCTCAAGCTGGGCCGGGTCGTCCTGGACACCCACCGGGCCGACATCACGCTGCCGCAGCTGACCAACGAGATGGCCGGCGGCCAGGAGCTGGAGGCGCTGAGCCACGAGCTGCGCGGCATCGACCCGGAGAAGGTGGTGGACCCGGCTCAAGCCGGTGGCCACGTCGACGCCCCGGAGAACGTGGGCGTGATCGAGGACCCCGAGACCGCGAAGTAGAGCCAACCGCCGGTATGCCGGCCGGTCACCACGATCCGCACCGGCCGGCATACCAGGCGCTCCCTTGTCACATCGAATTCGTAGGAGCAGCAGACCATGTCCACTTCACCGCTGCGCGTCGGCATCATCGGCGTCGGCATGATGGGCGCCGACCACGCCGAGCGTGTCGCCAACCGCATCAGCAACGCCGAGCTGGTCGCCGTGTCCGACCCGGACGCCGAGCGCGCAGGCCAGCTGGCCTCCCGGTTCGCCGGGGTACGCGCCGTCGGTGACCCTCTGCAGCTGATCGCCGACGACGGCGTCGACGCGGTCGTCATCGCCTCGCCGGGCTTCGCCCACGAGGAACAGGTGCTGGCCTGCCTCGAGCACGGGAAGTACGCGCTGTGCGAGAAGCCGCTGACGATGGACGCCGCGTCGTCCTTGCGCCTGGTCGAGGCCGAGGCGAAGCTCGGCCGGCGGCGCGTGCAGGTCGGTTTCATGCGGCGCTTCGACCCGGAGTACGCGCGGATGAAGCAGACCCTGGACGCCGGGACGCTGGGCCGGACCCTGTTGCTGCACAACGTCCACCGCAACAAGCAGGTCCCCGACACCTTCCGCAGCGAGATGATCGTGCGGGACTCGCTGGTGCACGAGGTGGACATCTCGCGGTGGCTCTTCGGTGAGGAGATCGCGACCGTCACGGTGCTGTCGCCCACGCCGACCAGCAAGGCCGCCGAGGGCGTCGTCGACCCGCAGGTGGCGATCTTCACCATGGCCGGCGGCGGGATCGTCACCACCGAGGTCTTCGTGAACAACCAGGTGGGCTACGAGGTCCGCGCCGAGGCCGTCTCCGAACTCGGCACCACCACGATCGGGATGGGCATGGGGGTGTTCACCCGGACCGCGAACCACTGGGGCGGTGACATCCCCGACGACTTCCGCTTCCGCTTCGGCCGGGCCTACGACATCGAGGTCCAGGAGTGGGTGAACGCCTCCCGGCGCGGGGACGTGGTCGGCCCCACCACCTGGGACGGGTATGCCGCGACCGCCGTCTGCGAGGCGGGCATGGCCTCGCTGGCCTCCGGCGAGCCGGTGCGCGTCGAGCTGGCGGACCGGACGGCCGTGGAGGCCGCGTCATGAAGCTGGCACTGGATCCCTACATGTTCCGCAGGGTCCCCCTGCTGAAGCTGCCCGGCCTGGTCGCCGACCTGGGCTACGAGTGGATCGAGCTGTCGCCGCGGGAGGACTTCACGCCGTTCTTCCTTCATCCGCGGGTCCACGACGACACGGTCGCGGCCTTCCGCCGCGAGCTGGCCGCCGCAGGGGTCGGGATCGCCTCGGTGCTGCCGCTCTACCACTGGTCCGGCCCGGACGAGGACGAGCGGCAGGCCGCGGTGCGCTACTGGAAGCGGGCCATCCAGATCACGGCGGACCTGGGCGTGGACCGGATGAACTCCGAGTTCAACGGCAGCCGCCTGGACAAGGCGCGGTGCGAGTCGCAGTTCTGGCGGTCCATGGAGGAGCTGCTCCCGGTGTTCGAGCGGGAGGGCATCTCCCTGGTGCTGGAGCCCCACCCGGACGACTTCGAGGAGGGCGGCAAGGCGGCGGTGGACCTGATCCGCGGGATCAACTCGCCGCTGCTGTCGTTCCTCTACTGCGCGCCCCACACGTTCCACCAGGGCAACGACTGCAAGGGCATCATGGACTACGCCGGTGAGCTGCTCACCATGGTCCATGTCGCCGACTCCTACGACCACACCGCGTCCTCCGGGCTGCGCTACATCGTCAACCCGCCCGGCTCCCCGGTGACGGTCCACCAGCACCTGGACATCGGCCAGGGCGAGGTCGACTTCACCGAGTTCTTCACCTGCCTGGAGGCCATCGGCTTCGACGGCATCGTCACCACCTGCGTGTTCGCCTGGGAGGACCGGGCCGAGGAGTCCACGCGATTCATGAAGACGAAGATCGGGGAGTACCTGTCCGCCTGGTCCTCGCCGCCAACCTACGTTCACCCCTGACGTCACACGAAGGAACCACCATGTCTGCCAAGCGCATTACCCATCTGGTGGCCGGACAGCCCTGGAACGGCGTGGCCGAGCGCACCAGCCCCGTGTACAACCCGGCGACCGGAGAGGTCACCGGTGAGCTCGACCTCGCCTCGGCGGCCACCGTCGACGAGGTCGTCAAGGTGGCCCACGACGCACAGGCGGCCTGGGGCAACACCTCGCTGTCGAAGCGGTCCGCGGTGCTGTTCAGCTTCCGCGAGCTGCTCAACGCGAAGAAGAAGGACATCGCCGCGCTCATCACCGCCGAGCACGGCAAGGTGCTCTCGGACGCGCTCGGTGAGGTCACCCGCGGCCAGGAGGTGGTGGAGTTCGCCTGCGGCATCCCGCACCTGCTCAAGGGCGGCTTCTCCGAGAACGCCTCCACCAAGATCGATGTCTACTCGATCCGCCAGCCGCTCGGCGTGGTCGCCGTCATCTCGCCGTTCAACTTCCCGGCCATGGTCCCCATGTGGTTCGTGCCCATCGCGATCGCGTGCGGCAACGCGGTGGTCATCAAGCCATCGGAGAAGGACCCCTCGGCCGTGCTGGCCATCGCCGAGCTGTGGAAGCAGGCGGGCCTGCCGGACGGCGTGATGAACGTCGTCAACGGGGACAAGGAGGCGGTGGACCGGTTGCTGGAGCACCCGGACGTCAAGGCCGTCTCGTTCGTCGGGTCCACGCCGATCGCCAAGTACGTCTACGAGACCGGCACCCGTCACGGCAAGCGCGTCCAGGCGCTGGGTGGGGCGAAGAACCACATGGTCGTCCTGCCCGACGCCGACCTCGACCTGGCGGCCGACGCCGCCGTCAACGCGGGGTTCGGCTCGGCCGGTGAGCGGTGCATGGCCATCTCGGCGCTGGTCGTGGTGGAGCCGGTAGCGGACGAGCTGGTCGACAAGATCAAGCAGCGGATGGGCACCCTACGCACCGGTGACGGGACCAAGGGCTGCGACATGGGGCCGCTGGTGACCGGCCAGCACCGCGACAAGGTGCAGTCCTACGTCGACGCCGGCGAGGCCCAAGGCGCCGACCTCGTGGTGGACGGCCGCAACCCGGACGTGGACGGCGGCAAGGACGGGTTCTGGCTGGCGCCAACGCTGTTCGACCACGTCACACCCGAGATGTCCATCTACACCGACGAGATCTTCGGGCCGGTCCTCTCGGTCCTGCGGGTCCAGTCCTACGGCGAGGCGCTGACGCTGATCAACGGCAACCCGTACGGCAACGGCACCGCCATCTTCACCAACGACGGTGGTGCGGCGCGCCGGTTCCAGAACGAGGTGGAGGTCGGGATGATCGGCATCAACATCCCCATCCCGGTGCCGGTGGCCTACTACTCCTTCGGCGGCTGGAAGAGCTCGCTGTTCGGCGACACGCACGCGCACGGGATGGAGGGCGTCCACTTCTTCACCCGGGGCAAGGTCGTGACCTCCCGCTGGCTGGACCCCAGCCACGGCGGACTGAACCTTGGCTTCCCGCAAACGGACTGAGGCCGCGGTGGGCAGTGTGCGCTGGGGGATCCTCTCCACGGCGAACATCGCGCGCGTCCTGGTCGAGGCCAGCCGCAGGGTCCCGAACGCGAACTTCGTCGCCGTGGCCAGCCGCGACGCGCCGCGGGCCACGGCGTTCGCGGAACAGACCGGCCTGCCCGCCGCATACGACTCGTATGACGCGTTGCTGGCTCGCGACGACGTCGACGCGGTCTACCTGCCGCTGCCGATCTCGATGCATGCCGAGTGGACGCAGCGGGCGCTGCGGGCCGGCAAGCACGTCCTGTGCGAGAAGGCCTTCGTGCCGACAGCGGAGGACGCCGCGGCCTGCTTCGAGGTCGCCGAGGCGCGCGGACTGGTGCTCGCCGAGGCGCTGA
Source organism: Dermatophilaceae bacterium (assembly GCA_035689185.1). Classification (GTDB taxonomy): domain Bacteria; phylum Actinomycetota; class Actinomycetes; order Actinomycetales; family Dermatophilaceae; genus DASSLY01. Next base: position 32,069 of record DASSLY010000026.1, read on the forward strand.
TGTGGCGGCTGCACCCGCAGACCGCTCTGGTGCGACGGCTGGTCGACGACGGGGCGATCGGGGCGCTGCGCACGGTCCGGGCGGCGCTGTCGATCAGCGCGCCGCCGGGCGACATCCGCCGACGCCCCGAGCTGGGTGGCGGGGCCACGCTCGACCTGGGCACCTACTGCGTCAGCGCCCTGCGCCTGTTCGGCGGCAGCCCGACCCGGGTGTATGCCGAGCTGCTGGACTACGGCTCGACCGCGCACGACGTGGTCGACATGCGGCTGGCCGGCACGCTGCGCCTGTCCGGCGGGGTGCTCGGCGTCTTCGACATCGGCCTCGACACCAGCCGTCGAGACCAGCTGGAGCTGGTCGGGTCCACCGGGACAATCGTCGTCACCGATCCGTGGATCTGCAGCCACAAGGAGATCCTGCTCACCCAGGACGGCGCCACCCGAGCCGTCCCGGTCGACGAGGACGGTTCGGCCGGCTTGCTGTTCGACGGTCTGGACCCGTACGCCATCGAGCTGGAGCGGGTCTCGGCGGCGGTGCTCGGGGAGCGCGAGCTGGAGTTCGGCCGTGCCGACGCGGTGGAGCAGGCGACCGTGCTGTCCGCGCTGCTCCGCTCGGGCCGGTCGGGTCGCCCGGTCGAACTCTCCTCCGCAGGTGCCGCATGAGGGCAGGGATGAACCGACGCGACGAGGCGGACCGAACCGGGACGCCCGGCGCGCGCGTAGGGAGCCGCGGGTCGCCGCGCCGGGGATCCCGGCTGGCGGCTGGCGGCCGTCGGGAGCAAGATATGGCTATGTCTTGACATTTGTACAACCAGCCAGGATAGTGGCAGACACCTCAGGCGCCCCTCGGCCCCCACGGAACGTCGAGCGCACTCCTGTCGCGCAGCACCCCGGTCGTCCAGCCCCCTGCTGGCGCCGGTGTTCCCCACGGAGGCTGCGGTAGGCAGCCGCAGCACCAGTTCACCGCAGCACGCTCTCATGGCGTGCCAGGCAACAAGGAGAACCATGTTCACAAGCAGACGGCGTCTGGGCGCCAGCGCTGCCATCGTCGGTGTGTTGCTCGCCGCCACCGCGTGCAGCAGCTCCGGAGGGGCCAACGCGAACAAGACCGACAACGGCAACGGCGGCTCGAACGTCGGCAAGGCGAACACACCGAAGATGACGTTCGCGATGGTGACGCACGCGCCGGCGGGTGACACCTTCTTCGACATCATCCGCAAGGGCGCCGACGCCGCGGCCGGCAAGGACAACGTCGAGTACCTCTACTCCAACGACGCGAACCCCAGCGGGCAGGCCACCCTCATCCAGACCGCGATCGACAAGAAGGTCGACGGCATCGCCGTGTCCATCCCCAACACCGGCGCGGTGCAGTCGGTCATGGACAAGGCGGCCGCGGCCGGCATACCGATCGTCATGTTCAACGCCGGTGCGAACGACTTCAAGAAGCTGCACGCGCTGATGTACTTCGGCCAGGACGAGTCCGTGGCCGGCGAGGCCGCGGGCGCGCGGCTGAAGCAGGAGGGCGCGAAGAAGGTGCTGTGCGTCGAGCAGGAGCAGGGCCAGAGCCAGCTCGAGGCGCGCTGCGACGGCGTGAGCAAGGGTCTGGGCGGCACCGTGACGAAGCTGTACGTGACCGGCACCGACATCGGCGACGTGCAGACCAAGATCAACGCCAGCGTGACCCAGGACAAGAGCATCGACCACGTCATCACCCTGGGCGCGCCGTTCGCGCTCGCCGCGGTCAAGTCGGTCAAGGACGCCGGCAGCAGCGCGAAGGTGGTCACCTTCGACACCAACGCGGAGCTCGTGGACGCGGTCAAGAGCGGTGACGTCGGCTGGGCGATCGACCAGCAGCCTTACCTGCAGGGCTACTTCGCCATCGACGCGCTGTGGCTCTACAAGACCAACGGCAACATCCTCGGCGGCGGCGGCCCGGTGCTGACCGGCCCGGCCTTCGTGGACAAGACCAACGTGGCTGCCGTCTCGGGCTTCGCCAAGGCCGGCACCCGCTAGGCGCCAACCGTCCTCCAGGTCGGGTCCCAGCCCAGCCGGCTGGGGCCCGACCTGTCTTTGTCTAGTCAAGGGGTGGCAATGCCGGCTCAGATCGCCGCGTCCGAGGCGCATCCCGCCTGGAGATCGGCGGGGCACTGGCTGCCCAGGCTGTGGGCCTGGGCGGCGGTCCTCGCGCTGGCGGTGAACCTGCGCACGACCGTGGCCTCGGCGTCCCCGCTGGTCGCCGACATCAGGCTCGACCTGCGTGCCTCGGGCGCCGAGCTGGGGTTCTTGACGGCGTTGCCGGTCCTGTGCATGGCCTGGCTCGCCCCGGCCGCCCACCGGCTGGTCCACCGGTTCGGCCCGGAGCGGGCCGTCCTGGTGGCCAGCGCCGCAGTAGGCGTCGGGAACGGCCTGCGGTTGGCTGGTACTCACCTGCCAGCCTTGCTGGCGGCCACCTTCGTGGCCGGTGCGGGGGTAGCAGTCGCCGGAGTGGCCCTGCCCGCGCTCGTCCGCGCGCTCTTCCCCAACTACGTCGGGCGCGCGACCGGCGCCTACACGGTGGCGATGATGCTGGGGGCGGCGGCCGCCTCGGCCGCGTCGGTCCCGCTGCGTGACCTGTTCGGCTCGTGGCCCCGCTCGCTGGGGGCGTGGGGACTGCCGGCCGCCGTCGCCACCGTGCTGTGGCTCGGCGGGGGCCGGGTTGTGGACCGGAGTCGCAGCGGGAACCTGGGCCGCAGTCCACGCAGCCACCCAGGCCGGCCCCCGGGGCCGCCGGGTGACGTCAGGTCGACGGGGCCGAGGCGGCCTAGGCGCGGGTTGCCGTGGCGCTCACCGGCCGCCCGGACGATTGCGGTGTTCCTGAGCCTGCAGTCCATGCTCGCCTACGCCTACCTGGGCTGGCTGCCGCCGTTGCTGCAGGGTCAGGGTGTGGGCGACCAGGCAGCCGGGGCCCTGCTCGGCGCGCACAACCTGGCGCAACTGGTCGCCGCGGTCGCGTTGCCCGCGCTCGCCGACCGGGTGCACGACGTGCGGCGCCTGGTTCTGGCGGCGGTGTCGTTGACAGTGGTCGGGGCGGTGTGGATGGCGGCTCTGCCCGGCCTGCTCCCGTGGGTCGGCGTCAGCGTGCTGGGGCTTGGGCTCGGCGGCGGGTTCTCCCTGGGGCTGGTCGCCGCGACGTCGTATGCCGCGGACCCGGCCGCCGCCTCCAGGGTGGTGGCCATGGTGTTCACCGTCTGTTACACGGCCGCGGCCGCGGCTCCGGTCCTGGTCGGGGTGCTGCACGACGTCACCGGCGGGTTCCGGCTCCCGTTCAGCCTGCTCGTGCTGTTGGCGGCCGGGCAGTGGTCCGTGGCCTTTCGACTCCAGCCGCACTGGCGCGGCTCGATCCACTGACTCGCCAGGCTGCCTGGCTGGCCGCCTGCGGCGAGGAACCAGTGGGCCGATCACGGTGGCCTGCCACCGTGATCGGCCCGCTGTCGCTGTCGCTGTCGCTGTCGCTGTCGCTGTCGCTGTCGCTGTCGCTGTCGCTGTCGCTGCCAGCGCCGCTGCCAGCGCCGCTGCCGGCGCCGCGCCCTAGGAGCCCAGCTTGACAGTGCAACCCGTCGCAGCCGCCTCGACGATGGCTTCTTCTACCTGCAGGTTGCGCAGGCCGTCGGCGAAGCTCGCCTGCCGGGGAAGCCGGTCCAAGCCGGCGATCTGGTCAAGGAACGACCGCGCCTGGAAGGTGAAGAACTCCTGCCCGCCGTGGCCCACGCCCGTGAACGGCATCGACAGAGCCGGCGCGACATACGGGTGCGCCGGGCCGACGAAGACCCGCCGCCAGCCGTTTGTCGTGGCCTCGGGCGCGTTGTCGACGAAGCCGAACTCGGCGTTCGTCATCAGGTCCCACGACGCGGCCCCCGCCGTTCCGAACACCTCGAAGGCCAGCGTGTTCGGGTGGCCGATCGCGACCCGGGAGATCGAGAAGGTCCCGGCCGCCCCGTTGGCGAACTCGACCACGAAGGTGGCGATGTCGTCGTTGGTGACCGGCTCGCGCCGGTCGCTGAGGGCGACGCCACCAGCGTGCCCGAGGGCCGCGCCGAGCGGCACCGGCCGGTCGCGGATCACGATCGGCAGCGCAGCACCACTGATCGAGACGATCGGGCCGCACAGCTGCTCGCTCAGGTCGATCAGGTGGCTGCCCAGATCGGCCAGCGCCCCGGAGCCCAGCGGACCGGTGTAGCGCCAGCTGCTCGGCGCGTCGGGGCTGGCCGAGTAGTCGCACCAGTAGCGGCCGTTGAAGTGCAGGAGCTCGCCCAGCTTGCCGGCGCGGATCTGCTCGGCGATGGCGCTGACCGCAGGGGAGCGCCGGTAGGAGAAGCCGGTCGAGGCGACCTTGCCGGAAGCCTGCGCCGCCGCGACCATCGCCTCGGCGTCGGCCACCGAGGGCGCCAACGGCTTCTCGCACAGGACGTGCTTGCCGGCGGCGAGCAGACCCTCGGCGATCTCGCGGTGCAGGTGGTTGGCGACCACGATGCTCACGGCGTCGATGTCGTTGGCCTCGGCCACGGCCTGCCAGCTGGTCTCGGCTCGTTGGAAGCCGTACCGCTGCTGGGTGTGCCGGGCGAACTCCTCGTTCACGTCGGCTATGGCGACCAGCCGCACGGGCGGTGCGTCGGTGCCGAACACCGTCTGTGCGGTGCGGTAGGCGTGCGCATGCGAACGCCCGGCCATTCCGGCGCCGATGACGGCGACGCCGATGGAGTTGTTGTCAGTCACGATGGTGCTCCTGTATGCGGTGGTCGTTGCGGTGGGTGGTCAGCTGCGGCCGGCGGCCTGTATGCGGTGGTCGTTGCGGGTGGGTGGTCAGCCGCGGCCGGCGGCCTTGAGCAGGGTCTCGGCGGCGTACCGCAGGCCCTCCATCTGGTCGAGCTCCTGGTCCTCGTGCTCGATGTTGACGGCCATGTCGGGGTCGATCGCCTCCAGTGCGGCCAGGAAGCCGGTCCACCAGTCCAGGTCGTGCCCCCGGCCCACCGCCACGAAGTCCCAGGACGGGTTCTTCGGCCAGCCGCTCAGCGTGTGCGGGCCACCCAGGCTCAGGCTCTTGGGGTCCTCGGCGGGGACGAAGGAGAACGCGTCGTCGATGGTGCCGTTCACCTTGGCGATGGGGTTGATCCGGGTGTCCTTGGCGGCCGCGTTGTAGATCAGCGAGCCCAGGGACTTGGTCGCCTCGGTCGGGTCGATGCCCTGCCAGAACAGGTGGCTGGGGTCCATCTCCGCGCCGACGTGGGTTGCGTTGATCTCGGTGGCCAGCCGTTCCATCGTCCGCGGGTTGAAGACGATGTTGCCCGGGTGCATCTCCAGGCAGACCTTGACGTCGGCGTCGGCGGCGACCTGCTGGACGTGCTTCCAGAAGGGGATGGCCACCTCGTTCCACTGGTAGTCCTGGATCCGCAGGAAGGCGCTGTGCCAGGGCAGCACGTTCCACACCGGCAGCGTCGAGGACGGCTCCGACCCGGGGGCGCCGGACATGGTCACCACTCGCTTGACCCCGAGCAGGGATGCCAGCTCGATCGAGGTGAGGATGTCCTGGCCCTGCTTGCGGCCCTCGGGGTCAGGGTCCAGCGGGTTGCCGTTGCAGTTGAGCGCGGTGAGGGTGATGCCGGCGTCCGCGAACAAGCCCAGGTACTCCGAGCGGGCGGTCTCGCTGCTGCGCAGCTCCTCGATCGGCAGGTGTGGCGTGGGCAGGAACCCGCCGGAGTTGATCTCGGCGCTGTCCAGCCCGAGGGCGGCCAGCCGGCGCAGCGCGTCGTCGAGCGGGAGGTCGTGCAGGCAGGCGGTGTACGCACCCAGCTTCATGGAGAGCCGTCCTTCGGGGAGGTGATCGAACGTGGATGTGGTCGAACGTGGGGGGATCGACCGGACTAGACCGGACTACTAGACCGGTCTAGACTAGCGTCCTGCCTGCCGGCCGCGGTTGTCAAGCCCCAGGCAGCGAACCGGAGGGAGAGTGTGCGTGACAGACCCCAGCCCCATGACGTCCTCGCCTCCGACGATGAAGGACGTCGCATCTGCCGCGGGCGTCTCCAAGGCCCTCGTCTCGATCGTGTTCCGGGGTGCGCCGGGGGCGAGCGAGGCGACGCGGGAGCACGTGTTCAAGGTGGCCGCGGACCTCGGGTACCGGGCGAACCGGACTGCCAGCCTGTTGAAGCTTCGCCGCACCAAGCACCTCGGGGTGACGATGCAGGTGCGCAGCTCCTTCCACGCCGAGCTGGTGGAGGCGATCCAGGAGGCCGCCGACGACGCGGGCTACAAGATCGTGCTCAGCACGGTCACGCCGACCCACGACGAGCAGCGGGCGGTCGAGACGCTGCTGGAGTTCCGCTGCGAGTCGTTGATCTTGCTCGGTTCGGGACTGCCCGGCCCGTCCCTGGACGCGCTGGCGCGGACGTTGCCGGTGGTGCTGGTCGGGCGCCGGGCGGGGCTGGCCACCCTCGACGTCGTCCGCAGCGCCGACGACGTCGGCCAGCAGCGGGCGGTGGACCACCTGGTGCAGCAGGGCCACACCAGGATCGCCCACGTCGACGGCGGGCGCGGGGTCATCTCCGCCGACCGACGGCGCGGCTACCGCACGGCCATGCGGCGACACCGGCTGGGCCCCCAGGCGGTCATCCTCCCGGGCGGCCCGACCGAGCAGGACGGCTGGCAGGCGGCCGGCGAGCTGCTCGGCCTCGACCCGGTGCCCACGGCCGTGACCGCGTTCAACGACCAGTGCGCGCTCGGGGTGATCAGTCGGCTGAGCACGGTGGGCTGGTCGGTGCCGGCGGACTTTTCGGTGACCGGGTACGACGACGCGCCGTTCGCGCGGCTCGCGACCGTGGACCTCACCACGGTCAGCCAGGACGCCGCGGCGCAGTCGCGGCGGGCCGTGCGCGCCGCGGTGGAGCGGCTAGAGGGCCTGCGCGAGCAGCCGGACGAGACCGTGCTGATGCCCCGGCTGGTGGTGCGCGGCACGACCGGCCCGGCGCCGACGAGCGCGCGAGGCGCTAGAGCGCGGTGACCGGCCGCACCGGCAGCCCGGCGGCCCCGAACGCGGCGTCGACCAGCGCCATCTGGACCACGGCGTCGTCGGCGCCGATCGGCAGCGGCGCCCCGCCGCGGACCCGCGCGGCGAAGGCGGCGAGCTGGTAGGTGTAGGTCGACGTCGGCCCGAAGCTCTCGGCGAACGACCCGGTGCGGGTGGCCACGATCAGGGCCCGGTCACCGGTGGGGCCCAGCAGCGTCGGCGTCTCGATCCGTCCGGCGGAACCCAGCACGGTGAGCCGGAAGCGGTAGTCGCTGTCCAGCATGCTGCAGCGGGCCGAAGCCGTGACGCCGGAAGGGTATTCCAGGTCCACGTCGAGCCACTCGTCCACCCCTGTGCCGTCGCGGTCACCGCCGCGGGCGCCCACCAGCCGCGGCTCGCCACCGGCGAAGCGGCCCAGCATCCGGGCCGCGTGCAGGCTGTAGCAGCCGAGGTCCATCATCGCCCCGCCCGCCAGCGCAAGCGACCAGCGCGGGTCCCCGGGCGGCGGCGGGGCCATCGACAAGGACACCTCGACGTGGCGCAGCTGCCCGATTGCACCGTCGCCCAGCAGCTCGAAGACCCGGCGCATCAGCGGGTGGAACAGGTAGTGGAACCCCTCCAGGAACACCACTCCGGCAACGTCGACCGCGTCGCGTACTGCGGCCGCCTCGGTTGCGTTGCTGGCCGAAGGCTTCTCGGTGAGCACGTGCTTGCCGGCACGGACAGAGCGAAGGTTCCACGGCGCGTGCAGCCCGTTGGGCAGCGGGTTGTAGACCGCCTCGACCTCGGGGTCGGCGACCAGCTCCTCGTAGGAGGAGAGCACGCGTTCGACCCCATGCTCGCCGGCGAACGCCTTGGCGCGCTCGGTGTCCCGGGCGGCGACAGCGACCAGTCGGGCTCCCGTGGCGTGCGCCGGGGCGACGATCGCGCTCGGCGCGATCCGGGCGGCCCCCAGGATGCCGAGGCGAAGCGGTTCTTCGGTGCGCGCAGCCATCCAGCTCAGTCCTGCGTATGCCGCTTGGCCGCGTGCGTCGCAAGCTCCTTGGCCAGCTCGGCGACGGGCAGCGCGGAGGCGAGCGCCCGGCATACCAGCCCTGCCTGGGTCTCCGGCGCGAGCCCGTCGACCGGCTGGTCGCGGTCCAGGTTCGTCGGGAAGGAGTAGCCCTCGCTGGAGGCGGCGACCACGTTGGCCAGCCAGCGGTCGGACGCCCCAGCGGCCTTGCGGCGCAACAGGGTCGGGTAAAGCGCCAGGCTCATCCGCTCGCGGTCCGTGGCCTCCATCGCGCGGCCGAACGCGGAGGACACCTGCAGCAGGTTGGCCATCCGGAGGACGTCGGTGGAGTGGTTGCTGCCTGCCGCGTGGAACAGGGCCGGGTTGAAGAAGACGGCGTCGCCCTTGGCGAGCGGCAGCTGCACGTGGTGGTCGACGAAGTGCTCGTGGAACTCCGGCTTGCGCCAAGCCAGGTAGCCCAGCTCGTACTTCTGCGAGTGGGGCAGGTAGAGCGTGGGGCCGCTGACGACGGGCATGTCCACGTGGGCGACGGCACCCTGCAGCGTCAGCACCGGCGAGAGGCGGTGCACGTGCGCGGGGTACTGCTCGGCGATCTCGTTGCTCTGGAAACCCAGGTGGTAGTCGCGGTGCACGGTCTGGCCGGCGCCGCCGGGGTTGACCACGTTGACCTGGCTGGTGACCTGGTATCCCGGGCCGAGCCACGCGGCGCAGACCAGGGCGATGATGTCGTTGGCGTAGTAGTCGGCGAACACCTCCGGGTCGGCCACCGCCAGCTTCTCGTGCGCGGCCCAGACCCGGTCGTTCGCACCGGGCTTGGCGAAGTGGTCGCCGGCCACGCTGCCCGAGGCCCGCTGGTCGGCGATCATCTCGGTGAACGCGGCGGTGCACCGGTCGACCACGGACAGGTCATCGAAGGCCCCCTGCAGGACCACGATCCCCGGCCCGTCGGACAGGGCACGGGCGAGCTCGGCCTGCACCTCGCGGCGGCCGTCGTCGGCCGCCGCACGCCGGAGCAGCCGGGCCGAGTGGTAGCGCAACACCCCGCTCTGGACCCCGTCGGCCAGCGGGTAGTCGGCCTGGTCGGTGCCGTCGGCCAGGACGTCGAGCAGGTCCTCGATGCGCGCGTCCCGTTCCCTGAGCCAGACCTGTCGCGTCATCGGTCCATCCCATCGGTATGCGGTGTGGTGCGGTTAGGTCTCCATCCTGGGCGAGTCGGGCTGCCGCCGGTAGGGCTAGAATCCCTCAAGAACGCCTCAGTTTGGAGGAGGGCGATGGCTCGGGCGCACCGCGTGCGGGACATCGCGGTGCAGGCCGGGCTGAGCGAGGCCACGGTGGACCGGGTGCTGCACGACCGGGTCAACGTCAGCCCGCGAGCGCGTCGTCAGGTGGAGCAGGCGGTGTCCGAGCTGGAGCGACAGCGCTCCCAGCTGCTGTTGACGGGGCGCACCTTCCTGCTGGACCTGGTGATGCAGGCGCCGGACCGGTTCACCGCCGCGGTGCGCTCCGCCCTGGAGGCGGAGCTGCCGGGGCTTCGTCCGGCGATAGTCCGGTCGCGGTTCCACTTCCGCGAGCAGGCCCCGCCGGGCGAGCTGATCGCCGCCATGCACCGGGCCGTCGCCCGCGGCTCGGACGGCATCGTGCTCAAGGCGCCGGACCTGCCGGAGATCGCCGCCGCGGTGGACTCCGTCGTGGGTCGAGGCGTTCCCGTGGTCACCCTGGTCACCGACGTGTCGCGGTGCCGGCGCGCGGCATACGTGGGCATCGACAACGTGGCTGCCGGGCAGACGGCCGCCTACCTGGTCAGCCAGTGGCTGCGGCACACAGTGGGGGACGTCCTGGTCGCGGTGAGCCGCGGTTCGTTCCGGGGCGAGGACGAACGGGAACGAGGGTTCCGCGAGGCGCTGGCAAGCACCGATCCGGAGCGAGCCCTGGTGGCGGTCACCGACACCGACGGGCTCGACGCCTCGATGCGCGGGGCGGTTGCGCCTGCGCTGGAGGCGAACCGGCGGGTATGCGCGGTCTACTCGATCGGCGGCGGAAACGGGGGCATCGTCGAGGCGTTCGCCGCGGTGGGCCGCACCTGCGAGGTGTTCGTCGCGCACGACCTGGACAGCGACAACATCCGGCTGCTGCGCGAGGGGAAGCTGTCGGCCGTGCTGCACCACGACCTCGGGCTGGACCTGCGCCGGGTGTGCCAGGCGGTGATGCAGGCGCACGGGGCCCTTCCCGGAGCGCCGCAGTCGCTGCCGTCGTCGATTCAGGTTGTGACACCGGCGAACCTGCCTTCGCGGATGCCGTTCGGGGTCGGTCCGGTCAGCTGAGGGTGCCGGTGACCAGCCAGCCGTCGCCGCGGGCCCGCCAGCCCAGGGCCACCGCGCGGACCGCCATGAACCCGGTGAACGCCAGCCACAGTTGCGGCAGCGACGTGGCGAACTCGCGGGCCCACGCCACCATGGGCAGGTACGCGGCGAGGACGACGGTCTGCGCACCGGCCAGCCACCGACCGTCGCCGGCGCCGATGAGGACCCCGTCCAGGACGAACACGTAGCCGGACAGGGGCTGCCCTATCGCCACGACCACCAGCCCCGCCGCCAGTGCCGCTTGCACCGCGGGATCACCGGTGAACAGCGGCGGCAGCAGCCGGTGCACGAGCAGCAGCAGGACGCCCAGGACCACGCCGGCGCCCACGCCCCAGCGGACCATGAGCGACGTGGCGGACCGGGCCGTGGCGACGTCGTTGCCGCCGAGCGCGTGCCCGGTGAGTGCCTGAGCGGCGCTCGCGAGCGCGTCGAGAGCGAACGCGAGGAACGACCAGACGGTGGCGGACACCTGGTAGGCGGCCAGCGGCACGTCGCCGAGCCCGGCGGCCGCCCACGTGGTGAGCAGCAGCACCGCCCGCAGCGCAAGAGTGCGGACCAGCAGCGGGATGCCGCCGACCGCCGCGGTGAGCACGCCCGCCGAGTGCGGGCGCAGCGGTGCGCCCAGCCACCGGGCCTTCCGGGCGACGACGGCGAACAGCCCTGCCGCCATGACGCTTTGGGCCAGCACCGTCCCCAGCGCCGACCCGGCGATGCCGAGACGCAGGCCGTAGACCAGGAACAGGTTCAGCCCGATGTTGGCCCCGAACCCGAGCACAGCGGCGACCAACGGGGTCCTGGTGTCCTGCAGGCCGCGCAGCACGCCGGTCGCGGCCAGCACCACCAGCATGCCGGGGACGCCCGCGGCGGAGATGCGCAGGTAGGTGGTGGCCTGGTCCAGGACCCCGGCGGAGGCGCCGAGGACGCGGCCGATCGGCTCGGCGGCCACCGCGACTGCCACGCCGGTGGCGGTGCCCAGCAGCACGGCCAGCCACACCCCGTCGATCCCGGCGGCCACCGCGCCGCGGGTGTCGCCGGCACCGGTGCGGCGGGCGACGACGGCGGTGGTGCCGTAGGCGAGGAAGACGAAGACGTTCGCCGCGGTGACCAGGCCCGCGCTGGCGATGCCCAGCCCGGCCAGCGAGGCGGTGCCCAGGTGCCCGACGATCGCGCTGTCAGCCAGCAGGAACAGCGGTTCGGCGACCAGCGCGAGGAACGCGGGGACCGCCAGCCGCAGCACCGCCCGCCGGTCTGACTGACGATGCCCGGGCACGCGTCACATTGTGGCAATGCCTCCCCGCGCCGGGCGGCGCGTACCGGCGGTCAGGCCAGGTGCTTCAGCGCCTCCCGCCGTGACAGCGGCGCCATGGCGCCGCCGTACCCGGCCACCACTTCGCGCACCCACTGCGCGGGCGCCTCGCCGGCGTGCGCGTATTGGCGCAGCGCCCAGCCGATCGCCTTGGCGATGAAGAACTCCCGGCTCGCCAGGTTGGGTTCGATGCAGTCCAGCAGCAGGTCGCGGTCGGTCTGTGCCTTGGACTGCAGCTGGCTGAGGATGGCCGTGCGCCGCACCCAGAGATTCTCCTCGCGGGCCCACCGACTCATCCGGACGCGCTCCCGGGCGGGGTCGGCGCGCAGGATCGGGCCGATCCGCCGGCTGGCGATGGTGTCGACGTAGTCCCACCAGGCGCCGGTCTCGACCATGTGCCGGTAGAGCGGCAGGGCCCGGGCATCCTGGAATCCCCTGTACGCGCGGTGCCCGGCCAGGGCGATCGCGGCATACCGCTCTTCTCGGTATGCCGCGCCGTCCCACAGCGCCAGCACGGTCGCCGCCCACTCCGCCCTGGTCTGCAGCCGCAAGGCCGGGTCGGTCAGGATCGGACGCAGCGTCGCGGTCAGCACCGGTGCCGTGATCCCCCGGAACGGCATCGCGCTCTTCATGTACGCCTGCTGCCCGGCCGCCCGGGCGGGGTCGGCCGCGCCGGCCAGCGCACGGCATACGGCATCGACCAGCGGTTGGCGCACGGCAGCGATCGTAGGGCCGTCCCTGGCCGTCCCTGTGGACAAGATTCCTGGCAGGAATGTTTCCTGCACAGCCGGTGCATGGTGCCCACCCAGGTCAACAGCGGTGCGGCGGAGGTTCCCGCGGGTTGTCCCCAGTCGCGCCCCCAGGCTGTGCACCATGGCCGTCCCGGTTACGCACACATTGTCCCCAGGAGGTGCACAGCGGGCGGTTGAGCGGGCTGCGGCGGCGGCATACGGTGCGGTGTTCCACCTTTGGCCACCGGCAGCGCGGGTCTGTCGGTAGCTGGTGATGGACTGCTGAGTGAACTGGTGTTCGAGGTGCCCGTTCGAGGTGCTCGGACCCGACGACGGCGACGGAAGGGGGCACGAGTGACGATCGCGGAGCTGGAGGGACGGTACCCGGCGCAGTCCGGCATGCCGCCCGCCCCGCCCGACGACCGGATGCCCCCGCAGGACGTGCACGCCGAGCAGAGCGTCCTCGGCGGGATGCTGCTGTCCAAGGACGCGATCGCCGACTGCGTGGAGCAGCTGCGCGGGGTCGACTTCTACCGCCCCGCGCACGAGATCATCTACGACGCCATCCTCGACCTGTACGGGCGCGGCGAGCCGGCCGACGCGATCACCGTCTCCGACGAGCTGACCAAGCGGGGCGACCTGGCGCGTGTCGGGGGGCCGGCCTACCTGCACCAGCTCATCGCCTCGGTGCCGACGGCGGCGAACGCCGGCTACTACGCCCAGATCGTGGCCGAGCGGGCGGTGCTGCGGCGCCTGGTCGACGCCGGCACCCGGATCGTGCAGATGGGCTACGCGACCGGCGGCGGCGACGTCGAGGACATCGTCAACGCCGCGCAGGCCGAGGTGTACGCGGTCTCGGACAAGCGGGGCGGTGAGGACTACCACGCGCTGGGCGAGATCCTCGAGATGACGGTCGACGAGATCGAGCACGCGTCCGGGCGCTCGGGTGAGCTCGTCGGCGTGCCGACCGGGTTCACCGACCTCGACCAGCTCACCAACGGCCTGCACCCGGGGCAGATGATCGTGGTCGCGGCGCGCCCGGCGGTCGGCAAGGCGCTGGCGCTGGACACCCCGGTCCTGACCACCGTGGGCTGGTCGACCATGGGCGCTGTTCGCGTCGGGGACCACGTGTATGGCGCCGACGGTCGCCCCACGCGGGTGGTGGCCGCGACCGAGGTGATGCGCAACCGGTCGTGCTTCGTGGTGAGCTTCGGCGACGGCTCGTCGCTGGTGGCCGACGGGGACCACCAGTGGGCGATCCGGGTCTGGGGCCGGCTGCTGGTGCGGACGACAAGGCAGGTGCTGGGGCTGCTCGCCGCGGGCGCGTCGGTGACCGTGGCGGCCGCCGCCCCCCTGGCGCAGACGGTGCTGGGCGGGGAGTTCGAGCGGCGCCAGGTGCTGGGGGACGTGCTGCGGGCCCGGGGCTCGGTGGACCGGGACGGCTCGGTCGTGCTGTCCGGCCTGACCGCGTTCGACCGGGAGCTGGTCGTCGGGCTGGGGCATGTCGTGCGGTGCTCGCGGGGGGCGGGCGTGTTCTGGTCGTCGCAGGAGGTGTTCGTCGACGACGCGAACCGGTTGCGGCACAAGCAGCTTCGTTCTCAGCTGGCGGCACCGGACGCCGGCCACCGGGTGGTGTCGGTCGTGCCGACCCGCTCGGTGCCGGTGCGATGCATCGAGGTGGCGGCTGCCGACCATCTCTACCTCGCCGGCCGGTCGTTGGTGCCGACGCACAACTCCACCCTGGGACTGGACATCGCGCGGACCGCGGCGATCAAGCACAAGATGGCGTCCGTCGTGTTCTCGCTGGAGATGAGCAAGACCGAGATCACCATGCGGCTGCTGTCCGCGGAGGCGTCGATCCAGCTGCAGCACATGCGCAAGGGCACGATGCGCGACGAGGACTGGACCCGGCTGGCACGGACGATGGGCGAGGTCTCCGACGCGCCGCTGTTCATCGACGACAGCCCGAACATGTCGCTGATGGAGATCCGGGCCAAGTGCCGGCGGCTGAAGCAGCGGCACAACCTCAAGCTGGTGATCATCGACTACCTGCAGCTGATGAGCTCCGGCAAGCGGGTGGAGTCGCGCCAGCAGGAAGTTTCGGAGTTCTCCCGGGCACTGAAGCTGCTGGCCAAGGAGCTGGAGGTCCCGGTCATCGCGATATCCCAGCTCAACCGCGGCCCGGAGCAGCGCACCGACAAGAAGCCGCAGATGTCCGACCTGCGCGAAAGCGGCAGCATCGAGCAGGACGCGGACATGGTGATCCTGCTGCACCGCGAATCGCTGTACGAGCGGGAGTCCCCCCGCGAGGGCGAGGCCGATCTCATCGTGGCCAAGCACCGCAACGGCCCCACCGACACGATCACCGTCGCCTTCCAGGGCCACTACAGCCGCTTCACGAACATGGCGGCGAGCTACTGAGCTGTGTGACGAGATGTAGCGAAGATTTCACAACCGCGGTGGCTATGAATCATAAACGCCGTGTTATGGTCTCCGAAGACAACCAGCCTACGAGTTGTGTCTCTCAGTCGCGTTGGGATCCTTGCTCAGTGAGTCGCCGCCCTTGGCGGGCAAGGGTGGGGTGAGGTAACTCCATGGCGGTGGGGACTGGTGCCGGACTTTTGGACGAGGCGCAACCTCAGTCTGTGTTCAAGCACGCGATCTTTGACCAGTACCTCATTCGTTTCGCTGTCATGACGGCGTCGAAGCTGAATCCGAAGCATGCAGTCGATGGATTCGCCGGTCGTGGCCGACACGATGACGGGTCGCCCGCGTCCTCAGAGTTCATGATGCTTGCGGCCCAAAAGGCCAAGGCCACGACTCACGTGGATCTCTTCCTCGTGGAGAAGAGTCTCGCTGACTACCGCAAGCTGGACGGGGTGGCCAACGAGTACCGCGCTCGTGGGGCGAATGTGCAGACTCGACACGGTGAGTGCGGCGCGTTCTTGGACGAGGCCATCGCCGGTGCCGCGGGGCCAGCTTGTTCCTGTTCTTGGCCCCCTGCGGCGCGAACTTGGCGTGGGATCAGGTCGTGGTTGCGCTGCGGATGAAGCGGACGAGCTGGCCGCGGACCGAAGCACTGCTGAACTTCAGCGCCGGGTTGACCCGTCGGGCCGGAGCCCAGGTCAAGGCGGGTCAGCTGGACGCGGACGGCGTCTGGAGGCTCGACAAGGTCTGCGGCGGCGAGTGGTGGCGAGAGCTTGCGGTCAGCGCTCACCTCGCCAGTGGCGGCAAGGACTGGGAAGGCGCGGCGAATGCGGTGGCGGATGAGTACGGAGCCCGATTGGGCCGAGCGGTCGGTAGATTTCGTCGGCGATCGCTTGGGCTCGGGCAGAGATCTGGCGAGTCGGTCGAGCTTTGTCACCACCAGGGCGTCGCCGGCGCGCCAGGCGGCGAGTGCCTCGCGGAGTCCGGGGCGTTCACGGTTGGTGCCGGTCAGCCCGTGGTCGACGTAGATCCGCTCGGCCTCGACACCGAGGCTGAGCAGGGCGTCGCGTTGGGCGGTCAGATCTTGTTGATCGGTGGAGCATCAGGCGCGCCCGACGAGCAGCTCGGCAAAGGCGCACCTCCAAGGCTGGGCCCGGTCGGATCGGACGGCGGGACGCGCCGACTCGAGCATGGCGCAGCGCCCGACTCAAACAGCAAGGCGCTCCCGGCCTGCGGGCTGCAAGGCCAGGCAGCCCGGTGCACGACGGTCTCGGCGGGCGTCGAGACGTTGGTCGTGGCAAGAGTCAGGTCGAGTTTTGCCCAAAGTTTTGGCTACACTGTCGGCATGACTGCTGTACCCCTTGGCGACGCGCGAGACCGGCTTTCCGAGTACGTCTCGGAGGTCGAACGCACCCATCAGCGCGTGACAATCACCCGTCACGGCCACCCGGCCGCGGTCCTCATCTCCGCCGACGATCTCGCCGCCATCGAGGAGACCCTGGAGATCCTTGGGACACCTGGCGCTGCCGAAGCCATTAGTGAGGGCCTCGCCGACGCCGCCGCAGGCCGCTTCGCCGACAACGACGCGCTCAAGTCCCGGTACGGGATCGCCTGAGTGGAGGAGCGGTACTCGATCCGAGTCACGGCTCGAGCCGAACGCGATATACAGCGGTTACCGGAGAAGATCGCCACAGCCTGCGTCGAGTTCATCTTCGGACCTCTCAGTGACAATCCACAGCGAGTAGGCAAGCCCCTGCGCGGCGAGCTTGGCGGCCTGCGCTCTGCCCGCCGAGGTGACTACCGGGTGATCTATGGCGTCGTTGAAGACGCCCGCACGGTGGAGATCGTGTACATAGACCGACGCAGCGACGTCTACAGGCGATGAAGGGCTTCGCCGTTCCGCTCACCGATCCGGCGAAGGTGATGTGGTGGTCGTTGCTCAGGGTGGCGTCCAGGTTGTTACGGTGCTCCTTGCCCGGTCGGGCCATCACCCGCGAACTCGACCAACCCGGGCCACTTCTTGCTTTCGACCGAGACCGACGCCGCCTGATCCATTTAGCTGGCCGACTGGTAGACCAAGGTCATGGACGACGACGCAACGCTGATCGAACAGATCGCGTACTACCGTGCTCGAGCGGGTGAGTACGACGACTTCTGGCTGGCCCGTGGCGCTTACTCGTTGCCCGCCGACCTTCGGGCGCAGTGGTTCGAGGACGCGGCAGAGGCAGAGGCTGCTGTGAGCGACTGGGCACCTCGCGGCAACGTGCTGGACCTTGCCTGCGGGACGGGGTTATGGACTCAGTTCCTGGTCCGGACCGCCTTGTCCGTCACCGCCGTCGACTCGTCCCCAGAGGTGCTCGAACTGAACAGGCGGCGACTCTCCGCCCTCGGCAGTGTGGCGTCCGTGGCATACGCCGTCGCCGACATCTTCGCCTGGGACCCTGGACGTCGGGACTTCGATGCCGTGCTTCTTGGCTACTGGCACTCACACGTGCCAGACGAGCGACTCGACCAGTTCTGGGCGAAGATCGACGGCCTGCTGCGGCCTGGCGGGACGGTCATGCTGATCGACAGTTGTCCATGGCCACCGCACACGGCGGCCGAACCGGTCGCCCGTGCCGAGCGGCGTACGTTGTCGGATGGCAGCTCGTATCACGTCGTGAAGCGCTACTGGGCCCCGGGCGTCCTGTCGACCTACCTCGCCTCCCAGGGGTGGCACGCGGAGGCACGCACGACGCAACATGGGATGATCCTGCTGGCCACGGTCACCAGGGCGGCGGCGCGGATGCCCTCTGGCGGAGATGGGAGACGACCGTGACCGAGTACCCCCAGCTGCTGCATACCGTCATCGACACCCCGGATGCCCGGGGACTCGCGGAGTTCTATCGACAGTTTCTGGGACTGCTGTACCGCCGGGGCGACGAGCCTGCGGCGCACGGTG
>DASSLY010000027.1:0-45954 GCA_035689185.1 Dermatophilaceae bacterium
TTGGCCCCGGCGCGCCGACGCAGCAGCACCGTGGAGACGGCCGCGGCCGCCTGCTCGGGGGAGGCGTGGCGCCGCAGGGCGGCCTGCCCGGCCAGGGAGTCGCCGACCCCCTCTGCGCGCTCCAGCAGGGCCTGCCCCTCCGCGGTCAGCAGCCAGCGGAAGGAGTCGAGGTCCACGTCGCCATCCTGCTCCAGCGCACCCGTCTGGCACTCGGCTGGGGTGAGTGCTAGTTTCTGTGTTGGCACTCTCGATGCGAGTGTGCCAGCGCTTGTGAGACTACGACCCCCGCGACGGCGTACCACCACAGGCGGCAAACTTCGCCAGATCCAAGAACCCAACACACGCGTGAAAGTGGAGGTTGATCAGACGTGTCGGTCAACATCAAGCCCCTCGAGGACCGGATCGTCGTCCAGCCGCTGGACGCCGAGCAGACCACGGCGTCCGGCCTGGTCATCCCGGACACCGCCAAGGAGAAGCCCCAGGAGGGCGAGGTCCTCGCCATCGGTCCGGGCCGCATCGACGACAACGGCAACCGGGTCCCGCTCGACGTCAACGTCGGCGACAAGGTCATCTACAGCAAGTACGGCGGCACCGAGGTGAAGTACGCCGGCGAGGACTACCTCATCCTCTCCGCCCGCGACGTGCTCGCCATCGTCACCCGCTGATCCGCTCGCTCCAGACCCCGTATGCCGCGCCCCGGCGACGTGCCTCGCGGCCCGTCCTCGGGGCGCTGGCATTCGGTACCCACCTCGCTTTCCCTCTCTGACGACAGGTAGGAACACATGTCCAAGACGCTGGAGTTCAGCGACTCCGCGCGAAAGTCTCTCGAGCGCGGGGTCGACGCGCTCGCCAACGCGGTGAAGGTGACGCTGGGCCCCAAGGGCCGCAACGTCGTCATCGACAAGAAGTGGGGCGCCCCGACGATCACCAATGACGGGGTGACCATCGCCCGGGAGATCGAGCTGGAGGACGCCTACGAGAACCTCGGCGCGCAGCTGGCGAAGGAGGTCGCGACCAAGACCAACGACGTCGCGGGTGACGGCACCACCACGGCCACCGTGCTGGCCCAGGCGATGGTCAAGGAAGGCCTGCGCAACGTTGCCGCCGGCGCCGCGCCGGCCGCGTTGAAGCGCGGTATGGACAAGGCGGTGGAGGCGGTCAACGACGCGCTGCTGGCCGCTGCCCGTGAACTGGAGGGCAAGGACGAGATCGCCCAGGTCGCCGGCCTGTCGGCGCAGGACCCGACCATCGGTGAGCTGATCGCCGAGGCCTTCGACAAGGTGGGCAAGGACGGTGTGATCACCGTCGAGGAGAGCCAGACCGCGTCCACCGAGCTGGAGTTCACCGAGGGGATGCAGTTCGACAAGGGCTACCTGTCCCCGTACTTCGTCACCGACCCGGAGCGGATGGAGGCGGTGCTGGAGGACGCCTACGTGCTCATCAGCCAGGGCAAGATCTCCGCGATCAAGGACGTGCTGCCCATCCTGGAGCAGATCGCCCAGGCCAAGAAGCCGCTGCTGGTGATCGCCGAGGACGTCGACGGCGAGGCGCTGTCCACCTTGGTGGTCAACCGCATGCGCGAGGTGCTCAAGGCCGTCGCGGTGAAGGCTCCCGGTTTCGGGGACCGCCGCAAGGCGATGCTGCAGGACATGGCCATCCTCACCGGCGCCACCGTGGTCTCCGAGGAGGTCGGGCTGAAGCTGGACGGCGTCGAGCTGGACCAGTTGGGCCGGGCCCGGCGCATCGTGGTCGCCAAGGACACCACCACGATCGTCGACGGGGCCGGGTCCTCGGACGAGGTCGACGCCCGGATCGCCCAGATCCGCACCGAGATCGAGCGCACCGACTCCGACTGGGACCGGGAGAAGCTGCAGGAGCGGCTGGCCAAGCTGTCCGGCGGCGTGTGCGTCATCCGCGTGGGTGCCCACACCGAGGTCGAGCTGAAGGAGAAGAAGCACCGCATCGAGGACGCGGTGTCGGCTACCCGGGCCGCGATCGAAGAGGGAATCGTGGCCGGTGGCGGCTCCGCCCTGATCCACGCCGCCGTCGCCATCGACGACCTGCAGCTGACCGGCGACGAGCTGACCGGCGCGCTGATCGTGCGCAAGGCATCGGCGCAGCCGCTGCGCTGGATCGCCGAGAACGCCGGCCTGCAGGGCTACGTCGCGGTGGCCAAGGTCCAGGGCCTCGACCCCGGCAACGGGCTCAACGCCGAGACGGGGGAGTACGCCGACCTGTTCAAGGCCGGGGTCATCGACCCGGTGAAGGTGACCCGGTCGGCGGTGCGCAACGCCGCCTCGATCGCCTCCATGGTGTTGACGACGGACACCCTCGTGGTGGAGAAGAAGGAGAGGACTCCCGAGGCCGCCGGCCACGGGCACGGACACGGGCACTGAGCCGCAGCCGCTGACCGGGCAAGACCCGCAGGCGAACCCAGCCCGGCGGCATACGGGCCGACAAGGGCGCGGGCGCACACTTGAGGGTGTGCGCCCGCGCGCTCCGGTCACGGGGGTTGCCGCCAGGTGCTAGCTGGCGACCTCGACGACGACGGTGCCGCTGTAGATGGCCTCGCGCTCGTCCTCGGTGAGGCCGCCCCAGACCCCGTAGGGTTCCCGCACGCGCAGGGCGTGCTCGCGGCACTGCCGCAGGACCGGGCAGCCCAGGCACACCGCCTTGGCGGCGCTGTCGCGGTTGCGTCGGGCGGGACCGCGCTCTCCTTCGGGGTGGAAGAAGACATCGGGGTTCTCGCGGCGGCAAGAGCCCTCCAGCTGCCAATCCCACAGGTCGGCGACGGGTCCGGGCAGACGTGAGATCTCAGCCAACTGTGCCTCCTTCATTGAACCGGCGACGGTGACGGTACGAGGAGCGAGTCGCGCTTGTCTTCTTCAGGGATGGTGACCGGGCGGGTCTGCACGGCACCATGGCTTGCGGTCTCGTGGACCGCAGTCCTGCGTCGCTGAAGGCGCCGCGTTTCGGGAACCTACCCTCGGGCCGAGAGCGCAGACAAGATGAGAGGGTCAAGGTTTGTTAAAGATGACCGCACACCGGTGCCTGGGCCGGGCTGGCAGCACCCCATCTGACCTGCATGCTTGTGGTTGCCTGCCGTCGCTGTCGGCAACTGCTCGAGGCCGTCGGTGGTGGCCCTTGTCGCCCTCCTGCCGTTACCGTGTGCTCACGTCGTCGGGCCGGCGCACGGCCGGGCTGTACCGGCTCTGAGGGAAGGGCAGGATGACTGCGGACCCTGCCCCACGCCTGGTCCCCAAGCGGCCCGAACCGCGCGAGCAGGTGCACGCGCGGGCGGGCTCCGCCGCCGCTTCCGGCGCCACGCCCGCCGCCCACTCGGGCGAGGCTCCCGCGGAGACCATGCACGCGCTTTCCGCCCAGGCGATCGCCGGCGACCAGGCCGCGACCGAGCGACTGATGGCCGTCGTCTCCGCGATGGCGTTGCGCTACGCCCGCGCCCGGCTGGGCGCCGTCGGGATCGCCGCCGACGCGGCCCAGGACGTCGCCCAGGAAGTCTGCCTGGCGGTGCTGCGGGCCCTGCCGAGGTACCACCAGCGGGGGGTGCCGTTCGAGGCGTTCGTCTACACCATCGCCTCCCGTAAGGTGGCCGATGTGCAGCGCAGTCTGCGCAGCATGCCGCTGCTCACCGGTGAGGTGCCAGACGACCTGGACCCGACGACCGGGCCCGAGGATCGGGCCGTGGCCGCCGATGCGTACGCCCGGGCGCACGCGCTGATCTCCCGGCTGCCGGCGATGCAGCGCGAGCTGCTCACCCTGCGGATCGCCGTCGGCTTGAGCGCGGACGAAACCGCGCAGGCTCTCGGTATGACGCCCGGTGCGGTCCGCGTTGCCCAGCACCGGGCGTTGGCCCGGCTGCGGGCCCTGAGCCAGGACCAGCCCCCGCCGCAACCGCGCGGGGCCCGCCTGTCGGCCGGGAGGCGCGCGCCGTGACCCGGTCCCGTCGAGCTGGCCGGACAGAGCCGCCGGAGCCGGTGCGGTTGAGCTTGATCTGGGACGACGATGCGGTGCTTGACGCGTTGGGCCGACGGGCGCCCGCACCGCGGGACCGGTCCGAGAGCCTTGACCTGCTGTGCGCCTGGATCAAGGGCATCGACGATGCGCCACTCGCGCCGTCGGGCGATCGCCGCCTCCGTGCCCTGCCGCGCGCGGTCCTGGGCTGGGTGGCCGCGGGCGCGGCCGCGGCCCTGGTGATCTGGCCGCTCGCGCTGCTGGGGCCGCCGGGCTCCAACCAGGTGTCGCGGGGGCTCGGCCCGCCTGCGCGCATTGCTGCCGGACCCACCGGCAGGTCGCCGCTGGAGTCGCTGGCAGGGCTCGGCGCCGGAACCGACCGGCCGCCGATGCCGGCAGGCGATACGGCTCCGGCCGTTGCCGCGGACACTGCTGGTGGTGCCGCGCGGGTTGTGGCCGCCCTGGCCGGCGTCAGCTGCGCCGACATGGGTCCGTGCTCGGTGCGCGCGCAGGTGCGGTGGGTGACGGCGATGCGGGGGTTCCCCGCGGGGGCGAGCACCCGGAGACCGGCAGCAGCGCCCGAAGGCCGTGCCAAGCCGGCGGTGCGGCGGACGGCCCGGCACGCACCCAAGCGTCCCAAGCCCCGGGCCGGCTGCCGGCCACCCCAGTCTCGGCACGCGGCATACCAGGCCGGTCGGGTCGGCGGCCGATCTGCGGCGAGCTGTCACCGGCGGAACCCAGCGCGGGCCGGGCGGGCCGACGCCCGGCCAGACCGGCGCGGCTCGCCGGAGCACCGGACGGTGCGGGCGCAGCAGTGGGAACGGGATGACCGCGGGCGCGGGTAACGGAGTCGGTGCGCCGCCCGGACCGACGTCCGGCCAGACCGCCGCGGCTCGCAGGAGCACCGGACGGTGCGGGCGCAGCAGGGGGAACGGGATGACCGCGGGCGCGGGTAACGGAGTCGGTGCGCCGGCCGGCCGAGCCGCCCGTCCGAGCGGGTCGCGAGTGCGCCGTAGGATTGGCTCATGAGCCACGGCCTCCCGACCGAGGAGTTGCCGGCTCCGTTCGCCAGCCTGGGCCTCACGTTCGACGATGTGCTGCTCCTGCCCGGCGCGACCGAGGTCCATCCCAGCGAGGCGGACACGACCTCGCGGCTGACCCGAAACATCACCCTCCGGGTGCCGCTGGTCTCGGCGGCGATGGACACCGTGACCGAGGCGCGGATGGCCATCGCGATGGCCCGCCAGGGTGGGCTGGGCATCCTGCACCGCAACTTCTCGATCGAGGACCAAGCCCAGCACGTGGACCTGGTCAAGCGGTCGGAGGCGGGCATGGTCAGCCATCCGGTCACGATCGCCCCGGACGCGACGCTGGCGGAGGTGGACGCGCTGTGCGCGAGGTTCCGCATCTCCGGCGTGCCGGTTGTCGACGAGGGGGGGTTGCTGGTCGGCATCATCACCAACCGCGACCTGCGCTTCGAGAGCGACTACTCCCGGCCGGTGTCGGCGGTGATGACCAGGATGCCGCTGGTCACCGCACCGGTCGGTGTCGCACGGGACGCCGCCCTGAACCTGCTGGCCCGGAACAAGATCGAGAAGCTGCCGATCGTGGACGATGCCGGGCGCCTCAACGGCCTGATCACGGTGAAGGACTTCACCAAGAGCGAGAAGTACCCGCTGGCGACCAAGGACCCCTCGGGCCGGCTGCGCGTCGGCGCCGCGATCGGCTTCTTCGACGACGCCTGGAAGCGCGCCATGTCCCTGGTGGAGGCCGGTGTGGACGTGATCGTGGTGGACACCGCGAACGGGCACGCCGCCGGGGTCATCGACATGGTCCGCCGGCTCAAGGCCGAGCCGTCCGCCGCCCACGTCGACGTGGTCGGCGGCAACGTGGGCACCCGCGAGGGCGCCCAGGCGCTGGTGGACGCCGGCGCGGACGGGGTCAAGGTCGGTGTCGGCCCCGGCTCGATCTGCACCACCCGGGTCGTCGCCGGGGTCGGCGTGCCGCAGGTCACCGCCATCTACGAGGCGGCCCGGGCGGCCGGCCCGGCCGGGGTGCCCGTCATCGGCGACGGCGGCCTCCAGTACTCCGGCGACATCGCCAAGGCGCTGGTCGCCGGAGCGGACACCGTCATGCTCGGCTCTTTGCTCGCCGGGTGTGAGGAGAGCCCCGGGGAGTTGGTCTTCATCAACGGCAAGCAGTTCAAGTCCTACCGCGGCATGGGCTCCCTCGCGGCGATGCAGTCGCGCGGCCGGGGGCGGTCCTACTCCAGGGACCGGTACTTCCAGGGGGACGTGACCGACGACGACAAGGTGGTGCCGGAGGGCATCGAGGGCCAGGTCCCGTACCGGGGGCCGCTTGCCGCGGTCGCCTACCAGCTGGTCGGCGGGCTTCGGCAGTCCATGTTCTACGTCGGCGCGGCCACGGTGCCGCAGCTGAAGGAACGCGGCCGGTTCGTCCGCATCACCTCCGCCGGGCTCAAGGAGAGCCACCCGCACGACATCCAGATGACGGTGGAGGCGCCCAACTACGCCAGTCGCTGACCGGCCGGCGGGGCCGGGTCAACCGGGTCACCGCGCGGCTCCGCCTGCTCCTGAGGGACCGGCGGCGTGACGCCCCAACCCGGGACCGGAGCGAGGCGGCCGCCGTCGTCGTCTTTGCACAATTGCGCGAGGGCGGTGCCGGTGCCGGGCTCCCGGTGCGTCGTCTTTCCGCAATTGCGCGAGGGCGGTGCCGGTGCCGGGCTCGCGGGGCGTCGTCTTTGCACAATTGCGCGAGGGCGGTGCCGGTGCCGGGCTCTCGGGGCGTCGTCTTTGCGCAATTGCGCGAGGACGGTGCCGGTGGACGCTGCCAGGGCCCGCCGGGGCGGGCCCCAGCCGCGATGTCGCAACGCCGCCTGGGGATGCGCCGGCAGCGCCGCCCGGCGGTGGCCGTGGGGTGGCCGACCTACCGTGTCGAAGGACGTCCGCCCGGCTCACCCCTGGCCAGATCCCAGAGCACGGCGCAGAACACCTCGAACCGCTTCGCGCCCAACCCGTCGCTGAGCCGGCGGCTGAGCTCGGCATACACGCGGTTCGGCGATCGGATTCGACCTCGGCCAGCTCGTGATCGGCCTTGCCCACGCCGGCGAGCACGACGCGGCAGACCTGCCGCCGGTCGTGTCGGCGAGCGTGGCGGCATACATCGGCGGCCTGCGCGCCGAGGGTGAGCAGACGCCGGAGGCGGACGTGCGGCTGGGCTTCGTCGGGTCGTTGGTGCTGCGCGCGATGTTCACCATGGTGCCGCTGCAGATGCTCGGGATGCCGGACACGCCCGCCTTGCGCGCGCGGTTCTCGCAGCGGCTGCGGCTGGCGCGCTACCTGCTCGAGCTGAGCGAGCAGCTGCCCCGCTGAGCGCGCCACTAGCCTGTCCACCGTGACCGAGATCGAGATCGGACGAGGCAAGCGGGGCCGCCGGGCCTACTCCTTCGACGACATCGCGGTCGTGCCGTCGCGGCGCACACGCGACCCGGAGGAGGTCTCAGTCTCCTGGCAGATCGACGCCTACCACTTCGCGGTGCCCGTCATCGCCGCGCCGATGGACTCGGTCATGTCACCGGACACCGCGATCGCGTTCGGCCGGCTCGGCGGGCTCCCGGTGCTCGACCTGGAGGGCCTGTGGACCCGGTATGACGACCCGCTGCCCCTTCTCGCCGAGGTTGCCGCGCTGCCGCCGGGCGGGGCGACGGCGCGGATGCAGCAGATCTACGCCGAGCCGATCCGCCCGGAGCTGATCAGCGAGCGGCTTCGACAGGTGCGGGCGGCGGGCGTCACGGTGGCCGGGGCGCTTTCGCCGCAGCGCACCCAGGAGCACTGGAAGACGGTGGGGGACGCCGGGGTGGACCTGTTCGTCATCCGCGGCACGACCGTCTCCGCCGAGCATGTGTCGAGCCGGGCCGAGCCGTTGAACCTCAAGCGGTTCATCTACGAGCTGGACGTGCCGGTGATCGTCGGTGGTGCGGCCTCGTACACCGCGGCGCTGCACCTGATGCGCACCGGCGCTGCGGGTGTGCTCGTGGGCTTCGGCGGCGGCGCCGCCCACACGACCCGGACCACGCTGGGCATCCACCCGCCGATGGCCTCGGCGGTCGCGGACGTCGCCGCGGCCCGCCGAGACTACCTGGACGAGTCCGGCGGGCGGTATGTCCACGTCATCGCCGACGGCGGGATGGGCGTCAGCGGGGACGTTGTGAAGGCGATTGCCTGCGGTGCAGACGCGGTGATGCTGGGCGCGGCTCTGGCCCGGGCGGCGGAAGCGCCCGGGGCGGGGCTGCACTGGGGGCCCGAGTCCCACCACGCCCAGCTGCCTCGCGGCGAGCGGGTCCACGTCGGCACGGTGGCCTCGCTGCGGGAGATCCTCTTCGGTCCGGGGCAGGTCGCGGACGGGACAACCAATCTCATCGGCGCACTCAAGCGGGCCATGGCCACGTCCGGCTACTCCGACCTCAAGGAGTTCCAGCGGGTGGAGGTCGTCGTCGCGCCGTACCAAGCGACATGACCGGCCTCAGGTCGGCCGTACGCTCGTCGCATCGGAATCGCGCTCAGTACCGGGATCGGGCGCGGGATCGGGCGCGCGCGGGATCGGGTACGCGCGGTGTCGGGATCGTGCGCGGGATCTGTGTCGGTGTCGAGCACGCGCGCCGGATCGTGCAGGGTCGGTGTCGGTGTCGGTGTCGGTGTCGGTGTCGGGATCCGACGCACGGTGAGGCACGCGCGCGGGATCGGGTGCCGGTGTCCGGTGTGACGCGCTGTAAGGCACGTGCGCGGGATCGGTGTCGGTGTCGAGCACGCGCGCGGTGTCGGGTACGCGTACGGCGTAGAGCGCGGGGGCATGGTGCGCTCAGGCTGGAGTGGTCGCGTCGTCTCGAACCACGCGCAGGTCAGGGCGCGGGACTGGTGGTCCGAAGTCGACCCATCGGGTTACCAACTGCTCGCCGGTCGGCCCGCGGTACCGCACCCCCCGCGATGGTGCCTCGCGGGGCGCCTCACGCGCCGAGGACTTCGGTGACGGCCCGAGCCGTCGGCCTGTCCGTGACGTGAACACCAGCCCGTCCGGAGTGCTCGGCGTGCCGGTCATGGCGAACTCGCCGGCGTGGTGGGTGCGGTGGTGATACGGACACAGGCTCACCAGGCGGTCCATCGTCGTGTGGCCCCCGTCGCGCCAGTGGTCCAAGTGGTGGTTCTCCAAGAATCCAACTGTGCTGCAACCGGGATACCGGCAGCCGCGGTCGCGGTCCTCCACCAGCCTCCGGGTCCGGTCGGGGACGATGCGCATGGCCCGGCCAACGTTGACGGGTGAGCCCTCCGTCTCCCAGACCGGCTGGAGGATACCGTCGCAAGTGAGCTGGTCGACCAGATGGCGCGGCAGCGCTGGACCCTTCTGCAGCCAGCCGCCACCCGTATCGAGGTGGATGTAGACGCGGTACTTGCTTGCTCGGCTCGCGCTGCGCTCGTCGCCCGTGGCTGTGCCGTCACCGAAGCGCACCTGGTTCAGCGATCGGTTGGCCAGCTCGACCATGCCGTCTGCGAGCGTGGCGTCCACCTGCCCGGCCGTAAACAAGGCGTCCTTGGCCTCCCGCAAGGCTTGCTCGACCAGCGCGCCTAGGTCTGCTGGTGCGGTGAAGGTCAGTCGGAACCGCCCGCCTTCATCGGCTGGGTCGTAGCCCATCGCCAACTCGGCTGGTGCCGCGGCGCGCTCGGCCGGAGTAGGGCCAGCGTCGGCAAGGTCGTCGGTTGGCTGCTCGGCACTCGGATCGGGATCGAAGGAGTACCGGGTGAGCGCCCGCCGTAGCTGCGGGACCGTGGCATGAACGGCCATCTCGGTGACTGCCGCCTCGTGGGTGGCGGGCGCGTGCCGGGCAATCACGCTTGCCTGGTCGAGTGATAGCTGCGCGTCGGCCATAGCGGCCATCGCGGACGGCAGCTCCCGGGCGCGGCTCGCCAGCCGGACGATGTCCCTTGCCCGG
Source organism: Dermatophilaceae bacterium (assembly GCA_035689185.1). GTDB lineage: Bacteria > Actinomycetota > Actinomycetes > Actinomycetales > Dermatophilaceae > DASSLY01. Next base: position 9,977 of record DASSLY010000027.1, read on the forward strand.
GCGGGGGAGAGTCCGGCGCGCAGCACCAGCCAGTGCTCAGGAGATCGCACACCGCCGCCCGCCCACAGCTCCCGGTCGATCACCCGAGCGGTCAGTGTCACCAGCTCCGCGTACGTTCCGTTCAGCACGCCACACAGTTGCGCCAGCCGGTCGTGGACGTCGTCCACCTCCGCTGTTGAGGCTGGCGCCGCTGCTCTGAGCATGCTAGAATCGTACACCAGTTCGATAACAGTGGCAAGTCATAGCCGCTGCCGTTGGCCACGGGGCAGTTTGGCAGGAAGGAGGACGGGGGAGGTGCCCGACCCAGTGGGACCGAGACGCACCAGAGGTACCGGGGGCGCAGCGGCTCCGGGGGCGCAGAGGCTCAGGGGCGCAGAGGCTCCGGGGCGCAGGCATCCCACCCCGGCGGGGTTGGGGCCAGCCGGCGCACCAGCCGGGACCGGGTCAGCCGGCGCACACCAGCGGGGACGGGTTGCGCACCAGCCGGGACCGGGCCAGCCGCACGCACCGGCCGTGCGCCCAGCCGCCGGGGGCGCCGAGGCATCGTTGGCGCGGGCACCGTTGGCGCAGGCATCCCACCCCGGCGGGGTTGGGGCCAGCCGGCGCACCAGCCGGGACCGGGCCAGCCGGGGGCACCAGTCGGGCGCCCGGCGGCACTGTGGCGCAGCGGCACCGGGGCGCCCAGCGGCACCGGGGCAGCAGCGGCACCGGGGCGCCGGCATCGCACACCAGCGGGGTTGGGCCAGCCGGGACCGCGCCAGCCGGGCGCGCCAGCCGGGCGCGCCAGCCGGCGCAGCAGCCGGGACCGGGCCAGCCGGGCGCCCAGCGGGACAGGGGCGCGGCGGCACCGCAGCGCACCAACCATCCAGAACGGGGCGCACCAACCAGTCAGCCGGGCGCACCAACCATCCAGCCGGACGCGCCAGCCCGCCAGCCAGGCGCTTCCAGCCAGGACCCGGGGCCCGCCAGCCCCGCGCACGCCAGCCGGGACCGGACCAGCCGCGCGCACCCCCCCGCGCGGGGCCTGGACGCACCAGGTGGCCCGTCGAGCGAGACAGCGCTCAGCTCGACGGGCGCCGCACCGGCGCGGGCTGGTCGCGCCAGGAGCGCCACAGCGCGGCATACGCGCCGTCGGCCGCGATGAGTTCGGCGTGCGTGCCGATCTCGCTGATTCGGCCGCCTTCGACGACCGCGACGTGGTCGGCGTCGTGGGCCGTGTGCAGCCGGTGGGCGATGGCGACGACCGTGCGGCCGGACACCACCGCGGCCAGCGAGCGCTCCAGGTGCCGGGCCGCGCGCGGGTCCAGCAGCGAGGTCGCCTCGTCCAGCACCAGCGTGTGCGGGTCGGCCAAGACCAGCCGGGCCAGGGCCAGTTGCTGGGACTGCGCCTCGGTGAGCGCGCGTCCGCCGCTGCCGACGATGGTGTCCAGCCCGGACGGGAGCTCCGCGGCCCAGCCGTCAGCGTCGACCGCCCGCAGCGCCGCCCAGAGTTCGTCTCGGCCGGCGGCCGGCCGCGCCAGCACCAGGTTGTCGGCCAGCGTCCCGACGAACACGTGGTGCTCCTGGGTCACCAGCGCCACTTCGCCGCGCAACCGTTCCAACGGCAGGTCGACAAGCCGCACCCCGCCGACGTCGACCCGGCCGACGCGCGGCGCGTCGATGCCCGCCATCAGCCGGCCCAGGGTCGACTTGCCCGCCCCGGACGGGCCGACGATGGCCAGCCGTTCCCCGGGCCCGAGCTTCAGCGAGACCCCGGACAGCACGTCCCGCCCGGCCCGGTAGGCGTACCGGACATCGGTGACCGACATCGACGCCGACGACGGCTCCTCCCCGGTGGCCGACCGGTCCGCAGGTACTTCGGCGATGCCGATGACCCTGGCCAGGGAGGTGGCGCCGACCTGGATCTCGTCCATCCAGCTCAGCAGCTCGTCCAGCGGCTCGCCCAGCTGCCGCACGTACAGCGCCACGGCGGTGACCGTGCCGAGCGTGGTCTGGTCGGCTGCGACGAGCCAACCACCCCAGAGCAGCACTGCCGCGACCGGCAGCAGGTAGGCGAACTCCACCTGGGGGAACCAGATCATCCGCAGCCGCAGGGTGTACATCTCGGCGTCCCAGCAGCCCCGGATCGCCTCGTCGATCCGCCGTCGCCGCCGGCCGGCCAGACCCAGGGCGTCCACCGTCCGCGCCCCGTCGACCGTCTCGGTGACCGCGCCGTTGGCGACGGCGTACGCGGCCCGCTCGCGGAGGTAACCGGCCGGCGCGTACCGCAGGTACCACCGGGTGGACAGCCACAGGATCGGCGCCCCGACCACCACCGGCAGTGCGACCAGCGGGCCGGTGACCAGAGCCGCCGCAACGGTGAGCACCGTGGCCACGGCCGCGACGAAGATCGACGGGATGCCGAACCGCACCACGTGCGACAGCGCCTCCACGTCGTTCGTGGTCCGCGACACCAGGTCACCCGTGCCAGCCCGCTCCACTGTGGACAGCGGCAGCGACATCACCCGCGTGACGAACTGCTCGCGCAGCTGGGCGAACACCGCCTCGCCCATGACGAAGGAGGACCGCCGGGCCGCCCAGGTCAGCCCGGTCTGCAGCCCCAGGGCCATCGCCAGCAGCACAGCGACCCGGTCGATGTGTCCGGTCGAGGTGCCACGCGTGACACCGTCGACGAGCTGGCCAACCAGCCACGGCGCGGCCAGTGCGGCCAGTGCGGCCAGCGCGTGCAGCCCCACAACTCGTAGCAGCGACCCGCGATGCTGGCGCATCAGTCCTCGGGTGTGCTCCCGGACCGAGCGCACGTCGGCGATCGGCAGGGTCCGCGACCCCGGTTCCACCGTGAGCATCACTCCTCCTCTCCGCGCACCACAACGCGCCGGTATGCCGGGTCGCTCGCCATCAGCTCGTGGTGCGACCCACGCCCGGTGACCCGGCCGTCCTGCAGGAACTGCACCTCGTCCGCGTGGTCCAGCAGCAGCGGGCTCGCGGTCATCACCACCGTCGTGCGCCCGGACCGCGCCGTGACCAGCCGGCCGGCGATCCGTGCCTCGGTGTGCGCATCCACGGCGCTCGTGGGCTCGACCAGGACCAGCGTCTCGGCGTCGGTCAGCAGGGCCCGCGTCAGCGTCAGTCGCTGCCGCTGGCCCCCGGAGAACGACCGGCCACGCTCCTCCACCACGCTGTTTAGCCCCGCGGGCAGTGCCTCCAGCACGTCCTCACCGCTGGCCAGCGCCAGGGTGGCCAGGATGACGCGGTCGTCGTGCCGGCCGTGCGGGTCGAGCTCATCCCGCAGGGTCCCGGTGAACAGGCGGGGGTCGGTCTCGCTCACCACGACCCGCCGGCGGACGACCTCGACCGGCAGGTCGGTCAGTGCCACCCCGCCCAGCCGGGCCGGCTCGGCGTCGCGCGCCGGCGGGCCGAACCGGCCGAGCCGGTCGGCCACCGCCGCGGACTCCTCCGGCCGGGCCGACACCACCGCGGTGAGCAGGCCGGCGCGCACCACCACCCCCGACGCGGGGTCGGTCAGCGGCACACCGGGAGGGGGCTCGACCGCCGGCTCGACGTCGGCGGCGACCTGGGTGTCCGGGGTCACCGACAGCACCTGGATGATCTTGCGGGCGCCGATGTGGGCCCGGGTGGCGCGGTCGGCCATCTCGGTGGCCGTCCGCAGCGGCGTGACCAGGAATGCCGCGTAGCCGAAGAACTGCACCAGGTCGCCAGGGGTGATGACCCGGTCCAGCGCGAACCGCGCGCCCAGCCAGGTCACGAGCACGACGAAGACGCCCGGGAGCAGCACCTGCGCCGCGTCCAGCGTCGCCTGCACGCCGGCGACCTCGTTGCCCACCCTGCGAACCTGCTGACTCTGCTCCTGGTAGCGGCGCAGGAACGTCTGCTCCCCTCCGATCCCGCGCAGGATGCGCAGCCCGGCGACGGTGTCCGCTCCCAACGTGGTGAGCCGCCCGGACGCCTCCCGCTGCGCTGCCTGCCGGGCCTGCAGCGGCCGGATGACCAGGGTGAGGCTGGCCACCAGCACCGGCACGCCGAGCAGCACGAGCAGTCCCAGCACCGCCGACTTCGACAGCAGCAGGACGGCCACCACGACGTAGCTGGCGACCGCGCCCGCGAACCGCGCGGACACGTCATACAAGCCGCCCAGCCGCATCGCGTCGGAGGCGACGGTCGCCACGACCTCGCCGGTGGGCTTCACCCGCGGCAGCGCCTCGCCGGCGTCGGCCGCCTGGTAGCCGACCAGCTGCACCACCCGGAGGGAGGAGCGCAGCCAGTTCATCACCGCGAACCAGTGCCGCACCGCCCCGGAGACCGCGCCGAGCGCCGCGAGCAGCACGAGGAACCCGCACCACTGGAGCAGGCTGGATGTGTTCTTCGCCACGATTCCGGCGTCGATCGCCTGCCCCACAGCGGCCGGGACCAGGGCCTGGGCCAGCATCCAGACCACACCGAAGACCATCCCGGCGAGCAGCGTCGGCCACTGCCCGCGCGCCACCCAGAGCAGCAGCCGGGTAGGTCCGCGCAGGTCAGGGGCACCGGGGTCGGGGTAGGGCAGCCTGAGCATCGCGCCTGCCACCGTATGCCGGGCCACCGACCGACTCCACGGATTTTCTCCGTCACGCCGGTGGCGTGGCAAAACCGGTATGTCGCCGCGTTTGCTTAGGCTTGCGTCATCACACACCTGACCGTCCGCTCCGAACCCCGGTACGTGCGCCGCCGCATCGTCGCCGGGGCCGTCGCGCTGGCCGCCCTCGTCGGCGGCGGTGTCACCCTGTCCGCGGCCACCAGCGACGACCCGGCGCCTCGGCCGAAGACCCCCCCGGCCACGGCGAGAGCAGCCACCCCGACCCCGACGGCCACAGCCACGGCTACCGCGCCCGTCACCCCGACCGCCACGCCCACCTCGTCGGCGAGTGCAGCGCCCGCCCTGGGCTCGGACCAGACGGCGATGCGCCGCCGGGACCGGATCACCGGCACCATCTCGCCGAAGTCGGTGGTGGCCTCCCCGGCCGGTCTGGTGGTCGCCCAGAACATGATGTACACCCACACCGTCACCGCATACCGGCCGGACGGCTCGCTCGCGGCGACGATCAAGGACTCGGTGGACCTGGCCGACTTCGGCGTCACCGGACACCCGGGGACGTCCCAGGGCGCCCCGGTCGAGGCGGCGTTCACCCGCGACGGCAAGTACGCCTGGGTGTCCAACTACTCGATGTACGGAAAGGGCTTCGGGCCCGAGGGCAGCGACTCGTGCACGCCCGCGTCCGGGACCGAGCGCAGTTTCCTCTACCGGGTCAACACCGCCACCATGGCCGTCGACCGGGCCGTGCAGGTCGGCGCGGTGCCGAAGTACGTTGCGGTCACCCCCGACAACCGGACCGTGCTGGTGACCAACTGGTGCACCTGGGACCTGTCCATCGTCGACGCGAGGACGAGCAAGGTCACCGCCACGCTGAAGCTGGGCCGCTACCCCCGGGGGATCGCGGTCTCCCCGGACAGCCGCACCGCCTACATCGCGCTGATGGGCGCCCAGCGCGTGGTCAAGGTCGACCTGCGCGCGCGCCGGGTGAGCCCGTTCGCGTCCACCGGCAACGGGCCCCGGCACATCGTGATCAGCCCGGACGGGCGGTGGCTGTTCGTCTCGAACAACGCCTCCGGCACCGTCACCAAGGTGGACGCGCGGACCGGCGCGGTGGTGCGCACGGTCAGCACCGGCGCGCAGCCGCGCAGCATGGCGATCTCCCGCGACGGCTTGGCCGTCTACGTGGTCAACTACGAGTCGTCCTCGGTCACCAAGCTGCGCACGTCCGACCTGCGCCAGGTGGACAAGCAGCAGACCGACTACCACCCGATCGGCATCACCTACGAGCCGACTACCCGCTCGGTCTGGGTGGCCTGCTACGGCGGCAGCATCCTGGTCTTCGACGACACGGCACCGCTCTAGCCTGGGGGCGTGTGGCGGACCGCGGTGCAGCCCAGGTGGCTGGTCCTGCTCGCCCTCGTGCTGGTCGTCATGGTCTGCTTCGGCCTGCTCGGCTTCTGGCAGCTGGGCGTGGCCCGGGACCAGGCAGCTCACCAGGCGCTGCGATTGGCGCCGCACCGACCGGTCCGGCCGTTGACCGCGGTGCTTGCGCCGCACACGGCCTTCCCGCTGGAGAGCACCGGTCAGCGGGTCACCGCGACCGGCCGGTATGACGCCGCCGGGCAAGTCCTCGTCGCAGGCCGACGGCAGTCGTCCGCACAGGGCTCGGCACAGGGCTCGGCACAGGGCTCGGCGCGCGGTGCCTGGGTGGTGACCCCGTTGGTCGTCGACGCCACGGGCGCCCGGCTGGCGGTGCTGCGGGGCTTCCTCCCCGATGGGACTGGCGCGCCCAGCCCGCCCGCCGGGCAGGTGACCGTGACCGGGGCGCTGGCGCCGGGGGAGTCCCCGGTGGCCGACCCGCCGTCGTTGCCGCCAGGCCAGCTTCCCGCCCTGGACGTCTCGGTGCTGGTGAACCGCTGGCCGGGCAGCGTCTACAACGCGTTCGTGTTCGCGACCAGCGAGCGGGCGCAGGAGCAGGCTCAGCCCCAGCCGGCGGCGTTGCCTCGGGTGCCCCCGCCGCCGCCGGCGACGGGCGGGCTAGCCTGGCGCAACGCGGCATACGCCCTGCAGTGGTGGGTGTTCGCCCTGTTCGCGCTCTACCTGTGGGTGCGGATGGTGCGCGACGACGCGCAGGCGCGACGCGCCGGCGAACCGGAGCTGGAGGAGGTGGGAGTTGGCGGCTGACCCCGCGGCGGTGAGCACCGCGCTGCGGTTCTTCCGGGTGATGGCGATCACGGCCGGCATCGCGCTGTTCGTGCTCCTGGTGATCATCGTGATCAACGGCGGGTTCGGCCGTGGCGGCGCGTCGGCGGTGTGGAGCCCGATCCACGGCGCCATCTACTTCGTCTACGTCGTCTCGATCGCCAACCTCGGCTTCAAGGTCGGCTGGTCGCTGGGGCGGATGGTGCTGGTCATGCTCACCGGCTTCGTCCCGGTGCTTCCGTTCGTGGTCGAGCGCCGGGTCACCCGGGAGGTGGAGAGCCGGCTGGCCGGTCCGACACCGGCTCCAGGAGGGGCTCAGTAGCCTTGGCGGCGTGACGGATGCGCTGATCGCCCGCCCGGTCCTCGTCGTCGACTTCGGTGCGCAGTACGCGCAGCTGATCGCCCGGCGCATCCGCGAGGCGCACGCGTACAGCGAGGTCGTCCCGCACACCATGCCGGTCGCGGACCTGCTGGCCAAGGACCCGGCGGCCGTGGTGCTGTCCGGGGGGCCGGCGTCGGTGTATGCCGAGGGGGCGCCGGCGATGGATCCGGCGCTGCTGACGTCGGGGGTGCCGGTGCTCGGCATCTGCTACGGCTTCCAGGCGATGGTGCAGGCGATGGGCGGCACCGTCGAGCACACCGGGCTGCGGGAGTACGGCTCGACCCGGGTCAGCCTGACCGGGACCGACTCGACCCTGTTCCACGGCCAGCCGGAGCAGCAGTCGGTCTGGATGTCCCACGGCGACGCGGTCTCCGCCGCGCCGCCGGGGGTGCAGGTCAGCGCCACGTCACCGGCGGCCGCGGTGGCCGCGTTCGAGGACGACGGACGGCGGCTGTATGGCGTGCAGTGGCACCCCGAGGTGGTGCACTCCACGTTCGGCCAGCAGGTGCTGGAGAACTTCCTGCGTCGTGGAGCCGGGGTCGGCGCCGACTGGACCGCGGCGAACGTCGTCGACGGGCTGGTGCACGGCATACGGGAGCAGGTGGGCGACGCGCGCGTGCTCTGCGCGCTGTCCGGCGGGGTGGACTCCTCGGTCGCGGCCGCGCTGGTCCAGCGGGCCGTCGGCGACCAGCTGAACTGCGTCTTCGTCGACCACGGGCTGTTGCGGGAGGGCGAGGCCGAGCAGGTCGAGCAGGACTTCGTCAAGGCGACCGGGGTCGACCTCGTCGTCGTCGACGCACGAGAGCGGTTCCTCGCCGCCCTCGGTGGCCTGCTCGACCCGGAGGACAAGCGCAGGGCGATCGGGCGGGAGTTCATCCGCGTGTTCGAGCAGGCCGCGCGCGATGTGGTCGGGCACGCTGACGCGCAGGGGCACCCGGTGCGCTTCCTGGTGCAGGGCACGCTGTATCCGGACGTGGTCGAGTCCGGCGGCGGCACTAGTGCGGCGAACATCAAGTCCCACCACAACGTGGGCGGGCTGCCTGAGGACCTGCAGTTCACCCTGGTCGAGCCGCTGCGCCTGCTGTTCAAGGACGAGGTCCGCCAGGTCGGGCTGGAGCTCGGCGTGCCCGAGGCCATCGTCTGGCGGCAGCCGTTCCCCGGCCCGGGCCTGGCCATCCGGATCGTCGGCGAGGTCACCGCCGACCGGCTGCGGTCGTTGCGCGCTGCCGACGCCATCGCCCGGGCGGAGCTGACCCGGGCCGGCCTGGACCGCGAGATCTGGCAGTGCCCGGTCGTCCTGCTGGCCGACGTCCGCTCGGTCGGGGTGCAGGGCGACGGACGCAGCTACGGGCACCCGGTAGTGCTGCGGCCGGTGTCTTCCGAGGACGCGATGACCGCCGACTGGACCCGGGTGCCCTACGACGTGCTGGCCCGGATCTCCACCCGGATCACCAACGAGGTCCCCGAGGTGAACCGGGTGGTCCTGGACGTGACCAGCAAGCCGCCCGGCACGATCGAGTGGGAATAGCCCACTGGCCGAATCTTCATCAGTCTTTTACCTGACTCGGGCGCGCTGCTGACTACGTCAATCAGATGATCTGAGCAGACCTTGCGTGGCGCGCCGGGGGTGACGCCGCCCACGGTGTCCGGCGCGTCGACCCACCCCTCCCGGGTCGTGCCGCCGGGCTGCATCCGACGCTGTGGCCGTGGCCGCACACGGCCACAGCGTCGGCCACACGCGGCGTTTCCGCCCCGGCCCACACTCCGCCCGCCCTGGCCGTTGTCTAGGGTGGCGGCGTGCTGAGGACCAGGGCGGCGGTCGCCGCCGGCAAGGCCGCACGGGTGGTCGCCCGGCTGCGCGGAGGGGGGTCAGCGCTGCCCGGCCTGGTGGTCGAGCGGATCGACCCGCTGTTCCTGCGGTCTGCGCTCGCCGGGCTGCCCCGCGGCGTGGTCGTGGTCACCGGCACGAACGGCAAGACCACCACCACCCGGATGCTGGTCGCGATCCTGCGCCGGCACGGCCTGGTCGTCTTCACCAACCCGACCGGGTCGAACTTCACCCGGGGGGTCATCTCCTCCCTGCTCGGCGAGGTCCCGCTGTCCGGGCGGGTCGGCGCCGACATGGCGGTGCTGGAGCTGGACGAGGCGCACGCGCTGCGGTTCGCCGCTGCGGTCCCGCCGACCCATGCCCTGCTGCTCAACGTGGCTCGTGACCAGCTCGACCGGTTCGCCGAGATCGACCAGACCGCGCAGCTGCTGGCCCGGCTGGCCGCGCAGACCACCCGCGGCGTGGTGCTGAACCGGGACGACACCTTCGTCTCCCGGATCGCCCCGGCGCTGTCGGTGCCGGTGCGGTACTTCGGGGTGGACCCCTCCATCGCCGACCGGCTTCCCGAGCTGCAGGAGGCCGACGTCCGGTTCGCCGACGACTTCGCGGTGCCGGCGGCCACGGACACGGACGGGCTGCTGCGTCCGATCGACGAGCACACCTTGGAGGTCCGCTTCGAGTTGTCAGAACGTGGGCGCGCCATGACCCGGCCAGGTTCTGACAACGAGGTGGTTGGACCGGTCCGGCTGCGGCAGCGCGGGCTGGCCGCCATGATCAACGCCACTGCGGCGACGACCATGGCCCGGCTGCTGCTGGGGGGCGAGTTCAGCGCTGCCACGGCCGCCGAGGCGCTGTCGCTGGTGACGCCGCCGTTCGGCCGGGGGGAGACCATCGACGTGGACGGTCAGCCGCTGGAGCTGGTGCTGGTGAAGAACCCGGCCGGCTTCACCGTCGCCCTCGGCACCTACGGCACCACCCCGGCGGCGTCGATGATCGCGATCAACGACGACTACGCCGACGGCCGGGACGTGTCCTGGCTCTACGACGTGAGCTTCGGCAGCCTGCGCGAGCGGGGGGTGGCGCTGACCACCGGTGTCCGCGCCTACGACATGGCCCTGCGGCTGCGCTACGACGACGTCGCGGTGGCCGAGGTCGAGCCGGACCTGCGGACCGCGCTGCGCCGGTTCCTCGCGGCGTACCCGGGGGAACCGAAGCGGGTCTTCTGCACCTACACGGCGATGATGGCGCTGCGGCGGGACCTGGCGGCGCGGTTCGGCCTGGCCGCGTTCGGGGAGGAGGCCACGTGAGCAAGGGCAGCATCACGGTGGTGCACCTCTACCCGCGGGAGATGAGCATCTACGGCGACCTGGGCAACACCCGGTGCCTGGAGCAGCGGATCCGCTGGCACGGGTACGAGCCGGTCGTGCAGCGGCACCACCCCGGCACCCGGTTGACCGAGGACGTGCACCTGGTGCTGGGTGGCGGCGGGCAGGACAGCGGCCAGGCCCGGGTGGAGGACGACCTGGCGGCCAACGGTGACCTGCTCAAGGCGCTGGCCGCCGAAGGGACCCCGATGCTGATGATCTGCGGCATGTACCAGCTGTTCGGCAACGCCTTCCTGACCGTGGACGGCCTCCGGCTGCCGGGGCTGGGCATCCTGGATGTGACCACCCGCGGCAACGCCAAGCGGATGGTCGGCCCGGTCGTGCTGAGCACCGAGTTCGGGGACCTGGTGGGGTATGAGAACCATTCCGGGTCGACCGAGCTGGGCCCGGGTCAGGCCGCGTTCGGCCGGGTCCGGTGCGGGCACGGCAACAACGGCAGGGACAAGACCGAGGGGGCGGTCACCGGCCGGGTGTACGGCAGCTACCTGCACGGGCCGATCCTGCCCGCGAACCCCGCCTTCGCCGACGCCCTGATCGGGTATGCCGCGCGGCGCGCCACCGGTCGCGACTTCGAGCCCGGGGTGGTGGATGACACCCTGGCCGACCAGGCCCGCACCCGCCAGGTCCGGCGGCTGGTGCGGTAGAGCACACCGTCCGCCGTGGTCGGTAAGGGCTTGGCACAGCCGGCTCTCCCCGCCGCCGGTGTCCCTAGCGTTCTACCGGTCTGCCCGGGAAGGGCGGTTTTGGAAGCTGGCTTCCCCGGCGCTCGCCCGGGTGTGACACCGGCCATAGTGGGGACTTGGTGAGACATCACGTGGGTGGTTTCGGGTCGAGGTCTGGCCGCGCGGCGGCCAGGGTCGCGGGCGCGCTGGTCGTTGTGTTGTTGGTCCTGGTGGGTGCCGCCTCGGTGTCGCGGGCCGGGGTCCAGGTGTCTTCCGGTATGCCCGGCAACGTGGCGACTGTCGGCTACGGGCAGGCCACCAGCCAGGCCAACACCTACGACGCTCTCGGCGCCCTGACTGCGGTCTCGGTGACTGGCCCCGCAGGGCAGAGCGTCAGCCGCCACACTTACACCCGCAACGCCTTGGGCCAGGTGGCCACGACAACGGGACCGGACACCACTCACACCTTCGGATACAGCCCACTGAACCGGCTCGCCGAGGACGGCACCGGCACCGACGCGAGCACCGTGTTCACCCATGACACCGTCGGTAACCGCACCGCCCTGGCGCAATCCACCGGCACTGGCACGGCCGATCTGAGCTATGACGCCGGCCGCCAGCCCACGACCTACACCCCGTCGGACGGCGCCGCGATTGCCCTGCAGTACGACGCGCAGGGGAACCGGCTGACCGGTCCCGCCGCGGACGGCTCCGGCTCCGCGACCTACACCTACGACCAGGTCAACCAGTTGCGCAGCGTCGCTTCCGCCGGCGGCTTGGCCAGCTACACCCACGACGCCGCCGGTCTGACCGCGACCCAGGCCACAGCGGCGGGCACCCTGAGGTTCGCCTGGTCCGCGGACGCCGTGCCTCAGCTGCTCACCGTCGGCGCCACCAGCTACCTCTACGACGACACCGGCCTGCCCCTCGAGCAGGTCACCGCCACCGGGTCCGTCGCCTTCTACCAACACGACCAGTACGGCAGCACCACCACGCTCACCTCCACCACCGGGGCCACTCTGGCCACCTACGACTACAGCCCCGACGGGCTGACGACCACCCATACCGGCGTCCTGGACACCCCACTGCAATGGGCCGGCCAGTACCTCGACGCGGTCAGCGGCCCGTACAACCTGCGTGCCCGCTACTACGACCCGACCACCGCCCAGTTCCTCACCCGCGACCCCCTCGAGAGCGCCACCGGCGCCCCATACACCGACGCCGACAACGACCCCGTCATCCTCGCCGACCCCACCGGGCTGTGCCCCCTGTGCGTGACCATGATCCTGGGCGCCGTCCTCGGGGCCGGGCTAGACCGCGGCACCCAAGTCCTGGGCAACCTGAGCAACGGGTGCGACCCCTTCCACGACATCAACTGGGGCCAGGTCGCGGTCAGCGGCCTGGCGGGTGCCGCCACCGGCATTGCCGGCAAAGCACTCACAGGACTACGCGCCGCAAAGAGCGCAGACGAGTTCGTGGACCTTGCTTCGGCGGTGAGGCGGAACCACATCCTGTATGGCGACGCAACCGGCGGCGGCCACATGTGGCCTGGCCTTCCCGGGAAGACACCATTCCCGAAGTCCTGGTCTGGCGACCGGATCATGCACGAGACCTCCGACGTTGCTACCGATCCGGGTTCGATCCACAGGACGGGGCGTGGCGGCAGCACGATCGTCACCGGTTCGCGGGACGGAGTCGACGTCCGCGTGATCCTCCGGGACGGCGACATCATCACCGGCTATCCGACGAGCCTGCTGAGGAACCCGTGATCGTGTCTACGGACTTCGACGAGGTCAATGGACGCATCCGTGGGCTGGTCATCGCGCTCTCGGGCGTGTTGTCTGCGAACGAAGCTGGTGAGGTTGAGGAGTTCCTCGAGCACGCCGAACTTGGCGAGGCGCTGCGGACGCTGGCGTGGATCGTGGTGGAGGAGAAAAAGCTCATCGCGCTGGCCGACCTGATGGAGATGCAACTGCTCGCCGACCGTCTGGGCATTACCGGCGAGCTGCCAGAGGGCTTGTCGGATCACGTCGTTGACGCCAAGTAGGGGCGAACTCCTGAGCGGGCTAACGAGGACCGGCGACCTCTGGGTGCTCCCGGTCGCCGGCCAGCCTGTGGCTCGGCTCTGCTCTGCGGATCGTTTCGGTGCCAGGGGAGAACTCTCAATCTTGCGGCCAACCGCCTGATCAGCTGCCGCTGGCGAGCACCTTGAGGCGGGCCCTGGTGACGAGGGCGTCGATGAAGCTGGTGACCAGGGCCGGGTCCTCGGTGCTGCGTTCGGTTACGGCGGCGATGCGGTCGTCGCCGAGGGCTGCCTCGTCAGGAGTGCGGCTGCGGTCGTCTGGCTGCGTCCTAACGCGGATAGGACGCAGGTCCGAAGCGGCGGCTGATGGCCGACGGGATTGTCCGGCTGCGGGACTGGCCAGTAATCGTGCGCCGACAGCGGGGTAGACCTGCGTGCCCGGGGGCCCTCGAGATGTAGCCGTCACAGGGTGATGAGTTACCCCAGGCCTGGGTCTTTAGCTCTGCGGCGGTTCATCACACGATTGGCGGCACGCGCGTGCGTGGTGTGGACCACGTCAGCGCAACGGGTGTCGGGGGTCTGCGCCAGGATCGGTGCATGGCGACCACGTTCCAGGTGACGTTCGACAGTGCCGACCCGGGGGCACACGCGGCCTTCTGGGCCGAGGCGGTGCACTACGTCCAGGCGCCACCACCACGCGGCTGCGAGTCCTGGGACGCCGCGCTCGATGCCTGGGGCGTGCCGGCCGACCACCGCAACGACCGCGCGGCGCTCGTCGATCCCGACGGTGCTGGGCCGCGGCTGTTCTTCCAGAAGGTGCCCGAGCCCAAGACGGCGAAGAACCGCGTGCACCTCGACCTCCGGGCCGCCGCCGGCGTGCCGCCAGAGGGACGCGCGGACGTCCTCGAGGCGGAGTGCACCCGCCTGGTCGCCCTCGGCGCACGCCGGATGCGACGCTTGGAGGCCGACGGCATCGACGAGGTCTGCATCGTCATGCAGGACCCCGAGGGCAACGAGTTCTGCCTCGACTGACCGAGGTTCTGGGCAAGGGTCCGTGGGTGAGTGTTCATGTCCCCGCCGGAGACCCCGAAGACGTCGCTCGCGACGACCGACAGCCTGATCTGGGCGTCCTCCAACAGCTTCTGCACCCGGTTCTTCTCCGCGCTGGCGTCGGAGACCAACGCGACCCGGTAGCGTTGAGTGGTCGTCGCCCGGCCTGTTGGCGGTGGACGCCCTAGACCACGCTTACGCTCAGCAGACTGCCGACTACTTGCGGGGCCAGGAGGACGTTGGTCGGCTGATGTGCGAGGGCGGCAAGACGTCCAGAGCCTTACCCGGTTCGGCTGATGATGAGGCGGAGCTTGGCCTTCTGCTGACCCCTAGCAGGGCCGCGGTCCGCGAGCCCGGCCCTCGGTAGTTGGGGCAGGTCAGGCCGGGCCCGGCTTGTGCTTGGGGGTCAGCCCCCAGGCCACCCAGCCGGCGGCGCCGAGCGGGATCTCCATCAGGTGGGTGTAGACCGCGAACAGCACGACCGCCGCCGCCGACGCGGCGCCGTCGGCGCCCCAGGCGACCAGCACCGCAGCCGTGCCCGACTCGGTCACGCCCAGCCCGCCGGGGGTGATGCCGACCGCCGTGAGCAGCCGCCCGACGGCATACGCGGCGAAGGCCTGGGTCAGCGGCACCGACACCCCGACCGAGGTGAGGCAGAACCAGAACAGCACGAACCACACGCCGAAGTAGCCGAGGATCCCGAACGTCATCGACAGCCAGCCCGTGCGCACCACGTTGGTGACCCGGCTGCGCAGGTCGTGGATGAGCTCGTCCGCCTTCATCGGCTGGCGGCGCCGCCGTCGCAGCAGGGGGCGCAGCGCCCCGTCGATCCCCCGCCCGATCCACGTGGCGGCGCGTGCGGACACCAGCACGGCGATGAACGCGAGGAGCAGCGCCGCCGCCACGACACCGCCGGCGATCCCGCCGCGGACCACCGCCTTCGGCAGCTGCGAGGCGTTGCTCAGCAGGGCGGCGATGCCGATCACCGGCAGCAGCACCCGGGCCAGCACGTTCCAGACGCCGGTGACGATGACCGAGGTGGAGATGTCCCGGCGGCTGAAGCCCCAGGACCGGCACAGGGCGTACGTCGCGGCGACTCCGGCCGCTCCGCCGCCCGGCAGCAGGTTGCCGACCGAGGAGCCGCAGACGTTGAGGATGAGCGCCCGGCCGTGGGTGAGCCCGGGCAGCGATCCGGTGAGCATGAAGGTGTAGAGGTACAGGCCGGTGACCATAAGCACGAACAGCCAGGCCCCCTGGGCCGGCCCGAGCCGGCCGAGCACGTCGAAGACCTCGTGCCAAGTGGTCTGGGCGAAGTGGGGCAGCCCCCAGACGACCAGCCCGACCGCCAGGCCCAGCCCGACCACGCTCTGGACCACCTGCCGGCGGGTGGGTCGCCACGGCCGCTTGGCGACTTCCTCGATCCGGGCGCTGCCGACGGGCGGCAGCTTCGGCATGTTCACGGCAGCTCCGCGTTCACGGCAGCTCCGCGAAGATGTCGCGCGCCGTCGGCGCGCCCGGCGGGTGGGCGGGGTCGACATACCATTCCCGGCCGAAAACCAGGTCGAACAGCGGCCGCGGAATGCGCAGGAACGCGGCTAGGGTGCGGTCCGCCGCGCCGTCGGCGGAGGCTTGCGAGGAGTGCGCGGCCATCGACGCCCGCTTCGCCGCGGCATACCGGCGCACCGAGATGCGGTGGGTGATCGCCGCACGCGGGCTGTATGCGCGCGCGAACGAGGTCGGGTCGAACTCCGGCGGGAACCGGTACACCAGACCCGCCAGCCGGATCGCCCGGCAGATCGCGTCCCGCGGGACGGTCGCCTGCAGCAGCCGGGGAGTCGCCGCCAGCGCCGCCGCACGGGTGGCCACCCGGTGCGCCTGCACGTGGTCGCGGTGCCCGTAGCCGCCGTTCTCGTCGTACCCGAGCAGCACGTCCACCCGCTCGGCCAGCAGGATCTCGGCCAGCCGGGTGGCCGCCTGCTCGACGCCGGCGTCGACGAAAGCGGTCCGTCCGGCCGGCACGACCGGCGGCTGCGGCCCGAGACCGCTGTCTGCGTAGCCCAGGTCGATCACACTGTGCACGCCGAGGGCGCGCGCGCTCTGCGCCAGCTCGGCCAGCCGGCGGCGCCCCAGCTGCCCGTCCGCGACGAACCGCTGCGCCGCCAGGCCGCCGCCCCCGTCCGTCGCGACCACGACGATGGCCCGGTGCCCCTCCGCGACGGCGCGCGCCAGGGTGCCCGACGTGAGCAGGGCCTCGTCGTCGGGGTGGGCGTGGAACGCCAGCACGGTCTTGGGCATCCCGCCCATCCTGGCGCATGGCAGGCTCATGGCTTGTGAAGGTGGCGCTGCTGTCGGACTGCTACCCGCCCCGGCTGGGTGGGATCGAGGTCCAGGTGCACGACCTCGCGGACAGGTTGCGGCAGCGCGGGCACGAGGTGCACGTGTTCACGGCCACCCCGGACGATGGTGCCGACAGCGTCGTCCCCGTCCATGGCGTCCCTGCCGTCCCTGCCGTCCCTGCCGTCCATGGCGTCCCGGTGCACCGGCTGTCGATCCGGCTGCCGTTCCAGCTGCCGGTGAACCCGTTCGCCCCGCCGGCGCTGCGGCGGATGCTGCAGGACGGGCGCTTCGACGTGGCCCACGTGCACATGGGCGTGGTCAGTCCGTTCGCCGTCGACTGCACCCGGGTCACCCTCGGCCTGGGCCTGCCGACCGCGATGACCTGGCACTGCATGCTCGGCCGCGCCACCCCCCTGGTCGCCGCCGCCGGCTACGTCCGCCGGTGGGCGCAGCGGGGCGTGGCCATGAGCGCCGTGTCGTCGGTGGCCGCCGCCGCGGTGCAGCGGGCGGCCGACGGGGCGGGCACCGTCTCGGTTCTGCCCAACGGGCTGGACCTGCGGGTATGGCGCCCGGCCGAGTCCGTGGCGGCGGTTGGCGGAGCGGGGGTCCAGGTCGTCACGGCGATGCGGCTGGCCGCCCGCAAGCGGCCGCTCCCGGTGCTGCGCACGCTGCGCCGGGTGCGTGCGCTGGTGCCCAGCGACCGCCGGCTGCGCCTGGTCGTGCTGGGGGAGGGGCCGGCCCGCGGCCGGCTGGAGCGGTACCTGGCTCGTCACGACATGACCGGCTGGGTCGACCTGCCCGGCCGGGTGCCCCGCGAGCAGCTTCGGGACCGGTATGCCGCGGCGCACCTCTACATCTCCCCGGCCCGGCTGGAGTCGTTCGGGATCGCCGCGCTGGAGGCCCGCGCCGTCGGGCTGCCGGTGGTCTCGCGCACCGGCAGCGGCGTGGGCGAGTTCGTCGCGGACGGCGTCGACGGGTTGCTGGCCGCGGACGACGAGGCGATGGCGGTCGCCGTCGCGCGGCTGGTCACCGACGACGCGCTGCGGGAGCGGATCGCCGCGCACAACCGAGCCGTGCCCCCGGCCCAGTCCTGGGACCAGGTGGTGCGGCAGGCCGAGCAGGAGTACGAGCGCGCCCGCGAGCTGGCTCGGTCGGCGGCCTTGGGCGCCGTGCCGTGAGCCGGGTCGTGGAGGTGGTCGGCCTCGACCCGGCAACCGGCGCGGAGGTCTGTCGTGAGGTGCTGTGCCACGGGGAGCCGCCAGCGGCGGCGCTGTCCCGGGCCGGCTGGCGGGCGGTCGGCGCGCCGGCGTTCCGCAGCAGCGCCGAGGACGGGGTGCATCGGCTGGCCTTCCTGTTCGCGGTGGAACCGGCCACCGAGCTGGTGACCGCACCCGGTGCGACCGTGCGTGACGCCGACCTGGTGCTGGGCCTGGGAGAGGCTCCGGTGGCGGTGCAGCGGATCGCGGCCTACGCCCTCGTGCGCAGTGACCGGGGGGTGCTGATGACCCAGTTCTCCGAGGCGACGAACGCCGCGAACACCTGGGGCCTGCCCGGGGGCGGGATCGACCCGTTCGAGGACCCGGCCGATGCGGTGGTGCGCGAGGTGTGGGAGGAGACAGGCCAGCAGGTGACCGGCCTGGCCGCGGTCGGGCTCTCCTCGGCGCACTGGTTGGGGCGGTCGCCGCGCGGGCGGCTGGAGGACTTCCACGCCGTTCGCGTCCTGTTCGAGGCGTCGTGTCCGCAGCCGGGTGACCCGGTGGTCCACGACGCCGGCGGGACCACGCTGGCGGCGGCATGGGTCCGGGCCGACGAGCTGCCCGGGCTGCCGATGACTGACGGCTGGCGCGGGATGCTCGCCGGTCTGGGGGTCCCCGTCGACCAGGCCCGGTAGCGGCTCAGTCGGCGCGGCGGGTCAGGCCGACCACGCCGAGGACGAGCAGGAGGGCGCCGGCGGCGATGATCGCGCCGGGGCCGAACGAGCCCCAGTCGACCTCGAAGCCGGTGACCTCCCGGGCAATGGCCAGGCCGGACAGCACCAGGGCCGCCAGGCCCAGGACGATGGCGCCCGGGTTCGGACCGGTCAGCCTTTGGGTGGGGTGGTCGGACATGGCATTCACTCCTTCTCCACGGTGAGCTGACCCAGACCCAGGTCGGCAGTGACGAGGACCTCGCGTGGGCCGCTACCGATCACTGTGGTCGCGTCCACGTCGGCGCCACCCCGGTCGGCGTTGTCGGGAAGGGTGATCTCGCCGAGCCCGACGTGCCCACGAACCTCGACGGTCACGTCGTCCGGCACCAGGATGGTGAGCTCGCCGACGCCCTGGGAGACCCGGATCCGCTCGTCGGACAGGCCCTGTGCGGGCAGCCCGGTCAGGTCCAGGGTCGTGCTGCCGGCACCGTGCCGGTAGGCAACCGGGCCGGCCAGCGTGGTGGGGGCCCAGGTGAGGTCGCCGACCCGTCCGCCGATGGTGCCACCGGCGGGAAGCGCGAGGCTGATCAGGGTTCCGGCGGCGAGCACCACGGCGACGAAGCCGACGAACCCGGTGCGCCAGCCGGCGATCCCCAGCCCGAGCACCAGCGCGCCGAGCGCGCCGAGCGCCGCATACCAGGCGATGCTGGGGTGGCTGCCGGCCCAGCCGAGCCGGTCGCCCAGCCAGACGGTCAGCCCGTAGGTGACCAGAGCCAGCCCGGCCGCCAGCACCGCCATCAGGAAGCCGCCGGAGCGGCGGCGCGGCGCAGGCGCGGGTGCCGGTGGAGCGGCGACGGCCGCGGCCGGGGCGTATGCCGCCGCCCGTGGCCGGTCGACCGGCGTGCCGGTGTCGCCCAGGTTGGACGGGTCGTCGTGCCCCGGGGTCCGAGGCTGCGGGGTCTGCGCCTTGCGGTGGTGGGCCAGCGCCCACCAGACCAGCAGGCCCGCGATGACCAGGCCCCACGGGATGCCCCAGCCGGCGTGGCCGTCGGCCCACCAGGGAAAGCCGCTGAACAGCGCCATCGCGGTCACGACAAGCAGCACGATGGAGCCGCCGTGCCCGTGCCGGATCGCGCGCTCGGCGGCGATCTGGCCCTTGCGGTCCGGCAGCAGCGACCAGGCGAGCAGGTAGGCGGTGACGCCGAGTCCGAAGAGGAGCGCGGCGAGGACTAGCCCGGCCCGGACGACGACCGGGTCGACGCGCAGCCGGTCGGCCAGGCCCGAGGCGACGCCGCCGACCCAGCGGTCCTCGCTGCGCCGGGTGATGCCCAGGCCGCGCAGCCAGGCGAAGAAGCGGTCGAGCCCGTCGCTCTGACGCGGATCCGGCGGCGACGCCGGAGGTGGGGCTGGCGGGGGCGCCGCGACGGCGGCGGACGGTGTCCACGACGGCGTGGGCGGCTGGTGCGGCGGCGTCGGGCCCGCCGCGGGAAGGTTCTCGTTGTCCATGCCTGCATCGTCTCGGCCGGGCGGCCCGGCAACCATGAGGGCCCACCCTGAGCCGACCCTGAACGGCCCCTGAACTCGGGCCGCAGAACACTCCACCCGCCCCGCGGTGGGTCAGGATGGGACCGTGACAGTCGTCTCCCACGAACCGGAGCACCCCCGGCTGCTGCGTCCGGTCGAGGGCCGCGTCGTCGGCGGGGTGTGCGCCGGGCTGGCCGAGCATCTGCGGATCTCGGTCGGGCTGGTGCGGGTCGGCTTCGTCGGTCTCGCCCTGGCCGGGGGCGCCGGCGTGGCGGTGTACCTGTTCCTGTGGGCGCTGACCCCGCAGTCGCTGGCACCGAGCGCAGCGGTCGCTCCGGGCCGGTCCGGGCCGTCTGGGCCGTCTGTGCCGTCTGGGCCGTCTGGGCCGTCTGTGGCCGCGATCCGGACCCTGTGCGCCGGCGTCGCGTTCGTCGTGCTGGGGGTCGCGCTGCTGGCCCAGCGGTCCGGGATGGACCTGCGGCTGGGGATCCTGGTGCCGCTGTTCGCGGTGGCGCTCGGTGCCGTGCTGACGTGGAGCCAGCTCGACCGTACCGAGCGGCAGCGGTGGCTGTCCGGCGGCGCCGCGTACCGCCGGCAGGGGGTGATCCGGGTCGTCGCCGGGACCGTCCTGGCGGTGGCCGGCGTGGTCGTGCTGACCACCCAGGGCAGGGGCCTGGCCGGGCTGTGGGACGTCGGCATCGCCGCGGTGGCCGTCCTCGCCGGCGCCGCGCTGATCGCGGCGCCGTGGGCGGTGCGGCTGTGGCACAACCTGCGGGAGGAGCAGGCCATCCGGGTCCGGGCGACCGAACGGGCCGACATCGCCGCACACCTGCACGACTCGGTGCTGCAGACACTGGCGCTGATCCAGCGGCAGTCCCATGACGCGGGGACGGTGGCCCGGCTGGCCCGGGCGCAGGAGCGCGAGCTGCGCGGCTGGCTGTATGCCGGGCCGCTGGGTTCGCAGGAGTCCCTCGCCGCCGCGGTGACCGAGGCCGCGCACGAGGTGGAGGACCTGCACGGCATACCGGTGGAGCTGGTGGTGACCGGGGACCGGCCGATGGACGCGGCCGGGACGGCGCTGACCCGGGCGCTGCGGGAGGCGTTGCTCAACGCCACGCGGCACGGGCAGCCCCCGGTCTCGGCCTACGTCGAGGTCGGCCCCGAGGCGGTGGAGGCCTTCGTGCGCGACCACGGGCCGGGGTTCGAGCCGGCCGAGGTCCCGCCGGACCGGCTGGGCGTCCGCGAGTCCATCGTCGGCCGGATGACCCGGCACGGCGGGAGCGCGCGGGTTCGGCGCCTCGATGACGGCACGGAGGTGGCGCTGCGGCTCCCGGTGGCCGGCGTCCCGGTGGAGGAGGCGGCAGGATGAGCGAGATCCGGGTGGTGCTGGTGGACGACCACCGGATGTTCCGGTCCGGGGTCAAGGCCGAACTGGACCCGAGGCTGCAGATCGTCGGCGAGGCGCCGGACGTCGACACCGCCGTCGACGTCGTCCGCTCGACCCGCCCGGACGTGGTGCTGCTCGACGTGCACCTGCCCGGCGGCAACGGTCGCGGCGGCGCCGACGTCATCGCGGGCTGCCGCGGCGTCAGCACCCCGGGCGGTGCGCCGGTGCGGTTCCTCGCGCTGTCGGTCTCCGACGCGGCCGAGGACGTCATCGCGGTGATCCGGGAGGGCGCGCGGGGGTACGTCACGAAGACCATCAGCGGCACCGACCTGACCCGGGCCATCCGCCGGGTGGCCGAGGGAGATGCGGTGTTCAGCCCGCGGCTGGCCGGGTTTGTGCTGGACGCGTTCGGGGCGGCGGCCGGTGAGGTGGCCGAGGTCGACGAGGAGCTGGACCGGCTCTCCGCCCGCGAGCGGGAGGTGATGCGGCTCATCGCTCGGGGGTACCAGTACAAGGAGGTGGCCAAGGAGCTGTTCATCTCGGTGAAGACGGTGGAGACCCATGTGTCCTCCGTGCTGCGCAAGCTGCAACTGTCCTCCCGGCACGAGCTGACCGCGTGGGCCGCTGGCCGCCGTCTGCTCTGACCCGGATCCGCAGGGAGCACCCGTCGTCCGCATGGGGGCGGCATCATCGACCGCGGCCGCCCCCACCCGGCCGGCTCAGTAGTAGTGGCTGAACACGTCGGTGGTGAACGTCCGGGTGTCACCGGTCCGGGGGTCCCAGAGGCGGACCCGGCCGTACACCTCGTCCTCGCCCTCCCAGTCCTCGTTCAGCTGGGACCCGTCGACGACGACGTCGAACTCTGCGCTGAGGCCGCCCTCCCAGGCGGCGCTCCAGGTGACGGGGATGTCGAAGAGGGCGTTGTCCCAGATGTAGTCCTCGCCCATCATCGTCCCGGAGAACTCCTCACCCGGGTGGTCGATGAAGGTCTGGGCGTCCTGCTGGCTCATCTCGACGTCGATGCCGATGTGGATGGCGTAGTCGTTGTTGCCGACATCCGTGACCGAGAAGCAGGTGACGTAGCCGGTCCCGGACGTGCACGACTCGTCGGCCGCAGCGACGGTTGCGGTGGCCGCGATGGTGCCGACGGCGACTGCGCTCGCCGCCACCATGCGCCGGATGCGCCGGCCGCGCTTGCGTGTGCTGTTCATGATCGAACCTCCTGTGTGATGGGTGCCCGCGTCGTGCGGGCGCCTCACCCAGAAGGCGTGACGCGCGCGTTCCAGGGTGTAACAAGGAAGGAACGGGATCGGTATGGCGACCGGTCGCCACAGCGGTCGGCAAGGCTGTTGAGCAGCCGGACCAGGCGGCTTCGGCAGCTCGCGCGGAACGGGCGCGGACTGCGACGGTCACGGGTCTGGCCGGCGGGGACCGCGTGGGGGCGGGACCTCAGGTGGGCACGGCCGGCTTGGATAGGGTGCCGGGATGCCCGGCCTGCCGACCCCGTCCGCCGTGCTGCTGGACCTGGACGGAACCCTGGTCGACACCGTCGCCGCTCGGATCGCCGGCTGGCGGGCGGCATACGGCGGAATCGGGATTGAGCTGACCGAGGACGACCTCGGTCCGCAGATCGGCCGGGACGGCGTCGCGCTCGCGGTCGAGCTGGCGACCCGCTCCGGCAGGGCCCTGGACGATGCGGCCGCCAGGGCGCTGGACGCCGACGCCGGCCGCCGGTTCGACCAGCTGGCTGCCACCCGGGCCGCCCTGCCCGGCGCGCGCGCGCTGCTGGAGGCGCTCGACGCGGCCGGTGTGCCGTGGGCCATCGCCACCTCCAGCGCGCCGGACCAGGTGGTGGCCTCGGTCGCCGCCGTCGGCCTGGCCACCCCGCCCCGCGTCGTCGACGGGAGCCACGTGCAGCGGGCCAAGCCGGCTCCCGACCTGCTGCTTCTGGGTGCCCAGCAGCTGGGGGTAGACCCGGCCCGGTGCTGGTACGTCGGCGACTCCACCTGGGACATGCGCGCCGCGGTGGCCGCCGGGATGGTGCCGGTCGCGGTCCTGGCCGGCTCAGCGGTCGACGAGCCGACCCTGCGCGAGGCGGGAGCGGCCGCCGTCGTCCCGACGCTGGCCGAGGTGATGGGGCTGCACCCCGCTCTTGCTGCTCACAACCGGACGGTATGAGCGGCCCGACGGGCGCGGAACGTACCGTTCGGGGCAGCAAGCCCAAGACAAGCCCGGGCGGCACGCGCACGGCAGCCCCGGGCAGCACGTGCACGGCAGCCCCGGGCGGCACGTGCATGAACCGACCCCGCCGAGCGAGGAGCACAGGCTATGGATGTCGTCTACGACCTCGTCGTGCTGACCCACCTGCTCGGGATGGCCGCGATCGTCGGCGGCTACCTCGCCGTGCGCGCCGCCCCGCGGGTGAGCTCGTGGATGCTGTGGGGCGCCCGGATGCAGGTGCTGAGCGGCGTGGTGCTCGTCGGCCTGGCCGAGGGCGTCGACTCCCTGGACAAGAACCTGGACATGGCCAAGATCACGGTCAAGCTGGTGATCGCGCTCGCGGTGGTGGCGGCGGCGGAGATCTGGTCCGGCCGCACCCGGCGCACCGGGGCCGGGCCCACGTTGTTGCCGCATGTCGTCGGCCTGGGTGCCGTGCTCAACGCCGCCGTGGCGGTGCTCTGGCACTAACTCGCTAGTTGACCCGGCTCACGGCGAACACCTCGGCCAGCCGGCCCTGCGGCAGGCCGAACAGGGTGGCGTTCATCGCGTTCCAGCCGCGGATCCGCCGCTCCAGCTCCTCGCCCAGGTGCGCGGTCTGGGACACGTGCGCCTGCAGCGCTTTGATCTTGGTGTCGAACCGTTCGGTCACGTCGACGGCATGCGAGGCCTGCGGGTGGGCCATCAGCCACAGCTCGCCGACGTGCCACGCCAGCAGCCCCTGCTCGACCAGCTCCGGCCAGGCGAACGGGTTCTCCGCCGCCGGGTAGACGGCCCGGACCGTGGCCTCACCGGCCGCCAGGTGGTCGGAGTGCGAGGCCTGCAGCCGCTGGTACATCCGCTCCGGCGACTGGGTCAGGACCCGCTGCGGGCGGACCGCCCGGATGACCGACACGATCTCCCGCTGGAGCTCCCAGCACGGCTCCAGCCAGCCGTCGCGGTGGTCCAGGAAGCGGACGTCGCTCACCCCGAGCACCGCCGACGCGGCCCGCTGCTCGGCCTCGCGGATCACCGGCATCCGCGCCCGTTCGGTGTCGTCGAACCCGCCCTGATCACCCCGCGTGAGGCAGACGAGGGTCACCTCGATGCCGGTGTCGGTCCAGCCGGCGACGGTCCCGGCCGCGCCGTAGTCCGCGTCGTCGGGGTGCGCCACCACCACCAGGGCCCGCTCGATGTCCTCGTCGCGGCGCGGTGGCAACCACACGCCATACGGTCGGCCGGGCACCGGCTGCTCGCTCACAAGACCCAGCCTAGGAACCGGCCCGAACCCGCCGGTATGCCGCCCGCGCTGCAGACGCGTGCGACCGGCATACAGACTGGGGCGCGGACCGACGGAAGGGGTCGTCATGGCACTGCGGTTGGGGTACAAGGCATCCGCGGAGCAGTTCGGGCCGACCAGGCTGGCCGACCTTGCGGTCGCGGCCGAGCAGGCCGGGTTCGACTCGGTGTTCGTGTCCGACCACTTGCAGCCCTGGCGGCACGACGGCGGGCACGCTCCGGCGGCGCTGCCGTGGCTGGGCGCGGCGGGCGCGCGGACCGAGCGGGTGCTGCTGGGCACCTCGGTGCTGACTCCGACGATCCGTTACCACCCGGTGGTGGTGGCCCAGGCGTTCGCCACCCTGGGGGTGCTCTACCCGGGGCGGGTGGTGCTCGGCGTCGGCACCGGGGAGTCGCTGAACGAGAAGCCGCTCGGGCTGCCGTGGCCGGAGCAGAAGGAGCGGTTCGCCCGCCTGAAGGAGGCGGTGCTGCTCATCCAGGCGCTGTGGCGGGAGGAGCGGGTCAGCTTCGAGGGCACGTACTACCGCACCGACAAGGCCACCATCTACGACCGCCCGGACACCGCGGTGCCGGTGTACATCGGCGGGTCGGGTCCCGCCGCGACCCGCCTGGCCGGGCGCATCGCCGACGGCTTCATCACCACCTCGGGCAAGGCGCCGTCCCTGTATGCCGACACTCTCATGCCGGCGCTGGCCGAGGGGGCCGGCAAGGCCGGCCGCGACCTGGCCGACATCGACCGGGTCATCGAGGTGAAGGTCTCCTTCGACAGCGACCATGCCCGGGCCGTGGCGGATACCCGGCACTGGGCGGCGCTGGCGCTCACCCCTGAGCAGAAGGCCGGCGTGGAGGACCCGGTGGAGATGCAGCGGCTCGCCGACGCGCTCCCGGCGGAGCAGGCCGCCTCGCGGTGGATCGTCTCGACCGACCCGGACGAGCACGTCGAGCGGATCCGGGCCTACCTGGACCTGGGCTTCAACCACCTGGTGTTCCATGCCCCCGGCCCGGACCAGGAGCGCTTCATCGGGCTCTACCAGCGGGACGTCCTGCCCCGGCTACGCCGGCTCGCGCCGGGCTGAGGACGCCGCGCCGCTCATCCGGCCGTCGGGGTCCAGCCGGGACAGGATGGCCTGGCTGATCAGGCCCAGCTGGCTGACCTGGCTCGGGGACAGGGCGTCGATGACCAGCCGTCGCACCGTCTGCACGTGGCCGGGCGCGGTGTCCGCGACCTTGGCCCAGCCGGCCTGGGTGAGCCGGGCGTCGGTGGCCCGCCCGTCCGCGGGGCAGGGGGTTCGCTGCACCAGTCCACGGCGTTCCAGCCGGCCGACGACGTGGGACAGCCGGGGCAAGGTGGCGTTGGTGCGTGCGGCCAGCCCGGTCATGCGCAGCGTTCGATCCGGAGCCTCCGACAGCATGGCCAGGACGAAGTACTCGAAGTGGGTCAGCTCGGCGTCGCGCCGGAGCTGGCTGTCCAGCGCCCCAGGCAGCAGCTCGACCACGGCGATGAACCGCACCCACGCCGCGATCTGGTCCTCGTCCAGCCAGTCGGTCATGGCTGCCATGATACTTGACGAGGCAACTATCTGGGTTGGCGCGGTGACGTTCCGACAACACGGTGAGGTTCTGACAGCACGTGGCGGATCCGGGGCTGTCGCCGGGGCGACGTAGGGTTGGCACGAGATGAGCACCCTGTTCGACGACCTCCAGTTGCCCACGGTGCCGCCCTCGGGCGGAGCGGTGGACGCCCGCGGCATTCCCACCTGGGCCGAAGCAGCCCATGCGGGGGAGGCGGGCCGCCCGGCGCCAGAGGAGCCGGCCGGCCGGCATACCGTCGTCTCCAGGGACCCCGAGGAGCTGCTCCGCCAGCTCAACCCGCAGCAGCGCGCGGCGGTGACCCACCAGGGCGCGCCGCTGCTCATCGTGGCCGGCGCCGGCTCGGGCAAGACGCGGGTGCTGGTGCACCGGATCGCCTACCTGCTGGCTACGCGCAACGTGCGCCCGGGGCAGGTGCTCGCGATCACCTTCACCAACAAGGCCGCCGCCGAGATGCGCGAACGGGTCGCGGCCCTGGTGGGGGCCCCGGCGCGGGCGATGTGGGTGTCGACCTTCCACTCCGCCTGCGTCCG
This sequence comes from Dermatophilaceae bacterium, assembly GCA_035689185.1. GTDB lineage: Bacteria > Actinomycetota > Actinomycetes > Actinomycetales > Dermatophilaceae > DASSLY01. The sequence continues at coordinate 36,875 of DASSLY010000027.1, forward strand.
GATCCTGCGGCGCGAGGCCGCGCACGTGGGGATGCGGTCGACCTTCTCCATCTACGACGCGGCCGACAGCCAGCGGCTGATGGCGATGGTGCTGCGCGACCTGGACCTGGATCCCAAGCGGTACCCGGCACGGTCGTTCGCGGCCCAGGTGAGCAACCTGAAGAACGAGCTGGTCGACTGGCAGACCTACGCCTCCCGCGCCGGCGACGGCCAGCACCACGAGCGGGTCCTGGCCGACGCCTACGCCGGGTACCAGCGCCGGCTCGCCCAGGCCAACGCGCTGGACTTCGACGACCTGATCATGACCACGGTCAACCTGCTGCAGGCGTTCCCGGACGTGGCCGAGCACTACCGGCGGCGGTTCCGCCACGTGCTGGTGGACGAGTACCAGGACACCAACCACGCGCAGTACCAGCTGGTCCGCGAGCTGGTGGGGACGCAGCCGCTGGGAGCCGAACGCGGCGAGCCCCCGGTAGCTCCGGCCGAGCTGGCCGTCGTCGGGGACGCGGACCAGTCGATCTACGCCTTCCGCGGCGCGTCCATCCGCAACATCGTCGAGTTCGAGCAGGACTACCCCGACGCGCGGGCCATCCTGCTGGAGCAGAACTACCGCTCGACCCAGACGATCCTGCGGGCGGCCAACGCGGTCATCGCGAAGAATCCCGACCGCCGGCCGAAGAACCTGTGGACCGACTCCGGCGACGGTCCTCCCATCGTGGGCTACGTCGCTGACAACGAGCACGACGAGGCCTCGTTCGTGGCCCGGACCATCGACGCGCTCGGCGACGACCACGGCGTGCGGCCGCGCGACGTGGCGGTGTTCTACCGGACCAACGCGCAGTCCCGAGCGATCGAGGAGGTGTTCGTCCGGGTCGGCCTGCCGTACAAGGTCGTCGGCGGCACCCGGTTCTACGAGCGGCGCGAGGTCAAGGACGCCCTGGCCTATCTTCGGGTGATCTCCAACCCGCTGGACACGGTCAACCTGCGCCGCATCCTCAACGTGCCCAAGCGCGGCATCGGCGACCGCGCGGAGGCCTGCGTCGCCCAGCTCGCCGAGCGCGAGCGGATCCCGTTCGTGGCCGCACTCGGCCGCGCCGCCGACGCCCCGGGGATCGCGACCCGCTCGGTCGCAGCGATCACCGCGTTCACCTCACTGCTGGAGGCGCTGCGCACGGTGTACGACGGAGGGTCGGGCATCGCCGGGCTGCTCGAGGCGGTGGTCGAGCAGTCGGGGTACCTCGAGGAGCTGCGCCGGTCGCTGGACCCGCAGGACGAGACACGGGTGGAGAACCTCGCCGAGCTGGTCGCGGTGGCGCAGGAGTATGACGAGCAAGCGGCGGCCGCGGACGAACAAGGCACCCTGGAGGGCTTCCTGGAGCAGGTGTCGCTGGTCGCCGACGCGGACGAGATCCCCGAGGGTGGCGAGGACGGCGGGGTGGTCACCCTGATGACGCTGCATACGGCCAAGGGACTGGAGTTCTCGGTGGTGTTCCTGACCGGCATGGAGGACGGGACGTTCCCGCACATGCGCGCCCTCGGCGACCCGTCGGAGCTGGCGGAGGAGCGCCGGCTGGCCTACGTCGGCATCACCCGGGCACGGGAGCGGCTGCACCTGTCCCGCGCGGTGCAGCGCTCGGCTTGGGGGCAGCCGCAGTACTTCCCGGCCTCGCGCTTCCTCGACGAGGTGCCCGGCGAACTGGTCGACTGGCAGCGGCTGGAGGGCACCGGGACGCGGCCTTCCGCCATCCCCGCGGTCGCGACGCTGGCCGGCCGCGCCGGGGTCCGGTCACCGGGCAACCGGGCGGTCATCTCGCTGCATCCCGGGGACCGGGTCTCCCACGACTCGTTCGGGCTCGGCACCGTGGTCCGGGTGGAGGGGGTCGCGGACAAGGCCATGGCGCACGTGGACTTCGGCGCCGACGACGGCGTCAAGCGCCTGCTGCTGCGTTACGCCCCCCTCGTCAAGCTGTAGCCGCGCCGCCGGCAGCGCGCCTCACCCAGGCCCTGTCCGCATGCAGGAACTCGCGGGCGATGCCGATGACGACTCCTCGGCATCCGGGTCCCGGTCAGCGGTTGACGCGAATGCCGTGGGCCCGAAGCCAGGGCAACGGGTCGACCGGCTTGCCTCCGCCCGGGTGGATCTCCAGGTGCAGGTGCGGCCCGGTGGAGTGCCCGCTGTTGCCCGATAGCCCCACCAGCTGACCAGGATGCACCCGGTCTCCCCGCTTCACGGCCAGCCTGCTCATGTGGGCGAAGTAGCTGACCGTGCCGTCCCAGTACCGGATCTCGACCTTGGTGCCGTAGCCGCTTTGCTCCCCGGCGAAGATCACCGTGCCGGTGGACATGGCGCCCAGCCGGGTGCCGACCGGGACGGCGAAGTCGTTGCCGGCATGCAGGCGGCCCCACCGCAGGCCGAACCTCGAACTCAGCGTGTACCCCTTCAACGGGAGCACCCACCTCCGTGCGGCGGCGAGCTCCGCGGCCAGCTGGCGAACCGCGAGATCGGATCGGGCCCGTGCCGCCCGGGAGGACCGGTCGGCAGCACGCGCCGCCGCGGCATCGCGTGCCGCGGCTCGCTCGACGGCCTGGTCCGAGGGCTGGCCGGCCACGGCAGGACCCGCCTGGTATGCGCGTTCGGCGCCCGCAGGCGTCACCCAGGCGGCAGCAGCCGCGGTGGTCGGACGGGCACCGGCCTGCCGGGCGGTCGCCACGACCGCCGCGCCGCCCGTCAGGGTCAGCACCACCGCCACTGCGGTCGGCAGGGCCAGGCCGGCACCAGGGGTCAGCGGGGCGCGTCGGGCCGGGGCGCGGTGGCGACCGGTGCGAAAGAAAGACAAGCCAAGGCCTTCGGGTCGGGAGGCGGGTCGAGCCAAGCGCTGCGGTCGGCGTGACCAACGCACGTCGGCCGACCGGGGCCGACCTGCGCTGCCGGCACGCGTCAGGGCTTGTCTGTCGGTGACTGTAGCGTGACCGGATCGTTACCGGAAATGCCTCACGGCTGTGATGTGGACGACCCGATCGGGGTGACTCCGGCGGCGCGCGTCGACCCGTCCGGGTCCAACTGCGACAGCGCGGCCGAGATCCCGTGGGCGACGGCCCGGCTGATCGGCAGGCTCATGTGGCCCAGCCCGTGCATGCCGATGTTGCGGACCGACAGGTCGGGATGGACCAGGACGGCGTTGGTCTGCGGGAAGATCATCTGGTCCAGGTCCGACCAGTAGGTGATGAACCGGGTCCGGCAGCCGACCGCGCGCCGGTCCAGCTCGCGCATCAGCTCGCTGCCCGGACGCAGCTGCCGGCAGAGCTGGGACGGCACGGCATACGCGTTGTAGGTGCCCTGGTGCGGAGTGCCGAGGGTGACCAGCGTGTGCACCCGCGCGTCCCCGCCGAGCCGGGTCACGTAGTAGCGGGCGATCAGGCCGCCCAGGCTGTGGCCGACGACGTGGATGCGCTCGTAGCCGGTCTCCGCCACCAGGATCTCGACCTGCTCGGCCAGCCCCGCGGCGGCCGCCCGCACGTCGGTGGTGAGAGGTGAGTAGTTCAGGGTAAGCACCCGGCCGAAGCCGCGCCGCCGCAGCCCGCGCCGCAGCACCGCGAAAACGGATCGGTTGTCGACCATGCCGTGCACCAGCAGGATCGGCGTCCCGGCGGCCTCCACGTCGCCGATGGCCAACCCGCGCTGCACCGGGGACAGGTGCCGCAGCCCGTATGCGGGGGCCGACGCCTCGCCCCGCGCGAGCAGCCCCAGCGGGTATAGGACCGCGTGGGTGGACAGCCAGGTCGCCTCCAGCGCCGCGCCGGCCATGCCGGCGGGCGTGAGCAGTGCCCGGACCGCTCCGGCGGCCATCTTCGCGGCCTGCGGGAGCGCGGGCGACCGGCGCCGCCGCGGGGGCGGTGCTGCGCCGGGTGGGTCCGCCGTTGGACCGCTGACGAGCTCGGACATGGCTACCTGACGGTAACAAGCGCAGGGCTGCGGTTCGCGGCAAACGCGCGAACTGCCGGCGGGTATGCCGTGCTGGCTACGCTGGCGGGATGGCCGAGTCACCGCTGCGGATCATCGTCGCCAAGCCCGGGCTCGACGGGCACGACCGGGGCGCGAAGGTGGTCGCGCGGGCACTGCGGGACGCGGGGATGGAGGTCATTTACACGGGTCTGCACCAGACCCCGGAGCAGATCGTCGCCGCGGCGATTCAGGAGGACGCGGACGCGGTCGGGCTGTCGGTGCTCTCCGGCGCGCACATGACGCTGTTCGCCAGGGTGACCCAGCTGTTGAAGGAGCAGGACGCCCAGGACATCGTCGTCTTCGGCGGCGGGATCATCCCGGACGCGGACATCCCCGAGCTCGCCGCTTTGGGAGTGGCCAAGGTGTTCACCCCGGGAGCCAGGATGGCCGAGATCGTCGACTGGGTCCGCGCCAACGTCCGACCGGCCGCGGCCACGCCCTCCGCCCCCCGACCGGACGCGGGCTCCTCCCCCCGACCGGACGCCCCCTGACGCCCGTTTTCCGGTGGTGCGGGGCAGGGGCAGGTGTCAACCGCAGGGGCGGCCGATGCTGGTCAGCAGGTCACCGGCCAGGTCGCCCAGCTCGCGGAGCGCAGGCTCACCGATGTCGGCCGGACCCCCCTCGGGAGTGCTGACCGTGGTGAACAGCTGGTCGGCCAGGTGCGGATCGGTGGTCGGGGGCGGCAGGGAGGCCCAGTCGACCGCGTCCACCGCGGCGGTGATCCGGGCCATGACCTGCGGCGACAGCCGGCATACGCGGGCCGGCCGGCGCCTGGTCTGCAGCACCGTGGTGCCGTCGGCATTGACGGTGATCAGATCCTGCATCCCGGCGAGGCCGCCGACGCGGCGGATTCGCAGCGGGAACCGACCGGTGCTCGGTGCGGCAGTCGGAGACGCCGCGGGAGCGGCGGTCGACGTGCCGGTGACCTCCGGCTGCGTTCCTGCCGACGGCGGCGCGGATCCGCAGGCGGCGAGCAGCAGCGCCAGGGATGAACCCGCCGCCAGTCGGGCGGCGCGGGAGGTCGCCACTGACAGCATGACGACCTCCCGTATCGCTGGACCTCCCGCCGGACCCGGGTGGGACGCCCGGCCGACCCGCTTCGGTTCCCTGCCCCCGATGCCCCTGATGCCACTGGTGCCCCTGATGCCCCTGATCCCCCCTGACGCCCCCTGATGCCCCCTGATGCCCCCTCATTCCCCTGATCCCCCTGATTTGTTTGATGCCGCCTTGACCCCTCCCCCCACGCTCCGTGCCCGGCGGCCTACCGGCCCTCCGGCTGCCGTGCGGTAGAACGCCGCATTAGGCTCGTCGCGGTCGGTGGGCAACCACAGGCCGCCTGTCAGGGAGCCGACGACGACGCGGAGGACGACACCTGTGGACCTGTTCGAGTACCAAGCCCGCGATGTCTTCGAGCGGCACGGCGTACCCGTGCTCGCCGGTGCGGTGGCCAGCACGCCCGCGGAGGTGCGCGCGGCCGCCGAGACGATCGGCGCCAAGAGCGGCGGGGTCGTCGTGGTCAAGGCGCAGGTCAAGACCGGTGGACGGGGCAAGGCCGGCGGCGTGAAGGTGGCGAAGTCACCCGACGAGGCGCAGGCGGCCGCGGAGCAGATTCTGGGGATGGACATCAAGGGACACACCGTCCACCAGGTGATGGTGGCCCAGGGCGCCCAGATCGAGCAGGAGTACTACTTCAGCCTTCTGCTGGACCGGGCGAACCGGGCCTACCTGGCAATGGCCAGCAAGGAGGGCGGGATGGACATCGAGCAGCTCGCCGTCGAGCGCCCGGAGGCGTTGGCGCGGGTGCCGGTCGACCCGACCGTCGGCATCGATGCCGCGAAGGCGGCCGAGATCGTCCGGCAGGCCGGCTTCGACGACGACGTGTCGGACCAGATCGCCGAGGTCGTGCAGAAGCTGTGGGCCGTCTACCGCGACGAGGACGCCACCCTGGTCGAGGTGAACCCGCTGGTGAAGACCAAGGACGGAAGCATCGTGGCGGTCGACGGCAAGGTGTCCCTGGACGCCAACGCCGACTTCCGGCACCCCGACCACGAGGCACTGGAGGACAAGGCCGCGGCCGACCCGCTGGAGGCGGAGGCCAAGGCGAAGGGCCTGAACTACGTCAAGCTCGACGGGTCGGTCGGCATCATCGGCAACGGCGCCGGCCTGGTCATGTCGACGCTGGACGTGGTCGCCTATGCGGGCCAGCAGATCGACAGCGTGACCGGGCCCAAGCCGGCGAACTTCCTCGACATCGGCGGCGGGGCCTCCGCGGAGGTGATGGCCAACGGGCTGCACATCATCCTCGGTGACCAGCAGGTGAAGTCGGTGTTCGTCAACGTGTTCGGGGGGATCACGGCCTGCGACGCGGTGGCGAACGGCATCGTGGGAGCGCTGAAGACGCTCGGCGACGAGGCCACCAAGCCGCTGGTCGTGCGGCTGGATGGCAACAACGTGGAGGAGGGCCGGCGCATCCTGGCGGAGTACGGCCATCCGCTGGTGAGCATCGAGGAAACCATGGACGGCGCGGCTCGCAAGGCCGCCGAACTCGCCGCTGCGGCGAAGTAGGAGGCCAAGCGCGATGGCGATCTTTCTGACCAAGGACTCCAGGGTCATCGTCCAGGGAATGACCGGCTCGGAGGGGATGAAGCACACCCAACGGATGCTGGCATCAGGCACCGACATCGTCGGCGGCGTCACCCCCGGCAAGGGCGGCCAGTCGGTGGGGTTCGCCGGCGGCGTGCAGGTGCCGGTGTTCGGCTCGGTCGGTGAGGCGGTCGAGGCCACCGAAGCCAACGTCACGGTGGTCTTCGTCCCGGCGAAGTTCACCAAGTCCGCCGTCGTCGAGGCGGTGGACGCCGGCATACCGCTCGTCGTGTGCATCACCGAGGGGGTGGCCGTCAAGGACACCGCGGAGTTCTACACCCATGCCGTCCGGTCGGGCACCACCCGCCTGGTCGGCCCCAACTGCCCCGGCCTGATCAGCCCCGGCCAGTCCAACGCCGGCATCATCCCGGCCGACATCTCCGGGCCGGGGCGCATCGGCCTGGTGAGCAAGTCGGGCACGCTGACCTATCAGATGATGTACGAGCTGCGGGAGTTCGGCTTCGCCACCGCTGTCGGCATCGGTGGCGACCCGATCATCGGCACCACCCACATCGACTGCCTGGCCGCGTTCCAGGAGGACCCGGACACCGACGCCATCGTCATGATCGGCGAGATCGGTGGGGACGCGGAGGAGCGGGCCGCCGCCTACATCCGCGAGCACGTCACCAAGCCGGTGGTGGGTTATGTGGCGGGCTTCACCGCGCCGGAGGGCAAGACCATGGGCCACGCCGGGGCGATCGTGTCAGGATCGTCCGGCACCGCGGCCGCCAAGCAGGAGGCGCTGGAGGCTGCTGGCGTCCGGGTCGGCAAGACCCCGTCGGCGACCGCGGAGCTGATGCGGGAGATCATGCGCGGCCTGTCCGGCTGATCCCGCGCGCGGCCAGGGCATGCGGTCGGAGTATGCGGTTCGGTCGGCGGCCCGAACGGCGGCGGCCGAACGGCGGCGGCCCGAACGGCGCGGCCGGGCCTGGCGACGGGCAGCCTTCTCGGCTCATGGGACCGAGGTGCTTGGGGACGGCGACGGCTCGGGCGGTAGCGCCTCCACCATGTCCTGCGCGAGCGCGGCGATGGCGAGCACCTGCTCGTACCGCCACTGCGGGAGACTCAGCGTGCCACGGTCGGTGATGTCGATCATGGTCACCCGGGGCCCGCTCAGCGCAATGCCGCGCCAGTGTAGGAACCCGGGGTCCGACAGCAGGTAGACGTGTGGCCATGCCTGGTCCCGAAGCGCCTGGCCGAAGAAGTCAGGGCAGCGTTCGGGGTTGCTTGCCTCGGCGACCGACCGGGCGACGGCCGGCGTGTCGAACCCGTACAGGTGCTGGAAGGCAACCAGGCCCCGGCTCGGGTCGGTGATGCGCTGGGCCAGCACGCGCCGCCCGGGCGGGGGCTCGTGCAAGCACCTGAGCAGCCTGGGGAACTCCTCTTCGGTCGCCTCGAGGGTTGTCGTCGCGGCCAGGCCCAGTGCCGATTGCCAGTCGGCGAGGTCCGGCAGCTCCGTCGGGAGCTGGTGGATCTCCGTCGGCGTGGGACGCGCCGGGGAAGGGCCGAGCCCGGGGGGCGGCGCGGCCGTCAGCGCGACCGCCACCGCCACCGCGATCCCCACCGCCACGGCAGCCGCGGTCGACAGCCAGAACCTGGTGACGTGGCGACGTCGGGCCTCGCCCCGGCGGCGGACCGCCGCCGGGTCGGGCAGCTCCACCGCGTCCAGGTCCGCCCGCAGGACGGCGAGTGCCCCTCGCACGGTGTCGTCCGCGTCCGCGGTCCAGCTGTGTCGCTCAACCACGGCGGAGCTCCTCGGTGTCATCCCGCGCTGCAGTGGACAAGGCGTCCGCCAGCTGGGCCCGACCTCGGTGCAACCGCGCCTTGACGGTGCCGACGGGGGCGTGGGTCTCCTGCGCGATCTGCTCCACCGGCAGGTCGGCCAGGTAGTGCAACACGACTGCCACCCGGACCGGCTCGCTCAGCTTCTGCAACGCAGCCAGCACCGCTACCCGGTCCTCGCTCGGCCCGGCCGCCGGCGCGGGCTCGCCGTGCCGGACGTACGCCCGATGCTTGCCCGAGCGCCTCCTCCACCCGGAACTCGCCACCCGATGCGCAACCGTGCGCACCCAAGCCAGCGGGTCGTCATACCAGCTCACCGAGGACCAGCGCGCCCACGCCCGAGCGAACGCCTCCTGCGTGCTGTCCTGGGCGACGGTCAGGTCGCCGGTAGCGGCGTAGACCAGGTGGACCACGTTGGCCGCGTTGGCCCGGTAGAACGCGTCGAACTGCACCTGGTCTGCCGTTCGGCCCACGGAGTTCACCTCCTCGCTCAGCGAACCAGACGCCGGCGACCGCGCCTAGGTTGCACCCAGCTTGCGCCCAGTTCTTGCACCTGGATTGCGGCCACGTGCGGCCAATCTGCCGCGTTGCGGCGTGTGCTGGCCCGGCGCGTGCGCCTCAGCCGCGACGATGGAGAGGTCATGAGCCTCCT
>DASSLY010000028.1:0-12435 GCA_035689185.1 Dermatophilaceae bacterium
GAGGTTGTCCCGGTCCTCGTGGAACTTGAAGTGGCGGTCCCCCGCCTGATGCCTGCCTTGCGGTAGGTGTTGGGCGACCGCCAAGTCGACCCGACTCAGAGAACCAGGGGACCGCTGTGAAGACCGTACCCAGGAACGTGCACGTGGGGACGCAGGAGCAGGCCACGGGAGTGGCTGACCTGCCGCAGGAGATCAGCCTGGCGCTGGCCGACATCGCTGGGGTGGCCCGTGAGGGGCTGCTGGCGATGAGCGTGGCGGCCGGGATGGCCGTGATGCAGACGATGTTCGAGGCCGAGATCACCGCGGTGGCCGGCGCGAAGGGCAAGCACAACCCTGACCGTGCGGCGGTGCGGCACGGCACCGGGAAGGGCTCGGTGACCCTGGGCGGGCGGCGGGTCGAGGTGACCCGGCCACGGGCACGGACGCTGGACGGCCACGAGGTGCCGCTGCCGGCCTACTCGGCGTTCGCCGCCGATGACCTGCTCGGGCAGGTCGTGCTGGAGCGGATGCTGGCAGGGGTCGCGACCCGCCGGCACGCCCGGATCGCCGAGCCCATCGGCGAGGCAGTCCTGCAGGGCGCCAGCTCGACGGGCCGGTCAGCAGTGTCACGCCGCTTCATCAAGGAAACCGAGACCGCCCTGGCGGAGCTGCTGGCCCGCGACCTGACCGAGGAGAAGCTCAAGGTCCTGATGCTCGACGGGGAGCACATGGCCGGCCGGTGCGTGATCGTCGCGTTGGGCATCACCGCGGACGGCCGCAAGCTCCCGGTCGGGCTGTGGGACGGCGCCACCGAGAACAAGACCGTCGTCCGGGCGATGCTCGCCGACCTGGTCTCCCGTGGCCTGTCCGCCGAAGACGGGCTGCTGGTCGTCATCGACGGCGCGAAGGCCTTGTCGGCGGCAGTGAACGAGGTGTTCGGTGCCCAGGTGGCGGTCCAGCGCTGCACTTTGCACAAGCGCCGGAACGTCGCCGATCACCTGCCAGACAAGGAGAAAGCCTGGGTCGACGCCAAGCTCGTGAATGCCTTCAACCACCCCGACCCTGACCTTGGCCTGCGCAACGCCAAGCACCTGGCCGGGCTGCTCGACAAAGCCCACCCCGGCGCTGCGAACTCGCTGCGCGAAGGGCTGGAAGAGATGTTCACCGTCGCCCGCCTGGGCATCGACGGGCGCCTGGCGAAGACGCTGGTCACCTCCAACCCGGTCGAGTCGATGATCAGCATCGCCCGCACCACCAACCGGAACGTCACCCGCTGGCGCGACGGCCACATGGTGCTGCGCTGGACCGCCGCCGGAATGCTCAACGCCGAACGATCGTTCCGCCGGATCAAGGGCTACAAGCAGATGCCCCAACTCCTCGCTGCGCTCCACCGGCACGCTCACCCCGACACGCCCCCAAGCTCGGAAACTGTCGGAGCCGTCGCATAGAGTTCACCCCGGATCGCCACCCAAGTTCCACACGACTCGGGACATGCTCGACGCCCCGTCCGCGCCGGATTGTGCAAAAACGACGCCCCCACCCCGCCCCCGACGCCCCGTCCGCGCCGGATTGTGCAAAGACGACGACCCCACCCCGCCCCGGGCGCCCCGTCCGCGCCGGATTGTGCAAAGACGACGACCCCACCCCGGGCGCCGCGCGCGGCCGGCCCGAAGGCCAGCCCGTAGGGCCTTACGCCCAGCGGCCTTCTCCCACCGGCGAACTGGCTAGCGTTGCCGTCGTGAGCGACACGGTCATCATCCCGTTCCGCTACCGCGGGCCGCCGCACTCCGGCAACGGCGGCTGGACCAGCGGGCACCTGGCACAGCTGCTTGACGGCGGCGCGGTGACGGTGCGGTTGCGGACACCGCCGCCGCTGGACGAGGAGCTATCCGTCTCGTATGCCGATGACGGCACCGTCGAGCTCTACGACGGCGAGACGTTGGTGGCGCAGGCCTTCGCGGCGGAGCCGCTGGACCGGGGGAGCGTCCCGCGCCCCGCCAGCTTCGACGAGGCCGCGGCGGCTGGAGCGGCATACGAGGGGCTGGTCGACCACCCGTTTCCGACCTGCTTCGCCTGCGGGCTGCGCGAGGACGGGCTGGCCCTGCGGACCGGGCTGCTGTCCGGCCGCGAGCCCGTCCGGGCCGCGGCGTGGGTGCCCTCGGAGGTGACCCCGGAGGTCGTCTGGGCTGCTTTGGACTGCCCCGGCGCGTGGGCGTGCGGCGTTGCCGGCCGGGCGCTGGTGCTCGGCACGATCACGGCTGAGCTGCGGGAACTGCCTTCCGTCGCGGAGCAGCACGTCGTGATGGCCTGGCCCACCGGGCAGGAGGGCCGCAAGCACTTCAGCGGGACTGCGCTGTTCGACGCCGAGGGTCGGCTGCTGGCGCAGGCGGAGGCCATCTGGCTTGCCGTCGACGCCGGCTCCGTGCGACCCGTCTGACCCTGCCGACCCGCTGCGGACCCGCCGCGCGCCCAGCACCGGAGCCGGTGCGTACCCCCGCCCGTCCGGTGCGGACCCGCCGCCCGCCCAGCACCGGAGCCGGTGCGTACCCCCCGCCCCGCCCGAACGCCGATCCCGGTCCGTTCCCCGGACCCCCGCCCAGACACCGACCCCCGTGCGGACCCGCCGCCCCGCCCGAACACCGGACCCGCTGCGGGTCACGACAACGAGTGACGCAAAGAGCGTTGCGCTTTGGCGACCACTCGACATACGGTCCAGGGACACGAGAAAGGAGGTGGTCCGACCTAGTGCATACCCATCGGACGCGTGAGGTGGCTGAGCTCTAGCCCAGCCCGTTCCGCCGGCCCACCGTTTTCTCGGGACTGCCGGCTACGGACGGAAGGGTGACGGGAATCCAACTCCGCCACCGCAGCCCGTGAGGATGTGCGCCCCGTCCAGCGCACCCGGCACCGCCGGAGCTCACGGGCTGTTCCATGCCCGGCGCCCAGCGCGTCGGCCAACCGCGGCACGCCCAGCGCGTCGGTCAACCGCGGCACGCCCAGCCAGGCCGGCTGCGCGTCTCAGCGCAGCGCGGCGGCCTCCGCCGCCAAAGACTCGATCGCCGCCCAGTCCTTCGACGCCACGGCCTGCTTCGGCGTCAGCCAGGACCCCCCGACGCACCCGACGTTGGGCAGCGCCAGGTAGTCCGCCGCGTTGGCGGGTGAGACTCCACCGGTCGGGCAGAACCGCAGATGAGGGACCGGCCCGGCTACCGCGGCCAGGTAGCCCCGCCCGCCGGACGCCTCGGCTGGGAAGAACTTCATCGCGGTCAGTCCCCGCTCGGCCAGGGTCAACATCTCCGACAGGGTGTTCGTGCCGGCGAGCAGCGGGAGGCCGGTGTCGACGCAGGCGTCCAGCAGCCGCGGGGCAACCCCTGGAGTGACGATGAACTGCGCCCCGGCCTTGGCCACCGCCACCGCGTCGTCGGCGGTCAGCACCGTCCCGGCGCCGGTCAGCATGTCCGGCACCTCGGCGGCTACCCGTTCGATGGCGGGCAGGCCGGCCGGGGTGCGCAGGGTGATCTCGATGATCCGCACCCCGCCGCGGACCAGCGCCCGCGCCAGCGGCACAGCATCGGCCACGTCGTCGATAACGACGACGGGCACGACCGGGCTTACGGCCAGGACATCCTCCCCGGTGGACAGGGTCATCGCAGCGACTCCTCCATCTGCAGCGGCATGGCTGCCTCTCCGGCGGGGTAGGCCGCCCCGAACACGTGCGCGCCCTCGTCGGCCCGGCCCACGGCCGCGCGCAGCGCCGCGAACAGCTCCCGGCCGGTGCCGTGCCCGTCCTGTGCCGACGGCGGCGCGGCCTCGCGAGCAGCCCACTCCGCCGGGTCTACCAGTACGTCCAGCCGGCCCGCCAGGGCGTCGACGCGCACCAGGTCACCGTCGTGCAGCTTGGCGATCGGGCCGCCGTGCACCGACTCCGGTGTCACGTGGATGGCTGCCGGGATCGCCCCGGACGCGCCGGACATCCGCCCGTCGGTGACCAGGGCCACCCGGTACCCGCGCTTCTGCAGCACTCCCAGCGAAGGGGTCAGCGAGTGCAGCTCGGGCATGCCGTTCGCCGACGGGCCCTGGTCGCGCACCACAACAACGATGTCACGGTCCAGCTCGCGCCGGGAGAAGGCCGCCAGGAAGCCGGCCTGGTCGGTGAACACGCGCACCGGCGCCTCGATCACCCGGTGCTCCGGCGCCACCGCGGACACCTTGATCACGGCAGTCCCCAGCGCCCCGTGCAGCACCCGCAGCCCGCCGTCGGGTTCGAAGGGGTCGCTGGCCGGTCTGAGCACCGCGGTGTCCCTGGACTGGGCGGTCGCCTCGGCGAACGTCAGCTGCCCGTCGACCAGCGACGGGACGAACGCCTGGTGGTGCAGTCCGGGCCCGGCCAGGGTCAGCACGTCCTGGTGCACCAGCCCGGCCTCCAGCAGGGTCCGCACCAGGAACGGCGTCCCGCCGGCGGCGTGGAAATGGTTCACGTCCGCACCGCCGTTGGGGTAGATGCGGGCCACCGACGGCACGACCCGGGACAGCGCGTCGAAGTCGTCCCAGGTGATCCTCACCCCCGCAGCCGCGGCCATGGTCACCAGGTGCATCGTGTGGTTGGTCGAGCCGCCGGTCGCCAGCAGCGCCACGATGCCGTTGACCACCACCTTCTCGTCCACCACGTGGCCCATCCCGTATGCCGCGTCGCTGGCGGCGATCTGCACGACCCGCCGCACCACTGCGTCGGTCAGCGCGGCCCGCAACGGGTCGTCCGGCCCGACGAACGCCGCGCCGGGCAGGTGCAGCCCCATCACGTCCATGAGCAGCTGGTTGGAGTTCGCGGTGCCGTAAAAGGTGCAGGTTCCCACCGAGTGGTAGGAGGCGATCTCGGCCGCGAGCAGCTGGTCCCTGCCGATCTCCCCGGCGGCGTGGGCCCGGCGGACCGCGGCCTTCTCCGCGTTCGGCAAGCCGGAGGCCATCGGGCCGGCCGGCACCAGCGCGATCGGCAGGTGGCCGAACGCCAGGCCACCGGCCACGAGGCCCGGCACGATCTTGTCGCAGATCCCGAGCAGCAGCCCGGCGTCGAACACGTCGTGGGAGAGCGCGATCGCCGTCGACATGGCGATGACGTCCCGGCTGAACAGCGACAGCTGCATCCCGGCCCGGCCCTGAGTCACGCCGTCGCACATCGCCGGCACCCCGCCGGCGACCCTGGCCACCGCACCAACCGAGGTGGCCGTGGCCTTGATCTGGGCCGGGTAGGTCTCATACGGCGTGTGCGCGGAGAGCATGTCGTTGTAGGCGGTCACGATCCCGACGCCCACGGCCTGGTCGCCGATCAGCGCGGCGCGCTCGTGCGCGCCGCACGACGCGACCGCGTGCGCCATGTTGCTGCACCCCAGGTCCATCCGGGTGGGCCGGCCGCGCCGCTCCGCGGCAGCTCGCTCGACGGCCGCCAGGTATGCCGCCCGGCTGGCTCGGCTGCGCTGCCGCACCTGCTCGGTCACCTCGGCCACCACCGGGTGAAGCGGTGCGACGGAGAACGACGGTGTGCTGGAAAGTCCGTTCATGGCTGCGTCCTCAACTCGGGCTTCGGAGCCTGCACTGCCGTAGCGGCGGCGACACGCGCTGCCTGGCGATTCTAGGGGCTCAGTCGTCGAGCAGCAGGTGCGCCAGGTAGTCGGCGGCCTTCACCGTGTCCCAGTCCATCGTGGCCGAGCCGACCGACAGCTCGGTCCAGCACCAGCCAGGAACCTCGCTGCGCCGGAACCGGGGGACCACGAAGGTCCGGTCCTCCTCCACGCAACGCAGCAGCCGGTCGTCCAGCTCGGCCTGGCTGGCCTCGGCGAGCAGCCGGAAGGCGGTCGCCTGCGGCGGGTCGGGGTAGACCCGCACCCCCCGGGCCACCAGCGCCTCGGCCAGCTCCAGCGCCCGCTGGCGGTACTCGCCCATCCGCGGCAGCTGCTGCCGCAGCCCGCGCAGCCCCCCCACCGCATACGGGACCATCGACGGCAGCGTGCCCCCCTGGCGCCGCCGCCACTGCCGGCTCTCCGCCACCACGTCGGCCGGACCGGCCAGCACCGCGCCCGCCAGTCCGCCGAGTCCCTTGTACAGCGAGACGTAGACGCTGTCGGCCAGCGCGGACACCTGCGCCGGGGTTCGCTCCAGCGAGGCGGCGGCCTCCCACAACCGGGCGCCGTCCAGGTGCAGCGGCACCCCTCGGTCGCGGCAGGCGTCGGAGAAGGCGACCAGCTCGGGCCAGCTCGGCAGCAGGAACCCCGCGTCCCGCAACGGCAGCTCGAGCAGCGCCGCCCCCAGCCGGCTGGGTTCGGCGGCCAGGTCCGAGGCCGTCGGGAAGGCCGCCCCCTCGCTCAGCCGGCACCAGCGGAACCCGTGCAGCAGGTGGGGTCCGTCCAGCTCGTGCACCAGCAGGTGCGACAGCCCGGGGAGCGCGACCGCACGGCATGCCTGCCGCCCGGTCCACACCCGCAGTGCCGCCTGCTGGGCCATCACCCCGGTCGGGAACATCGCGGCGGCGGGCATCCCGAGCGCGTCCGCCACCGCCTGCTCCAGCTCGCGGACCGGGCCGCCCTCCCCGTACCGGTCCCACTGGGAGGCATCAAGCCCGGCCGCCTCGTGGGCCAGGTCGCGCAGCTCCTTGGCCGGGCTGACCGGCCGGTGCCCGTGCAGTGACCGGCGCAGCCCCGGCCGGCCGGCAGCCAGCCGTGCCTCGAAGGCCTGGTCCGGTGTCAGCTGAGCCACCGGATCGACCGCGTCGAGCGGCTCGATCGGCCGAGACAGCATCGCCGCCACCCCCTCCTGGGTGATCTCGGACGGCTCGCCCTGGGTCGGGATGGGCGTCACGGCTGCCGCCGCCAGACCCGCCAGGACCCGGCGTCGTCCAGGTCACCCTCGCCGACCCGCTCGAACACCAGCCGGTCGTGCAGCCGGTTGCGCCGGCCGGCCCAGAACTCCACCTCGTCCGGGACGACGCGGTAGCCGCCCCAGGAGTCGGGGACGGGCACGTCGCCCGCGTCGCCGTGGTCGGGGAACCGGGCGGCATACCGCTCGTATGCCGCGTCGAGCTCCCCGCGGTCGCGGACCGGCTGGGACTGGCGGGAGGCCCAGGCACCGATCCGCGAGGCCCACGGGCGACTGGCGAAGTAGGCGCTGACCTCCGCGCGCGGCAACGCCGTCGCCGTGCCGCGGAAGCGGATCGCCCGGTACATGGCCGGCCAGGTCAGCGAGGCGGCGATGCCGGGGTTGGCGCTCAGTTGCGCGGCCTTGGTGGACTCCAGGTTCGTGACGAACCCCGGCCCGGCCGGGGTGAAGAACCGCATCAGCACCGTCCGCACGTCAGGTCGCCCGTCCAAGCCGACCGTGGCCACCGACATGGCTGTCGGCTCCGGGACGTCGCCGCCCTCGGCCGAGCGGCGAACCGCCTGGTCCACCCAGCGCTGCGCCTGCTGCCACGCAGTGGGCGCCAGGTCGGCCTCCGCCAGCCCGTCCCCGAGGTACTCCACGCGCGGGGCCAGGCTCATGCCGCAGAGCCTACGTCGACGCGCAAACCGAGCGGCCCAGCCTCCGCGGCGACGCGCTCTCCCGACCTCGCCCGCGCCCTGCCCGCGCCCTGCCCGCGCCCTGCCGGCGGTCGTGCCGGTGCGACCAGGTGAGGGTTACCCCCGAGTAGGGGCAGAATGTGCTCGCCGCGGCCCTTGCGCCGGGGAAGGAGCAGACCGCAGATGGCAGATGCCGAGTTCAAGCCGGGCCTCGAGGGCGTCATCGCGTTCGAGTCCGAGATCGCCGAGCCGGACCGGGCGGGGGGCGCGCTGCGCTACCGCGGGGTCGACATCGAGGACCTGGTAGGCCGGGTATCGTTCGGCAACGTCTGGGGGCTGCTCGTCGACGACGAGTTCAACCCCGGCCTGCCCGCCGCCGAGCCGTTCCCGCTGCCGGTGCATACCGGCGACGTCCGGGTCGACGTTCAGAGCGCGCTGGCCCAGCTGGCGCCCCTGTGGGGGTTCCGCCCGCTGCTGGACATCGACGCCGCGCGGGCGCGGGACGACCTGGCCCGGGCCTCGGTGATGGCGCTGTCCTTCGTGGCGCAGTCGGCACGCGGGCAGAACCTGCCCATGGTGCCGCAGCGCGAGGTGGACCGGGCCGAGACCGCGGTCGAGCGGTTCATGGTGCGCTGGCGGGGCGAGCCCGACCCGGCTCACGTGGACGCGGTGGACGCCTACTGGGTGTCGGCAGCCGAGCACGGGATGAACGCCTCCACGTTCACCGCCCGGGTCATCGCCTCGACCGGCGCCGACGTGGCAGCCTGCCTGTCCGGTGCGGTCGGCGCGATCAGCGGGCCGTTGCACGGCGGCGCGCCGTCCCGGGTGCTGCACATGATCGAGGGGGTCGAGAAGAGCGGGGATGCGCTGGCCTACGTGCGCGGGGTGCTGGACAAGGGTGAGCGGCTGATGGGCTTCGGTCACCGGGTCTACCGCGCGGAGGACCCGCGCGCCCGGGTGCTGCGGGCGACCTGCCAACGGCTCGGCGCCCCTCGCTTCGAGGTGGCCGCGGCGCTGGAGCAGGCCGCGCTGGCGGAGCTCCACGCGCGGCGGCCGGACCGCGTCCTGGCGACCAACGTGGAGTTCTGGGCCGCGGTGACGCTGGACTTCGCCCAGGTGCCCGCATCCATGTTCACGCCGATGTTCACCTGCGCTCGCACCGCCGGCTGGTCCGCGCACATCCTGGAGCAGCTGCGCACCGGCCGGCTGATCCGGCCGTCGGCGCGCTACGTCGGCAAGGGTCCCCGCGGCCCCGAGGACGTCGCCGGCTGGGACGACTCCGTGGAGAAGTCCCCCCGCTGACCCCGGCGCCCCCGCTGCCCGCCCTCCCGCCCTCTCCCCTCCCCTCTCCCCCCTCGCGCTTGTTGCTTCGAAAGCACCGTTTTCTGGTCTCGCGGGCGCAAAAACGGTGCGTTCGGAGCAACAAGCGCACAGGGAGGGGGGTAGCGCCCCAGGGGGGTAGGTAGGGGCGCGGGTGTCGGCCTGGCACACTTGGGCCGGTATGCCGTGCCCGCTGGCCGCTGCTGGCTGCTGGGCCCTCCCTCCCGTGAAGGACCTCCCCGTGACGACCGCGTCGCTGTCCATCCCCCAGACCATGCTCCCTGGCGACGGCCGATTCGGCTCCGGGCCGAGCAAGGTCCGCCCGGCCCAGGTCGAGCACCTCGCTCGGATCGGCACCACCGTGCTGGGCACCTCCCACCGGCAGGCCGGGGTGAAGAACCTGGTCGCGCAGGCGCGTGCGGGGCTGGCCGACCTGCTCGGGCTGCCAGAGGGGTACGAGATCGTCCTGGGCAACGGGGGGTCCACCGCGTTCTGGGACATCGCGGCGTTCGGCCTGGTCCGCGAGCGGGCCCAGCACCTGGCCTTCGGGGAGTTCTCGGCCAAGTTCGCCAGCGTCACCCGCAACGCGCCCTTCCTGGGCGAGCCCACCGTCATCACCGCCGAGCCCGGGACCCTGGCCGCGCCGGTCGCCGAGGCCGGCATCGACGTGTACGCGTGGCCGCACAACGAGACCTCGACCGGGGTGATGGCCCCCGTCCGGCGGGTGGACGGCGCCGACGACGACGCACTGGTCATCATCGACGCCACGTCGGGTGCGGGCGGGCTGCCGCTGGACCCGACCCAGGTCGACGTCTACTACTTCGCGCCGCAGAAGTGCTTCGCCTCCGACGGTGGGCTGTGGCTGGCAGCCCTGTCCCCGGCCGCCCTGGAGCGGGTCAAGCAGATCGCCGCCTCGGGTCGTTGGGTGCCCGACTTCTTCAGCCTGCCGACCGCGATCGACAACTCGCGGAAGAACCAGACGTACAACACCCCCGCGGTCGCCACCCTGGCGATGCTGGTCGACCAGGTGCAGTGGCTGACCGAGCAGGGTGGCCTGGACTGGGCGGTGAAGCGCACCGCGGACAGCTCCGGCCGACTCTACGACTGGGCCGAGCGCACCGCATACACGACGCCGTTCGTCGCGGACCCGGCCGCCAGGTCGCAGGTGGTGGGCACCGTCGACTTCGACGAGTCGGTCGACGCCGCGGGCGTCGCGAAGGTGCTGCGGGCCAACGGGGTGGTCGACGTGGAGCCCTACCGCAAGCTGGGACGCAACCAGCTGCGGGTGGCGATGTTCCCCGCGGTGGAACCGGACGACGTGTCGGCCCTGACCGGCTGCATCGACTACGTGGTTGCCCAGTCAGCGTGAGAGCAGCGGCGCCACCAGCACGACCGCCAGCAGGCCGACCAGGGCGATGATGACCAGCCGCTGGCGGAACCTGGGCGTCACGCCGTGACCTCCGGCGCCGGCTCGCCGACCCGCCCGCCGGTGATCCGCAGGTGCGGACGGCCGCTGCGCTGCACGCGGAGCCGCAGGTTCTGGGAGCGCACGAGGTACAGGCTCGCACCGACCAGCGACAGGGCCACGGCCGCAGACCCGACCAGGATGGTCCACCGGGCGCCGAACCGCTGCCCGATCCAGCCGATCATCGGCGACCCCAGCGGCGTCCCGCCCATGAGGATGGCCATGTAGAGGGCCATCACCCGGCCGCGCATGCGCGGGTCGACGCTGAGCTGGACCGTCGAGTTCGCGGTCGTCAGGACGGTGAGCGCGCTCAGACCGACGGGCACCAGCAGGACCGCGAACCAGGTGTATGACGTGGCAAGGGCCGCCGCGAGGCTGCTCACCGTGAACCCGGCGAGGGCGAACAGCATGATCCGCAGCCGGGGCCGGGGTCGGCGGGCCGACAGCAGCGCGGCGGCGAGCGAGCCGACCGCCATAACCGACCCGAGCAGGCCGTACTCCCCAGCCCCCTTGTGAAACACGGTGGTGGCCATGAGCGCCGTCGTGAGCTGGAAGTTCATCCCGAAGGTCCCCAGCACGAAGACCAGGGCCAGGATCAGCACCAGGTCCGGGCGCCGGCGGACATATCCCAACCCCTGACGGATCTGGTGCTCGCCGCGCGCCCGCGGGGCGGGCTTGAGCTCCTCGGGGTGCAGCTGCGACAGGGCGAACAACACCGCGACGAAGCTGAGCGAGTTGAGGAAGAACGCCGGGCCCGTGTCGATGGCCGCGATGACCAGGCCTGCGACACCGGGTCCGATCAGTCGGCCCGCGTTGAACGACGCGCTGTTCAGGCCCACCGCGTTCGGCAGCTGCCGGGCGGGGACCATTTCGGCCACGAACGTCTGCCGGGCGGGGTTGTCCACGGCGGTCGCGACACCCTGGACCAGCGCCAACAGGTAGACCTGCCAGAGCTGGACCACCCCGGTGACCACGAGGAGGCCGGTGAACGCGGCGGTCACGGCCAGCGCCGACTGGCTGACGAACAGCAGTCGCCGCTTGGGGAACCGGTCGGCCACCATGCCGGCGACCGGCGCGAGCAGCACCAGCGGGGCGAACTGCAGTCCGGTGACCACGCCCAGCGCGAGCGCGGAGTGGTCCGTGAGCTGGGTGAGGACCAGCCAGTCCTGGGCGACCCGGCCCATCCAGGTGCCGATGTTGGAGATCAGCCCGCCGGTCGCGTAGACGCGGTAGTTGTAGATCGACAGCGAGGCGAAGGTGGGGCTCACGCGGCCGCCACCCGAGCCAGGATCACGCTGGCCCGGGCCAGCACCTCCCGCTCCTCGACCGACAGGGCGCGCAGCCGCGTCGCCATCCACTGCTCCCGGGAGCGCCGGGTCTCGCCCAGCACTCGGCGGCCCTGCGCGGTCAGGGAGATGATGACCTGCCGGCCGTCGGTCGGGTCGTCCTGCCGCCCCGCCAGCCCGGCCTCGACCAGGCCGGCAACGGTGCGCGACATACTCGGCGCGCTGACGCGCTCGATCTCGGCCAGCTCCCGCGGCGTGAGGGGGGTCTCCTCCAGGCGCGCCAGCACGCTGAACTGGTGCGGCGCCACCGCGTGAGTGCTCTCGAAGCGGATCCGCCGGCTGATCCGCATGCAGGCCAGGCGCAGGTCGTTGGACAGCTGGGCCAGCGACGGCGCGGGCGCGGTCTTGATCTTGGGCGGCATTCGACTCCTCACTGTGCAGTCGTTAGCCTAACTCATTACGTGTGCTAACTATTCCACGCGAACGCAGCCGGCCGAGGAGGCGCCATGACCCAGACCATCACCCCCTACATCGCGGTGGCCGACGCGCGGGCCGCGATCCAGTGGTACGCGCGAGCGCTCGGTGCCACCACGACCCACCCGCCGGTCGTCATGTCCGACGGACGGGTCGGGCACGCCGAGGTCGAGATCGGCGGAGCCAGGGTCATGCTGTCCGACGCTCACCCCGAGCTCGGCGTCGTCGCGCCGAGCGACGGAGCTGCGGCCGTGACGCTGCATCTGAGCGTCGACGACTGCGACGCCACCGTCGACCGGGCGCGGTCGGCGGGCGGCAGGGTCGACCGCGAACCAGGCGACGGGCCCCCCGGCCGCATCGCGACCTT
>DASSLY010000029.1:0-2154 GCA_035689185.1 Dermatophilaceae bacterium
GACGACGCGAACACCGCGCTGCTGCTCGGGCAGATCGCCGACGTGCCGGACGAGCGGCGGGGCGCGGCGTTCGTCTGCGCAGCGGCGCTCGTCACCCCGGACGGGACCGAGCGGGTGCTCGAGCGGCAGTGGCGCGGCACCGTCGTCCGCGAGAAGCGCGGCAGCAACGGGTTCGGCTACGACCCGGTGTTCGTCCCGGAGGGGCTCAGCGTCACCTCGGCGGAGCTGTCCCCGGACGAGAAGGACGCCCGCAGCCACCGGGGCCAGGCCTTCGCGGCACTGGTCCCGGTGCTGGCCGAGGTGCTCCGAGCCGGCTGAGGCTCACGCCTCGCTGAAGCCGAGCCAGTCCAGTGCGTCGATCTCGTCGCGGCGCGGGTCGTGCAGATCGCGGCTCCACTCCGACTCCAGGTGGCGGCCGGCGCGGGTCACGTCGGTCGGCGCGGCGATCCGCACCAGGCCGGGAACCTCGGGCGCGAGGTGCCGGCCACCCGTGCCGACGGCGGGAGCCGACGGCGGGGCGACGCGCGCGAATGCCCTCGGCAGCCGGGGGGCGGACGAAGCGGAGCTGCTCATACCGACAAGTTCGGGCGGTCGAGTTCCGGTCCCCAGTGGAACCGCCCAGGGCCCACCCGGAGGGGTGAGGCCCGCGCGGGCCTCACTGGAGGACCCTCGACGAGCCGGTGACTGACTGACAGGGTCTCTGGCGCACCCCGGGTCCCCACCGGATCACTGCCTCGCGGGCTTGCTGGAGGTCACAGCCAGACTGAGTTCTGCAGGATCCGGTGGCCCGGGACGTGCCGACTGGCGACAGGGCTGAGCGCCTCGAGCGCCGATCAGTGAGCGACCGGCGTGCACGTCCCGAGACCACCGGGTGCTTCCCGCTGCTGCAACAGCCAGGAGGCACTGATGAACGATCCCACCGTCACGCCGCTCCCGACAGCGTCGGTGTTCGCCGGCATCGATTGGGCCAGCGCCGATCACGCGGTTTGCGTCGTCGACGCCGCCGGCGCGGTGCTGTGGCGACACACCGTCGCCCACAGTCGAGTCGGCCTGGGCCGGCTGATCACCCGCCTGACCGAGCTCGGCGTCGATCGGGTCGGTATCGAGCGCCCGGACGGGCCGGTCGTCGAGGCGCTGCTGGATACAGGGCTGCGCGTGGCAGTCGTACCACCGCGGCAGGTGAAGAACCTCCGTTCCCGCTACCGCGGCGCCGGCAAGGACGACCGGTTCGACGCCTACCTGCTCGCCGACACGATGCGCACCGACGGCCACCGCTACACCGACCTGACCCGCGACACTCCGGCCACGACCGGCCTTCGCGCGCTGGTGCGCGCCCGCACCGACCTGGTCGAGATCCGGGTTGGACTGGTCAACCAGCTGCGGCACACCCTGGAACTGGCCTTTCCCGGCGCGGTCGGGCTGTTCTTCGACCTGCACAGCCCCATCGCACGAGCGTTCCTGCGCCGCTTCCCCACTGCGGCCGAGGCCGCCGTCCTCGACGAGGGCAGCATGGCCGCCTGGCTGGCCGCCGAGGGCTATCCGGGACGGACCCCGGCCGCGGTCTTCATCGATCGGCTCCGCACCGCTCCGGCCGGACTCACCGGCAGCGAAGCCGACGCCCGCCGGCACATCACCCTGGCTCTGCTCGCCAGCATCGACGCCATCGAAGACCAGGCCGCCGAGCTGACCCGCCGGATCAAGGAGACACTGGCTTTGCATCCGGACGCACCCATCTTCACCAGCCTGCCCCGCGCCGGCCAGATCCGGGCCGCCGCCCTCCTGGCCGAGATCGGCGATGCCCGCGGCCGCTATCCCACCGCCGACTCACTCGCCGCCGCTGCCGGCGCCTGCCCGGTCACCTTCGAATCGGGCAAACACCGCGCCGTCGGCTTCCGCTACGCCGCCGACGCCAAGCTTCGCCGAGCGCTCACAGACTTTGCCGACGACTCCCGCCACGCCAACCCCTGGGCCGCCGACATCTACACCCGAGCCCGCGCCCGCGGCATGCGCCACCCACACGCCGTTCGCGTGCTCGCCCGCGCCTGGACAGCCGTCATTTGGCGCTGCTGGCAGGACCACACCACTTACGAGCCCACCCGCCACGGCGCCTTGAACCGACACCTCAACCAAGGCGCCGCGACCGCGGCTTGACAC
>DASSLY010000030.1:0-31334 GCA_035689185.1 Dermatophilaceae bacterium
CGTGGGCGAACAGGCCCAGCCGCCCGAAGCTCACCACCCCGGGGACCCCGGCGGTGGCGGCCAGCCGCTGCCGGTAGCCGAGGTCGAAGACCGGGTACACCGCGGGCAGCCGGACCACCGTCGACCCGGTCAGCCGCACCGGCGGCAGGTCCGCGTCGCGGAGCGTCCGCTGCACCAGCTGCACCAACCTCGCGTCGGCGGCGCCCCAGACCTGGTCGCCGACGTCGCACGGGATCTCCGCGCAGACGACGCTGCGCTCGGACGGGTCGTCGGGGCTGTCCCGGTAGTTCTTCGGCTCGCTCAGCCGGGTCACCGGGGTGGCGCCGCTCGGCAGGTAGTGCGCGTCATACGGGGTCCAGCGCTCACCGCCGTGGACCAGGTAAACCAGGACCATCGCCCGCAGCCGCAGCGGGTCGGCTGCCGGCCGGCCGGCCAGACCGGCCAGCGCGGTCACCGGAAGGGTGGAGAAGCACAGCGGCGCCCGCAGGATCGCCCCGTCGGCGAGCCGGACCTCCACGGTGCCCGGCCGGGCGGCCAGCCGGGCGACCTCGGCGCCGAGCCGGACGTCGGCCCCGGCGCCGGCCGCGGCCGCGGCGACCGCCTCGCTGACCTGGCCGAACCCCCGCGCGGGATAGAAGAACATCCGTCCCTGCTCGGTGCCCCGGCCGGCCCGGCCCCCGCGCAGCAGCCGGGCGGCGACCTTCGCCGGCGAGTCGGCCGAGACCCGCACCCGGGCCTGGTCGGCATGGATGCGTTCCCCCGGCAACCCCCACAGCTTGCGCGCGAACGGGTCGTACAGCTCGTCATACACCGCCGGTCCCAGCCCCGCCCGCAGGTATGCCGCGTAGGTCTCCTCCCGCGCCCGCCGCAGCGGGGCGGTGAGCGCGTCGCGCACGATCGCGGCCGCCAGCCGTGGCGGCAAGGCGCGCGCCAGCTCGACCGGACGCAGCGGGAAGCCGACCCAGCGGCCGGCCAACCGGAGCCGGCCGTGCCGGGGACGCAGCTGCAAATCCGGGCCAAGCAACTCCGCGATGTCGGCGAGCACGCGCGCGTCGGTGCTCGGGTGCAGCCGGTGGCTGCCCAGGTCGACCCGCTGGCCGGCGACCTCGAACGAGGCGGACAGCCCGCCCACCCTGGCGGCGCGCTCCAGCACCGTGACCGCGAGTCCCCGGCGGGCCGCCTGCCAGGCGGCGGCAAGTCCGGCCGGGCCGGCGCCCAAGACGAGCAGGTCGCAGTCGTGACTGGGCATGCTTGATTTTGCCTGGCGATGGCTGCGCCAGGCTCAGTACCATGAGCCCGTCGCGGGCGGGTATGCCCTTCCCCGCGGGCAGGCAAGCAGATGGAGTACCTCGACTTCGACGTCGTCATCGAGCCCCGCGAGGAGAACCTGCGCACGCGGGTGCAAGCCTCGCCGTTCGGCATGCCGGAGTGGGACTTCGTGTTTCCCTTCTCCGACGAGGACTTCGAGCAGTTCATCCGCCACGTCGGCCCCACCCGCTCGGACCGCAGGCTGATCGGCACGGCCGGCTCGACCGATGTCCAGGAGTTCGGCAGCCAGCTGTTCGCCGCGGCGTTCGGCGGGCAGGTCGGTGTCACGCTGCAACGCAGCCTGGACGAGGCTCGCCGGCAGCAGATGGGGTTGCGGCTGAGGCTGCGCATCGCGGAGAACAGCGCGATGCAGGAGGTGCCGTGGGAGTTCCTGTACTCCGAGGGCTGGGGCCGGTACCTGGCCATGTCCGTGCGGACTCCGCTGGTCCGGTTCATCGACCTCCCCGAGCCGGTCGAGCCGCTGCGGGTCGTTCCGCCGTTGCGGGTGCTGGTGAGCGTGTCCCAGCCGGCCGGGGTGCAGCAGCTCCAGGCCGCCGACGAGGTCGCCAAGCTGCACCAGGCCACCGCCCAGCTCCAGGCGGACGGCATGCTGGAGCTGGCGGTCGAGGAGCACACGAGCTTCGGCGCCCTGCTGAGGCAGCTGAACCGGGCACAGCAGCAGGGGCGTCCGGTCCACGTGCTGCACTTCATCGGCCACGGCACCTTCGACCGCGCGAGCGGGGCAGGCGCCCTGGTCCTGGAGGACGACCACGGCGGGCGCAGGGACGTCACCGGGCACGACCTGGCCATGGTGCTGCACGACTACACCAGCCTTCGCCTTGCGGTGCTCAACACCTGCGAGGGCGCCCGCACCTCGCGGCGCAACCCCTTCGGCGGCGTGGCGCAGAGTCTCGTGCGCCAGGGGGTGCCCGCCGTCCTGGCCATGCAGTTCCCGGTCACCGATGTGGCGGCGCGCAACTTCGCCGAGGAGTTCTACACCGAGCTCGCCTTCGGCAGTCCGGTGGACACCGCCACCGCCAAGGGCCGGCAGGCCGTGTTCGCCACCGACAACGCCGTGGAGTGGGCGACGCCGGTGCTCTACCTGCGGTCCCCGGACGGACACGTCTTCGACCTGCCCGCCCCGCAGCTGGAGGCCTGCCCGGCTCCGGTCGCACCGCAACCTCAGGTCGTGGCCGCACCGGCCCAGCCGGACGCCGCCGCCGGCGACCCGCCGGCCGCGGGCCCCGGCGGCGCGCCGTTCACAGTGGGCACGCCCATCGTCGACCCGCGGCAGTTCTTCGGCAGGTACGCGCAGGTTCGCC
This sequence comes from Dermatophilaceae bacterium, assembly GCA_035689185.1. Lineage (GTDB taxonomy): Bacteria > Actinomycetota > Actinomycetes > Actinomycetales > Dermatophilaceae > DASSLY01. The sequence continues at coordinate 2,631 of DASSLY010000030.1, forward strand.
GGATCCTGGGCAAGCTGCGGGTCCCCCCGTTGCAGAACACCGCCATCGTCGGTCCGCGACGCAGCGGGAAGACGTCGATGCTGCGACACCTGCGCGACCTCGCCCAGGTCGACCGGGCCACGCTGCGGCCCACCCAGCAGGGCTACGTCCTGGACGGCTTCGCCGGTCACCGGTTCCTGACGGTCGACTTCCAGCACCCGGGCTACCGCACCCGGGAGGGACTGACCGGGCGGCTCCTGCAGCAGCTCGGCGTTGACCCGGGCGGCCCCGTCGGCCTGGCGGCCTTCTACGACGCGATGACCGAGCACCTGAACCGGCCCACCGTCGTGCTCATGGACGAGGTCGGGGTGGCCATGCAGCGCTACGGGTCGGAGTTCGACGACGAGTTCTGGGACGCGCTGCGGTCGCTGGCCTCCAGCGACGCGGGCCGCAACCTGGCCTTCGTCCTAGCCACCCACGACCAGCCGTACGTCCTTGCCGCCGTGAACAACTACGCGTCGCCGTTCTTCAACATCATCGGCTACACCGCGGAGCTGAGGCCGTTCACCGAGGAGGAGGCGCTGGAGCTGGTCGCCGGCTCGCCGGTGCCACTGCCCGAGCCGGAGGTCCGGTGGGCGCTGGCTGCCAGCCAGGGATGGCCGGTCGTGCTGCAGGTCCTCTGCCGGGAGCTGACGACCGCGGTGGAGGACGGCGGACCCGACCCGGGCTGGCGGGACAGGGCCCTGGAGCAGGCCCACGCCTTCACCATGGACCTGCCCGGCTTCGGTAACCCCCCGTGAGCCAGGCGTCCGGGTTCACGGTGCCCGAGCCGCGGGGGGAGTTCTACGACTTCGACCTGCTGCTGGAGTCGGTCCGCGGCGAGTGGTACACCCGGGTGATGGCCTCGCCGGCCGGCGTCACCTCGGCCCGGTCGCCGACCATGTCCAAGGTCGCGGCGATGGTCGACGCCGACCTGCTCGCATTCGGTGCCTTCGACCCTCCCGGCATGCGGGATCTGTCGCGTTCGCGGGACCGGCACGCCCTGGAACGCATCGGTGGCCGGCTCTTCGACGCCCTGCTGCCCGGTGAGCTCCGCTCCACCTACCTGGACAGCGTGAGCTACGCCGCGAGCGCCGGCCGCGGCCTGCGACTGAACATCCGCACGGCCGAGCCGGCGCTGGCGGGAATCCCGTGGGAGCTCTGCCACGCCGACGAGCTCGGCCGGCACCTCACCCTGTCCCGGCAGACCCCGGTCATCAGGGCCGTGCCGGTCCGGCACCTGAAGTCCCAGGCGATGCGGCGGCCGGTGCTGAACGCGCTCGTCGTCGACCTGCTCAGGCAACTCGGCGACCGCACCTGGGGTGACGCCGTCGCCATGGATCTGTCCGCGGCCCAGCCCGGGAGCCTAACTTGCACGCTGCTCCGCGGAGCCGAGGTCGTCGAGCTGCAGCGCGAGCTGGTCCATGCCGAGACCGACCTCATCCACCTGGCCGGCACTGTCTCGCGAGACGAGGACACCGGCGAACCGACACTGGAGTTCAAGGCGTCTGGTGCGGTCGAACACCGACGGGAACGCTGGCAGCCGGTGCCCGTGGGCGCGTTGCGGGCGGCGCTGGGCGACTGGCCCGGGCTCGGAGTCGTCACACTGCACCCGGAACCCGGCGCCGGAGATCCCCTCCGGCGGCTGGCGGCCGAGCTGGCGGTCGGCATGGTGCACGCGGGGGCTCCCGCCGTCGTCGCGATGCTGCACCCGGCCGACGGGCCCACGTCGGCCCAGCTGCTGTGCGAGCTCGACTGCGCGCTGGCCAGCGGCTACGCCCTCGACGTGGCCGTGGCGGAGGCGCGCAAGGCCGCCTACGCCGAGGACGCCTCCTCGCCGTGGTGGGCTCCCGCGATCTTCCTGGGGATCGGCGACGCCCCCAAGGGGGCGTTCGACCTCGAGCTGCTCACCACCAGGCTCACCAGCCCGCGCAGCGCCCCGCCGCAGCGGAGCAGCGGCGGGCCGCCGCCTCCGGCCTGGCCGGGCTACCTGCCGCCCCCCCGTTCGGGAGGGGGGTCGAGCAAGCCGGCCAAACCGCCGAAGCCGTCGGCGCAGCCGCAGCCCAAGGCCTCGCCGGCTCCCCCCGCCCCCGTCCCGCGGGGCGGGTCGCTCTCCCGGCTGCGCGACCGAGTGATGGACTGGCTGACCAGCCGGGAGGACCCGGGACTCACGGCGCTCAACTCCTGCCGGACGGTCGAGCAGATCGCGGGGGCGGCCGACGCCACCGCACGGGAGGGGTGGACGGACGCCTTCGACCTGCGGCGGCCCTTCGTCACCGTCGCCAGCGACGTCGCGGCCGCCCTGGCCAACGACAGCACGCAGGCCCGCCGGGACGCCCTGCTCGGGGTCGAGACCCGGCTGCAGGTCCTGACCGAGGACTACCACCGGCTGGCGCTACTGCCCAGCACTGCCGGCAGCGCCGAGTACGACGCCGAGGTCGCGGCCATGGTGTCGGTGGCCGGCCGCTGGTCCGAGGTCGTGACCCGGGCCGTGCGGCGGCTGGAGGCGGAGGTCGAGCGGCTGCAGGAGATCGAGTCCCCGTATGTCGTGGGCATGCCGCTGCGGGAGGAGCAGCCGGTCTTCGTCGGCCGGCAGGACCTCAGCCGTCGGCTGGAGCGGCTGCTGCCCCTACCGGTGACCCCCGCCCTGTTGCTCTACGGCCAGCGCCGGATGGGCAAGACCTCGCTGATGTACAACCTGGGACGGTTCCTGCCGAGCACCGTGGTGCCGATGTTCGTCGACCTGCAGGGCCCGCCGGCGCAGGCGGACAGCGAGGGCGCCTTCCTGTTCCACCTGGCCAGCGCCATGAGCGCGTCAGCCCGGCAGAGCCGGCGCGGCATGGCCATCGACCCGCCACCCCGGGAGGCGTTCTCGGTGGAGCCTTTCGGCCGCTTCTACCAGTGGGTGGACGAGGTGCAGCGTCGCCTCGGCGACCGCACCGGGCTGCTGATGCTGGACGAGTTCGAGGCGCTGGAGCGGGCCTTCGCCGCGGGGCGCATCGACGCCGACGCGGTCCTGGGGATGCTTCGCCATCTGATCCAGCACCGGCCGCGGCTGAAGGTGCTGCTGGCCGGCTCGCACTCCCTGGACGCCTACACCAACTGGTCGACGTACCTCATCAATGTCCAGGTCCTCAAGGTCGGCTATCTCGCCCGGGACGAGGCGCTGAGCCTGATCCAGCAGCCCGTGCCCGGCTTCCCGCTGCGATACGACCCGTCCGCCGCCGAGCTGGTGCTGTCACTCACCCGTGGGCACCCGTTCCTGCTGCAGCTGATGTGCTCGGAGATCGTGGCGCTGAAGAACGAGCAGCCGCCGTCCCGGCGCCGCCACGCCACCGAGGACGACGTCCTCGCGGCGGTCGACGGCACGCTGAGCAGCGGCGGGATGTACTTCCACGACGTGCAGCAGAACCAGGTCTCGGGCGCGGCCCTGCCGGTGCTGCGGGCCATCGCCCGGGCTGCGGCCACGGGCAGCGTCTCACGGGCGGCCATCGAGGCAGACCTGGGCCTCGCCGCAGACGTCGCCGCAGGCCTCGCCGCGGCCGAGCTGGACCGGGCCCTCGCCCAGCTGGTGGAGCGGGACCTGGTCGAGCAGGTCGGCGGCGGATACCGCGTCCAGGTCGAGCTGATCCGGCGCTGGTTCGCCCGCTGACCCCGGCCACCTCGCGTGCGGCGGACGCCGGCGACCCGGCCGTCCCGGCACGTCGGCAGTGGGATGAGAACTGGGCTGACAGACGTTGTTACTGGTGAGTAGCATATTGTTGTTACTCACGGGTAACCCCCGCTGACCAGCCAAGGAGCCGACGTGGGCCACTACAAGAGCAACCTGCGTGACCTGGAGTTCAACCTGTTCGAGGTCTTCGGCCGCCAGCAGGTGCTGGGCAGCCCGCCATACCAGGACTTCGACCCCGAGACGGCCCGGGACATCCTGCACGAGGTGGCCCGGCTGGCCGAGCACGAGCTCGCGGACAGCCTGCTGGACTCCGACCGCTGCCCCCCGGCATACGACCCGGCGACCCGCTCGGTGACCCTGCCCGAGTCGTTCAAGCGCTCCTTCCGGGCCTACCTGGACGGTGACTGGGGTCGGCTGGACACGCCCGGGGAGCTGGGCGGCTTCGTCATCCCGCCGTCGCTGCGCTGGGCGGTCGGTGAGATGGTGCTCGGCTCCAACCCGGCGGTGCACATCTACTCCTCCGGGTTCGCCTTCGCCAAGGTGCTCTACCAGCTCGGGACGCCGGCGCAGCAGCGGCTGGCGGAGCTGATGGTGCAGCGCCAATGGGGTTCGACCATGGTCCTGACCGAGCCGGATGCCGGCTCCGACGTCGGCGCCGGCCGGACCAGGGCCGTGCAGCAACCGGACGGCACCTGGCACATCACCGGGGTGAAGCGGTTCATCACCTCCGGGGAGGCCGACATCTTCGACAACATCGTCCACTTCGTCCTGGCCCGCCCGGTCGGCGCCGGCCCGGGCACCAAGGGGCTGTCGCTGTTCCTCGTCCCGAAGTTCGCGGTCGACCTGGAGACCGGCGAGCTCGGCGAACGCAACGGGGTCTACGCGACCAATGTCGAGCACAAGATGGGGCTGAAGGTCTCCACCACCTGCGAGCTGACCTTCGGCGACCGCGCGCCGGCGGTGGGCACCTTGATGGGCGGGGTCCACGACGGCATCGCGCAGATGTTCAAGATCATCGAGTTCGCCCGGATGATGGTGGGCACGAAGGCGATCGCCACGCTGTCCAGCGGATACCTGAACGCCCTGGAGTACGCCAAGACCCGGGTCCAGGGGGCCGACCTGACCCAGCTGGCGGACAAGACGGCGCCGCGGGTCACCATCACCCACCACCCCGACGTGCGGCGCTCGCTGATGTTGCAGAAAGCGTATGCCGAGGGGTTGCGTGCGCTGGTCATCTACACCGCGTCGCAGCAGGACACCGTCGACCGCGCCCAGCTGCTCGCGTCCGACGACGGTGCCGGCTCGAACGCCCCGGCGGTCGTCGACCCCGACGTCGACCCCGACGTCGACATGGCCCGCCGGGTGAACGACCTGCTGCTGCCGCTGGTCAAGGGCGTCGGGTCGGAGCGGGCCTGGGTGCTGCTCGGCACTGAGTCGCTGCAGACCTTCGGCGGGTCCGGGTTCCTGCAGGACTACCCGGTCGAGCAGTACGTCCGGGACGCCAAGATCGACACCCTCTACGAGGGCACGACGGCGATCCAGGGGATGGACTTCTTCTTCCGCAAGATCGTCCGCGACCGCGGCGAGGCGCTGCGGCACCTGTCGACACAGATCCAGGAGTTCGCCAAGGACGTTGGCGGCACCGGGACGCTGCTGGTCGAGCGCGAGCTGCTGGGCAAGGCGGCCGACGACGTCTCGGGCATCCTCGGGTTCATGGTGGGCGCGCTGGCCCAGGCGGACCCGGCCAAGGGCGGCGACCCGGTGAACGTCTACAAGGTGGGCCAGAACACCACCCGGCTGCTGCTCGCCTGCGGTGACCTGGTCGTCGGCTGGCTGCTGCTGCGCCAGGCCGAGGTCGCGTTGGCGGCGCTAGGCCGCTCGTCAGCGGACCGGGCCTTCTACCAGGGCAAGGTGGCCGCGGCGTCATACTTCGCCAAGACCGTGCTGCCGAAGATCGCCGCCGAGCGCCAGATCGCCGAGACGACGGACAACGCCCTCATGGACCTGCCCGAGGACGCGTTCTGACCCGCAGGCCGGCCGCTGCGCGGCGGCTATAGCCGGCGGTCGCGCAGCACCGGGAAGGACTGCCGGTAGGACTCGACCGCTGCCAGGTCCACCTCGGCACTGAGCACTTCCTGCTGCCCGCCCGCCTCCGCCAGCACTTTGCCGTCCGCGGCGACCACCAGGCTGCGCCCGCCCATCTCGACCCCGGCATGGGTCCCGGCCGTGTTGCAGGCCAGCACCAGGCACTGGTTCTCCACCGCCCGGGCGCGGGCCAGCAGGGTCCAGTGCCCCACCCGGGCCGCCGGCCAGGCCGCCGGGATCACGAAGACGTGAGCACCCCGGTCCAGCTGGGCGCGGTACAGCTCGGGGAAGCGCAGGTCGTAGCAGGTCGACAGGCCGACCCTGGTGCCGAGCAGGTCGGCCACCACGATGTCGGCGCCTGCCTCCATCAGCGCCGGCTCCCCCTCGGCGAACCCGAACCGGTGAATCTTGCGGTAGGAGGCGACCTGCGACCCGTCCCGGTCGAAGACCAGGGCGGTGTTCCACAGCCACCTGCCCTCCGGGCCCGGTTCCCGGGACCGCTCGACGACCGACCCGGCATGCAGCACCACGCCCGCCTCGGCGGCGGCGGCGGCCATCGCGGTCGCGACCTCGCCGTCCGGCGACTGTGCGCGCTGGGCCCAGTCCCGGTAGGAGAACCCGCCCGCCGACCACAGCTCCGGCAGCACCACCAGGTCGTGTCCCGCCTGCTGGCGAACCAGGCCGGCCACCCGGGCGACCCGGTCCGCCAGACTCTCGGACTCGGCATACGCCAGCTGCACGAGCGCGACCCGCACGTCAGTCTCCCCTCGCGCGGCCGGCACGAGCGGCCAGCGCCGCGTTGTAGGCGCGCAGCTGCGCGTCGTCGTCCCGGTCCGCCTGCCGGTCCTGCCGCCGGCTTTCGGCGGCGTCCGCGCGCAGCCAGGCCACCGTCACCAGGATCGCCAGCACCAGCGTGGGCACTTCGCCCACCCCCCAGGCGATGGCACCCCCGCGCTGCTGGTCGGCGAGCAGGTCGACCGGGTAGGGCAGGGCGAGCGCACGGTAGAAGTCCGGGGCCAGCAGGGTGGTCTGCGAGGTCAGCGCCACGCCGAAGAACGCGTGGAACGACACGGTCGCGAACAGCACCAGCAGCCGCAGCACCGGCGGCCACCGCCTTGGCCCGGGGTCGACCCCGACGAGCACCCACGCGAAGAGGTACCCGGTGAGCAGGAAGTGCACGATCATCAGGACGTGCCCGGTGTGGGTGGTGAGCGCGAGCTCGAACAAGCCGGTGTTGTAGAAGGCCACCAGGCTGGCGAAGAACAACGCGGCGGCCACCACCGGGTTGGCGAGAACCGACAGGTATGTCGAGTGGACCAGTCCCAGCAGCAGCTCACGCGGGCCCAGGGTCCGGTCGGTCCGGGCCGGCAGGGCGCGCAGCGCCAGGGTCACCGGCGCGGCCAGCACCAGGAAGATCGGCACCACCATCGACAGCACCATGTGCATGGTCATGTGCATCGAGAACTGCAGCCGGCCGTAAACCCCCGGGGCGCCGCTGACCGCCCACAGGAACACCGCCCAGCCGCACGCCCACAGGACCGCCCGGCCCGCCGGCCACCGGTCGCCACGCCGGCGCAGCCGCACCACACCAGCCAGGTAGAGACCGACCGCCACCATCGCCACCGACAGCCAGAACCAGTCGACCCGCCAGACGGTGAACCAGGCGACGCCGTCCAGCGGACGGTCCGGAGCGGGATACCCGGTCAGGCTCAGCACCGGGGTCAGTGGCTGGCCGGGCGATTCCGGCACCGGCGAGGCGCTCCTGGACAGCGCCGCCGCCAGCCCGAACGCCGCGCCCATCACGACGACCTCGGCGAGCGCCAGCCGGGCGAACGCGCGGCCGCTTCCCTCGGCCAGCCGCGGCAGCACGGCCCGCCGCTGCCGCCACCCGGCGGCCCCCAGCGAAACCAGCGCGGCCACCTTGAGCACGACGAGCAGCCCGTATGTGGTGGCGAGGCCGCCGACGCCGCCGAGTCGCAGCCAGGCGTTGACCACACCCGAGCCGGCGACGGCGGCGAAGCACCAGCCGGCGAGGACGGAGTACCGAGCGGCCGACACCGGCAGCGCGGGTCCCAGCGTCGGGCGCAGCAGGACCAGCCCGAGCAGGCCCCCGACCCAGACCGATGAAGCGACCAGGTGGACGGTCAGCGAGTCGACCGCTGTGTCGTGGGCGGCGGAGCCGCCGGCGTGACCGGTGAGGGCGAGCGGCAACAGGGCGAGCACGGCCACCGCGGCCAGCGCGGCCATCGGCGTCCTCGTCCGTGCCAGCCCCGCACCGGTGGCGACGACGGCGGCCAGGACGGCGTTGAGGGCCAGGACGCGCAGCGGTTCCAGCGGCAGCGCCGACTGCAGCAGGGTCGCCCCGAACCCGGGGTCGGTCAGCGGCACGTTGGAGAAGTCCGCGAAGGTCAAGACGGTGGTCACCAGCCCCGCGAGCAGCCAGATCCCGGCGGCCACGGCGGCGCCCCGCGCCGCGACGATCCGCCGCCGGGTGGTCGGCGACTCCGGCACCACGAAGGCGGCCAGCACAAGCAGGCCCACCGTCGTCGCCGCCGCCAGGTCTCGCAGCACCCGCGCCACCGGCAGGCCGAACCGCACCACCGCCCCCGGGTCCGGGAACGGCGCCACGGGGGCGTCGAACGCCCCGCTCGCCAGGCCCGCCGGCAGCAGGACGGCGACCGCCACCAGCCCGGCCAGCCCGAGGAGCAAGCTAAGCCCGACGAGCATGCCGACGACGGAACCGGGGCGCGGGGTCGTCCTGCTCCCAGCCGACCCTTCCCGGGTCGGCGGCGACGTCGGCGCGGCCATGTGGCCGACCCTAACCGGCACCCACCGATCCCCCATCCGCCGTCCCCGTCCCCGTCTCCATCCGGACGACCCCCATCCCCATCCCGCCTGCCCGTCCCCGTCCCCGTCGCCATCCGGACGACCCCCATCCCCGTCCGGCCGTCCCCATCCGGCCGTCCTCATCCGGCCGTCCTCATCCGGCCGTCCCCCGTTCCCATCCGGCCGTCCGCCGTTCCCATCCGGCCGTCCCCCGTTCCCATCCCGACGGAGTGGGCGGGTTCACAACGGGTGGGCCCGGTCCCCGCTTGACAAGCACTTGCTTGCAGCATACAAATGACTGGTGAAGCAGGGAGGCCATCCGGAGGGGACCCAGCCACCGGAGGGGACCCAGCGTCCGGAGGGGACCCAACGTCCAGGGGGAACCCAGCGTCCGGAGGGGACCCGACGACTGGAGGAGTCCCAGCGTCCGGATCAGCGCCCGCGACCTGACGAGGCCCAGCTCCCGGTGAGCCAGGAGACCGCCACTCGACTGTCGAACGACCTGATCGCGGTGCTGAAGCTGATGCACAGCCTGCGCCAGCACGCGCCCAGGCTGCACCCGGGAGCCGACGCCGCGGCATACCCGCTGCTCTTCAACCTCACGAACCAGCCGTTGCGGGTCTCGGTGCTGGCCGAGCGGGTGCATTCCGACGTGTCCACGGTGAGCCGCCAGGTGACCACGCTGGCCGCGCACGGGCTGGTCGAGAAGCTGCCTGACCCGGCGGACCGGCGCGCCTTCCTGGTGCGGCTGACCTCGCTGGCCGAGGACCTGCTCGACCGGGTCCGCGAGCAGCGGGGGAGGTGGTTCGCCATGGTCCTCGACGGCTGGACCGAGGCCGAGGCCGCCGACTGCGTCGCCGTGCTGGAACGGCTCACCGCAGGGCTCACCGCCTCCCGGGACCGGCTCGTCGAGCTGGACACCCACTCCTCCGCGCCGACCCTGTCGGTGCGCGCTGCTACACCTCAACCCACGTCTGGCAAGGAGAACCCATGACCTCGACCGCCGCTGAGCGCACCGGCGCACCGGCGAGTGCCGCCACGGCCACGCCCGAGCCACTGACCCATCGGCAGATCATGACCATCCTGGTCGGCCTGCTGATGGGGATGTTCCTGGCTGCGCTCGACCAGACCATCGTCGCCTCGGCCATGCGAGTCATCGCCGATGACCTCAAGGGGCTGTCGCAACAGGCCTGGGTGACCACGGCATACCTGATCACGGCCACGATCGTCACGCCGATCTACGGCAAGCTGTCCGACATCTACGGGCGGAAACGCTTCTTCGTCACCGCCATCACGATCTTCACGATCGGGTCCGCGCTGTGCACCCTGGCGACCTCGATCGGCACCCTCGCCGTCTACCGCGCGATCCAGGGCCTGGGGGCCGGCGGGCTGTTCTCGCTGGCACTGGCCATCATCGGCGACATCGTCCCGCCGCGTGAGCGGGCCAAGTACCAAGGCTACTTCCTGGCGGTGTTCGGCACGTCGAGCGTGCTCGGCCCGGTCATCGGCGGCTTCTTCGCCGGACAGGACAGCCTGCTCGGCGTCACCGGGTGGCGCTGGGTGTTCCTGGTGAACGTCCCGATCGCTGCGGCCGCGCTAGTGGTGGTCACGCGGACACTGCACCTGCGTCACCATCGGCTGGACCACCGCATCGACTGGTGGGGTGCGGCGACCCTGACGCTGGCCTTGGTGCCGTTGCTGCTCGTCATGGAGCAGGGGCGGGACTGGGGCTGGGGCTCGGCCTCCTCGATCGTGTGCTACGTCATCGGCGGTGTCGGGGCCATCGCCTTCCTCCTGGTCGAACGGTCACTGGGCGAGGAGGCCCTGCTGCCGCTGCGGCTGTTCCAGAACCGCACCGTGGGAGTGGCCTCGATCGGGTCGGTGTTCATCGGGATGGGGATGTTCGGCGCGCTCGTGTCGCTGCCGCTGTACCTGCAGATCGTCAAGGGAGCCAGCGCCACCCAGGCCGGGCTGATGCTGGTCCCGATGACGCTGGGCATCATGTCCGGCTCGATCATCTCCGGGCAGGTCACGTCGCGCACCGGCACCTACCGGCAGTTCCCCATCATCGGGGCGGCGCTGCTGGCGGTGGCGCTATTCGTCTTCCACTACGTCGGCGCCGACACCCCGCTGTGGCAGGCCATGATCGTCATGGTCGTCCTCGGAGTCGGCCTCGGCTTCAACTTCCAGCCGCTGACGCTGGCGGTGCAGAACGCCGTCTCTCCCCGAGACATCGGGGTGGCCACGTCCAGCGCGACGTTCACCCGGCAGATCGGCGGCACCATCGGGACGGCGGTGTTCCTGTCGGTGCTGTTCTCCACCGTGCCGGACAGGCTGAGCCAGGCGTTCGCCCAGATCGCCCCAACCCCCGCCTTCCAGTCGGCGCTGCGCAACCCGACCGGCGACCCCGCGGCGAACCAGTCATTCATCTCCGGCCTGCAAGCCGCGAAGTCCGGGGGCAGCGCCAACGCGTTCGGGTCGGCACTGAGCGACTCCTCGTTCATCAACCAGCTCGACCCCCGCCTGGCCCGGCCGTTCCTCGTCGGCTTCTCCGAAGCCATGGACAACGTGTTCCTGATCGGCTCGTTCGTCATGGTGGCGGCGTTCTTCGTGCTCCTGTTCCTGCCGCACGTCGAGCTCCGGTCCGGCTCCTCCTACACCGAGCGCCAGCAGGACGCCGCCGCCGCAGAGGCCGGCGTGCCCGTCCCGGTGGCCGCGGTGGCCGACCCTGCGGTGACCGACGCGGCGGCGGCCGACCCGGCGGTGACCGACGAGGTGGCGGCCGACGCGGCGCGGCCCGCTGCGTTCTCGCCGCGGCAAGACGCACCCGGCAACGGGAGCGGCGGGCGCCGGTACAGGGGGCGCCACCGCTCGTAGCTGGCCCAAGCTGCATGGGCGCCAGCTCCGCGGCCGGGGCGCCAGCTCCGCGGCCGGCGCGCCAGCTCCGCGGCCGGGGCGTCAGTTCCGAGGCCGGGGCGCCAGCTCCGCGACCGGGCGTGCGTGTGCGCGAAATGCACGCGAGTCACGCGGCTGCGCCCGGCGGCCGGGTCCGGAGCGGGGTTCAGGCCCAGACCAGTGCCTGGCTCGGTCGCTCCAGCACGGCGGCAATGTCGGCCAGGAACCGCGACCCCAGCTCCCCGTCGATCAGCCGATGGTCGAACGACAGCGCCAACTGGGTCACCCAGCGCGGCCTGACCTTGCCCTTCACCACCCACGGCTGACGCCGGATCGCGCCGAAACACAGGATCGCGGCCTCGCCGGGCGGCAGGATCGGGGTGCCGGTGTCAATGCCGAACACCCCCACGTTGGTGATCGTGATCGACCCACCAGCCATGTCGGCCGGCTGCGTGCGTCCTTCCCGGGCGGTCGCGGTCAGCTCGGCCAGGGCTTCCGCGAGTTCCGGTAGGGACCGCCGGTCGGCGTCCTTGATGTTGGGCACGACCAGCCCGCGCGGGGTTGCCGCAGCGATGCCCAGGTTGACGTAGCCCTTCTGCACGATCTCCTGGGCGTCCTCGTCCCAGGAAGCGTTCACCCCGGGATTGCGGGCGCATGCCAGGATCAGGGCCTTCGCCACCACCAGCAGCGGGCTGACCCGCACGTCGCGGAACTCCGGGTCTCCGCGCAGCCGCTCGACCAGCCGCATCGTCCTCGTCACGTCGACGGTCACGAACTCGGTCACGTGCGGGGCGGTGAACGCCGAGCGGACCATCGCCTGCGCGGTCAGCTTGCGCACCCCCCGGACGGGGACCCGCACCTCCCGCTCGACCTGGCCGACCCGCCGGTATGCCGGTCCGACGGCCCCTCCGGGTCCGACGGCCCCTCCCCGTCCGACGGCCTCTCCAGGCCCGCCCACCCCGGCCGGCTCCTTAGCGAGGAACGCCTCCACGTCGGCTCGAGTGACGATCTGGCCGGAGGCGGGGCTCACCTGCGCCAGGTCCACCCCGTGGTCCTTGGCGAACTTGCGCACCGGCGGCTTGGCCAGCACCGGGCCGCCCGAGGCCTCCTCGGACCTGTCGGAACCAGGGCGCGCTAGAACCCGCCCACCTTCTGACAACTCGGAGGGGGGAAGGGGTTTGCGGGGGCGCCGCCTGGCCTCCACCGTGCGCGGGCCGTATCCGACCAAGACGGCCACCCGGCCACCCGGCGCGGTGCCGCCGATCTTGCCCGCCTCGATCTCCCCGGCGCCGGTGTCGGCATCGGCACCCCCGGCAGCCCCGGTCACCCCCGTCCCGGCACCCCCGGCGCCGGCACCCCTGGCGGCCGCGGTCCCGGCACCCCCAGCGGCCGCGGTCCCGGCAGCCCCGGTCACCCCCGTCCCGGCACCCCCGGCAGCGGAAGCCCCGGTCGGTGCCGTCGACGACTCAACCGGACCGGCCGGCATACCGTTGGTCCCGTCCGCTCCGGTGTCCACGGAGATGATCGGCGTCCCGACAGGCACCGTCTCCCCCTCCGGCACCAGCAGCTCGGCGACCGTCCCGGCCCATGGCACGGGCAGCTCCACCAGCGACTTAGCCGTCTCGATCTCGACCACGATGTCGTTGACCTTGACCGCGTCGCCGGGCTTGACCCGCCACGACACGATCTCGGCCTCGACCAGCCCCTCACCGGGGTCGGGCAGGTTGAACGCCTTCACCGGGGCCACGACTCTCCTCCCACGCGGATCAGTAGGCCAGCACGCGGTCGACCCCGTCGAGAACCCGGTCCAGGTCGGGCAGGAACTCCTCCTCCAGCCGGCTGGGAGGGTAGGGCAGGTTGTAGCCGCCGACGCGCAGCACCGGCGCCTGCAGGTGGTAGAAGCAGCGCTCGGTCACCGCCGCGGCGACCTCGGCGCCGAGCCCGAGGAAGGTGGGCGCCTCGTGCACGACGACGAGGCGGCCGGTTCGTTCCACGGACGCGCACAGCGTGCCCAGGTCCAGCGGCGCCAGCGTGCGCAGGTCCACCACCTCAACCGAGCGGCCCTCCGCCTGCGCGGCGGTGGCCGCGTCGAGGGCGACCTTGACCATCGGCCCGTATGCCGCGACCGTCACGTCCGTGCCGGGCCGCAGCACGGCCGCGTCGTGCAGCCCGAGCGGGGCCGGACCGGCAGGGTCGAACTCGGCCTTCTCGTGGTAGCGCCGCTTCGGCTCGTAGAAGATCACCGGGTCGTCGGTCTGCACCGACTGCCGGATCATCCAGTACGCGTCCTGCGGGGTGGCGCAGGCGACGACCTTCAGGCCCGCGGTGTGGGCGAAGTACGCCTCGTTGGACTCGCTGTGGTGCTCGACCGCGCCGATGCCGCCGCCCACCGGGATACGGATGACCATGGCCAGCGTCACCTTGCCCAGCGCCCGCGCCCGCATCTTGGCCACCTGGGAGACGATCTGGTCGAACGCCGGGTAGACGAACCCGTCGAACTGGATCTCCACCACCGGGCGGTACCCGCGCAACGCCAGCCCGATCGCGGTGCCGACGATCCCGGACTCGGCGAGCGGGGTGTCGATGACGCGGTCCTCGCCGAAGTCCTTCTGCAGTCCCTCGGTCACCCGGAACACCCCGCCGAGCTTGCCGATGTCCTCCCCCATCAGCACGACCAACGGATCGCGTTCCATCTCGGCGCGCAGCCCAGCGTTGATGGCCCGGGCCAGGGTCAGCTTGACGGCGCTCATCAGCCGGCCTCCTCGAAACCGGCGAGGTATGCCGCGAGCTGATCGCGTTCGGCGTCGATGACCGGGTGGCGCTCGGCGTAGACGTGGTCGAACATCGACAGCGGCTGCGGGTTCGGCATCGACAGGCAGCCGGCGCGGATCCGCGCCGCCAGCTCGTCCGCCTCGCGGTCCACCTCGTCGTAGAAGTCGCGGTCCGCCATCCCGGCGTGGGACAGGTAGGCCTTGAGCCGCAGGATCGGGTCGCGCAGCTTCCATACCTCGACCTCGGCCGAGACCCGGTACTTGGTCGGGTCGTCGGAGGTGGTGTGCGCGCCCATCCGGTAGGTGTAGGCCTCGATCATCGTCGGCCCCTGACCGGACCGGGCGAAGTCCAGCGCGGCGGTGGTCACGGCATACACGGCAAGTACGTCGTTGCCGTCCACGCGCACGCCGGGGAAGCCGAAGCCGCGGGCGCGCTGGTAGAGCGGGATCCGGGTCTGCTTCTCGTTCGGTTCGGAGATGGCCCACTGGTTGTTCTGGCAGAAGAACACCACCGGCGCGTTGGCGACCGCGGCGAACACGAATGCCTCGTTGACATCACCCTGGGCGGTGGCCCCGTCGCCGAAGTAGGCGATGACCGCGGCGTCGCGCTCCGGCTGACCGGTGCCGACCGCGCCATCGCGCTGCACCCCCATCGCGTAGCCGACCGCGTGCAGCGTCTGGGCCCCGATGACGATGGTGTACAGGTGGAAGTTGTTCTCGTTGGGGTCCCAGCCGCCGTTGTTCACCCCGCGGAACAGGCCGAGCAGGTTGAGCGGGTTGACCCCCCGGCACCAGGCGACGCCATGCTCGCGATAGGTCGGGAACGCATAGTCCTGCTCCCGCAGCGCGCGACCGGACCCGACCTGGGCGGCCTCCTGGCCGAGCAGGCTGGCCCAGATACCCAGCTCGCCCTGGCGTTGCAAGGCGGTCGCCTCGGCGTCTACCCGGCGGATCAGCACGTGGTCTCGGTAGAAGCCGCGCAGCGCCTCGGCATCCAGGTGCTCGACATACCGCGAGTAGTCGGGATGCTCGACTCGCTCGCCCTCGGGGGTGAGCAGCTGGATCAGCTCCGGCCCGCCGTCCTGCAGGGTCTCCGGCGCCGGAGCGACCAGGGCCGCCATGGCCGCGCTGTCGCCGCCGGGACCGCTGTCCGTGCTTAGCGCGCTGGGACCGCTGTCCGTGCTCGGCCCGCTGGGACCGCTGTCCGTGCTGGGCCCGCTGGGACCGCTGTCCGTGCTGCGCCCGCTGCCCCCGCCGGCCGCGCTGGGCCCGCTGCCCCCGTCGGGACCGCTGTCAACGCTGGGACCCGCAGGCCCGTCGACGGCTTCCTCGGGCATCGTGACCGGCGCGGCCGCGGCGAGGTCGCTGTCGCTCACTGGACCGACCTCCCTCCTCGCGCGCGCCGACTCGGTGCCTGAGCACGCGCTCGTCGAGTCCGGGAACGGCACCCGGGGACGACGCCGGGGAAGTCGCGTCCACGGTCACGAGTGCCCGCCTCGGCCAGGGCCTGCGTCAGCAGGCCTGGCAATGCCACAGTATCTTCAGGCTGGCCGTGGCGACCATCCGAGCCCGTCGGAGCCCCTCGGAGCCCATGGGAGCCCCTTGGCCCCCGGCCTGGGCGGGACGCGGTCCGGTTAGGCCTTGGTAACGGTGGTGCTGCCGGAGGCGGCGGAGTACGCCCAGATCGGCACGCCGGAGACGCGCGCGGGACGGCACCAGCGGTACCACCCGGTCACCCGGTCGCTGTCGCGTGCGACGTTGCGGCACCAGCGGCGGCAGACGCCGGGGACGTCACCCGTCTTGTCGAGCTTGGCCCGGCAGAACCGGAGGCACCCCACGGTGATCCCACCGTCGGGGGTCGCATCACGGCAGTCCGACCGCACGCCTGGGCCAGGTCCCGGGCCGGGCCCCGGCGGGGGCGGGGGTGGCGGCGACGGCGGCGTGGGGGGTTCGACACGCGGCCTTGGCGCCGACCCGCCCGGTCTGGCCGGCGGCCGCTTGGCCGTGGGCCGAGTGGGCGGCCCCAGCGCGACGACCTGCTGCATATCGGCCAGGTGTACCGAGGGGACGCCAGGCGCCGGGGTCCGCGGCGGGGTCGTGATCGTCAGCTCCGGAGTGGGGACGGCCATCGGGTTCGCTCCCCGCGGCGAGACCAGGTCACCTGGTTGCAAACCCAGCAAGGTGAGGACCAGGATGGTGACCAGGCCCAGGCTCATGAAGCCGAACGTGGGCAGCACCGCGGAGGCCCGCAGGGCGCGGTCACGGTCAGGTGAGCGCGCGGGCTGGGGCATGTCAGCAACTATCGCGAAGCAAACGGGTGAAGTCGACGCTCATCGGACAAGATGGTCCGAGATGACTAGCCCGGCGGAGGTCTAGCCGACACTCCGGACATTCACCGCATACCGAAAGCGGTGACCACCCGCAGCAGCCGCTCGTTCGCCTCCGGTTCGGCCACCGTGCAGCGCACGCCTTCGCCCGGGAAGGGCCGCACGACCAGGCCGGCATCCTCGGCCGCGCGCGCGAACCGCGCCGCATCCGCGCCGAGCGGCAGCCAGACGAAGTTCGCCTGGGTGTCGGGCACGCGCAGGCCGAGCGAGCGCAGCTCGCGCAGCACCCGGTCCCGCTCGTCGACCAGCGCCGACACCCGCTGCGCCAGCTCGTCGTATGCCGCAAGGCTGGCGACCGCCGCGTCCTGGGCCACCTGGCTCACCCCGAACGGGACCGCGGTCTTGCGCAGCGCCGCCGCCACGGGGGCCTTGGCGACGGCATACCCGACGCGCAGTCCGGCCAGCCCGTAGGCCTTGCTGAACGTCCGCAGCAGCGCCACGTTGGGCCGGCTGCGATAGAGCGGCATCGCGTCCGGCGCCTGCGGGTCGGTGACGAACTCCAGATAGGCCTCGTCGATGACGCACAGCACGTCCGGGGCCAGCCGGTCCAGGAAGTCCTCCAGCTCCTCGGCGTGGACCGCGGGCCCGGTCGGGTTGTTCGGCGTGCAGACCAGCACCAGCCGGGTCCGGTCCGTCACCGCGTCGGCCATCGCAGCCAGGTCGTGCCGGCCGTCCTCGGTGAGCGGCACCTGCACCGACCGGGCACCGGCGAGGCCGACCACGATCGGGTATGCCTCGAACGAGCGCCACGCGTAGACGACCTCGTCCCCGGGCTCGCACGTCGCCTGGACGGCCTGGCCCAGCACGCCGACGCTGCCGGTGCCGGTGGCCAGGTGCTCCCGCGGTACGTCCAGCCGCCGCGCCAGGGCACCGACGAGCTCGGTGGCGGCCGCGTCGGGGTAGCGGTTCATCCGGGTGGCCGCGTCGCGGACCACCTCCACGATGCTGGGCAGCGGGGGGTACGGGTTCTCGTTGCTGCTGATCTTGTATGCCGTCACCCCGGATGCGGTGGGCGCCGCGGGCCTGCCGGGCTGGTAGCCGGGGAGGGCGTCCAGCGCTGTGCGCAGCCGGACCCGGGACGGGCCGGCGTCCTGCGGGTGCCGCGGCCCCGAGTCGGTCACCCGCGACACCCTAGCCGCGCACGCGGCATACCGGGCTCCGCGCGGGCGCATGGGACGATGGCGCGGTGAAGACGTTCGCGATCAAGGTCCTGGTCAACGGCATCGCGCTGTGGGTGGCCGCGCTGGTGGTGAGCGGGATCCACCTGGGCGAGGACGCCGACCAGCTGAGCACCCGGCTGCTCACCATCCTGCTGGTCGCGGTCATCTTCGGGCTGGTCAACGCCGTGGTGAAGCCGGTGGCGCACTTCTTCGCCTTCCCGTTCATCATCCTCACCCTGGGCCTGTTCACCTTCGTGGTCAACGCCTTCATGCTCCAGCTCACCGAGTGGGTCGCCGGCGGGCTGAACCTGGACTTCAGGATCGCCCACTTCTTCTGGGACGCGATCCTCGGCTCGATCGTGATCAGCTTCGTGAGCATGCTGCTGAACACGCTGCTGCCCAGCAAGGACGACTAACCCGCCTCCTCCGACCGGACACCGCTTCGGCCGCGTTTTCGCCGCTCCGGAGCGGCATTTCGCGGCAGAAGCGGTGTTCGGAGGGGGGGCTGTGCACAACTCGGGAGCGGGTCGAAGCGGACGCGCCAGGCTTGCCGGATGCAGGACGTTTCCGCGGCGTTGGCCCAGCTGCCTACCGTCTTCACCGCCAAGCAGGCCCGTGACCTGGGCGTCAGTCGGCACGTGCTCGCCCGCGCTGCTCGTCGACAGCTCATCACACTGCAACGGCGGGGGGTGTATGCCGTCACCCGTCCGGATGCGACGGACCGGGGCTGGCAACAGGTGCGGCGAGGCTACCTGGAGCGGGCCCGGGTCGCCGTGCTGGCCCATCCGGGCCACGCGGTCAGCCACGAGACCGCGGCGGTCGCGCATGGTCTGCCGGTGCTCTTGCACCCGCAGTCCCGGGTGCACCTGACTGGGGTGCGAGTGGAGCCGAGGTCGCGACGTCTCGACGGCACGGTCCTGCATCACTGCGACTCCCTCGACAACGAGGTGGTGAACCTGGCCGGCTTGACGGCGTTGACGGCCGCGCGCACGGTCGCGGACTGCCTTCGCACGATGTACCCCGCCAAGGCAGTCGCGGTTGCGGACGCAGGGGCCCGCGCGGGTGTGGCCAGTTTGGAGGAGGTGCGGGCGATCCTTTCGGGGCAGCGCCGGTGGGTCGGGCGCCCGCGGGCCCTGGCGGCCCTCGAGCTGGTCGATCCGCGCCGCGAGACCTGGGTGGAGTCCTACTCCTTCGTGGAGCTGCTGCAGCACGGGTTGCCGTTACCGGTTCCGCAGGTAGAGATCTTCGACGCCTGGGGGCGATTCGTCGCGCGTTCGGACGGGATGTGGATCCTTGAGGCCACGGTGGCCGAGGTGGACGGGGCCGGCAAGTACGGCCTGCCGCTGCGGCTGGATGGCCTGCAGGAGGCGGCCGTCGTGAGCCGCGTTCTCGCGGAGAAGGCTCGCGAGGACGACATCCGCGGGCTGGGCCTTGAGGTGGTGCGGTGGAGCAGCACGGACATCCGCTACCACCCCGAGCAGGTGGCACTGCGGGCCGCGGCAGCCCGGCGCCGCGGCCGCCTGGAGCGGTTCACCGGGCGGCTCCGGGTGGGCGGCTGCTGGGTTGACGTGCCGGCGCTCCTGCGCGACCCGACCGGACACCGCTTAGGCCGCGAAATCGGCCCGCAAGGGCCGGATTTCGCGGCCTAAGCGGTGTCCGGTCGCAAGAGCGAGGGGGCCGGGTCAGGGGAGGTGGCGGCGGGCGGTGACGACACGGAAGCGGCTGGCGACGAAGGCGGCGTCGGTGTATGCCGCGTTGGCCGCCGGGTTCGCGCCGGTGCCGTGGTAGTCGCTGAACGCCGCGGTCTGGTTGACGTAGATCCCGTCCTGCAGGTTCTCCGACAGCGCCACGCCCGCCTCCGCCGCCGCCTCCCGGGCCGCTTCGAGCACCTCCGCCGAGGTCGAGTACACCGCCGCGGTCATCCCCCCGTGCTCGCGGATCGAGTCCCGCATCCGGGCCAGCGACTGCTCCGTCGAGTCGGTGCCGATCAGGAACGCCACCGGCCCGAAGCACTCCTGCGAGTACGCCGCCGCGTCCGCCACGTCCAGCGCCACCAGTCCCGGGGTCCGGATCACCGCGTCCGGGTATGCCGCGTGCCTCACCTCCCGGGTGTCCAGCACCACCCGCCCGCCCAGCCGCTGCGCCAGCACCGGCAGGTCCACCGCGCGGCGGCGGACGTCGTCGTTGACCAGGGCCCCCAGCAGCTCGACCGCGCGGGCGTCGTCCGCGGTGAGCCGCCCTATCGCGGCCGCGAGCGAGGCGCTGACGGCATCGACCTGCGAGCGGGGCAGGTAGATGTTCTGCGGCGCGGTGCACATCTGCCCGCTGTAGAGGACCAGCGAGAACGCCAGGTTCGCCAGCGCCGCCGGCTCGTCCGGGAAGGAGTCGACGACCACCGCGTTGACTCCGGACTTCTCGGTGTAGACCAGCTTCCCCGCCGCGGCCCCCTCCGCCTCCAGCCGCTGCCCGAACGAGGGCCCGCCGGTGTAGTCGATGATCGCCACCTCCGGCCGGCGGGCCAGCGTGAGCGCCAGGCCGCCCCCGTCGGGCTCGGCGGCCAGCTGGACCAGCGCCGGGTCGAACCCCGCCTCCCGCAGCACCTCCCGGGCCGCCGCGACGGTGATCGCCAGCGGCAGCACCGCCCGGGGGTGCGGTTTCACGACCACCGGGTTGCCGCAGGCCAGCGACGCGAACAGGCCCGGGTAGGCGTTCCACGTGGGGAACGTGTTGCATCCCACGACCAGCGCGACCCCGCGCGGCACCACCCGGTAGTCCTTGCGCATCCGGACCGGCTCGCCACGACCGGGCTTCTCCCAGACCACCGACGCCGGCACCCGCTCCTGCTCGGCCAGCGCGGCGGCCACGGCCTCCAGCGCCCGGTCCTGCGCGTGCGGCCCGCCCGCCTGGAAGGCCATGACGAACGCCTGCCCGCTGGTGTGCATCACTGCGTTGGCGAGCTCGAACGACCGGCGGTTGATGGCGTCGACGATCTCCACGCACACGGCCGCCCGGACCGCCGGGCCGGCGTCGCGCCAGGCCGGCGTCGCGGCGCGAGCCGCGGCGAGCCCCGCGTCCAGGTCCAGCCGCGGGTAGCGCACCCGCAGAGCCGGCCCGTAGGGGGAGACCTCGCTGCCCTCCACCAGCCCGTCGGCCGGCTGGTCCAGCTCGAAGTCATTGGCCAGCAGCGCCTCGAACGCCTGCTGCCCCCGTTCGGCGGCCCCCTCGCCGTACACCCGCGGCGACGGCGACTCCGGGTAGCGCGAGTAGTACGACCGCGCGGCCAGCGCCTGCCGCGCCGCCGAGAGCACGGGCGTGTGCCGGGTCAGCAGCGGGTGCTCGCTCACGCTCACCCTGGCGATGCTACGGCGTGCCAGCATGGGCCCATGCCCGGTGCCGTCGCGGTCATCGGCGCCGGGACGATGGGCGCCGGGATCGCCCGCGTGGCCGCGCGGGCCGGGCACGCGACATACCTGCTGGACAGCCGGCCGGATGTCGCCCGGGCCGCGGCGGCCGAGTCGGTGCGTGCCGTCGAGACACCCGCCGACCTGCCGCCCTGCGAGGTGGTGGTCGAGGCCGTGGTGGAGGACGCGGCGGTCAAGTCCGCACTGCTGGCCGACCTGGCGGACCTGCAGCCGGCCACAACCATCCTGGCGACCAACACCTCCAGCCTGGACGTCACCGCCCTCGCCGCGGGGGTGCCGGCCCCCGAGCGCGTGGTCGGCCTGCACTTCTTCAACCCGCCGACCCGGATGCCGCTGGTCGAGGTGGTCCGCGGCGAGCAGACCGCCGACGCGGTGGTCCGCCGCTGCCAGGAGCTGATGCGGGCCTGGGGCAAGACCCCGGTCACCTGCGCGTCCACGCCCGGCTTCGTGGTCAACCGCGTCGCGCGGCCCTTCTACGGCGAGGCGCAGCGGCTGGTCGCGGCGGGGGTGGCCGACCCGGCGACGGTCGACCAGGCGCTGCGCGACGCCGGGTTCCGGATGGGGCCGTTCGAGCTCACCGACCTGATCGGCCAGGACGTCAACCTCGCCGTCGCCCGCTCGGTGTGGGAGCAGACCGGCTACGACCCGCGCTACGAGCCGACGGACTGGCAGCGCCGGCTGGTCGCCACGGGCCGGCTGGGCCGCAAGACCGGGCGCGGGGTGTTCCGGTATGACGCGCAGGGACACCCGCTGGACGCTCACCCCGACCTGGGGCTGGCCGCCCGCCTGACGGCCCCCGGCGCCCCGCTGGTCACCAACCCGGTGGCCCGGACCCTGGCCATGCTGGTCAACGAGGCGGTCGACCTGGTCTGCCGGGGCGAGGCCACGCCCGCCGACGTGGACACGGCGATGCGGCTCGGCGCGGCCTACCCGCGCGGGCCGTTGGAGTGGGGTGAGCTGCTCGGCCGGGACGCGATCCGGGCCCAGCTGGCCGAGCTGGACCAGGCGTTCCCGGGCGGGCGTTACCGGGCCAGCGAGGCGCTGTGACCCCGGACCTGAGCCACGTGCGGGCGATGTGGGCCGAGGACCGGGCGTCGGCGAGCCTGGGGATGGAGCTTGTCGAGCTCGGTCGCGACCAGGCTCGGGTCCGGATGGCCGTCACCGAGACGATGGTGAACGGGCACGGGATCGCCCACGGCGGCTACGTGTTCGCCCTGGCCGACTCCGCGTTCGCGCTGGCCTGCAACGCCGGCGGCGTGCTCACCGTCGCGGCCGGCGCCGACATCGTCTTCGTCGCCGCCGCCCGCCGCGGCGACGTGCTCGTCGCGGACGCCAGGCAGCGAACCGCATACGGGCGCAGCGGCATCACCGACGTCACGGTGACCAGGCAGTCCGACGGTGCGGTGGTGGCCGAGTTCCGCGGGCGGTCCCGGTCGCTGCCGGGAAGGAACCTCTGATGACGCTACCGCTGGTCGAGCCGCGGCCCGACCTGTATGACGACGCCGAGCGCTGGTCGGCCGAGGAGCTGCAGGCCAGGCAGCTGCACCGGTTGCAGTGGAGCGTCCGGCACGCCTACGACCATGTCGCGCACTACCGGGCCGCGTTGAGCGACAAGGGGATCCAGCCGGGCGATATACGCAGCCTGGACGACCTGCGGCACCTGCCGTTCACGACGAAGGCGGACCTGCGGGCGAACTACCCGTTCGGCATGTTCGCGGTGCCGCGGGAGCAGGTGGTGCGCGTGCACGCCTCCAGCGGGACGACCGGCAAGGCGACGGTGGTCGGGTACACCGCCGAAGACGTGCGGATGTGGGCCTCGGTCATGGCCAGGTCGATCCGCGCCGCCGGCGGACGGCCCGGCGACCTGGTGCACGTGGCCTACGGGTACGGGCTGTTCACCGGCGGGCTCGGCGCGCACTACGGCGCCGAGGCGCTGGGCTGCACCGTGGTGCCCGTGTCCGGCGGGATGACAGAGCGGCAGGTGCAGCTGATCACCGACTTCGCGCCGAGGGTGGTCATGGTGACCCCGTCGTACCTCCTGGCGCTGCTGGACGAGATGACGCGGATCGGGCTGGACCCGCGCTCGTCCTCGCTGCAGGTCGGCATCTTGGGCGCGGAGCCGTGGACCGAGGCGATGCGCGCCGAGATCGAGGACCGCGCCGGGATCCACGCCGTCGACATCTACGGCCTGTCGGAGGTGATCGGCCCCGGCGTCGCCCAGGAGTGTGTCGAGACCAAGGACGGCCTGCACATCTGGGAGGACCACTTCTACCCCGAGGTGGTCGACCCGCTGACCGACCAGCCGCTGCCGGAGGGCCAGGTCGGCGAACTCGTGTTCACCTCGTTGACCAAACAGGCGATGCCGGTGCTGCGCTACCGGACCCGCGACCTGACCCGGCTGCTGCCCGGGACGGCCAGGCCCGCGTTCCGGCGGATGGCGAAGGTCACCGGCCGCACCGACGACATGATGATCGTCCGCGGGGTCAACGTGTTCCCCACCCAGATCGAGGAGATCGTGCTGGGCGTGCCCGGCCTGTCGCCGTTCTTCCAGTGCGTGCTGACCCGCCCCGCCCGGCTGGACGAGCTCACCGTCAACGTCGAGGCCGAGCCCGGCTTCCCCACTGCGCACTGGGCGGACGCCGCGGCGACTGTGGCAGCCTCGGTCAAGGACCGCGTCGGCACGACCTGCACGGTCACCGTCGTCGAACCGGGCCGGATCGAGCGTTCGGTCGGCAAGGCCCGCCGCATCGTCGACCACCGGCCGGGCTAGGCGGGGCTAGGTGGGCGCGGCCGTCCGGCCGTGCGGCAGCAGCGCCGAGGACACCGCCCCGGCCAGCATGAGCGCCGACCCGATAAGCATGGCCCGGGTGAATCCGGCGTCGAAGGCGGCGGGGTCCCGGTAGTCGCTCAAGCCGGCCGCGAGCGGCACGACGGCCACCGCGAGCAGGCTGGCCGTCCGGGCCACCGCGTTGTTGATGGCCGAGGCGGTGCCGCTAAGGTGGTCCGGCGCCGCCGCCAGGACCGAGGAGGTCAGGGGCGCGACGACGAAGGACAGGCCGAGTCCCAGCAGCGCCACCGCCGGCAGCACGTCGGACGGGTATGCGGTGTCCGCACCCATCCGCGTCGCCAGGAAGAACCCGCCGGCGGCCAGGACGGCGCCCGTGGTCATCGGCAGCCGGGGCCCCACCCGGTCGCTCAGGCCGCCCATCCGCGGCGAGAGCAGCAGCAGCACCGCGACGAACGGCAGGGTCGACAGGCCGGCCTGGAGCGGGGTGTAGCCGGCGACCACCTGCAGCTCCAGCCCGACCAGGAAGAAGAACACCGTCAGGGCGGCGTAGACGAACAGCGTCGCCACATTGGTCAGCGCGAAGACGCGGCTGCCGAACAGGCCGAACGGGACCAGCGGGTGCCGCACCCGCCGCTCCACCGCGGCGAACCCGGCCAGGCCGGCGACGGCCAGCGTCCACGCGAGGGCGAGCGCCGGCATACCGGCCCCGCCGGAGGTGAGCGCGTAGGTCAGCCCGCCCAGGCCGGCGGCCGCGGCGACCGTGCCCACCCAGTCGATCCGGTGCCCGGCCTCGGCGTCGGTGGACTCCGGCACGTGGCGGAGGCTGACCAGCACCACGCCGGCGGCCAGGGGCAGGTTGATCAGGAAGACCCAGCGCCAGCTGATACCCACCAGCCAGCCGCCCAGCAGCGGCGCGGCGGCGGCCGCGATGCCGCCGAGCCCGGACCACACGCCGATGGCCCTGGCGCGGTCGGAGTGGGCGAAGGCCGAGGAGATGATCGCCAGGCTGCCCGGGGTGAGCAGCGCGCCGCCGATACCTTGCAGCGAGCGCGCGCCGATGAGCATGGCGGCGTTGACGCTGAGCGCGCACAGCAGCGACCCGAGGGCGAACCCGCCGGTGCCGAACAGGAAGATCCGGCGGCGGCCGTACATGTCGCCGAGCGAGCCGCCGAGCAGGATGAGCGCGGACAGGGTGAGGGTGTACCCGTTGACGATCCACTGCAGCTGGGCGAACGAGGCGCCCAGCTCGCGGCCCATCCGGGGCAGCGCGATGTTGACCACCGTGGCGTCGATCAGGGCCAGCCCGGACGCCACGATCGTCGCGGCGAGCACCCATCGGCCCGGGCCGGTGCCGAGCCGCACCGCGGCCGGCTGGTCCTGGTTGGTGCTCAGCGGTCCTCCGTCCGGCGGCTCCGGTCTCGCGACCTGCCAGTCTGCCCGGACGCAGCGGCGGCGGCGGGGGCGGGGCGGACCGCCGTCGTGAACCCGCGGTGACGCCGGGCGCGCGGCGGGCGGCACCGCATACGGTGGGCACATGCGCGTTCTCGTCAGTGGCGGCGCCGGGTACATCGGCTCGCACACCGTGGTCCAGCTCGTCGCCGCCGGCCATGACGTGGTCATCGTCGACAACTTCGCCAACGCCAAGCCGGCGGTCATCAACCGGCTCGAAGCGCTGACCGGGGCGCACCTGGCGGTGCACGCGTTCGACCTGCGCGAGGCGGACAAGACCGAGCAGCTGTTCGGTCACGAGCAGATCGACGCGGTGATCCACTTCGCCGGGCTCAAGGCGGTCGGCGAGAGCGTGCAGCTGCCCTTGGAGTACTACGAGAACAACCTGGGCTCGACCTTCGGCCTGGTCCGGGCGATGCGCAAGCACCGGGTGACCAGGCTGGTGTTCTCCTCCTCGGCCACGGTGTACGGCGCGACCCCGACGGTGCCGATGAGCGAGGACTCCCCCACCTCGGCGACCAACCCGTACGGCTGGACCAAGGTGATGATCGAGCAGGTCCTGCGCGACGTGGCGGCCGCGGAGCCGTCCTGGCGGATCGCGCTGCTGCGCTACTTCAACCCGGTCGGCGCGCACCCCTCCGGCACCATCGGGGAGGACCCGCAGGGCATCCCGAACAACCTGATGCCGTTCATCGCCCAGGTCGCGGTCGGTCGGCGGGACAAGCTGTCGGTGTTCGGGGACGACTACCCCACCCCGGACGGCACCGCGCTGCGCGACTACATCCACGTCGAGGACCTGGCCGCCGGCCACATCGCCGCGCTGACCAAGCTGACCACGACCGACCAGCCGGTCAGCACCTGGAACCTCGGCACCGGCCAGGGGTCCAGCGTCCTGGACGTGCTCCACGCGTTCGAGCGGGCGGTCGGCCGCCCGCTGCCGTATGAGGTGGTGGGCCGCCGCGCGGGTGACATCGCCGCCTCGTATGCCGATCCCTCCCGCGCGCACGCCGAGCTGGGCTGGCGGGCCACCCGGACCCTGGACGACATGTGCGCCGACGCCTGGCGCTGGCAGAGCCAGAACCCGACCGGCTACCCCGACTGACGACGCGCCTTTCCACTGGGCGGAGGGGGCGAGGGTGCTCGGCGCTGGGCCGTGCGGGTGCCGGACGGGCGGTGTAACCTCTACGACGTCACGTCGTAGATCAGTCGGCAGGGAGCGCCCGTGGAAGCCCTCGACCTGGCCCGGTGGCAGTTCGCCATCACCACCGTCTACCACTTCCTGTTCGTCCCGGTCACCATCGGCGTCTCCGCCATGGTGGCCTCCTTCGAGGTGGCGTGGCTGCGGACACGCAACCCGGCATACCTGCGGTTGACCAAGTGGTTCGGCAAGCTGTTCACGATCAACTTCGCCCTGGGCCTGGTCACCGGCATCGTGCAGGAGTTCCAGTTCGGGATGAACTGGAGCGACTACTCCCGCTTCGTCGGCGACATCTTCGGGGCGCCCCTGGCCATCGAGGCGCTGCTGGCGTTCTTCCTGGAGTCGACGTTCCTCGGGCTGTGGATCTTCGGCTGGGACAAGCTCCCGGAGAAGCTGCACGCCGCCTGCATCTGGCTGGTGCACATCGGCACCGTGCTGTCCGCCTACTTCATCCTGGCCGCGAACTCCTTCATGCAGCACCCGGTCGGGTTCCGCATCAACCTGCAGACCGGGCGAGCCGAACTGTCTGATTTCGTCGCGGTGCTCACCAACAAGGTGCAGTTGGTGACCTTCCCGCACACCATCACCGCGGCATACATGGTCGGCGGTGCGTTCGTCATGGCCGTCGGGCTGTACCACCTGCGCACCCGCGACGAGAAGGTCTACCGCACCCCGACCCGGTGGGGCGCGTGGGTCACCATCGTCGCCGCGCTCGGCGTCGCCCTCTCCGGTGACGTCCAGGGCAAGATCATGACCGAGGTCCAGCCGATGAAGATGGCGGCCGCGGAGGCCCTCTACGAGACTGCCGAGAGCAACGCGCCGTTCTCCATCATCACCATCGGCAGCCTGGACGGGTCGCAGGAGAAGTTCGCCGTCACCGTCCCGGACCTGCTGAGCTTCCTGGCCACCGGGACGTTCGACGGCAAGGTCGTCGGAATCAACGACCTGCGCGCGGAGTACCGCGCCAAGTACGGCCAGGACCCGCAGTCCTTGACGTTCAGCGAGAGCTACAACCCGACCATCCCGCTGGCCTACTGGAGCTTCCGGCTGATGATGGGGGTCGGCATGCTGTGCCTGCTCATCGCCGTGGCGGTGCTCTGGCTGACCCGCAAGGGGCGGGTCCCGGACGGCCGCTGGTGGCCGGCCCTGGCCGTCGTCGCCGTGCTCAGTCCGGTGTTCGGCAACTCCTTCGGCTGGATCTTCACCGAGACCGGGCGGCAGCCGTGGCTGGTGTTCGGGGTGATGAG
Source organism: Dermatophilaceae bacterium (assembly GCA_035689185.1). Classification (GTDB taxonomy): domain Bacteria; phylum Actinomycetota; class Actinomycetes; order Actinomycetales; family Dermatophilaceae; genus DASSLY01. The sequence goes on from DASSLY010000030.1 coordinate 30,550, forward strand.
CACCGCCACCGGGGTCTCGCCGGGCGTCTCCACCGCGGAGGTGCTCACCTCGGTGGTCGTCTTCACGCTGCTCTACGGCGCGCTCGCGGTGGTCGAGATCGGGCTGCTGCTGCGTTACATCCGCCCGGGCGCCCCCGAGCAGGAGGAGCCGCAGTCGGACCTGGAGGACGAGGACCGACCCCTCGCCTTCGCCTACTGAGGGAGCGACGCCATGCAGCTCAGCACCGTCTGGTTCGTCCTCATCGCGGTCCTGTGGACGGGGTACTTCGTCCTGGAGGGCTTCGACTTCGGCGTCGGCATGCTGCTGCCGGTGCTCGGCCGCGGGGCGGACGCCGAGGACACCGAGAAGCGCAAGCGGGTGATGCTCAACACCATCGGCCCGGTCTGGGACGGCAACGAGGTGTGGCTGATCGTGGCGGTCGGTGCCACCTTCGCCGCCTTCCCCGAGTGGTACGCCACCCTCTTCTCCGGCTTCTACCTGCCGCTGCTGGTCATCCTGGTCTGCCTGATCGTCCGCGGGGTCGCCTTCGAGTACCGCGCCAAGCGGCCCGAGGAGAACTGGCAGCGCACCTGGGAGACCGCGATCTTCTGGACCTCGCTGCTCCCCGCGTTCCTGTGGGGCGTGGCCTTCGGCAACATCGTGCACGGCGTGAAGCTCGACCGGAACTTCGAGTACGTCGGCGGCTTCTGGGACCTCCTCAACCCGTACGCCCTGCTCGGCGGCCTGGTGACGCTGACCCTGTTCACCTTCCACGGCACGGTCTTCACGGCCCTCAAGACAATCG
>DASSLY010000031.1:0-10649 GCA_035689185.1 Dermatophilaceae bacterium
CTCTCCCACCAGGCGCCCGGCTGGCGGCTGCACCGCAACACCGACGGCGGCCTGGTCTGGACCCTGCCCAGCGGACGCACCATCACCACCTACCCGCCGCCCTTCGGAACCGACGACGCCGGTGCCCGCAGCCAGGCGCCACCCCCGCGCACCGGCCGGCAGCGCTACGCCGACGCCCTCGCGGCCATCGCCAACAGCCGTCCCATTGCACGCACCCCCGACATCCCTTTCTGATCGGGAGCGCGGGAGCGACAGTCCCGTCAGGACTCGATGTTGGCCATCACGTGCTTGATGCGGGTGTAGTCCTCGAGGCTGTAGGCCGACAGGTCCTTGCCGTGGCCGGAGTGCTTGAAGCCGCCGTGCGGCATCTCGGCGACCACGGGGATGTGGGTGTTGATCCAGACGCAGCCGAAGTCCAGCCGGCGCGACATACGCATCGCCTTGCCGAAGTCCTTGGTCCAGACGCTGCTCGCCAGCCCGTACTCCACCCCGTTGGCCCAGGCCAGGGCCTGCTCCTCGTCGGTGAACTGCTGCACGGTGATGACCGGGCCGAAGATCTCCTGCTGGATCGCCTCGTCGTCCTGGCGCAGGCCGGAGACCACGGTGGGTTCCAGGAAGTAGCCGTCGCCGAGGGCCTCGACGCGGTGGCCGCCCGCGCCGATGCTGGCGTGGTCGGGCAGCCGGGACAGGAACCCTTGGACCCGGTCCAGCTGCGCCGCGTTGTTGACCGGCCCGAACAGCGCGTCGGCGTCGTCGGGCAGGCCGACCTTGGCCTGCCCGCTGGCGTACTCGGACAGGGCCGAGACGAAGTCGTCATGGATGCGCGGGCCGGCCAGGACCCGGGTCGCCGCGGTGCAGTCCTGGCCCGCGTTGAAGTAGCCGGCCACCGCGATCGCCTCGACGGCCGCCTCCAGGTCGGCGTCGTCGAAAACCACGACCGGGGCCTTCCCGCCAAGCTCGAGGTGCACCCGCTTGAGGTCTGTGGCCGCGGTCTGGGCGACCTGGACCCCCGCGCGCACCGAACCCGTGATGGCCACCATCGCCGGGGCCGGGTGGGCCACCAGGGCCCGGCCGGTGTTGCGGTCGCCGGTGACCACGTTCAGCGTGCCGGGCGGGAGGAACTCCGCCGCCAGCTCGGCCAGCAGCAGCGAGGTCTCGGGGGTGGTGTCGCTGGGCTTCAGCACCACGGTGTTGCCGGCGGCCAGCGCGGGAGCGATCTTCCAGACCGCCATCATCATCGGGTAGTTCCAGGGGGTGACCTGGCCGATGACACCGATCGGCTCGCGCCGGACCCAGGACGTGTGGCCGGTCATGTACTCCCCGGCCGCGCGTCCCTCCAGGACGCGGGCTGCGCCGGCGAAGAACCGGATTTGGTCCACCATCGGGGGCACCTCCTCGCTGGCCGTCAGCGCGTACGGCTTGCCGGTGTCCTGCGCCTCGAGCCGGATCAGCTCCTCGGCGCGGGACTCCACGGCGTCGGCCAGCTTGAGCAGTGCCCGCTGCCGCTCGCCGGGTGTGGTCTGCCCCCAGACCTCGAAGGCCTTGCCCGCCGCGGCATAGGCGCGGTCCACGTCCGCGGCGCCGGATACCGGAGCGGTGGCGACCACCCGCGCGGTCACCGGGCTGACGATGTCGGACCGGGCGTCGGTGTCGGCGTCCACGTAGCCGCCGTTGACGAAGTTGCGCAGCTGCCGGGGACCGCTGGTCACGGGTTCGCTCCTCTGCGTTGAAGGATGAGCAAAACGATAGCCCGTTGACCGAGGATTTCAACAGGCAGCGTCGACCGAGCCTGGTGTTTTCAGCAGTCGTGATGCCGTATCGCTACTAAATCCGCATACCCCGGACTTGCCAACCGGGAACGCAAGGGTCCACCATCGGGGCGTGAGCCCACGCAGACCGGTGGTCGCCGCCGTCCGACCGAGCGGCCAAGCCTCCCGACGGCCCGCACCCCTGCTGCTCGACGACGTGGCCAAGGCCATCATCGAGCACCTGCAGGACGACGGACGGCAGTCCTACGCCACCATCGCCAAGGCGGTCGGCCTGTCCGAGGCGGCGGTCCGCCAGCGGGTGCAACGGCTGCTGGACGCCGAGGTGATGCAGATCGTGGCCGTGACCGACCCGCTGCAGGTCGGGTTCCGCCGGCAGGCGATGATCGGGGTGCGGGTGGACGGCGACCTGCAGCAGGTGGCCGACCGGCTCTCCGACATGCCCGAGGTCTCCTACGTGGTCACGACGGCGGGCAGCTTCGACCTTCTGGTCGAGGTGGTGTGCGAGGACGACGACGAGCTGCTCGACCTGCTCTCCGCCCGGATCCGGCCCATGCCCGGTGTCCTCACCACCGAGACGTTCGTGTACCTGAAACTGAACAAGCAGCGCTACAACTGGGGCACGCGATGACCATCTCCGAGCAGGGCGTGACGACCGACAGCCAGCCGGGGCACACCAGGGCGGGAACGCCGTACGCCGACGCGGCGCGCGACCACCTATGGCTGCACTTCACCCGGCACTCCTCCTTCGAGCCGAGCGGGGGCAAGGGCGGCGGCCACCAGGTGCCCATCATCGTCCGGGGCGAGGGCGCCTACGTGTGGGACGACGAGGGCCGCAAGTACCTGGACGGGCTGGCCGGGCTGTTCGTCGTCCAGGTCGGGCACGGCCGGGCCGAGCTCGCCGAGGCGGCGGCCGCCCAGGCCCGGCAGCTCGCGTTCTTCCCGCTCTGGTCCTATGCGCACCCCACGGCGATCGAGCTGGCGGAGCGGCTGACCCGCTGGACGCCCGGCGACCTCAACCGGGTGTTCTTCACCACCGGCGGCGGCGAGGCGGTGGAGACCGCATGGAAGCTGGCCAAGCAGTACTTCAAGCTGACCGGGAAGCCGACCAAGCACAAGGTCATCAGCCGGGCGGTCGCCTACCACGGCACGCCACAGGGGGCGCTGTCGATCACCGGCATCCCGTCGGCGAAGGCGATGTTCGAGCCGCTGGTGCCCGGGGCGTTCAAGGTGCCGAACACCAACCACTACCGGGCGCCGGAGCACCTGCGCGACGACCTCAAGGCGTTCGGGCTGTGGGCCGCGGACCGGATCGCCGAGGCGATCGAGTTCGAGGGTCCGGACACCGTCGCGGCGGTCTTCCTGGAGCCGGTGCAGAACTCCGGCGGCTGCTTCCCGCCGCCACCGGGCTACTTCGAACGGGTCCGGGAGATCTGCGACGAGTATGACGTGCTGCTGGTGTCCGACGAGGTCATCTGCGCCTTCGGTCGGATCGGGGACATGTTCGCCTGCAACGACTTCGGCTACACCCCGGACATCATCACCTGCGCCAAGGGCATGACCTCCGGCTACTCCCCCATCGGCGCCATGATCGCCAGCGACCGGCTGTTCGAGCCGTTCCGTCGCGGGACGACCTCGTTCCCGCACGGCTACACCTTCGGCGGGCACCCGGTGTCCGCGGCGGTGGCGATGGCCAACCTGGACATCTTCGAGCGGGAGGGCCTCAACGACCACGTCCGGGAGAACGCGCCGAAGTTCCGCGCCGCGCTGGAGCGGCTGCTCGACCTGCCCCTGGTGGGCGACGTCCGCGGCGAGGGCTACTTCTACGGCATCGAACTGGTGAAGGACAAGCAGACCCGGCAGACCTTCGACGACGCCGAGTCGGAGCGGCTGCTGCGCGGGTTCCTGTCCCGGGCGCTGTTCGAGGCCGGGCTGTACTGCCGGGCCGACGACCGCGGCGACCCGGTGGTGCAGCTGGCCCCGCCGCTGATCGTCGGCGAAGCCGAGTTCGACGACATCGAGCAACGGTTGCGCGCGGTTCTCACCGAGGCGGAGAACCACCTCTGAGCGGCCGGCCATAGTCGGGGCACCGAATCCGGCCTGATGCGTGACGGATTCGGTGCCTTCGGGACATCGTCCGCCGGTATGCCGCGGCGGGGGGCTCGCGTCCGCGCTAGCCGAGGACGTGGTGGTCCCCCCGGACTGGGGCTGCTGCGCCTTCGCCGGCGACCGCGGCATGCTGCACCCGGAGCTGACCGCCTCGGCCACGGCCCGCCAGGCGGCTCAGGTCCGGGCGGCCGGCGCACAGGAACACGTGTCGTGCAACCGGACCTGCGAGCTCGCGATGACCAGGGCGACCGGCACGGCATACCGTCACGTGCTGGAGGTGCTCGCGGAGGCGACCCGCCCGGCGCCCAGCCCCTAGTCCATCCCGCCGACGACCTGCTGGTCCCAGTCGATGACCGAACCGGTCACGACCCCGCTGCGGTCGGAGAGCAGGAAGACGACCATGTCCGCGATCTCGTCGACCTGACCCAGCTTGCCCATCGGCAGCCGGGCCGCCGCCTGCTCGGCCCAGTCGTCCGCAGCATCGTGGAACCGGCGCTGGATCACCGCCTCCCCCTCGGTCTGGGTCCAGCCGATGTTCATGCCGTTGATCCGGATACGGTCGAAGCGATGGGCGTGCGCGGCGTTGCGGGTCAGCCCGGCCAGGCCGGCCTTGGCGGCCACGTAGGGCGCCAGGTAGGGCTGGCCGCCGTGCTCGGCCATGGTGATGACGTTGACGACGGTCCCCGGCTGGCCCCGGCGCACCATGTCCAGCACAGCCGCCTGCATGGTGAAGAACGGGCCACGCAGGTTGACCGCGACGTGCTCGTCGAACAGCTCCGGGGTGGTGTCGACCAGCGAGCCGCGGGTGGTCAGGCCGGCGGCGTTGACCAGGCAGTCCACCCGCTCGGATGCCTCGACGACGGCTGCGACCGCCGCTCGCGCCTGCGCCGGGTCGGCGATGTCGGCCCGCACGTACCGGGCGCCGAGGTCGGCGGCGACCCGTTCGCCGACATCGGCGCGGCGGCCGCTGACCCAGACCTGTCCGCCGGCCGCCACGGCGGCCCGGGCCACGCCGAGCCCCACCCCCTGGGTGCCCCCGACGACCAGGACGACCTTGCCCTCCAGCAGTCCCGTCACGCTCGCCATCCTCCCAGCCCCCTACGCGGGTTGTCAGAACGTGGCCGCGTCATGGGGCCCTCGCGTTCTGACAGGTCGCGCGGGCGGGGGGCTCAGGCGGTGGACGCGGCGAGCTGGCCGCAGGCGCCGTCGATGTCCTGCCCACGGGTGTCCCGGATCGTCGTCGGGATGCCGGCGGCCCGCAGCCGCTCGACGAAGTGCTGCTCGACGCCGGGCCGCGACGCGGTCCACCGCGACCCCGGCGTGGGGTTCAACGGGATCGGGTTGACGTGCACCCAGCCGCGGCCCCGGCGGTTGAGCTGTCGGCCGAGCAGGTCGGCCCGCCAGCCCTGGTCGTTGATGTCGCGGATCAGGGCGTACTCGATGCTCACCCGCCGTCCGGTGGCCTGGAAGTACCGGTAGGCCGCGTCGATCGCCTCGTCCACCGGCCACCGGGTGTTGACCGGGACCAGGGTGTTGCGCAGCTCGTCGTCCGGGGCGTGCAGGGACAGCGCCAGGGTGACGGGGATCCCCTCGGCCGCCAGCCGGTCGATGCCCGGGACCAGGCCCACTGTGGACATGGTGATCCCCCGGGCGGACAAGCCCAGGCCGTCCGGTGCCGGGTCGACCAGGCGCCGGATCGCGCCCAGCGCCGCGCTGTAGTTGGCCAGCGCCTCCCCCATGCCCATGAAGACCACGTTGCTCACCCGCAACGGCGCCTGCCGTTCCTGCGTGCTGCCACCCGCGAGCTCCCCGCGCCGCAGGGCTCGAGCGGCATACACGACCTGCTCGACGATCTCCGCCGCCGACATGTTGCGGGTCAGGCCCTCCTGCCCGGTGGCGCAGAACGGGCAGTTCATCCCGCAGCCGGCCTGGCTGGAGATGCAGATGGTCACCCGCTTGGGGTAGCGCATGAGCACGGACTCGACCAGCGCCCCGTCGTGCAGCCGCCAGACGTACTTGACGGTGGCGCCGTCGTCGGCCCGCACCGCCCGGACCGGGGTGACCAGCCGCGGCAGCAGCGCGGCGGCCAGCCCCTCACGAACCCCCAGCGGCAGGTCGGTCATCTGGGCCGGGTCGTCGGCCAGCCGTTCGAAGTAGTGCCGGGACAGCTGCTGGGCCCGGTATGCCGGGTGGCCCAGCTGGGCGACCGCGGCCCGCCGCTGTGCCGGGTCGAGGTCGGCCAGGTGGGTGGGCGGCTTGCCGCGCCGGGGCGCGGCGAAGGTCAGCCGGCCCGGGACGGGTCGGGTGCTCGGCACCGGGGTCACGACGGCCGCACGAACGCGGCCAGCACGGCCCAGACGACAGGGGCCACGAGCAGCAGCGAGTCGAGCCGGTCCATGATGCCGCCGTGGCCGGGCAGGATCGAGCCCATGTCCTTGATGCCGAGGTCGCGCTTGATGGTCGACTCGGACAGGTCACCCACCGTCGCGGCCAGGACGACGGCGAGGCCGGCCACGACCCCCGCCCACCACGGCCCGCCCAGGGCCAGCGGGATGCCGATGACGCCGCCGAGGACGCAGGCCAGCGCCGAGCCGCAGGTGCCCTCCCAGGACTTCTTCGGGCTGATCGACGGCGCCATCGGGTGCCGGCCGGCCAGCACGCCGACGGCGTACCCGCCGACGTCGCTGCAGACGGTGAGCAGGATGAACACGAAGACCCGCTGCGGCCCGTCCGGTTCGGCGAGCATCAGCGCCGCGAAGGACCCGAGGAAAGACACGTACCCGGACACGAACACCCCGCCGGAGACGTCCCGCACCGCGTCGGTCCGGCCGTCGACCAGCCGCCAGAGCAGCATCGCCATCACGGCGAGTCCGAAGCAGGCGATGAGCGCCTGGCCGCCGCGCAGGTACGCGGCCACCGGCATGGCCACCGCGCCGACCAGCGCCGGCAGCAGCGGCGCCCGGACGTGGCCGTGCTCGATGCCGCCGCGCAGTTCCCAGACGGCCAGCGCCAGGGCGGCCACCAGCACGACGAGGAACGCCTCCTTGCGGATGAACAGGCTGACCAGCACCAGCGCGCCCAGGCTGCAGCCCACCAGGATGGCGGCAGGCAGGTTCCGCCCGGCTCTGGTCGGTGCCGGCGAGGGTGTCGCGATCGGTGCCGTCATCGGGGCCTGCGCCGCTCAGACGTCGAGCAGCTCGGCTTCCTTGTGCTTCATCAGCTCGTCCACCGTGTCGACGTGCTTCTTGGTGAACCCGTCCAGCTCCTTCTCCGCGCGCATCCCCTCGTCCTCGCCGACCTCGCCGTCCTTGATCAGCCGGTCCAGCTCGTCCTTGGCCTTGCGCCGGATGTTGCGGATGGACACCTTCGCGTCCTCGCCCTTGCCGCGGGCCAGCTTGATGTACTCCCGGCGGCGCTCCTCGGTCAGCACGGGCAGCACGATCCGGATGACGTTGCCGTCGTTGCTGGGGTTGACCCCCAGGTTGGAATCGCGCACCGCGCGCTCGATCCCGGTCATGGTGGACTTGTCGAACGGGACGATAAGGATGGTTCGCGCCTCAGGGGTCTGGAACGAGGCGAGCTGCTGCAACGGCGTCGGCGTGCCGTAGTAGTCGACCGTCAGCTTGTTGAACATCGCTGCATTGGCCCGCCCGGTGCGGATGCCGGCGAAGTCCTCCTTGGCCACCTCGAGCGCCTTGTCCATCTTCTCCTCGGCCTCGAGCAGCGTGTCGTCGATCACCGGTGGCTCCTTTGCAACGGTCGGTCGGCCTGGCCGCACGGGTGGTGAGCTGCGCGGCATACGAACGGGTCGGTATGCCGCCGGGTCAGTCCGCGGTGACCAGCGTCCCGATCCTCTCACCGCGCACGGCTCGCGCGACGTTACCCTCGCCCTCCATGCCGAACACGATCATCGGCAGCTTGTTGTCCATGCAGAGGCTGAACGCCGCGGCGTCGACGACCCGCAGGTTCTGCTGCAGTGCCTCGCTGTAGGTGACCCGGTCCAGCTTGACCGCGTCGGCGCTGGTGCGCGGGTCGGCGGTGTAGACCCCGTCGACCCCGTTCTTGCTCATGAGCACCGCGTCCGCCTTGATCTCCAGCGCCCGCTGGGCGGACACGGTGTCGGTGGAGAAGTACGGCATGCCCATGCCGGCGCCGAAGATGACGACCCGGCCCTTCTCCAGGTGGCGGATGGCCCGCCGCGGGATGTACGGCTCGGCGATCTGGCCCATGGTGATGGCGGTCTGCACCCGCGTCTGGATGCCGCTGCGCTCGAGGAAGTCCTGCAGGGCGAGGCAGTTCATCACGGTGCCGAGCATGCCCATGTAGTCGGCCCGGGTGCGGTCCATCCCCTTCTGCTGCAGCTCAGTGCCGCGGAAGAAGTTGCCGCCGCCCATCACGACCGCGACCTGGACCTGGTCGCGGGCCGCCTCCGCGATCTGGTCGGAGATGCCGGCCACGACGTCGGGGTCCAGGCCGATCCGGCCTTCGCCGCCGAACACCTCACCGGACAATTTGAGAACGACCCGGGCGTACCGGGGGTGCTGGAGCTCGACGGTCACGGGCGGGGTTCCCCTGTCTCGAAGCGGTCACGCGTCGCTCGATCTTGACACACTCCGGGCGGCGCCCCGGGTGCTTGCACGTGCCAGGTTGCCAGGGTCACGTTCGCGACCCCGGCGACCTGGGCGGCCTCACGCGCCGACGCGGAACCGGGCGAAGGCCTTGGCTTCGACCCCGGCCTCCTTGAGCACCTGCGCCACGGACTTCTTCGGCTCCTTGGCGTGCGCCTGCTCGAGCAGGACGTTCTCCTTGAAGTAGCCGTTGACCCGGCCCTCCACGATGCGGGGCAGTGCCGCCTCCGCCTTGCCCTCCTCGCGCGCGGTGGCCTCGGCAATCCGCCGTTCGTGCTCGACCGTGTCCGCCGGGACGTCCTCGCGGCGCAGCACGGTGGGGCTGAACGCGGCGATGTGCATCGCCACGTCCTTGGCAGCGGTCGCGTCGCCGCCCTCGGTGGCGACCAGGACGCCGATCTGCGGCGGCAGGTCAGGGCTGGTCTTGTGCAGGTACGCGGAGACGGTGGAGCCCTCGAGGCGGGCCACTCGGCGCACCTCGATCTTCTCCCCGATGCTCGCGTTGGCCTGGTCGAGCAGGTCCTGCACGGTCCGCCCGTCGTCCAGCCGGCTCTTCAGCAGGGTGTCGGCGTCTGCGGCCGCGACCTTGACCGCCTGGGCCAGCACCTGGTCGGCGAGGGCCAGGAACTTCTCGCCCTTGGCGACGAAGTCGGTCTCGCAGTTCACCTCGACCAGCGTCCCGACCCCGTCGTCGACCCGGGCCGCGACCAGGCCGTTGGAGGCGGAGCGACCCTCCCGCTTGGTGACGCCCTTCTGGCCCTTGATGCGCAGCAGCTCGGCGGCCTTGGCGCGGTCGCCGTCAGCCTCCTCCAGCGCCTTCTTCACGTCGAGCATGCCGGCCCCGGTCTGCTCGCGAAGGGCCTTGATGTCAGCGGCGGTGATCTTCGCCATGGGTTTCGCTTTCTCTGTCGGTGATGGCGGGCCGGCCAACGCCGGGGCCGTCCATCGGTGGATGGCCCCGGCGAGGCGGCAGGGGGATGCGGGCTATCCGCGTGGCTGGGCCGTGGCTGGGCCGTGGCTGGGCCGTAATTGGCCGTGGATGAGCTCAGACGCGGGTGGAGGTGTCGGTGTCCTCGGTGGCCTCGGTGTCCTCGGTGGCCTCGGTGGCGGTGACCGCGGGCTCGCCCTGGGCCTCCGGCGCAGCGGCGGGCTCCGGTGCAGCATCCGGCGCGGCATCGGCCGCGGGCTCGGGTGCGGCTGCGGGCTCCGGTGCGGCATCGGCCGCGGGCTCCGGTGCGGCTGCGGGCTCCGGTGCGGCATCGGCCGCGGGCTCCGGTGGGGCGGCGGGCTCCGGTGCGGCAACGGCCGCGGGCTCCGGTGCGGCATCGGCCGCGGGCTCCGGTGCGGCATCAGCCGCGGGCTCCGGCGCGGCATCAGCCGCGGGCTCCGGCGCGGCAACGGCCGCGGCATCCGTGGCGTCGGCGCCGGGTAGTCCCTCGACCTCGGTGTCGGCGACGGCCAGCAGCTCGCGCTCCCACTCAGCCATCGGCTCGTCCACCGCCAGCACGCCGTCGTCGACCTGGCTGCCCTCGGTCTGCCCGGCGCGCACTGCCGAGCGGGCCACCAGGCCGTCGGCCACCGCGTCGGCGACAACCCGGGTCAACAGGGTGACCGAGCGGATCGCGTCGTCGTTCCCGGGAATCTTGTAGTCGACCTCGTCCGGGTCGCAGTTGGTGTCCAGGATGGCGATGACCGGCAGCCGGAGCTTGCGCGCCTCGGTGACGGCCAGGTGCTCCTTCTTGGTGTCCACGATCCACACCGCCGACGGCACCTTGGCCATGTCGCGGATGCCGCCAAGGGTCTTCTCCAGCTTGTCCTTCTCGCGTTTGAGGACGAGCAGCTCCTTCTTGGTCCGCCCCGAGCCCGCCACGTCGTCGTAGTCGATCTCCTCCAGCTCCTTCAGCCGGGAGAGCCGCTTGTGGACGGTGTTGAAGTTGGTCAGCATCCCGCCGAGCCACCGGTGGTTGACGTACGGCATGCCGACCCGGGTCGCCTGTTCGGCGATCGGTTCCTGCGCCTGCTTCTTGGTGCCGACGAACAGGATCGTCCCGCCGTGCGACACGGTCGCCTTGACGAACTCATAGGCGTCGTTGATGTAGGTCAGGGACTGCTGCAGGTCGATGATGTAGATGCCGTTGCGCTCGGT
>DASSLY010000032.1:0-74771 GCA_035689185.1 Dermatophilaceae bacterium
GGGAGGGGCCTCAACCGCGGGACGCGGCGAGGCAGACGAACTCGTGTCGGGCAGATCCCATGACCGCCAGCGGGCAACTCTCGTGTCCGCCACCGGGCAGCTACATGGCCGCCTCCGGGCAGTTTCTCGTGGCCGCTGTCACTCGTCCGACACGTCCTCGATTCTGCCAATCCTCCAGCGGCTGCCGAGCCGCGTGTGAGACGAGGTGGCGTGATCCGATCGGGCAGAGCGGTGGGGCAGCCATTCGTCACTGGCCTGAGCAGGTCCCCCAGGTGGCAAGAGACGTGCGCGTCTGGGTCGCAACCGGGTCAACACGCGGACGCGGCCCGCGGAGTTCGGCATTACCGGGTGTCGGGTCTGCCGGATCCGCCAGGCCGCTGGCTTCGCGGTTGAGCGAGTGGTCTCGGCGTGACGGACCGAGGTCGGCCGGGTGGCGTACGCCGTCACCGACGCGGGTCGGCCGTCCTGGTCGAGTCCTGGGCGCCCGCCGCAAGCCCACACCGGCTGACGCTGGCGCCGGACCGGTGACCGGCAACGTCGGCTTTGGCGAGTGACCCTGCCGGTGGTGGATGGTCGGTCGAGTGGCGCCTCATGGCGGAATGGGGCAGGGCTGCGAGGTGACCTGACTGGGGCGCCGTGTCGGGTGATCCATTGTGTGCCAGCGTGTTTCGCCGCGTGCGGCACCACAATTCTTTCCCATCAGAGGGTCGCCGAACTGTCTGAGCTGCGACATATGGTGGCCGTGGAAGGTGGGGTGCCAGAGCAGGTGATGACGTTGCATGTGCTGCACGCCGGGGACGGGTACACCTACCTGACTCGGCAGGTCGCCAGCGGCGACCACGAGCGTCGCCGCGGCGACGCGTTGGCCGACTACTACACCGCGGACGGGAACCCGCCGGGGCGGTGGGTCGGCACCGGCCGGGCGGTGATGGGTGTCGATGGGCAGGTGTCCGAGGCGCAGATGTGGGCCCTGTTCGGCCGGGGTGTGCATCCGGACGCGGAGCGGCTGGTCGAGCAGGCCATGAGTCGTGGCGCGACGGTCGAGCAGGCGACGGCGTCGGTGCGCCTGGGCCGGGCGTTCCCGCGGTTCGACCAGTCTCACCGGGTCTGGCAGGAGCGGGTTACGTCCGCGTACGCCCAGTTCGAGCAGGCGAACGGTCGGCCGGCGGAACATGGCCCGGAGCGGGACCTGGTCCGCTGGAACGTGGCCGTGCAGCTGTTCACCGAGACCCACGGCCGGCCGCCGGTCCGCGACGGGGAGGTCAAGGCGTTCGTCGCTGCGGTGGCCAGGGCGCCGCGGCAGGCGGTGGCCGGGGTCGACCTGGTGTTCACCCCGGTGAAGTCGGTGTCGGTGTTGTGGGCGCTGGGGGATGACCGGGTCCGCCGGGAGGTGGAGGCCGCGCACGAGGCGGCTTGGCGGCGGGCGTTCTCTTACGTCGAGGAGCACGCGGCGCGGACCCGAACCGGCGCCGGCGGGGTCGCCCAGATCGACACCCGCGGGCTGGTCGCGGCCGCGTTCGACCACCCGGACTCCCGCACCGGGGACCCGAACCTGCACACCCACGTCGCCGTATCGGCGAAGGTCCAAGGTGTCGACGGGAAGTGGCGCGCGCTGGACTTGCGGGTCCTGCACGCGCTGGCGGTGTCGGCCAGTGAGACCTACAACACCGCCGTCGAGGACGAGCTGCGGACCCGGCTCGGTGTCCGCTTCGTCGAACGACCCGGCGGGCGGTCCAAGCGGCCGGTCCGGGAGGTCGCCGGCATCCCCGGGGAGGTGCTGCGGGCGTTCTCCTCCCGACGGTTCGAGATCGAGAACGGTTACGAGACAGCGCTGGCGGAATACCGGGCCGCCCACGGGCATGACCCTCCGAGGCACGTCCAGTACCGGCTCGCGCAGGAGGCGACCCTGGCGAACCGGCCCACCAAGGCCGGCCCACGCTCCTGGGCGGCGGCCCGGCACGAGTGGCACGCCCGGGCAGCCCAGGTGCTGGCCACGTTGAGCAACGGCAGCGGCGACGCGGTGGACGCGATGCTCGCCGCGGTCCTCGCTGCCGGTCGGGGTGAGGCTGCGGCCGACGAGCCCAGTGTCCATGAGCTCTGTGCCGACCAGCCCCGTGTCGACGGGCCCCCCACCGCCAAGCCTGACGTGGGGGCGTTGGCCGTGCAGGCGGTGGCGAACGTGGCCGAGGTCCGCTCCACCTGGACCCGCTGGCACATCCACGCCGAGGCCCACCGGCTGACCCGCGGCCACCCCATGACACCAGATGCCCGGGACGCCCTGGTGGCTGCGGTGACCGACGCGGCGCTGGACGGGCACAGCCTGGCCATCCGCGCCCCGGACCTGAACCCGCAACCAGCCCAGCTGCGCCGCGCGGACGGGGAGTCGGTGTACACGGTGCACGGCGGCACCCGGTACACCTCGGAGCCGCTGATTTTGGCGGTGGAAGACCAGCTGCTGGAGGCGACCACCCGCCATACCGGGTCTGCCACACCGGCCGCGACGCTGAGCCAGGCGCGGGCTCGCCTGCAGGTCTCGCGGGGGTGGTGCTTCGACGACGCCCAGGTCGACCTCGCCGCCTCCTTCGTCTGCGACGACCGGGCCCTGGTCGTCGGCGTCGGCCCCGCCGGCACCGGGAAGACCACCGCGATGCAGCTGGCCGCGGCCGCGTTGGCCGCGGACGGCCGGCGGCTGGTCGCGTTGGCGCCATCGGCCCGCGCCGCCGCGGTCCTGGGCGCCGAGGTTGGGGTGCCGGCGACCACAATCGCGAAGTTCCTGCACGCCCAGGACACCCCCGATGACACGCCCACCCGTATGCCGGGACCGTTGCGGCTCGCTGCGGGGGACGTGGTGCTGGTCGACGAGGCCGGTATGGCGGGAACCCCCGCGCTGGGCCGGATCCTCGCAGTGGCGGGCTCGTGCGGGGCGCTGGTTCGGTTGCTGGGTGACCCGATGCAGCTGACCGCGGTCGAGGCCGGCGGCGCGCTGCGGCTGCTCGCCCAGGCTGGGGCCGGCGTCGAGCTGGACCACGTGCACCGGTTCACCGACCCCGCTGAGGCGGCGGCGACGCTGCGGCTGCGCCGCGGCTGGCCCTCGGCGATCGGGTTCTACCAGAACAACAACCGGCTGGCCGACGGCGCCCGGGACGCGATGCTGGACGCGGTATACGACGGCTGGAACACCGACCTGGGCCTGGGGCGGTCGACGCTGATGGTGTCCGCGTCCACCGCGGAGGTCGCCAAGCTGTCCGGCCGGGCCCGCCGGGACCGGGTCGCCGCCGGCGTCGTCGAGCCCAGCGGCGTGGAACTGCATGACGGGAACAGCGCCGGGGTCGGGGACCTGGTCGTCACCCGGGACAACCGGCGGACCCTGCTGGTGTGCGGGGGTCGGGACTTCGTCAAGAACGGCGACCTGTGGGCGGTCACCGCCCGCCACCCCGGCGGGGACCTGACCGTCCGGCACGTCGGGCACGGAGGGGCGGTGCTGCTGCCCGCTGGGTATGTCGCCGAGCACGTCGAGCTGGGCTACGCCACCACCATCCACCGCGCCCAAGGGATGACCGTGGACACCGCGCACCTACTGGTCGACAACACCATGACGAGGGAGTCTCTGTACGTCGGGATGTCCCGCGGCCGGACCCGCAACCGGGCCTACGTGGTGACCGAGGAGGCGTTGGAGGTGGATCTGCACCGCCCACCCGGTCCGGCCCTGGACGCCCTGGACGTGCTGACGGGTGTGCTGGCCCGGGAGAGCTCGGAACACTCGGCCACGGAGACCATCCACGACACCCTGGCTGCGGCGGAGTCCCTGGCGAGCTTGGTCCCGGCCTACCTGGACGGGCACGCCCGGGCCGTCATCACCGACGACCTGGTCGACGGCGTTCGCGCCGGGCTGCGCGACGCCGGCGGACCCGCCCTGGAAGACAGGGTCGCCACCGCCCCGGCCTGGCGGCGGCTGCTGCTGGCCTGCGCCAGCGGCGACGACCCGCGGGGGACCGTCGCCGAAGCGGTCCGCTCCAGGCTGCTGGATACCACCGACGCTGCCGGCGACCCGGCGGCGGTGTTGGCCTGGCGGGTGCCCCGCCTGGCCGACGCCGACACCGGCAGGACAGGCATCGACCTGACCGATCTCGACCGGACCCGCAGCTGCCCGCTTTGGCCGCCGTGGTTGCCCGCCGTCACCGCGACGACGGACGACAGCGACGTCCGCCGGTGGGTCGGCCGGCAGGACCAGCTCATCCAGGACAGGGTCGCCGCGCTGGTCGACCTGGTCGACACCGACCGGCCCGCGTGGGCTGCTGGCATCCCACCGCCCTCGCGGGACGACCCCACCGACGCGGGTGGCGCCGCTGGTGGCCGGTGGCGGCGCGACGTCGGGACCATCGCCGCCTACCGAGACCAGTTCCGCGTCACCGAGCCGACCCACCCCCTCGGACCCGCGCACGGAGATGCCGAGCAACGCCACGCCCGCCTCGCCGCGCAGGCGGCGTGGGACCGGCTGCGCGGCGACGACCGATGCGACCGCGACGGGCTGCCGCTGCCCGTCAACGACCGGTTGCGCGCCCTGGCCGAACGCCACGGCTCAGTCCAGCCCGATAGGCGGCACCCCCACACGGCCCAGGCCAACCGAGACCCGGCCGGTGCGGCCGACACGAACGACGTCCGGGGTGACGTCCGGGTCGGCGTGACCGCCGGTGAGGCGCTGCGCCGGCTGACGGCGGCCCGTGAAGCCGACCGGGCCGGCATACAGGCTGGCGCCCGCCGGGCAACCGGGGCGGAACGGGGGCCACGGCTGTGACACCCGCCGCGAGCCGCTCCCCGCCCCACTGTCCACAGGAACCCGCGCCGGCCTTCCCGGTTGTCGCGACCGTCGCGACCCTTGAGCCACACCGAGCTGAGCGGAGCACGTAGATGACCACCGACAACACAGCCACGGACGACACCGACACGTCTCGGATCCTGTGGGAGGCGTGGGGACTGGTGTCGCTGGCCTACCGCCAGGCCCTGGTCCAGACGCGGGTGCACCCGGACTCGACCTGGATCGACAGCGCCTGCGCCATCGGCGCCGCGGAGGCGCAGCTGCTGACGGCCTATTCACCACCGCCGCCCACCCCGGTCCCGCTCTCCCCGGCGCCCGAAGCGGGACTGCCGGCACCTCCAGGGGTGGCCGACGGGTCGTCGGGTCCACCAGCTCCCGCGTCCTGCTCGAACCTGCTGGACGCGGCCGAGCAGGCGCTGGCCCGCATCCCGGCCGGGCACGGCCCGCCGGTGCTGCCGCTGATCCGGGTGTACCTGGCCGACGCGATCGCCGAGACCGCGGGCCGCGAGCGGTGAGCGTCACTACGTTCGGGGAGCTGGTTACCCAGGCCGAACACGTCCTGACCCCGCTGCTGGTCCGCCGGGACCGCGACGACGCAGGGTTGGCGGCCGCCTGGACGGACTTCGCCCGGCACGCCCTGCACGCGATCACCGCCGCGACCGGGGCCCGCGACCCCCGCTGGTATGACGTGGACCGGCTCCTGGCCGAAACGAGCAGGCGGATCCACGCCTCACCGGTGCTGCCACAGCCTCCTCCTGTTCCCGACCGGGGCGGCGCTGTGATCCTCGAACGCGCCGGCATCCTCCTCGGCGCCGCAGGAGACGTCTTGGCCTCCGCGCGCCGCGACGGCGTCGGTGAGCCGATGCTGTCCGACGAGGCGGTCCGGTCCGCGCAAGCACGCGTCGCCGGCCTGCTCGCCTCCGGTGCCCACGTCGTCGCCTCCTCCCTGACGCCGGCGCACGGTCGAGGCCGGGTGGTGGACCGCGAGGTCAACGAGCTGGCCAGGGCGGTCGCCCGGGTCGAGGCCGCTGCCACCCGGGTGTTGCATTCGGCCCCCTCGACCCGCGGCCGTGCCGACGACGTCGCCGTCCTCAGCGTCTCCGGCATGGACCAGGGACTGGTGGAGGCCATGGAAAGCTGGGGGATCCTGGCGCGGCACACGGTGCGTGAGACGGCGCCTTCGGTGCGGGACATCCAGGGGCTCGCCGCGGACCTGGCCCGGCTGGCCACCCACTCGCGGGCCCTGGTCCATGCCGCGACGGCGACGAACCTGCTCACCGGGGCCGACGCACCGGCGATCGACGTGTCCCTTCAGGCGGCCGCCGTGGGCTGGCTGGGCATCGCCGAGCAGTGCACCGGCCTGCACACGCCCACCCCGCCGACGCCTTTGAAGGTGGCCGCTTCCCACGACCTGGGCCGTGCCCTCGCCGCGGCCACCCGCGACGGCCGCGACTGGGCAGACCCACGGACCATCGCCGCCCGGGTGGATCTGCCGGCAGTGTTGGCCGCGGTTCGACGCTGCACCGACGTCGGCGTCGACGTCGCCGGACGACTCCCCGGCGCCATCCGGGGAATGGCCGCCTCAGGCCAACTGTTCCTGCCCTCGACGCGGCTGGTCACGACCATGGCGACGCTGCGGCACCAGCTCCGGCCCGGACTGGCACCTGCCGGGGTGGACAACATCGCAGAGCTGCTGGGTCGCCTCGAACAGCAAAATGCGAGTGCGCATCTGTCCCGCGATGAGCTCACCGCAGCCGTACGTCCACCTGGTCGGTCTGGCCTCGACTATATCGTCGGTGGCGGTCGGTCAGCGCAAGGACCGGGCATCTCTCTGGGGTGACGCGTAGCCGCCGACTCAAGGGCGGAGGCCGCGCTTCCGGCAGGCAACAGCAGGATGCAGGGCGGCCGCGATGCGCGCTGAGTGTCGGGTTGCCGCTCCCATGCTCGACGTAGGGTTGAACAATCAGCGGTAGGTCGAGCACTGGGATCTTGATTGGTCTGCTCGACGGCGCCGCCGTCCACGTTGTGGGCTGCTCGGAGTCTTGGGTTCGGAACGCGGGGCGGGCAGCGGCGTGGGCGGACGTCAAGTGCGCGACATCGGCACACATCAGGGCGTGTGGCTGCGGCGTCCCAGAGTCCATACGGCTCGCGTGTTAGGCGGAGTGATGCTTGGGCGGAACACCTGTTACGGGACCGCGATGCCTGCCGTGGGATGCATCATCAGGCGGCGTCCCAATTGTGTTCGCCGATCCAGCGCGCCAGCGGCAGGGGCTCGACGCCGAACCGCGCGCGGGTTGCCGTCATGTCGACCGTACCGCTACCGCGGCGGATCATGCACCTGACCTGAGCCGCAACCTCGAATGCGACGGTATCGCCAAAGATCGGCGCGAGCGCACGCTCGTAGTCGTTGGGGTCGATGGGCACGTAGGTCATCGAACGCCCGACGACCGCACCGAACCGCGCGGCGATGTCCTCGCCGGTGAGCGCCTCTGGCCCGCCAACGTCGAATGCCTGCCCGGCCAGGTCGGGACGGTCCAGGGCGGCCACTGCGTAGGCGGCGGTTTCTGCGGCCGAGATCCACGACATCGGAAACTGCGCGGGCAGCGGGAAGGCGACGACACCCGAGTCGACGATGCCCGGCCTGATCCACGGGCCCAAGAAGATTTCGTAGTAGAAGGTCGGGCGAATCACGACGCTCGGCAGTCCGCTGGCGCGCAAGTAGTCGACCACCTCCTGCCGCGCCTCGTATGCGTGCACGTTCTCCCCGGAGATGACGTGCGCGCTGGTGTTGAACACCACGAGCTTGACCCCGGCTGCCTTGGCGGCGTCGACGGCGATGCGGCCATAGGCCTCGTGCAGTTCGAAGTCGTACTGGAGGGGCAGTTGGAGGACCACGCGGTCGATGCCGTCATTGGCCGCCGCGAGACTTTCCGGGTCACCCAGGTCAGCCACCGCGACCTCGGCGCCGCGAGCAGCCCAGTGGGCGGCGTGGCCTGCGTCACGTGTCACCACACGCGTGTCCGTGCCCTGTTGGAGGAGCTGGTCCGCAACGGGCGTCCCTTGGGTGCCCGTTGCACCGTAGACGAGGATGGTTCCAGCCACTGTTCCTCCGGCCGCTGAGTGGGCACCCGGACAGGTGCGCCCGAGGAGCGTCATGATCGTCGCCCAGGGTGCTGCTCGTCTACTACGTCGAAGCCCCGCGTTGAGGCGTCGTCGGCTAGCGATCTCCAGCGATCCCAAGCCCCTCGATCGTGACAGGAGACGAGGCAGCCGGCAGGCACGGGCGACCCGGAACCAGGAATAGTCGGGCGACCGCACAATCGGCGTGAGCGGACGGTTCGGCGTGGACATGTGCGTGCGTCTTGGTGGGCGGATTCGAGCGCTCGATCGGGGGCCGTTCAGACGCCGGCGACGTATGCGGTGAGGAAGTGGACGCCGTGTCGGTCGAGGTTGCCGCGGCCGCGGTCGTAGTGCTCGGTGGTGCGGGGGTCGGCGTGCCGGGCCAGGATCTGGGCGTCACGCAACGGGACGCCGGCGTCCGGATGTACAACTCGAGCCGACGACCGCAACTCGGCATGTGAGGACGTCTCGTCGCGCGTCGAGACGCCGGCACGCGCCGGTGAGCCGCGCATCCGCGCGGCTTCTTCGACCCGCGACCCGACAGCTCTGGCCCTCCTCGAGTAGGATTGAGTCCTACTCGCGAGGAAGGTGCACCGTGCGGACGACAAGGCAGATGAGTGTCACGTTGCCTCATGAGATGGCCGACCTGGTGCGCTCAAAGGTCGCCTCGGGGGAGTACGCGTCCGAGAGCGAGGTGATCCGGGATGGCCTGCGCGCGCTCGCCGCCCGCGACCGGGCCGTTGAGGCCTGGCTCCTCGAGAATGTCGCCTCCGCGTACGACCGCCTCCGGGCCGACCCGGACAGCGCCCTCACCCCCCAACAGCTGCGTGCTCGGCTCGCTCCACTGCCCGACCAGTGAACTACCTGGTGCGCTTCGCACCGAGGCCGCCGATCAGCTCGAGGAACTGCACGCCTTCATCAGTCGGGCTGCGAAGTCGGCGATCGCCTCGGACTACCTCGACGCGATCGTGGGCTACTGCGAAGGGCTGGCGGTGTTCCCGATCCGTGGCACTCCACGTGAGGACATCCGGCCCGGGCTGCGCACCGTCGCTTATACGAAGAGGGTGGTCATCGCCTTCGCCGTCGACGAGCACGCCAAGCGGATCACGATCCTCGGAATCTTCTACGGCGGCCAGGACTACGAATCCGCCCTCATCGACCCCGACGACAAACCCTGACCTCGTCCCAGACCGGTGGCCGGCTCGCGGCGGAGGACGCACCTGCATCGACAGGGCCGCCCTCGGTAACGGTAGAAGCTCAGGCCGGGACGGAGATTCTCTGCAGCCAGGCCTGCCAGGCCGGCTCTTCGCGCCGCACGTAGTCCGCCGCGCCTGCGGAGAACAGGTACGCCCGTACGCCCGCCGTCGCCTTGCCGCCGCCCTCATCCCACGCAAAGACGTTGAGCATTCCGGGCACCGGCGCGGTGAGCCGGACCAGCGTCTGCCGCTCACCGACGCGCTCGACCGTGCCGGTGGCGCCGCGCACCTCGACCGTCGCGTCCTCGTCGCCAAGCCCGAGCGCGTCGTGCAGGGTTGACCACAGCGCCTCTACGTCGCCGGGGTGGGAGGCGGTGGCCTCCAGGTGTGTGGCCTCTTGGCCGGGGAAGTGCGACAGGTAGAGGCGCAGGTTGTCGAAGAACGGCATCCAGCCGGGGCCCATGGTGTCCCAGAACTCTGACTCCCAGGCGGCGCCGGTGCCAAAGCCGCTGCTGGTGACGCGCACGATGCAGGTTCCGCCGGACTGTGCCTCGACGAGGAACTCCGAGGTCAGCGGGCTGAGCGCATCGGGATCCTTGCCCATGAGGGCGGCCCAGTCCTCCTCGTAGACGAGGCGCCGCGGCGGCTCCCATGCGGTGACCTGGCCATCCGAGCCCATCTCGGGGCCCATGGTGAAGTGCAGGGATCCGCCCTCGCGCTCCTCCATCTCGGTCGGCGCGAACCAGGCGCTCATGCCCTTGGCGGTGGCGATGGCTTGCCAGACCTGCTCCGGGGTGCCCGGGACCTCGACGCTGAACTCCAGGCGGTACGGGACGTTCGGGGTCGTACTCATGAGCTCTCCTCAGGAAGGGGGTGGGCTGCGACGACGAGCCGGTGCGGGCGCCCGTCGTCGTGGTGGTAGCGAGCGGCCAGGTCAAGCACCGCGGCGGTCAGGTCGTCCGCGAAGGCAGCCCGGTCCGCGGCCGATCGGAAGCCGATCTGCGTGTCGATGGTCAGCGTCGGCAGGCGCTTGCCGGACGCGCCGGCCCGGCCGGCCAGGGCGCCGACCTCGCGCACCAGCCGGCCGGCCAGCGCGACGAGGTAGCCCGCCGACAGGTGGTCGGCGTTGGCGTCCGGGTCGGCCGCGGACGCGCTGACGGCCGCCGGCGACACGACGTAGGACGCCGCCGACGCCTGCAGCACCCGCTCGGTGATGCCCCCGTGCCGGCGCTCGCAGGTCAGCTCCACCAGCCCGTGCCCCTCGAGCGCCTTGAGGTGGTAGTTCACCTTCTGGCGCGCGATGCCGACCCGGGCGGCGAGCCCGGCGGCCGAGGCTGGGACGGCCAGCTCGCCAAGCAGTCGAGCCCGGACCGGATCCAGCGCGGCGGCGGCTGCCTCCGCGCTCTCGATGACCTCGACGTCCTGCATATCGCCACCATCCGCTTGACAATATCTCTTGTCAAGCGGTGGCCATAAGGGATGGTGACGAGGAGGTGCAGGGGTGCGCACCTACGGCTCGGGGCCACGACTCACCCAGCGAGCATCAACGATCGGGACACTCCTCTCGACACCAGTGCTCTAAGCGGCGATGTGACGCACCTATGAGTGGGCCGGAGAATTTGTAAGGGGCACGGCTACTTCAGTCGTAGGCGAGCTGCTCGTGGCTGACTCGCTCGAAGAGAGCGTCGGACGCCAGTTCGTTGAGAAAGATCACGACGTTGGACCCGTCCGCTCGTGCGCTAGGGACGATGAGTGCGTCGTACTCTAGGAACGCCGCGTGGGCGCCAACGAGCTGACAGGCGGTGAAGTCAGACGAGGTCAGGTCTTCGACGCTTAGGCCGAGGGTCGGTAGGTTGGCATCAGTGACTCGCAGGGCCTTTCTGGCGCTGACGCGTAGTTCGTACACGTACCGTCGGGCTTTGGGTCGCAGCGGTTGGGAATCAATGGCGTGCTGTCCCTCCGCTATAGCGGTGTCGCGTTTCTGCGAGGTGTAGATCGCCGCAAGCCCTGGGGGGTTCCACCGGGCGCCACCCGTGTTGGACAGTTCGGGTGGGTGGTCATTGAACATGTGCCGCCAGACGGTGACGTTATCCAGGATTTCAGAGCCGAGCGCCTCGATGGCGTCTAGCAACTGCGGGTCGTGGATGGTCATTGACTTAGACGTAGGCGCCGTCGCGCAGCTGGTCGATTAAGGCCAGGACGGCGTCGATGTCGCCGGCCGCGATCAACTCTGCAGGGCGTCGGCCGGAGAGCAGCTTGTGTGGGCTGTAGAGCCATAGCCGAGCGTCGTCCGGCTCGTAGAACTCGCCGAGCTGAGTCGCCAACCACTCAAGGGCTAAAAGCGCGTGAAGCTTCGCCGGTTGCGGGTCGACTCGTCCTTGTTGCCAGCGCGAGACGGTCTGTGGAGTTGTGTCCAGCAGTTCCGCAATCTCGCGTGAGCGAACCCCCGCCCGGTCCTTGATGGAGTCCAAGCGGTGGGCTACTGCGCTGGTCATTCCGCCTCCTCGCGAATTGGGTGGGGTGTTATGCAGACTTGCGGTGCCGCTTACCGGCGGCAGGCGGGCTGAAGCTGTGCACAGGAGTGGTAGTGAGGTCGTTGCCGAGGGTGCCTCGCCATGAGTCCAGGCGCTTGCGAGTGGACAGCAGCGCCGGCTCTACCTCCGCGGCGCGGACCGCCTTATCGGATGCGGGCCGCAGGAAGTTCTCCAGGTAGTTACCCGCCCGCAGTGGCTCCGGGATGGCCGATAACGCGTTCACCTCGCGGTCGCGCTGCGTCACGAAGTGCTCGCGGTAGCGCAATTGGGTGTCCCTCCAGCCTCGGGGGCAGCATGCGGTGTCGAGGCATGCGTGAGCAGCCTTCATCCCGGGGCGGTTCAGTAAGGCGATGGCCTTGCTGCGGTCCAAGAAGGTGCCGAGCTGGTGTAGGTAGATCCGCGCTTCTCCGCCGCCTCCGCCAGTCTTGGTGGGCACTTTCAGCCAGTCGGTCAAATTAGTGTGATCGTTGACCGTGATGCCGGACTCGACGCCGCCCAGGGCACCGAAGGCCATGAGGGCTACGCCCACTGCGCCGGTGTGTTCACCCACTAGTGGTCGTTCGAGCTTATGCAGATCGCGGCAGGCGGCCAAGTAGCGCTTGAGTGCCAGCGGCCCCGCGGTGGCGGTGCCGAAAGGGTGGATCCGCAGCCAGATCGCGTCAATCGGCAGAGGCCGCAAGAGGCGGGCCACCGCTGTCCGCCAGTTCGGATCGTTGAAGTTCTCGCTTTTGGTGATCAGTGGGTAGTAGATCGGAACGGCTTGCAGCCCCACCCGATCCAGGGCGCCGCGCAGGGCGCATGTCAGGTCCGCGTCTACGTCTAGCCAGGCGTCCCGCGCTGACGCAAGGAAATGGGTTGGCGCCAACACTGCGGTGTGACCGGCCGTAACGACCATGTCGACCAACTGGTCACACAAGTCTTCGCCTGCCCGACCGTAAAGCGAGTCCGGCGTGTGCAGTCCGTTGGGCGTGCTTGGCGCCCACGCTAGGCTCCGTGCGCCACCACGTCGAATGCCCCCGGGTGTGGAAAGCTCTAGCGACCGCGGGTCTAAAACCGTCTGAACACCCTGTTGCCTGGCCTCAAGCCAAAGGTCTTTGTGCTCATCCAGGCGCGCGGGATCAGCGACCAGGCCGCCCCCGAGCGCCTTGCCGTCGACCAGCATCTGGGCGAGAAAGGTGTGGTCCTTCCCGCCGACGCGCAGGTAGGACCCGAGCGGGTCGCTCACCGGCCGCAGTAGTCGCACCATGGGTTGCCCTCCTTCGTGTGCACATCAATGTTAACACACAGATGAACATCTGCATAGACACGAGGAGTAGACGAGCACCCGCGCCGCGCGTGACCCCTTCTGGGCGAGAGGACGCGGGCTCATCGGCACGTCCAAGGATCACGGGCATCACCTGGACGACGGAGGCGTTGGGACCGTGACTGCCTGCCGATTCCTACTCCTCTGTCTGACCTCGACGGCAGGCGCTGGGGATGTGTGGCTGGCTCGCCTCGTGGACCTGGATGTCTCGTCGGCGAGGCTGCGGTGTTGGTGATCCGCCATGACGAGCAGGTAATCGGGGTCGATGGATGAGTCCCCCGAAACCTGGCGCAGCGCCGACCTTGCCGTTGCCAACGCTTGTGCAGCTGCTCGTCTGGCCAGCACCGTTGTGCCGACGTCCCAGAGCGGGGCCAGCGCCCTGAGGTCGGCGAGCTCGCGACTCCCCAAGCCGGTGGCGGTCGTCTTGCGACCTTGCGTCCGTGCGCCTTCCCAGGCGACGGTGACGTGGTCGACGGCCATGGCGCGGGCGACCAGTCGCTGGATGGCCTCCCAGGTCGCGGTCAACGCGGGTTGGTGGAAGTCGCTGCGGCGGACCTCGGCGAGGACATGGTGGCGTGCGCCGGGTGGCCAGTCGTGGACTGCGGCGCCGATGACGGCCAGCTGCGCCGTCGTTGCATCGATGCCTGCCGTCGTGTCATCGCCGAGATCGCCAGGTGCGAGCAATTGCTGCCGCTCCAAGCCGTGCCTGTGGCCGTGACTCCCGGCCCCGGGCGTGGCGGCGGCGACTCGCCAACGCCGCCGCAGCTCATCGATGCGTGCTATCGCTGATTCGGTGGTTGCCATGAGGACTTGCTGTTGACCCGCGTGGTAGGACTCCAGCCGTAGCCCCATGGCGGTGACCT
Organism: Dermatophilaceae bacterium; assembly: GCA_035689185.1. Lineage (GTDB taxonomy): Bacteria > Actinomycetota > Actinomycetes > Actinomycetales > Dermatophilaceae > DASSLY01. The sequence goes on from DASSLY010000032.1 coordinate 13,833, forward strand.
CGCGCCGGATGGCGACCTCGACCAGGATCCGTGCATAGTCGGCGACGTTCGGCGGTTCGGGGGCGCTGACTTGTAGCTCGGCGACTTTTGCGGGCGCGCAGTGTTGGGGGTGCAGCGCGTCGACTCGGCGCAGCAGTTCGGTGACGGCGGGCAGGTCGTCCAGCGGATTGGGGGTCGGCAGGTCGTGAGCTTCCAGGTGTGCCCAGAGCGCACGGCATAGCGGGTGTGTGAAGTCCTCGACGTGCAGCCACGGGACGTCGCCCTGGCGCTCGGGGTGGTTCAGGATCGCCCCGACCAGTGCCTTCTCGACGAAGTCGGCGCTGATCACGTGGGTGGCGATCCGGGGCTGGTGGCTCGAGTGCGGCGGGCGTGCAGCCGGTCGATGCGGGCGGCGCGTTCGCTGTCCAGCGGCTGCCAGTGCCCCGCTGTCGCCTGCCCGACCCCGGCGGCGACGACGGCTGAGGCTCCCGGCGTGGTGGTGGGGTCGGCGACGCCGTACCAGGAGCCCTGGTAGCGGATCGGGGTGTAGGCATCGCCGGGCAGCAGCGCGGTCGCTGCCCCGGTGGCCAGGAGGGTGCGGACGGTGGCCGCGTCCAGGCTCCCGACGGCGCGGTTGGCTGCGCGGTCCGGGTCCGGGTCCGGGTCCGGGCCTGGGTCGATGTCGCGGTCGAGGAACCCGGTGAACGCGACAGGGTCGGTGGTCGCGGGTATGGGTCGTGGCGGTTGGTGGGTGCCGCCGGTGCACTTGGTCCAGGTCGTCAGTTCGAGGTTGAGCCGGCGCAGGGTGGGCCACAGCCACCGTTCGTGCCAGCCGGCGGGGGCGTCGGATGCCCTCGTGGCTTGGGCGGGGTATGCGGCGTACCAGGCGACCATCAGGGCGGTGAGCTCTTCGACGGCGACCGGGTGCCGGTACCAGCAGCCTGGGATGGTGTGCGCCTCGCCGCGCAGGTCGTAGCGGGCGATGACCCAGTCGACGAAGTCCCGCAGCTGGGTGAACAGGTCCCTGGCTTGTTCGGGTGTTAGGTGCCGCCAGGCCCACGGCCCGCCGGCGGCCGTGGCGGTGACGTGGTCGGCGAGGGTGCTGATGAGCCGGTCGAGGTGGTCCTGCCGGGTCGCCAGGGCGTCGAGGACCTCGGCGAGCAGGACCGGGTCCAGCGGTTCGACCGGCAACCCGCCGAGGGACGCCGCCGGCGACGGAGTGGGCGCTGGCTGTGGCTGGTCACGTTGCTGGTCGCGCGGCTGGTCACGCGGGTCGTGCCGCCGGTCTCCACGGTGCTCGCTACGGTTCACGGCCGTGGCCTGCTCTCCGACAGGGCGCGGGTGTGGCTGTCGGCGAAGAGGTGGGCGTCAGGTCGTTCCCACCAGCCGGGCAGGGTGATCAGGGCGGCGGGCAGGGCCCGGTAGAGCATTAGCGCCTGCCCGGTGGGGATCCGGGCGATGGCCTCGACGGGCAGGACCCGTTCCCGCTCGCTGCTGGTGGACGTCGAGGCGTTCCCGGTGGTGGAGCGGGTCAGGAGCCCGGTGGGGGTGGTGGTGGATCGGCGGGGGACCCGGCGGTCGCCGATGAGTTTGGAGAGCCGTTCGAGGTCGTCGGCCTCGGTGCAGCCGCCGAGGATGAGCTTGATAGAGGTGGCGCCCCAGATGGTGTCGGCGCCGTCGCGTCCCCACCGGGTGCGGAGCTGGGCGAAGGACTGGACGAACGCCCAGGTGGTGATGCCGCGGCCGCCGCCGTCGGCCATCAGGGTGGGCAGGTCCGGCAGTGGTGCGACGTTGGCGGCTTCGTCCAGGACCAGGGTCAGCGGCGGGTCGAGCCGCCCGGTGGGCGTGGTCTGGGAGTGGCGCCGGGCGGCGGTGACGACGGCGGCGGCGAATGCGGTGACCAGGGGTGCGGTGGCCACGCCGGCGCCGCCTTCGGAGACCAGGTACAGGGTGTCGGTCCCGTCGCGGACGAACGCCTCGACGTCCAGCCCGGTGCCGGGTTCGGGGCAGAGCAGGTCCAGCACGGCCGGGTCGGTCAGGGCGCCCAGGACCAGGCCGAGGCTCATCGCGGTGGAGGACACGGTCTCGGGGGCGCCGGCGCGGCAGAAGGTCCGCAGGTCATCGACCCAGCCGTGGCTGGCGCCGGGGTGGGTGCGCAGGATGTCGTACGGGGTGTCGTCGGTGAAGTCCCGCGCCCAGGTGAGGACGTCGGCCATGCTCCGCCCGTCCAGGGCGGCGGCGTGCAGCAGCGCGGCGAGCACGGTTTGGCTGGCCCCTTCGAAGAAGCCGGCGTTGCGCCCGCCGCCCAGGGGTCGGGCGGCGACCATGGCCCGGGCGCGGGTCGTCGCCTCCCGGACGTCGGCGCAGCCGGCGGTGGCGTCCCAGCGGCAGGTGGTGGGCCAGGCAAGCAGCCGGTCGGGGTCGAACACGTGCACCCGCCCGCGGCCTCGGGCGTGGGCGGTGAGCCGGACCAGGTCGGCCTTGGTGGAGGTGGCGACCACGGCGCCGGGGGCGTCGACGACCCGGCCGGCGGCCAGGCGGGTGGTCTTCCCGGCGCGGGCGGGTGCGATGGTCAGGGCGGAGTCCTCCCCGCGGGCCCGGACCGGGGCGCCCAGGTAGGTGGCGAACGGGGCGCCGGCGTCGTCGGCGGTCCCGGCGCGGCGGACCTGGGAGCGGGTGGCCAGCCCCGCCTGGCCCCGCCGCCCCAGGGCGGACACGCCGGCGACGACGGCGGCCAGGACGGACAGGACGGCCAGCGTGGTGACCGTCCCCCAGAACGGGGTCGGTCCGGGGAGCAGGGGAACGAACTCCGGCGGGTATGCCGCGGCCGGGCTCGCGGGGCGGGTGGCCAGCCCGGTCAGGGTGGGCAGCCACGACGCCGCGGGAGGGAGCGCCCAGCCGGACCCGAACACCAGCCCCGACAGTGCGCCGCCCAGCAGCACGACGGCACCCGCAGCGACCGCGGCGGCGGCGGACCCGAGCAGGGTCAGGTCGCTCCGGCTGAGCAGCGGCTCCGCCGTCTCGGTGCGGTTCGGGCTGCTGCCTCGGGTGCTGGCCCGGCTGATCGTTCGGGTGGTCGCGCGGGTGATCGCGCGGGGGGTGCCGTGGCCGTTGCGGCGGGTCCTGGGACCGCTGGTGCGCCGGGTGGTCATGGCCGTGGTGCGATGGGTCGGCGGATCGCGACGACCAGGCCCCGCCAGGCCGACAGCGGTGTGGTCTGCACGTTCAGACCGGTCCGGGGGGCCGCGACCAGGGTCGGGGTGCCGGCGACCGGGCCGATGTACATGCCGACGTGGCCGGGGTGGGCGTTGGTGCCGTCGGAGCCGGCGATGAAGATCAGGTCCCCGGGGCGGGCCGCGGCGGTGGACGCGACGGGGATGCCGGTGCTGACCTGCCCGGAGGTGGTGCGGGGGATCGCGACGCCGGCGGCGGCCCACGCGGCCTGGACCAGCCCGGAGCAGTCCCAGGCGTCCGGGCCGGCGCCGCCCCACAGGTAGGGCTCCCCGAGCTGGGCCAGGGCGAACCGGACGACGGTGGCCAGCTGGGCGTCGGTGGGCGGCTGGTAGCCGGGCGGCAGTGTGGTTCCGCCGGGGTCACCCCGGCCGCCGTCGCCGCCCTGGCCGGGGCAGTCCGCGGCCGGCCAGGTCGGCGGGTTCGTCGGCGAGTCGGTGGGTGCGGTGCCGGCGGGTCCGGTGCCGTCGGGTGGGACGGTGGGCGGCCAGTACGCGGCGACGAGGGTGCCGGCCAGTGCCTCCCAGCGGGCGACCGCGTCGGGGTGGGCGGAGTGTTGCACCCGGTCGGAGGCGACGGTCACCGGCAGCAGTTGCCAGCCGGGGACGCCGGCCAGTGCCCGCAGGAACAGCCACGTGGCGGAGACCGGGTTGAGCCGAACGGCGGCGGGTCCCCAGCCGCCGCGTTGCTGGAACAGTCCGAGAGAGTCCCGGTCGCCGTAGCCCAGGTTCCGAAGGCTGGACTCCTGCACCGCGGTGGCGACCGCGACCAGCGCGGCCCGCCGCGGCATACCCGCCTGTGCTGTGGTGGTGGTGATGGTGCGGGCATTGGCGAGCTGCTCGGCGTCCAGGTCGACCCCGTCGACCTGCCGGGCCGGGCCGCCGGGTCCGCAGAGGCCGGCGACCCCGCCGGCCGCGGCGCCGGTGGTGCCGGTGATGGCGGCGGCGGTCGCGATGATCCCGGCCGCGGGCGTGACGACGGCCAGGGCGAGCACGCTGGCGAGCAGGGCGAGGCGGGGTGGGCGCGGGGCGCGGCTCATGCCAGGTTCCTGAAAGCCTCGTTGGTGTCGAACAGCTCCGCCTCGGCCGGGCCGCGGATCGTCTGAACCCGGTAGGAACGTTCCCCTACCCGCCAGATCGCCCGGCCGCGGCGTTGCCGCGCCCAGCCGGCGATGTCGTCGGTCTCCATGTCGGACAGCCCGAGCAGGGTCTGCAGCTGCGCGGCCACGTTGCGGTCCTGGCCGAGCAGGACCTTGGTGTCGCACAGGTTCAGCAGGTCCTTGGCGATGTTCGCGGCCTGGGAGCCGGTGTCGCCGACGGCGAGCATGTCCGAGGGCTTGTGCGCGACGACCAGCTGGGTGCAGGCCTCGGCCCGGGACAGCCGCAGGTCGGCGTCCAGGGACTGCACCGCGCCGACGCCCAGGCGCATCTGGCGCCACACCTCGTCGCGGACCACGACCGTGTGCGCCTGCGGTCCGCCCACGCGCGTGTTGCCGGGGCTGCTGGTGTGGCGTCGGGTGTCGGTCATTGCCCGCGACCAGGAGTTCAGGCAGGCCAGCGCGGTGCCGATGGCCTGGTCACCCAACGGCAGCAGCCGCCCCAGGGACAGCGACTGGATCGGCGCGGACCAGTCGACGACGATGTTCGTCGGCTGGTCGAACAGCCCTGCCAGGGCGCCTCGGACCATCGCGCCGAGGGCGGCGGTGACCTGACGGGTGGCCTCCACCATCGCCGCCGGTGAGGGGTACCGGCAGGCGTGCGCCAAGTCCGGGCTGGGGTCGCGCAGCGCTGCCCAGACGGCGGGGATGGTGATGACCCGCAGCCGGCCGCTGCCGGCGGCCCACCCGGTCAGCTGGGCCAGCACCGCGGACAGGGCGTCCTCGTCGGCGGGGGTTGTGACCACACCTTGGGCGCCGATCAGGGCCTTGAGCAGCACCAGCCATCGGCCGAAGATGACGCGGGCCCGTTCGGCGCGTTCGGCCTCACCCAGGCTGTCCCAGCCGGCGCCGAGGGGTCCCAGGTCTAGCGGGTTGATCCGGGTCGGCATCCCCACGCCGAGCGCGAACGGTTCGACCCCGACCGCCCGGGCGAGCTTCTCGTACTCGTCCTTGACGTCGCCGGCGACCAGGGTCCGGACCCCGAACAGCATCAGCCGGAACAGGATCGCCTTGACGGTGGTGGACTTGCCGGTGCCGGGTTTGCCGAACAGGACCAGGTTGGGGTTGGACACGATCTCGGCCAGCACCCACCCGGCGGGGTCGACGCAGAACCCGGCCCCGGAGCGGGTGTCGACCCCGACCGACGCCCCGGTCGGCGGCAGCGGCTGCCCGCCGACGAACGGGAACACCCCGCCGACCTCGGCGGTCGAGGCCCGGTAGACCACCAGGGGGTGCGGCACCGGTGACCATCCCCGCCCGGCCCCGGGAACCCCGCGGGCGGTCCCCGGGGACCGGTGCAGGGCGGCCTCGGCGGACCGCCCTCCGCGAGGAGGTGGTGTGGTCCGCGGCGACAGCGGCGTCCCGTGGGCGTCGGCGACCTGCGCCAGCGACCGTCCCGGGTGACCTGGTCGGTCCCAGCGCCACGCCTGGTCCGCCAGCCACCGCCACCGGTGTGCCCGCGGCTGCGCCGGACCGTTGGGTCGCGCGGGGCCGCTCTCCGGCTTGTCCGGGTAAGCCGCCAGTGGTGGCGTTGGTCGTGAGTCCTGCGGCGGGGTCAGCATCGGGTGTCCCGCCCGGGCAGACCGACCCCCAACGGCAGGGCGCCGGCGACGAAGCCGGCGTCCTGGGCCAGGTCCAAGCGGAGCAGCCCGTACCCGCATGCCCGGGCGGCGGCCTCCAGTGCGGCGGCGTGGTCCTCGACGTCCCACCCGGACGGGACGGTGACGGCGGCGACGCCGGCGAGCCGGACCATGGTGTGCCCGGCGGCGAGCTGCTGCTCATGGGCAGCGGTCTCGGCGGCGAGGCGCCGTTCCCGCCGGCCGACCCGGAACCCACGTTTGGTGCGCACGTCGGCGGCGATCTCGGCGGCCCACAGGTCGTGCTCGACCTGCCGCCCGGCCCGCCCGGCAGAGATGGGTTCGTAATGCAGGGTCAAGGTGCGGCGCTCCCCGGCCCGGGCGACCGCCAGCAGCCGGGTCAGCGCCCCCACCCGGGTGGGCAGCTCGGGCAGCAGCAGCGCGTAGGAGACGGAGGTGAACCCGTCGTGGGTGTAGGCCCGCGGCGCCGGCGGCGGCGCCCCGGACGGGCCGGCCGCGGCCAGCGGTGGCCCCAGCACGGTGGCGGCGCCCCGGGCGTGTTCCTGCCGGGCCCGTTGCAGCGGGACGGCGTCGGCGGGGTTGTACCCGGTCCGGATGGCCGCGGCCAGGTCGGGGGTGGACAGCCAGGACACCCCGGTCGCGCCGAGCCCCCGGAGCTGGGCCTCGACCTCGGCCAGGTGCCGGTACAGGATCCTGGCCCGGCCGGTCACGCCGCCGCCGGCGTCCTTGGCGGCCCGGCGGATCCGGGACTCGGTGACCCCGACGGTGACGAACAGCTCGTGCCGGACCGCGGTGGACCGCATCAGCGTCTCCAACTGGTCGGTGGCCGCGACCACCGCCGGTGGCGCGTCGCCGCGGCGGCGGTCGGCGACCCACGCGGCGCGTTGGGCGCCGTCGTCGGGGACGGTGCGGATCTGCACCGAGACCCGGCACACCTCCTCGGTTGCGGCGGCCGCGGCCAGCAGCCCACCCAGCTGGGCGGCCCACCCCTCCCGGGTCTCGGTGTCGGCGTTGCCCAGGCCGGGGTGGGTGACCGCGGCCGTCGCGGACCACCGGCCCGCGTTCGGGTCCTGGATCACGGCGACCGGGCCCCCGCCGGGCAGGGGTGGGGGTGGCCCGTCGTGGAACCGGAGCACCGCGGCGATCCCGGGCAGGTCCGGCTCGTCCAGGCGGGCGGTGGTCCCGGCGCCGGTCGCGACCCGCGGCCGGAACGCCGACCAGCCCAACGCCCGTCCGGTAGCGAACAGCAGGCCGTCCAACAACCACCGGGCGGCCGGGCGGCGGCGGACCGGGACCACCACCAGCGCGGTCAGGACCAGGGAGGCGGTGCCCAGCTGGGCGGCGCCGGTCCAGTGGCTGCGGCCGACCGCGGCCAACGGCGGCAGCCACGCGACCGCGAGCCCGGCCGCCTGCCACCCGGACAGCCCGGCGAACGGGCCGAACCGTTCCCGGCGCCACCCCGAGTACAACCCGCTGTGCCCCCTCATCCCGCGACCACCGCCACCTCGGCGACCTCGCCCACCCCGGCCGTGGTGGCCGGGGGCGCACCACCGGCGCCGCCGGGCCCGGGTCGACCGCTGGTCGGCGGTCGTGGGCTCCCACCGCGCCCGGGGTCGTCACCGGATCCCGGGCCGTTACCTTGAGGTGGCGGTGATGCCGGCGGTGCTGACGGAGGTGGTGGTTGCGGTGGGTCGGGCGGGTCGACCTGCGGCGGGGGACCGTCCCCGCCGTCTGGTGGCGCAGCCATCGCCTCGCTGCCGCCGTCGCCGGATGGTGGTGGCTCGGCGGATGCTGACTCGGGACCGCCGCCCGGTCGGGCCGCCCGCGTCGTCGCCCGGTTCGGGCGGCTCGCACCGGGGGAGGCGTACAGGGCCGCGCCGGTGCCGGCACCGACGCCGGCGGCCTCCAGGATGGGCGCAGCGGCCGTCATGGCCGCGGTGGACCCGGCGGCCATGGTCCGGTGCGCCGCGGTCAGCCGGGACACCGCCGCGGTCCAGCGGGACTCCACCCCGTCCGAGGCCGCCGCCTCCTGCGCGGTGGCCCCCGAACCCCCGCCGGCGTAGGCGGCATCCGAGGTCGTCTCGGCTTGGCCGCGGGTGCCGAGGTCGGACAGGGAGGTCCGTAGCCCGTGCCCGGAGGGGGTGCCGGGGTCGACGAACGCGAACAGCTTGAACAGGGCCAGCGGGCAGAACACCGATACCAGCAGCACCGCGGCGCCGACGAACGCGGTGACGGCCTGCTGCCCGGCGTCGGCGGCCTGCGGGTTGGTGGTCCCGGACGCGGCCGCGGCGACCTTGAACCCGATGCTGACCACGACGGCGACCGCGGGGGTGAGCATCACCAATGCCAGCATCCACCGCAGCGCCGTCCAGAACCATCGGGCGGTGGCCTGCGCGACCAGGCCCGCGGCCAGGATCGGGATGGTCGCGGCGATGACCAGGATCGAGGCCTCCCGGACCAGCGCGGCGACCAGCAGCCCGACCGCGGCGGGCAGCACCCCGAGCAGGGCGATCACGCCCAGACCGGCGCCGGACACGCCGTGGACGGCGTTCTGCCAGGGGGTGTTCGAGGCGGCGATCCCGGCCCAGGTTCCGGTGTGCAGCCCGGCGGCGAGGATCCCGCGGGCGGCGGCGTCGGCGGCGGTGACCAGCGCGGCCAAGAGGCCCAGGCCGCTGGCGGTGACGACCATGTACTGGCCGATGCCCTTGAACAGGTGCAGCAGCCCGCCGCCACCGGACAGTGCGGCCCTGCCGAGCTGGACCAGGCAGAGCAGCACCAGCAGCGCCGCACCGACCCACGCCGTGGAGGGCAGCACCGAGGACAGTGGCCCGGTGCGGGGGTCCAGGTCGGGGACGGTCAGGTGGTCGATGATGGCCAGCACCCCGGCCAGCAGCGACAGGGAGAAGTCCCACAGGCCCTTCATGGCCGCAGCGAACGCGGTGACGGCCAGCTCGGCCAGGGCGCTGCCCAGCCCTTGGCCGACGACATCCAACGGGTTCGGCGGGCTAGGCAGGCTAAGCATAGTGGGCCTCCCGCCACCCGGCGCGGACGCAGTCGGCGCTGCCGGGCCAGGTCGACGGTGGGTACGCCGGCTGGTCCCCCGGCCCGATCCGCCACCGGCCCTGCGACCACACCATCCGTTGGCAGTCGGCGACGCCGGCGCGGACGGTGGTGCGGTACGTCGCGTCCAACTCGCCCAGGACGCAGGCCAGGACGAAGTCCCCTCCGTCCAGGACGCCCTTCACCTGAGCGTGGGTCAGCGTCCACGACGACGTCAGCTGCGGTGACCCGCCGGGTATGCCGGCCGCCCCGAGGATCGCGGTCACCCCCACCCGGGGGGTCCACAGGTCGTAGGGCACCGCACCGGGCAGCGCTGCCCGCTGGTATGCCCGTAGGGGGCTGGTCGGGTTCAGGTCGGTGAACGCGGCGGCGTCGATCGCCGCCAGTGCGGCGACTGCGCCCTCCGGGGTTCGCGGGAACCCGGACGCGAGGATGTCATCCCCAGTCCCGGACCCCGGGGTGGTGGTGAGGCCCGTGGGCGTGGGCAGCGTCATGGACGGGCCGGCGGTCGCGGTGGTCAGCGGCTGCGGCTGCGACGCCGACGGTGGGACCGACAGCATCGGCCGGGCCGCGAGGGCGTCCCGCGCCGCCGCCGCCGTGGTGCGGTCTTCGGCGGCCTGCCCGGCAGGGCTGACGACGGACCCGGGCGCCACCGGCGGTTGCGGTGTGCCGGGCGTGGCGTGGTCCGGGCCGGTGCCGGCCAGGGCCGAGACGACGAAGACCAGCAACCCCCACAGCAGGCACCCCACCAGCAGGGCGGTCCCGCCAAGGACCAGCCAGCCGCGGGTCCGGGCCGAGCGGAACACGATCATGGCGGCCATGGCTCAGGCCGCCCCGAAGCCGGTCAGGAACGCGTACAGCCCCACGTACACGACCAGGGCACCGACCGCGGTCACCAGCATCGAGACCCCGACCTTGCTGGCGCCGTGGTTGCCGAAGACCCGGCCACCGGCCAGGGCGCCGACCCCGGCCAGCGCCGACAGGAAGATGACGATCAGCACGCCCCACTTGACGTAGCTGATGACGGCGGCGACCGGCCCAGCGACCCCGGCGGGGGGCTTCGCCGGCGGGTTGGGGACGACGCCGGTAAGGACATCGGCGGAGCCGCCGAGCGCCTGCAGGACGTGGACGGTGCTGCTCATCAGGACTCCTTGGTTGCCGTGGCGTGCCGTGCATGAGTAGTGGCGTGCCGGTGGCCGGCGAGGTGGCAGCCGCAGCCGCCGCTGGACACCGGGACCTGGGAACGGCCGGTGGTCGCAGCCGTTTGGGCGCGGGGTGGATGGCCAGGTCGTGTTCATGGCGTCTTTTGGCGTTCCAGGATCTGGCAGGCGCGGCGGGCGACGGTGCGGCGGACCACGGGCATCCCCTCCGCGGCGAGCTCGGCCCGGGCCTGGGCCTGCAGCACCGGCCGTAGCCCTCCGGTCTCGGCCAGCCGTGCCTCGAACCCGACCAGATCGACATCGGCGACATGGGCGTCGGGATGGTCCAGGCCGAGGATGACCGCGTCCCACCACGGTCCCGCCTCGGCAACCCTGGCGGGCGAGTGGCTGGCCGGGTCGGCGGCCACCGCCAGCAGTGCCGCGGGGACCGCGGCAGGCGGCCAGCCGCGGGTCACCACGGCGAGCTTGACGACCACCGCGAGGCAGCGGGCCGACCACCTGGTCGTCGGCTTGCCCAGTGCACGCCGGGCCTCAGCGCAGCGACGAGCCAACGCCTCCAGGTCGGTGATGCCGCACGCCGCCAGCAGGTCGGCCTCGGCCGCCTCCACCGCCGTCGATGACGAGGCAACCGTGGCCGTGGCGGTCGCGGTGGCGATCGCAGTTGCCGTGGTCCCGTTCGAGCTCGCAGCGCCCGGAGCCGGTGACGGGGCCGGTGAGGGGGATGGAGGGGGTGGTGTTCTCTGGGTAAGGACCTTTGGGTTGGGCCGCAGATCTGCGGCCACCCTGGCCGCAGAAGTGCGGCCAGGGGTAGCCGCAGAAATGCGGCCACCGGCGCCCGTGCAGCCGCGGGCAACCGCAAGGGTGGGCTCGGGGGTAGCCGCAGAAATGCGGCCACCCCCTTCAGCGACGTAGCTCGTGTCCTCGTGGGCGCCGTCCGTTGCGTCGCCGGTAAAGGTGGGTCGCGTTCCGGGCTGCGAGGTCCTCACGTGGTAGCGGTTGGACAGGTACTCGCCACGGACGCGGCGGTGCTCCACCCGGACGATGGAGGCGTCGGTCAGCTGGCGCATGGCCCGGTCCACCGCGTCGACAGAGCGACGCAGCCGCCGCGCCAGGGTGGGCCGCGACGGCATACGGGAGCCGCTGCCGTTGCCGTAGCGCAGCAGCAGCGCATAGAGCCGGAACGCGGCATCGGAGATCTCTGCATCGATCACCCACTCGGGGACGACGGCGAACCGGGGCTGCTCGACTACCAGCGTCGCGTTGGCGTCATGAACCGACGGGACCGTCGGGACCGCCGGTGTCGAAGATGATTGGGTGGACGGGGCTGGTCGTGCTTCCGGAGACATCGCGGCACCAATCGACGATGCGAACGTGAAGGTGGGCATGACTGAGCGCGCCGACGGCCGAACCGGCCGAGTGCGTCAGGGATGCGTCAGGAAATGCAGCGGAACTGTCCGGTGGGAGCGGTTCCAGGCGTCCGAGCCGACACCACGGTCTAGGACAAACCGCTGGTCAGAGGCCATTGCGGTCGGCTCCGGCACAGTCCGGATATTGGCCGTGCTCCCTTGTAAACAGGTGGTTGGGGGTTCGAGTCCCCCCGTCGGCTCCAACTTGGTTGTTCCGCAACGATTTTCACGCGGTGGCTCTAGAGCCTGCCCATTCCGGGCGGGCTGCACGGACGGTGTCAGCCGTTGCGCTGGGTGGTGTGGTGGCCGGGCACCCGGAACAGGACCACCGCCAGGGCCAGCAGCCAGGCGCACCAGGTGACGTAGCCGGCGAAGTTGGTGAGGGCTGCGGCGCCGACGATTGGGATCACGACGCCGGTGGCGATCAGCGCTGCGGCGGCGTATCCGATGAACGCGAGCCAGCGCGGCAACACGGAGCGGCGCAACGCGACCACGACGAGGACGGTGAATGTTGCGGTGAGCGCGTAGCCGAGTGTCTCCCCAACCGCCTTGCCCAGCACGGTGTGCCACAGCTGGAAGCGGTCCTCGGCGTCGGCACGCTGCGCCGGGTCGAGCGCGTCGCGGCTGATGCCCGGCACCAGGGTGACCCAGCGCTGCAGGCCGACGACCTGGACGGTGGCCGCGGCGATCCCGACACCGGCGATCCAGCGCCCGAGGCGACCGCCGGCGATCCGGCCCAGCCAGATACCTGCCGGGGCCATCAAGGCCGCGCTGACGGCGAGGACCAGGAACCAGGCCATCACCGCCCCCTGGTGCTCCCGGAACAGAGCCAGGATGTCGGCGGTCGGCTCCTCGAGGATCTGGGGGTACTCGAAGACAGAACCAAGCACCGTGAAGCCGGCGATGGCAAGCGCTGACGCGAGCGCCAGGGCTGCGCCAGCCCGGCGTACGGTCGCGCGGTTCGGTGTGTGGACGACGCTGTTGCCGAACGTGGTCATGGTCTACTCCTGCGGTCAGTTGGGTTGGGTCAGTGAACGGGGGGCTGGCGCGCGGTCGGCATACCAGGCGAGGGTGGCGGCGAGCGCGTCGTCGAGCGGGGTTGCCCGGTTGCCGAACGCGGCGCGGTACTTGCCGTCGTCGACGATCCACGGGTCGGTGAACTGGTAGAGCGTGAGGAGGTACTCGCGCATCGGGCGCTTGATCAGCCCGAGTGCGCGCAGCGTGCGGCGACCGGCGGCGAGCAGTCGCGGGTTGTTGCCGGCCAGTTGGTAGATCCGCTCGATCACCTGGCGAGTGGTGCGGGTCTGCGCGACCGGGAGGTGCCAGATCTGCCCGGTGCTGCCGGGCGCGCTGCCCAGGGTGATCAAGGCGGCGGCGACGTCGGGGGCGTAGGAGTAGCTGTGCGGTTGCGCCGGGTCCCCCATCACCTGGGCCGTCCTGCCGGCGAGCGCGGGACCGAAGACAGTCTCGCCTAGCGCCGAGCGGGTCACGCCCGGGCCGAAGTAGTCGGACGCGCGGCCGATCACGACCTCGACCGCGCCCGCCGCGTGGGCGGCGAGGAGTTCGTCGGTCATCGCCGCCCGGGTGGCGGACTTCGCTGACGTCGGGTTCGCGGCCATCGTCTCGACCAGCGGCCGGCCGTGCGGCGGGCCGTAGGCGTAGAGGTTGTCCAGCACGACGAGCCGGGCGCCGGCGCGGGCGGCGCCCGCGAGGACGCCCCGCTGCAGCGGCGGGAACTCCTGGTTCCAGCGGTCGTAGTTCATCGCGTTGAGGCAGAAGTACACGACGTCAGCGCCGGCGCAGACCGTGGTGGTGCAGGTGGCGTCGGTGGCGTCCCCACCGACGAGCGTGGCACCGGGCAGGGTGCCGCGACCGCCGCGGTTCACGGCTACCACGTCATGGCCATCCGCGACCAGCTGCTCGACGAGAGGCTGGCCGACCTGGCCGGTGCCAAAGACGACGTGGCGCATCAGGAGCTCTTCTCTGGGCGGAGGCGGGTGTGGAGGGTGACGGGCAGGACGGCGGTGAGGAGCGTGACGACGATCGCGCCGGCGGAACCGAAGACGGTGAACTGGTCCTCAACCTGGACGCCGACGGTCACGGTCACCGCCCAGCCGATCGACCAGGTCGCGCCGAGGTAGGCCGGCCAGATCAGGGCGAGCGGTCCGGTCCGGGGGGCCATGGCGAGGGCCTGCGCGACGCCGACGGCGAGGCCGCAGATCGCGCCCATCAGGACTAGGTCCCCCAGGGTGGCCCGGAAGTCGACGGCCGGGGCGCCGACGGCAAGCCCGATGGCAAGCCCGGCGGCCGTGGCGAGGACCCAGGTGAGCAGGTCGCGCCGGTCGAGCCTGAGGGCGAGGGCCTGCGCGGTGCCGAGGACGGTGCCGGTGAGCAGTCCCCCGGTGACCGCGGCGGGTGTGCTGTCGACGGGACCGCTGAGGATCATCGCGACCAGGCCGCCGAGCGGGAACCCGGCGAAGGACGCCAGCCAGAGCGCGACGGTGCGCGCAATCGACGGGCGGGTGCTCGGCGCTGCGGCAGTGAGCCGTGACATGTTGCTTCTCCGTTCTGGTCAGTTCCGGGGCACGGGCCGGCCGGCGATCCACGCCGCCAGCAGGTGGTCGGGGTGGTCCGCGAGGTGGTCGCGGACGAGCACGTCGAGCAGGTCGGTGTCGCCCTGCAGGTGGGCCTCGGCGAGGACCACGAGCTGGCGCTCGCGGGCGACCGTGGCCAGCTCGGCAGCGCGGGCCAGGTGCCCGGCGTCCCGGCTGAGCATCGCCGCAGCGACCAGGACGGACGCCGAGTCGGTGGTCGGGGCCAGCTCGAGCACCTCGGCCGCGGCGCCGGGGTCACCGCCGACGAGGCGGCGGAGGAGGCTGACGCTGAGATGGGTGGGCACAGGACGACGGTGGACGTGGGCGCTGACGATGCGCTGACGGACTGCTCATGGGGCCGGGTGCGCGGGGGCCGAGGCCGGTGACGACGCGATGGGCCGGTCCTAGGCTCGGACGATGCTGTCGGTGTCCGTGCTCGGGACTGTCGAGGTTGTCCGGGACGGCGTCCGGCTCGACGTTCCCGCGGGCAAGACCTCTGAGTTGCTGGCCCGGCTAGCCCTCGCAGCGGGGTCGCACGTGCGCGCGGACGCGCTCATCGAGGACCTGTGGTCGACGCCGACTGAGCGCAACACCTTGCAGTCGAAGGTCTCCCAGCTGCGCCGGGCGCTGGGCGACCGGGATCTGGTCGTGGGCTCCCAGGACGGTTACGTCCTGGGCATCGATCCGGCTGCCGTGGACGCCGTCCGGGTCGTCCAACTCGCTGCGCAGGCGACGCAGGCACGGGCCGCGGGTGACGCGGCTACGGCGCTGGATCGGGCGCGCGAGGGGCTGGCGCTCTTTCGCGGGGACGTGCTCGTCGACGTCGGCGGCTGGGCGGCCCCGCACCGCACCCGGCTGGAACACGTGCGGCTCGGCCTGGTCGAGGATGCGATGGCCGCCCGCGTCGAGCTCGGTGCCGGCGCCGAGGTCGTCGGCGAGCTCGAGACACTGGTCGAACAGCACCCGCTCCGCGAGGGTCTGTGGACTTCGCTCATCACCGCGCTCTACCGGGCCGGCAGGCAGGCCGAGGCGCTCGCGGCGTACCGGACGGTGCGACGGATGCTCCTCGACGAGCTCGGGATCGAGCCGGGGCAGGCGCTGCGCTTGCTGGGGCGCCTGGTCCTGCAGCAGAGCCCGAGCCTGGACACCGGTGGGCGACCCCAGGCGACCGGTGTGCCCGGCAACCTGCCCGTGCCGGTAGCACCGATGGTCGGTCGTGACCAGGACCTCGAGGCTCTGGTCTCCGCGATGGGCAAGCACCGGCTGGTGACCGTGGTGGGCACTGCCGGAGTGGGCAAGACCCGGCTCGCCGTCGAGGCCGGGCGCGGGCTGACGGCACCGGGCGGGGTCTGGCTGGTGCGACTGGACACGATCGACACGGGCGCCGGGCTGCCGCAGGTCGTGGCCGAGACCCTGCACGTGCCCGGTGGCGAGCAGGCGCTCCGCGAACGGCTTGCCGGTGCGGGGACGGTCCTGCTGCTGGACAACTGCGAGCACGTGGTCGAGCCGGCGGGCGCGTTGGCGCGGTCCCTGCTGGACGCGGTACCGCAGCTGCGCGTGCTCGCGACCAGCCAGCTCCCGCTGGGTCTGGAGGACGAGCACGTGCACCCGCTCGAACCTCTCAGCCAGGACCAGTCCGTCACCCTGTTCGCCCTCCGCGCCCGGCAGCTGCGGCGCGGGATCGTGATGGACTGCGACACGGTCGCGGCCGTGGTCGAGGTGTGCCGGTCCCTGGACGGCCTGCCGTTGGCGATCGAGCTCGCGGCCTCGCGGGTGCGCTCGATGTCGGTCCGCGACATCGCGCGACACCTGGACGACCGGTTCGTGCTGCTGCGCGACCCGACCAGCTCGCGATCCGAGCGGCGCCGGGCCTTGGCCGGCGCGATCGCCTGGAGCTACGAGCTGCTGTTCCCCGACGACCAACGCGCCCTGTGGGCGCTGTCCTGCTTCGCCGGGGACGCAGGCCTGGACGCCACCGAGCACGTGCTCGTCGCGCTCGGGGTGCCCCGCACCGCGGTGCTCGACACGATCGGCCGGCTGGTCGACCGGAGCCTGACCAGCGTCGAGGACACCGAGGGCGGCGCGGTGCGCTACCGTCTGCTCGACTCCATCCAGGCCTTCGCCGCGGCGCGGATGGCCGAGTCCGGTGAGGCGCCAACGGCCGCGTCCGCACATGCCGCCTGGTACGCCGCGACCGCGGCCTGGTGCGCGGAGCACGTCCGGGGCGACCGCCAGCCCGAGTGCTTGGTGATCGCGCGGACGGAACGCGCGAACGTCGACGTTGCGTTGGCGTGGTGCGCCGCGCACGACCCCAGCCTGGGGCTGCGGATCGTGAACGGGTTCGGCTGGACCTGGGTCGTGCTGGGCGACGGCTCGGCGGGTGCGGCCCGGATCCGTCAGGCCCTGACGCCGCTGGCCCCGGCGCGGGAGCGGGCCACTGCCCTCCTGCTGGCCGGTTGGCTGGAGGCCTCGGCCGGCAACGTCGCGCTCGCCGAGGCGGACCTTGACAGTGCCGCCGACCTGACGACGGGACTGGACGACCCCGTGATCGTCGCCGACGTCGAGCGCCACCGCGCCTTTCTCGCCATCCAGCAGGGACGGCCCGACCGAGTGCTCTCCCACGCGGCGGCCGCCCTGGCAACCTACCGTCGGCTCGACCTGCCGTGGCACACCGCGGCCGGCCTGCTGCTGTCAGCCTACGGATCCCTGATGCTGGGCGACACGGCGGCCGCGACCCGGAACGCCACCGAAGCGGTCGGTCTGCTGCGGCCGATCGGCGACTCATGGGGGATGGTGCATGCAGAGGCCATGCTGGGCGGGATCGCACAGGCCGAGCACCGGTATGACGACGCGGCGCGCGCGCTCGCACGGGCCGCCGACGAGTCCGCCATCCTGGGGTTCCGCGGCCAGGCCGCCTTGCACCGCGCCACCCTGGCGCGCGTCCAGCAGCGCGTCGCCGACCCTGCGGCGGTTGCCTCCTTCGCGCAGGCGATCCAGGACGCGCTGTCGGTGGGCGACGGGCGACTCGCCGCCACCGCCCGGCTCCACCTGGCCCGGATGCTGCGGGGGACCGGCAAGGGCGCCGACGCCGTCGCCCTGCTCGAGGAGAACGAGCGGTGGTACCGCTCCGCCGGCGGCGGCGACTACGCCCTGCTCACGCGCTGCGTGCTCGCGGCCCAGCGCGACGACGACCAGACGCTGCGATCGGTGCTGGCCGACGCCCGGGCCACTGCCAACTTGGAGGTGCAAGTCTTCGCGCTCGACGCGCTCGCCCGCCTCGCCGCACGGTCGGGCGACCGCGATACCGCCGTCGCCCTGCTCGCGGAGTCGGACCGCCTCGCGGACGCGGTCAGCCACCTCGTCGACGCGAGCGACCGCATCGACGCTGCTGCGGCACGGGAATTCGGGTGACCAGGCAGTGGGCCACCCCCGTTGCATTCCCGCTGATGCGCCTGTGCGGTCCACCAGGCGGTAACCGCCACCGCTCTCCGGGAGCGCCGAGGTAGGTGCGCCATACGCGTCTCCACGGGACGACCGCGAGGTGACGACAACCGGGGAACGGCTGACCACGGTGTCGGTCGTGTCCCCGTCCAGGCTGCCGGTCTAAGCGAGCCGGGTGAGGGCGGTGTCGATGGTGGTGACCGCGCGGTCGACCTCGGCCGGGGTGATCGTGGCCGGCGGCACGACATGCAGCCGGTTCTCCGCCAGGAGGGGCAGCACGCCCAGTTCCAGCAGGGTGGACCGCAACCGCGCCATGGCGGCCGGGTCCAGCGGCCGCCGGGTCTCACGGTCGGCGACCAGCTCGACCGCCCAGAAGACACCGGTGCCGCGGACCTCGCCGACCAGCTCGTGCCGGGCGGCGAGATCGTGCAGCCCCGGGCCTAGGTGCTGGTCGCCGATCATGGCAGCGTTTTCGACGACGCCCTCTTCGGCCATCGCGGTCAGGCTGGCCACGATGCTTGCTGCCGCGAGCGGGTGGCCGGAGTAGGTGAGACCGCCTGGGAACACGCGGTCGTCGAATGCCGCGGACACCGGGTCGGAGATGATCACCCCGCCGACCGGGACGTAGCCGGAGTTCACGCCCTTGGCGAAGGTCACCAGGTCGGGGCGGACGTCGAAGGCGTCCAGGGCCAGCCACCGGCCGGTCCGGGCGAAGCCTGCCATCACCTCGTCCAGGATGAGCAGGATGCCGTAACGGTCGGCGATCGCTCGCACCCCGGGCAGGTAGCCGGGGGGTGGCACCAGGATTCCGGCCGTCCCCGGGATGGTCTCCAGCAAGATCGCGGCGACGGTGTCCGGTCCCTCGGCCTGGACGACGCGCTCCAGGTGGTGCAGCGCCCGGGCGCACTCCTCCTGCGGTGTCGTCGCCCAGAACTCGGTGCGGTACAGGTACGGGCCGAACGCGTGCACGTGGCCGCGGGCGAACTCGTTCGGTATGCGGCGCCAGTCACCGGTCGCGACGATCGCCGCCCCGGTGTTGCCGTGGTACGAGCGGTAGTGGGAGACGATCTTGTCGCGGCCGGTAGTGAGACGCGCCATACGGATTGCGTTCTCGTTCGCGTCGGCGCCGCCGTTGGTGAAGAACACCTTGGAGAACCCCTCCGGTGCCCGCTGCAGGATCAGGCGCGCGGCCTCCGCGCGGGTCTCGTTGGCGTACGCCGGTGCCGCGGTCGCCAGCTTCTGCGCCTGCGCGACGATCGCCGCGACCACCTTGGGGTGCTGGTGGCCGAGGTTGGTGTAGACCAGCTGGCTGGACAGGTCCAGGTACTGCTTGCCGTCGTGGTCCCAGACGACGCAGCCGTTGCCGCCGGCGATGGGCAAGGGGGATAACTGCGCCTGCGCCGACCAGGACTGGAAGACCGACGCGGTATCCAGCCGGGCAACGGCCGCGTTGCCGCGTTGGGGCACGTCGGTGGTCGAATGGCTCGCCGTCGGCGTCGTCATGCCTGCATCCTCCCTCGCGGCACCGGCTCATCTGGTCGCTCCGTCCAGCCGGCACGCGTCATACGTGCCACATTGTCGTCGCGAGACCCCCAGGTATGCCGTGCCACCCACCTTGGCGTCGTTGCTGCGACGCCCCGACCTTCACCTGCGGCTGGTTGCCGGCGCCGACGAGTCGGGAACCGGGCTGCCGACACCGCTGGTCTGGGCGCACAGCTGCGACCCGCGGGACGCCACGCCCTGGCTCACCGTGGGGTCCACAGCTGCAACCACGCCCACACCCGAGACTGACGCCGCGCCGGCGACTCCACGGACCCACGCGCAGCTCAGCCAACCATCAGCCGACCTTGTTGAGGCCGTCCGTGCGCCGGCCCCCGGTGGTAGCGTTCGGTCAAAGGTCGGTGAGGGGCGTGGGACGATTCGCGCGGGTTGGCGCCGTCATCGTTGTCGTCTGCGCCGGATCAGTCTTGCCTCCCGGCGCGGCGGAGGCGGCCGCACTCTCGCCATCGGCAATCCACCTGTGCAGCGTCTCGTCGACGGAACAAGCCGGCGACGGCGTCAGTTTCACGCCGTCAATGAGCGAAGATGGCCGCTACCTTGCGTTCGTTTCCGACTCGACCAATCTGGCGCAGCCGCACGGCAAGAACCAAAACCTCTACCTCCGCGACCGGCAGGCAGGGACGACCACCTCGGTCGACGTCAACGCTGCCGGCCAAGCGGGCAACGGGTTCGCACGATTTCCCGCGGTCAGCGCCGACGGCACCAGTGTCGCGTTCTACTCAACGTCGACGAACCTGGTGCCTAACGACAGCAACGGGGTCCCGGACATCTTCGTACGGTCGCTGACCGGCGGAGAACTGGAGCGGGTAAGCGTGTCCACGGCGGGCACAGAGGCCGACGGCTTCAGTTCCAGTCTCGGCATCAGTGCAACCGGGCGTTACGTCGCCTTCGTCTCGGCCGCCAACAACCTGACGGCCGACGACGATAACCCGGGTCCCGACGTGTTCGTCCGCGATCGCGCGGCAGGTACGACTCGCCGGGTGAGCGACCTGCCTGCCGGAGCCGACGTCGACGCATACTGGACGGCGATCAGCGGCGATGGGACAAGAGTGGCGTTTGCATCATTCACGAATGGCGCCCCACGGCCAACGGTGGTTCAGGGAGTATTCCTCGTAGACGTGCGCACCCAGACGACGACGGTCGTCTCGGACCTGGACCCCGGCCCCTTCGCGCGGGTGGTGCTCAGCGGTGATGGGCGAAAGCTCGCCTTCACCTCGCAGGCCAACGGGGTCGTCGCGGGCGACGCG
This sequence comes from Dermatophilaceae bacterium, assembly GCA_035689185.1. GTDB lineage: Bacteria > Actinomycetota > Actinomycetes > Actinomycetales > Dermatophilaceae > DASSLY01. Next base: position 34,265 of record DASSLY010000032.1, read on the forward strand.
GACGGCAAGATCGACGTCTTCCTGTATCGCAGGGTCACCGGGGTCACGGCGAAGGTGAGCCGACGGACACGCAACGGCATCACGGGCAGTCTTGCGATCACCCCGGACGGCCGCTACCTGGTCTTTTCCTCCGCCGACATTGTGACGAACCCGACCGACGGCAAGCTCGTCCGCTTCGACACCACGACGGGCGCGAGGCGACGCCTGTCTCTGCCCGACGGGACCTTCATCCATGGCGGGCAACCGACGACCGCGCTTGGCGGCCGTCTCCTCGCGTTCCAGTCTGGCGTCCCAGGTCTGGACGCTGCGTACCCCGGGGCCTTCGGGGTCTTCACCGCCAGGCTCCGCTGACCGGGACCCGACGCGGTTTCGCGCACCGCGGCAGGTGCGGCCGCTGGCGGTTCGGGATGACGACGTGCCGCCGAGTCTTCGGGGTCGCTCCCGTCCCGCCCATGGACCAGCCGCACGTTCACCGGCTGCCAGCGCCCTCTCCCTCGCCGGTCGCACTGCCGGTCCCGGCGGTGACCACCGGCACATCGGCTCGGCCGGCGGACCTCCCTTAACCCCAACCGGCAGGCCCGCTGAGCCCGGCAATGCCGGCCACACCCAGGATCATCGGGTCGCGCCTTCGGCATACCAGCGCAACAGGTCTGCGCGCACCCGGGCGGCGTCGACCTCGGACGCGTCCTGGACGATCATCGGAACGGGGGGGGCGATGCGGAGCTGGGCGAAGACCGCCGGGTAGTCCATCAGCCCGGCCCCGGCGGCGCAGTAGCCGGTTGCGACCACGTCCTTGGCCTGGGTCCCGACGACCCTGTCGCCGAGCAGGTCCACGGCCTGGCCCAGTATGTCGTCCTGCCGGGCGATCGTCTGCGGGGTGAGCAGGTTGGCGGGGTCGAGCACGATGCCGAGTGGGGCGTCGGCGCCGAGCTGGTCGAGCAGCTCGGCGGCGGCGGGGGCGTCGCGGATGACGTTGGCGGGCTCGGGTTCCACGCCGAGGAGGATCCCGGCGTCCCGGGCGGCTTCCAGGAGTGGGTCGAGCGTGCGACGCAGGTCGGCCCAGGCGGACGGTTCGCCGTTGGCGGGGTGGGCACGCCACATGCTGGTGGGATCGCGGGTGCCGGTGCAAAGGGTGAGGACTTGGGCGCCGAGCACGGGAATCAGCCCGATCAGCCGGACGGCCTGCCGAGTCTGCAGGGTCCGGAGCTCCAGGTCGGGATGGACCATGTTGAAGGTGCCGGACACGCTGGGGATGCCCAGCCCCGCGGCATCGAAGGCCTTCCGCACCGTGGTGAAATCCTCGTCGTCGACCTCGCCGGCAAGGGTGGAGCGCCCGACGGCGGCGAAGTTCCAGTGCGCCAGCGGGTACCCCGCCGCGGCCACCGCCGAAGCCACCTGAGCGGGGGTCTCCCGCCGGAAGGTGCGGGCGAAGATGCCGAGCCGATGCGCCAGGCCCAGCCGATCTGGGGTGGGGCCGCTGACGGGCCTCACAGCTGCACCTCGTTGCCGGTCAGCACGGCGGTGGCGGTGCCCTCGATCAGCCGGAGTGCCTGCAGACCGTCGTGCACGTCGGGGTCTGGCCGGCCGGCCCCTCGGATGGTGCGGGCGAAGGCCTCGGCCTGGCGTTCGTAGGCGTCGCCGTCGGTGAGGGCGGGGCTGACCGTCTGGCCGTCGGCGTAGGCGCGGACGGTGGCGGCTCTGCGGTAGAACGGAAAGTGGGTGTCGACCCGGACGGTGCCGGCGGAGCCGAACACCTCCACGCCCTCGGTCGGCTCGCCGGGGACGTCGGCGGCGATGCTGACCGTGCCGACTGCGCCCGAGACGGTGGTCAACAGCAGCTGCCAGGCTTGGTCCTTGTCGTCCTCGCGGTGGCGCGCGAGCACGGATGCGACGTCGCCGAGCAGGAAGCGGACGGTGTCGAAGACGTGCGCACCGTGGGTAGCCAGCAGGTACCGGCGACGGTCGGCCTTGAAGCTCGCCTCGGTCTGGCGGGTGGCCGTGTCGGCGTAGACGTGCGGGAACAGGGTTGCCTCGATGCCGGCACGCAGGTCGCCGATTCGGTACCACGCATGGAACGAGCGCGCCTGGCCGAGCCGCTCGACGACGAACTGCCGGGCGTACTGCATACCCTCGTCGTGCCGTTTCATGGCGCCGACCTGCAGCACCAGACCGGTCCGACCCACCAGCCCGGCCAGCAGCTCCGCCTCGTGCACCGTTGCGGCCAGCGGCTTCTCGACCAGCACATGCTTGCCGGCCGCCAGCGCCTGGGTGGTGATCGAGGCGTGGAACCGGTCCGGGGCGGCGACGATCACAGCCTCGACGGACGGGTCGGCGAACACCTCTGCCTGGTCGGCGTAGGCCGCTGGTATGCCGTAGCGACGCGCGGCTTGGCGGGCTACCTGCGGGCTGGGGTCGCTGACGGCGACGAGCCGCACGCCGTCGGCCTTCTCCAGCGCCGGCAGGTGGGCAGCCTGGGCGATCCGGCCGCACCCCACCAGGGCCAATCGCACCGGTTCGGTCACGGGTCGCCTCCTGCATGGCGGGCTCTGGGGGGTGCGCGGCTTGGTAGGCATCCGGCGCACAGGTGGGCCGAAACTGGGCACGGAGCACGAGAGCCTAACGCGGCAGGTGGGCCGGCTGCCGCAGGTGGCCAACCCGCCGTGGACGGCGCAGGACGGGGCCCGGTCACCAGCGGGCGGTATCGCCGGGCCGGCGACGCTCAGGCGAGCGCAGCGTCGATGCGCGCCGCCTCGAAGATGTGGTCGGTGAGGGTGGCCGCGAGACCGGACACGCCCGCGACGTCACCAAGCTGAGCGGCCACGATCTCCAGCCGCCGGGTCGCCAGGGGCAGCGAGCGAGCGTAGACCGACTCGCGGATGCCGGCGAAGAGCTCGTTGGCCGCCGCCGCCAGCTCGCCACCGACGACGACGACGCCAGGGTTGAGCAGGCTGACGGCGTCCGACAGCGCGATGCCGATGAGGCGGCCCGCGCGGCGCGAGAGCGCGGTGGCAAGGGGGTCGCCCGAGCCGACGAGGGCGACGACCTCCGCCACCGAGCTCACCGCGCGGCCGCCGGCGTTCAGGTCGCGGATCAGCGCCCAGCCGCCCGCGTACGCCTCGATGCACCCGAGGTTGCCGCAACGGCAGAGCGGGGCTGGGCCTTGGTCTGGCGGACTGATCTGGATGTGCCCGATGTCGCCGGCGGCCCCGTCGGCGCCGCGGTAGATCTGACCGCCGGCGATAATGCCGGCCCCGATGCCGGTGGCCAGCTTGAGCATGACCATCGAGGAGCGGTCGGCATGGCTGGCGCGGTGCTCCCCCACGGTCATCGCGTTCGCGTCGTTGTCCACCAGAACGGGGCAGTCGAAGCGCTCGGCGAACCAGGAACGGATGGGGTACCCGTCCCAGCCGGTCATGATCGGCGGGCTGACGACGACCCCTCGCTCGAAGTCGACAGGCCCGGGCAGGGCGATGCCGATGCCCTTCACGGCGCCGGCGTCCCGGCCGGCCCGGGCGAGCAGGTCATCGAAGAGGGCCTCGACCCTGGCAAGCCAGTCCTTGGGCCCCAGCGTCACCTCCAGGGCCGCCTTCGCCTGGTCGCGGATGGTGCCGGCGAGGTCGGTCAGGGCGAGCCGCACCCCGGTGGCTCCCGCCTCGGCGATCAACAGCACTCCGCGGTCCGCCCGGAAGTGGAACTGGGTCGGCGGGCGGCCGCGGGCGGCGGATGTCGGGGACCCCAGGCTGATCAAGCCCGCGGCGTGGAGGGCGTCGAGGCGATTGCCCACGGTGGACCTGGACAGGCCCGTGCGCTCGATGATCTCGGCGCGCGTCAGGCCGTCGGACGCCCGGATGATGGCAAGCACGTGGCCGGCCGAGCCGCCGGAGTCTTCCCCCTGTCCCCGGCCGTCACGGCTGGCTCTCGGCCGGCTCACCGACGGGGGCGACAGGGCCCGGGGTGGGTCCATCACCGTCCTCCTGACCGCCCTCGACGGAGCGCGCTCCCCATCGTTATACCAGGTTGTCGCGCACTTTTGCTTGACAGCAGACATATATATGTCATCTACTAGGCATAAGTGGCCCCGGCATCCGCCCAGCCCACCTTCTAGAGAGGCAACCATGTCACTCAGCGCTCGCCCCGGCCCCCGCTCGCTCGCGGCCCTGGGCGTCACCGGACTCACCCTGGCGCTCGCCGCGTGCGGCGGAGGCTTGGCCTCCCCGACTGCTTCGACCGCATCCGGCGGCTCGTCCAGCGGCGCGACGAGCGGCCGTGTCGCCGCCGTCATCAAGGGCCTGGACAACCCGTTCTTCCAGGCGATGGAGTCGGGCATCAAGGCCCAGGCGTCTTCGAGCGGTGCTCAGGTCACGATCCAGGCCGCCAACTCGATCACCGACACCTCCGGGCAGGCGGACAAGCTCTCCGGCCTGGCTGGCCAGGACTTCGCGTGCTTCATCATCAACCCGATCTCGGGCACGAACCTGCTCCAGGGGATCGCGCAGCTTTCGACGAAGAACGTCCCGATCGTCAACATCGACAGCCCGATCGACGCGAAGGCGGCTGCGGCCGCGAACGCGAAGATCACGACCTACATCGGCACCGACAACACGGAGGCGGGGACGATGGCCGGCAAGGAGATGGCCAGCCTGCTTCCCGACGGCGGTGACGTCGCCTTGGTAGGGGGCATCTCCGGCGACGTGACCAGCGGCGCCCGCCTCGACGGCTTCCAGAAGGGCATCCCGGCCAACATCAAGGTCGTTCAGACGGTGGCGGCCGACTGGGACCGCCAGACGGCCTTGACGAAGGCCACCGACATCATGGCCGCCAAGCCGAACCTCAAGGGATTCTTCGTGGCCAACGACGACATGGGCCTGGGGGTCGCGCGGGCGATCGCCAACGCCAACAAGACCGGTCAGATCAAGGTAATCAGCGTGGACGGCAACAAGGACGCGTTCGAGGCGGTCAAGGCCGGCGGGATCGACGCGGTCGTGGCGCAGTACCCGTACGTCATCGGGTCGATGGGCCTGGAGGCCTGCCAGGCGGCCGCGGCCGGCAAGTCCCTTCCCGCCTCGGTCAAGGCGCCGGTGCAGGTCGTCACCAAGGACAACGTCGACAAGGCCCTGGCCTCCGCGCCGAAGCCCGGCGAGGCCTATGACGACCCGTTCGCCGCGCTGCTGAAGTGACGGCCGCAGTGAGCCCCACGACAACAGCCGGGCAGACCAGCCGGGCGGCCGGCCCATCGCTGCTACGGCGGGTGACGGACCCGGGAAACCTGGCCGAATGGGCGGCCCTGGTCGCCCTGGTCCTGCTGGTGATCGTCTTCGAGGCGTTGAACCCCACCTTCCTCAGCTCCGGCAACATCCGATCGATGCTCGTGGCCGCGGCCATCCTGATCATCCTCGGAGTCGGTCAGACCTTCGTGGTGGCGACATCGGGCATCGACCTTTCCATCGCCTCGACCATGACCCTGGCGGCGGTCGTCTTCGGCGTCACCTTCACCGCAGGCTGGGGACTGCCCGCAGCCATGCTTGCCGCCGTCCTCGCCGGCGGCGTGGTCGGCGCCCTCAACGGACTGCTGGTCGCGCGAGGCAAGATCACCGACTTCATCGTGACCCTCGGCACGCTCTCGGCGGCGTCCGGGCTGGCCCTGATCCTGGCCGACGGCAAGCCGCAGACGGTCATCAGCGTCCCGCTGCTGCGGCTGTCGACCGGCACCGTGGGCGTCCTGGGCTACACCTTCATCATCGCCGTCGTACTGGCCGCGGCAGCCCACGTCCTGCTGTTCCACACCCGGTTCGGGACGTATGTGCTCGCAACCGGGGGCAACGCGGAGGCCGCCAACGCGACGGGGGTGCGCACTGCCCGGATCAAGACGGCCGTCTACGTCATCTCCGGGGTGCTCGCCGGCGTCGCGTCCATCCTGCTGGTGGCGCGCGTCGGGGCAGCCGAACCGGCGGCGAACACCGCCTTCCTGCTCAACTCGGTCGCTGCCGTCGTGCTCGGCGGCGTCAGCCTCTTCGGCGGGCGGGCCACCATCCTCGGTCCCGTCATCGGCGCGCTGCTGCTGACCGCACTGGTCAACGGCCTCACCCTGCTCGGGGTGTCGCAGTTCTACCAGCCGTTGGCGGTAGGCGTTGTCGTCGTGCTCGCGGCCTTCCTCACCAGGTTCCAGAAATGACACAGGTGGCAGACATGACTCGAGCCGACCAGAGCCCAACCAGAACGCCCCTGGCACGTGACCTGCCCGCGGACGCGCTTCTGACAGCGGATGCGGTAAGGCTGTCCTTCGGTCAGGTCCGTGCCCTGAAGGGGGTGTCGATGCACGCCCGGCGTGGCGAGGTGACCGCCATCGTCGGCGACAACGGCGCCGGCAAGTCCACCCTCATCAGGTGCGTCAGCGGCATACACCGGCCCGACTCCGGCACGATCACCTTCGACGGCGCCCCGGTGTCGTTCAAGTCTCCCGAGGACGCCCGCGAGGCGGGCATCGAGACGGTGCACCAGAACCTCGCCCTCGTCGAGGACCTCACGGTGTGGCAGAACCTCTTCCTCAACCGGGAGATCGTGCGCCGGTTCGGCCCGTTCTCCTTCCTGGACCGCCGCGCGATGCGACGCCAGGCCCAGGAGATGGTCGCCAGCCTGGCCGTGAACGTCCCCGCCGTGCGGTCCCGGGTGCGCCGCCTCAGCGGTGGTCAGCGTCAAGCCGTCGCGATCTGCCGCGCGGCGGGCTTCACGTCCAAGCTCATCATCATGGACGAGCCGACAGCCGCTCTGGGCGTGCAGGAGACCGCGCGGGTGGAAGAGCTCATCCAACGGCTGCGCGACGAGGGCCACGCCATCCTGCTGATCAGCCACAACTTCGCGCAGGTGCTCAAGCTGAGCGACGCCATCTGGGTGATGCGCGCCGGCAACTGCGTGGCAGGGCGACGCACTGCCGACACCGACGGCGACGAGATCGTCGCCCTCATCACCGGCGCGCGAGCCGGTGACCTTCCCGACGAGACCGACTGAGGCCCGCCATGACCGACACTTCCTCGAAAGCCACCAACGACACCGCGCCGACCGCCGTCGCCAACCGGATCGGGATCCACGCCCTCGTCTGGGTGGGCGACACCTCTCCCGCCAGCGTGCGCGCGGCAGTCCAGCAGACGGCGGACAGCGGCTACGACCTGCTCGAGTTCTCGCTGCACGACTCGGTCAACCTCGACCGTGACGCCACCCGCGCGCTGCTGACGGAACGCGGCCTCGGCGCCGCCTGCTCCCGCGGCCTCGCGCTCGACGCCGACGTCTCCAGCGAAGACCCTCGTATCGTGGCGCGCGGAGCCATCCTGCTCCAGGAGTCCCTCGCGGTGACCCACGCCATCGGAGGAACGGTGCTTACCGGCGCGCTCTACAGCGCGTTCGGCAAGGCGGCCCGGCCGCTGAGCAAGGCCGGCCGGGACAACGTCATCGGCGTGCTGAAGGAGCTGGCCGTGGACGCCGCAGCCGTCGGTGTCACGTTAGGGCTCGAGGTGTGCAACCGGTACGAGACCAATGTCGTCAACACCGCCCGCGACGCGCTCACGCTCGCCGACGACATCGGCGCCGACAACGTCGTCATCCACCTCGACACTTACCACATGAACATCGAGGAGGACGACCTCGTGCAGCCGGTCCTCGACCTCGGGGACCGGCTGGGCTACGTCCACATCGGCGAGAACCACCGGGGCTACCTGGGTTCCGGACACCTGGACTTCCCGGCCTTCTTCGCTGCCCTCGAGCGGATCGGCTACCGCGGCCCGATCACGTTCGAGTCGTTCTCGTCATCGGTCCTCGCGCCGGGGCTGTCCAACGACCTGGCGATCTGGCGCAACCTCTGGGACGACGGCGGCGACCTCGCCCGGCGGGCGCACGCCTTCATCGTCGACCAGCTGCAGCAAGCCCGCGCCGGCGGGTCGGCTGAGCCGCCGCGAGGCTGACGTGAGCATCGCGGCGCTCGCCGAGGCGGCGGCGGCTCTCGTGCCGGACGACGGCCGGGCGATCCTCGGGATCGCCGGCGCGCCCGGCGCAGGCAAGTCGACCCTGGCCGAGCTGCTCGTCGGTGCCGTGTCCCGGCTCCGCGGCCCGGAGTGGGTGGCACACGTGCCCATGGACGGCTTCCACCTGGCCGACGTCCAGCTCGACAGGCTCCAGGCCAAGGGTCGCAAGGGCGCACCCGACACGTTCGACGCCGAAGGCTACGCACACCTGCTGCGCCGGATCCGGACGGAGCCGGCGTCATGGGTCTACGCCCCCGGCTTCGACCGCTCGCTCGAGCAGCCGCTGGCCGCGGCGATGGTCGTCGGCCCATCCGCGCGGCTGGTGATCACCGAGGGCAACTACCTGCTGCTCGACGGTGGCGCCTGGCCCCGCGCCCGGGCCGCCATGGACGAGGTCTGGTTCGTCACGGTCGACGACCGGCTGCGCGTCGAGCGGCTGGTCAGTCGCCACGTCGCCTTCGGCAAGCGGCCGCACGCCGCCCGTACCTGGGTCGAGACGTCCGACACGCCCAACGCCGAGCTCATCGCCCCCAGCGAGGCCCGGGCCGACCGCATCGTGGTCAACGGCCCGGACGGATGGATGTTCGCGTCCGGTCAGCCGCTCGGACCACGACCCGGTCGCTGAGCGCCCCGCCGTGGCGACATGCACCACGAGCACGGTGAGCAAGCTACGGCGACTGCGAACAGCGCCGGTATGCCGTGCCGGTATGCCGTGCCGGTATGCCGTGCAGGTATGCCGTGCCGGTATGCCGTGCCGGTCGCCCTCGACGGTGAGCCGCGGCGACGGTTCACCGCCGCGGTATCGGTGACGGAGAGACCCCGTCTCGCCTCGGCGCAGGGCCTGCTCGACCAGCGCCGGCCGGGCTTTCGGGACAAGCCTGGGATAGGTCGTGCTGCATTTGGGTATGCACGGGGCTACGGTCGGCGCAGGAGGGAAGGCGATGAACCCGAAGAAGATCCTCATGACCTGGCCGGTGGTTCGCCAGATCCAGACCGGCGACTTCCTGGGGCGCGGCCCGGCGGTCACTTCCCGGCGCACCCGCGAGCTCACTCCCCGCACGTCCACCGCTGACCGGGTCGTGCAGAGCGTGTGCCCGTACTGCGCGGTCGGCTGCGGGCAGCGGGTTTTCGTCAAGGACGAGCGGGTCGTCCAGATCGAGGGCGACCCCGACTCCCCGGTCTCCCGGGGGAGGCTGTGCCCGAAGGGGTCAGCCAGCGAACAGCTGGTCAACAGCCCCGGCCGGCAGACCCGCGTGCTCTACCGCCGGCCGTTCGGCACGCAGTGGGAGAGCCTGGACCGCGAGACGGCCATGGAGATGATCACCGACAGGTTCCTTGCGAGCCGGCGCAGCAGGTGGCAGGACACGGACGAGCACGGCCGGCCGCTGCGGCGCACCATGGGCATCGCATCCCTGGGCGGCGCCACGCTGGACAACGAGGAGAACTACCTCATCAAGAAGCTGTTCACCGCGGCCGGCGCCATCCAGATCGAGAACCAGGCCCGGATATGACACTCCGCCACGGTCCCCAGTCTGGGGGCCTCGTTCGGGCGCGGCGGCGCCACCCAGCAGGTGCAGGACCTGTCGAACTCTGACTGCCTGCTCATCATGGGCTCGAACATGGCCGAGTGCCATCCGGTGGCCTACCAGTGGGTGACCGAGGCCAAGCTCAAGGGCGCCACGGTGATCCACATCGACCCGCGGTTCACCCGCACCTCGGCCACGGCCGACCGTCACGTGCCCATCCGCGCCGGCAGCGACGTGATCTTCCTGGGCGCCCTCATCAACCACATCCTGGCGAACGAGCTCTACTTCAAGGACTACGTGGTCGCCTACACCAACGCCGCGACGCTGATCAACGAGGACTTCCGCGACACCGAGGACCTGGACGGCCTTTTCTCCGGCTACGACGAGAAGCGGGGCGGCTACGACCTGAGGTCGTGGGCGTACGCCACCGATGAGGACGGGGCAGGCAAGATCCACGAGGCCGGCGGCGAGCACGGGCAGGAGCAGTCCGACCGCGCAGCCGGCCACCGCCTCGGGTCCGGCGGGGCCCCGCTGGAGCACGCCCGGGTGCTGCGAGACGAGACCCTGCAGGACCCCCGGACCGTCTTCCAGATCCTCAAGCGGCACTACGCGCGGTACACCCCGGAGATGGTCGCTGACAGTTGCGGCATCTCGGTCGACGACTTCCACTACGTCGCCAAGGCGTTGACCGAGAACAGCGGCCGCGACCGCACGTCCGCGTTCGTCTACTCCGTGGGCTGGACCCAGCACACGCTGGGCGCGCAGTTCATCCGCACGTCGGCCATCATCCAGCTGTTGCTGGGCAACATGGGCCGCCCCGGCGGCGGGATCATGGCGCTGCGCGGGCACGCGAGCATCCAGGGGTCCACCGACATCCCCACGCTGTACAACATCCTTCCCGGCTACCTCGCCATGCCCGTGGCGGGGCAGCACGACACCCTTGCGGACTACCTGTCCAGCATCGGCAACAAGGAGCAGAAGGGCTTCTGGACCAACGCCGACGCCTACACGGTCAATCTGCTGAAGGCGTGGTGGGGCGACGCCGCGACGGCGGACAACGACTGGGCCTACGACTACCTGCCCCGGCTGTCGGGAGCGCACGGCACCTACCAGACCGTGATGTCGATGCTCGACGACGAGGTCGAGGGCTACTTCCTGCTGGGCCAGAACCCGGCGGTCGGGTCGGCCCACGGGCGCATGCAGCGGCTGGGCCTGGCCCACCTGAAGTGGCTGGTCGTGCGCGACCTCAACATGATCGAGTCGGCCAGCTTCTGGAAGGACGGGCCGGAGCTGGCCACCGGCGAGCTGGAGACGGAGAGCATCGGCACCGAGGTCTTCTTCATGCCGGCCGCCTCACACGTGGAGAAGTCCGGCACGTTCACCCAGACCCAGCGCATGCTCCAGTGGCATCACAAGGCGGTCGAGCCGCCGGGGGACTGCCGCAGCGAGCTGGAGTTCTTCTACGACCTCGGCAAGCGGCTGCGGGAAAAGCTCGCCGGCTCGAGCGACGAGCGGGACCGGCCGCTGTTGGACCTCACCTGGGACTACCCGCTGGACGAGCACGGCGAGCCCGACGCCGAGGCGGTGCTGCAGGAGATCAACGGCCGGCACCTGTCGGGGGAGAAGGCCGGGGAGCTGCTCAGCTCCTTCACCCAGATGAAGGCCGACGGCAGCACCAGCGGTGGCTGCTGGATCTACACCGGCGTGTATGCCGACGGCGTGAACCGCTCGGCCAAGCGCACCCCCGGGCGCGAGCAGTCCCAGGTGGCCCCGGATTGGGGTTGGGCGTGGCCGGCGAACCGCCGGATCCTGTACAACCGGGCCTCCGCCGACCCGCAGGGCAGGCCGTGGAGCGAGCGCAAGCGCTACGTCTGGTGGGATGAGGAACGCGGGCAGTGGACCGGCGACGACGTGCCGGACTTCCCGCTCACGAAAGCCCCGACATACCGGCCGGAACCGGGCACGGGCGGCCCCGACGGGCTCGCGGGAGACGACCCGTTCATCATGCAGGCGGACGGCAAGGGCTGGTTGTTCGCGCCGAGGGGCATGGTCGACGGACCACTGCCCACCCACTACGAGCCGCAGGAGTCACCGGTCGCGAACCCGCTGTACGGCCAGCAGGCCAGCCCCTCCCGTGTCGTCTTCGCGCGCAAGGACAACCTGTGGGGCGCCTCGGCGAGCATGCCCGGGGCCGGGGTCTACCCGTACGTGTTCACGACCTACCGGCTCACCGAGCACCACACCGCGGGCGGCATGAGCCGGTGGCTGCCCTACCTGGCCGAGCTCCAGCCCGAGTTCTTCTGCGAGGTCTCCCCGGAGCTCGCCGCCGAGCGCGGCCTGGTGAACGGCGGCTGGGCCACCATCGTCTCCGCGCGCGCGGCCGTGGAGGCCAGGGTGCTGGTCACCGAACGGATGACCCCGATGGTGATCCGCGGCCGGACCATCCACCAGATCGGGCTGCCCTACCACTGGGGGGTCGGTGGCGACGCGGTTGTCTCCGGCGATGCCGCCAACGACCTGCTCGGCGTGGCCCTGGACCCCAACGTGCAGATCCAGGAGTCGAAGGTCGGGGCCTGCGACATCCAGCCCGGACGCCGACCCCAAGGCGAGGCGCTGATACGGCTCGTGGCGGAGTACCAGTCGCGGGCCGGCGCTACCGTCGCCACCGGCAACGACCTGCTGGCCAAGGAAGGCGACCACTGATGGGCTTCTGGCACCAGCAGCTGTCCGGACCGACGGACCCCGCCGCCGACGCGTCGTGGCCGGACTCCGCCCCCCGCAAGGGCTTCTTCACCGACACCTCCATCTGCATCGGCTGCAAGGCCTGCGAGGTCGCCTGCAAGGAGTGGAACGCCCTCCCTGAGGACGGCCTGAACCTGCTCGGGTCCTCCTACGACAACACGGGGTCGCTGGGGGCCAGCACCTGGCGGCATGTCGCGTTCATCGAGCAGACCAGCGAGCGGATCAGCCAGGCTCGCGAGTCCGGTCGCAAGCTGGTCGAGCTCGGAATGCCGGCGGTGCGCGAGTCCGTCGGAGGTCACCCGGCCGGACCGACCGACCCCACGGTCGACGTGGCGGCCGCGGCGGCCGCCGCGAACGCAGCTGCGGCCATGGGCACGGTCCCGGACTTTCGCTGGCTGATGGCCTCCGACGTCTGCAAGCACTGCACGCACGCGGGGTGCCTGGACGTCTGCCCGACCGGGGCGCTGTTCCGCACCGAGTTCGGCACGGTCGTGGTGCAGGACGACGTCTGTAACGGCTGCGGCTACTGCGTCGCCGCGTGCCCGTTCGGGGTGATAGAGCGCCGCGAGGGTGAGCAGACGGTCAAGAACGTCGGGGTCGCGCAGAAGTGCACCCTCTGCTACGACCGGCTCGGTCACGGGCAGACGCCCGCCTGCGCCCAGGCGTGTCCCACCACCTCGATCAAGTTCGGCAACCTCGATGACATGCGGGCCGTCGCCCAGGAGCGGGTGGACACGTTGCACGCCAACGGTTTCACGGAGGCGCGCCTGTACGGCGCGGACCCGCAGGACGGTGTCGGCGGCACCGGGTCGGTGTTCCTTCTGCTCGACGAGCCGGAGGTCTACGGCCTGCCGCCGGACCCACGGGTCCCCACGGCCGACCTGCCGGCCATGTTCCGAAAAGGAACGCTGGCTGGCTTGTCGATGCTCGCCATGGCCGCCATCTCCTTCCTCGGCAGGCGCGGATGACGACCAACCCGTTCGATGCCGACCGACCGCCGGAGGTTCCCCGCTCCGGACGGCGTCAGGGCAACCGCGGCGGGAGGCGCCGCGGCGAGGCGGTGCTGGTCCCCGACGCCGAGTTCCAGAGCTACTACGGCCGCCAGGTGGTCAAACCGGCGCCGTGGACGCACGACGTCCCCGCCTACATCTTCCTCGGCGGCCTGGCCGCAGGCTCCGGACTGATCGGCGCGGGCGGCGCCGCGGCCCGCTACCCGGCCCTGCGCCGGATCGGCCGGGCCGGCGCGCTGCTCAGCGTGGCTGTGGGCGGTGCGGCGCTGGCCAGGGACCTGGGCCGGCCGAAACGCGCGCTGAACATGATGCGCACCGTCAAGCTGACCTCGCCCATGTCGGTGGGGTCGTGGATCCTCACCTTCTTCGGCGGGTTCGCCGGGCTGGCCGCCGTGACGGAACTGGGCCGGATGCTGCCGGAGCAGGACTCGGGCCTGGCCAAGGTGCTCCGGGTGGCCGACTCGCCCGCCAGCATCGGCTCGGCGCTGTTCGCCCCGCCGCTCGCGGCATACACGGCGGTGCTTCTCGCCGACACTGCGGCCCCCACCTGGCACGAGTCCTACCGCCAGCTCCCGTTCATCTTCGTCTCCTCCGCCAACGCGGCCGCCGCCGGGTTGGCCCTGGTCGCGGCGCCGCCCGCGGAGAACGGACCCGCGCGCAAGCTGGCCGTGGTCGCTTCCGCGATCGAGCTGACCGCCTTCGAGCAGATGGAGCACTCCCTGGGCGAGCTGCTGTCCGAGCCCCTGCGCCAAGGGCACGCCGGCCGGTGGCTCAGGGCGAGCAAGGTGCTGACGCTCGGCGGAGCACTGGGGGCGGCCCTGCTGGGTCGCCACCGCGTTCCTGCCGCGGTGAGCGGCGCGGCCCTGCTCGCCGGCTCGGTCTGCGTGCGCTTCGGCATCTTCGAGGCCGGCCTTGCCTCCAGCAGGGACCCGAAATACACCGTGCAACCGCAGAAAGAGCGTCTCGAGCAGCGCCGCAGCCAGGACGCGCTCGAGCACGCGCCCGCCGGCCCGTAGTCAACCGGACCCGACCAGGAGGTTGTGTTGAGCCAAAGCCGAGGTGCGACAGCAGAGTCCGCAACCCCCGCCAGCGCCAGCGGCACGCCCAACCGGTGGCTGCTGCTCATCGCCGCCGTGCTCGTCCAGCTGGGCATCGGCGCGGTCTACGCGTGGAGCGTCTTCGCGAAGGCGCTTCAGAGCGAGCAGGCATTCGGCTGGTCCAAGGCGCAGTCGGCGGTGCCGTTCGAGGTCGCGATCGGGATGATCTTCGTCGGCACCTACGTCGGCGGCCGGATCCAGGACCGCCGCGGGCCGCGCATCGTGGCCCTGGTCGGCGGCGTCATCTACGCCGTGGGCGTCATCGTCGCGTCCTTCGCCGGCGACGCGGACAAGCTGTGGCTGCTGATCCTGGGCTACGGCGTGCTGGGCGGGTTCGGGCTCGGGATGGTCTACATCGTGCCGATCGCCATGCTGCAGAAGTGGTTCCCGGACAAGCCCGGGCTCATCACCGGCATCGCCGTGGCAGGGTTCGGCTTCGGCGCCGTCATCACCGCGCCCGTGGGCCAGCGCCTCATCGACGCCAACCCCGCCGTTCCGACCAGGGCCTTCCTGCCGCTGGGAGTCGGCTACCTCCTCGCCATCTTCGTCGGCGCGAGCTTCTTCCGGAACCCACCGGCCGGCTACACCGTCGGGGGCCCCACCGACAGCCGGTCCCCGGCCGCGCGGCAGAAGGCACCCGCCCCGGCAGCGACGGCCGACTTCACCCAGCAGGAGGCGCTGCGGACCCCGCAGTGGTACCTGCTGACCGCCATCCTCGCTCTCAGCGTCACCGCGGGCATCTCCTTGATCGCGGTCGCGGCGGGCAGCGCGACGGACATCGCGGGCTACTCCACCGCGGGCGCAGCGGGCCTGGTGGGCCTGCTCGGCCTGTTCAACGGCGCCGGCCGCGTCCTGTGGGGGTGGCTGTCGGACAGGATCGGCAAGATGCCGGCCTTCATGGGCATCCTCGGCATCCAAGGCGCATGCCTGATCCTGATCCCGCACGCGTCCTCCGCAGCCATGTTCGCCGTCCTCGCCGCCCTCGTCTACACCTGCTACGGGGGAGCGTTCGGCACCATGCCCTCGACGGCAGGCAAGTTCTTCGGGGTGAAGAACGCTGGGGCGATCTACGGCCTGATGCTGGTCGCGTGGAGCCTGGGCGGGGTCGTCGGGCCGCTGCTGATCGCGTTCCTCATCGGGCAGGACAAGGCCTACACGCTGGGCTTCACCGCCGTCGGCCTCATCGCGCTGGCCGGCCTCACCATCCCGATGTTCACCAAGAAGCCGTCGCGGGCGCCGGGGCGGGCATAGCCCGCCGGCCGGGGCTCACCGCACCTCCAGCACGTGGTCCCGGGCGGGAACGAACTCGCCGATGACCGGGGCGCCGGGGATCACGCCGGCCAGCAGCAGGCCGCCGCTGGTCTGCGCATCGGCCAGCAGGACCAGTTCGTCCTGCGCCACGGCCGTGTCCAGGTGAGGTCGCACCCATTCCAGGTTCCGCATGCTGCCGCCGGGCACGAAGCCCTCCCGGAGGGAGGAACGCGCACCCTCCAGGTAGGGCACCGCGGCGGAGTCGATGACCGCCGTCACCCCGGAGGCACGGGCCATCTTGAACAGGTGACCGAGCAGGCCGAACCCGGTCACGTCCGTCGCCGCCGTGATGCCGGCCCCGACTGCGGCCAGGCAGGCCTGCTCGTTGAGGGTGGCCATGCTGGCGACGGCGTGCGCGAAGACCTCCCCGGTCGCCTTGTGCCGGTTGTTCAGGACACCGACACCCAGCGGCTTGGTGAGGCTGATGGGCTGGCCGGCTCGGGCTGCGTCGTTGCACATCAGCCGGTTTGGGTCGGCGATCCCGGTGACCGCCATGCCGTACTTCGGCTCGGGGTCGTCGATGCTGTGCCCACCGCCGACCGGGCAGGCCGCCTCCCGGGCAATCGCGAGCCCACCGCGCAGCACCTCTTGGGCCAGCTCCAGCGGCAGGACCCCGCGCGGCCAGCCCAGCAGGTTGACCGCGACCACCGGCCGGCCGCCCATGGCGTAGATGTCGGACAGGGCGTTGGCCGCCGCGATCCGGCCCCAGTCGAACGGGTCGTCGACGACGGGGGTGAAGAAATCGGCCGTGGCCAGCACGGCCATCCCGTCCTGCACCCGCACCGCGGCGGCGTCGTCCCCGTCGTCCAAGCCGACCAGGAGCGCGGGGGAGGTCAGGCCGGTGAGGCCGCGCACCATGTCTTCCAGCTCTCCCGGGGGGATCTTGCACGCGCACCCGCCGCCGTGCGCGAACTGGGTGAGCCGGTGCCCGGTGGCCGTCGTCGTCGTCACGTCAGGCAATGTATGCCGGGCGGGGAGATCGCCGGCACGCGGCCGGTCGGTCTCGGTTACCGTAGCGCCGGAGGTGTCTGGGCTCCTGGTGGTCCCCCCGGCCTTCAAAGCCGGTGAGGCCGAGCATCTCGGCCTGGCGGGTTCGATTCCCGTCCACCTCCGCCACCGCGCCACGTTGGGAGGGGAGCCGCCGATGCCCGACTCCGACCACCGCCGGCGCATCCCCCGCACCGACGCCCTGCTGCGGTTGCCGGAGCTGGTGGCCGCCGCCGAGCGCCACGGCGACGTCGCCGTCCGGGCCGCCGTGCGGCAGGCCCAGGCTCGGGCGCGGAGCGGGGAGATCGAGCCGGAGCGGGTGGTGGAGGTCGCGCGGGCGGCGCTTCCCCGCCGGCCCACCAGCCTTCGCCCGCTGATCAACGCGACCGGCGTCGTGGTCCACACCAACCTCGGCCGGGCCCCACTGTCCGGGGCTGCGGTGCAGGCGATGACCCTCGCCGCGGGGTACGTCGACGTCGAGTACGACGTCCACAGCGGTGTCCGCGCCCAGCGCGGGCGCGGCGCGCTGGCGGCCCTGCGCGACGCCGTGCCCGTTGCCGAGGCGGCCATGGTCGTCAACAACGGCGCGGCCGCGCTGGTTCTGGCCACTACGACCCTGGCCGCCGGACGCGAGGTGCTCATCAGCAGGGGCGAGATGGTCGAGATCGGCGACGGCTTCCGGCTCCCCGACCTGATCGCCTCGACCGGCGCCCGGCTGCGCGAGGTGGGCACGACCAACCGCACCAGGCTTCAGGACTACGCGCAGGCCACCGGGCCGGCCACCGGGTGCATCGTCAAGGTCCACCCGAGCAACTTCCGCATCGACGGCTTCACCTCCGCCGTCGGGTTGGCGCAGCTGCGGACCCTCGGACCACCGGTGGTGATGGACATCGGCAGCGGCCTGCTGCGCCCCGACCCGCTGCTTGCGGACGAGCCCGACGCGACCACGGCGCTGGAGTCGGGAGCCACGGTCGTCACCGCGAGCGGCGACAAGTTGCTCGGCGGCCCCCAGGCCGGGATCGTGCTCGGCGACGCACGGGTCGTCGAGGCGATGCGCCGGCACCCGCTGGCCCGGGCGTTGCGGGTGGACAAGCTCACGCTCGCGGCGCTGGAGGCGACGGTGCGGGGCCCGCGTGCTCCGGTCACCGCATACCTGCATGTCGACGCGGTGGAGGTGCGCCGGCGCACCGGACGGCTCGCCGAGGCGGTCGGCGCCGGCGTGGTCGACGCCGACGGCGCCGTCGGAGGTGGCGGCGCACCCGGCCTGGCCCTTCCCGGCTGCGCGCTGGAGCTGCCCGACTGGTGCGCCGAGCCATTGCGGCGCGGCGACCCCACCGTGGTGGCCAGGGTCGAGCGCGGCCGCTGCCTGGTGGACCTGCGCTGCGTCCCCCCGCAGTCCGACGCCGACGTCGAACGCGCGGTCCTGGCCGCGCTCGCCACCAGGGGCTGACCGCGAGTGCACGTCCTTTCCACCGCGGGACATGTCGACCACGGCAAGTCCGCCCTGGTGCGCGCGCTGACCGGGATGGAGCCGGACCGGTGGGAGGAGGAGCGCCGGCGAGGGCTGACCATCGACCTCGGCTACGCGTGGACGACCCTGCCCACGGGCGAGCAGGTCGCATTCGTCGACGTGCCGGGACATCAGCGCTTCATCGGCAACATGCTCGCCGGTCTGGGGCCGGCGCCCGCGGTCGTCCTGGTCGTGGCCGCGGACGAGGGCTGGCGCCAGCAGTCAGAGGAGCACCTGGCAGCGGTGGACGGGCTCGGCCTGCGGCACGGGCTGCTGGTGGTGACCCGCAGCGACCTCGCCGATCCCGCGGCCGCGCTGGCGGCGGCCCGTGAGCGGCTCGCCTCGTCCAGCCTCGCGGGCTGTGAGGCGGTGGCCGTCTCGGCCCGGACCGGCGAGGGTATGCCGCAGCTGCGGGCTGCGCTGTCACGCCTGGTGGCTGGGCTGCCGGAGCCGGTCACCGACGGGCGGGTGCGACTGTGGATCGACCGCGCGTTCACGATCAGGGGAAGTGGCACCGTCGTGACGGGGACGATAGGTGAGGGCACCCTGTCCGTAGGCGACGAGCTCGAGGTCCGCGGACGGCTGGTCCGGGTGCGCGGGCTCCAGTCTCTGGAGCGCCCCGCCGAGTCGGTGGCGGCCGTCGCCCGGGTGGCCGTCAACGTGCGCGGTGTCAGCCTCGACGAGCTCTCCCGCGGTGACGCGCTGCTCACGCCGGGCGCCTGGTCGCGGTCCTCGATCCTGGACGTGCGGCTCGGTGCCGATCCCGCCGGCCTGCCGGCAGAGGGCACCTTCCACCTCGGAACGACGGCGGTCAAGGCCCGGCTGCGCCCGCTTGCCGGTGACGCCGCGAGACTCACCCTGGGCGCGCCGTTGCCGCTGCGCGCCGGCGACCGCGCCATCCTGCGCTTCCCGGGGGCACAGCGGCGCGTAGCGGGGGCCCTCGTCCTCGACGCGGACCCCCCGGCGCTGCGCCGCCGCGGCGCCGGCCGGCGCCGCGGGGCCGATCTCGCCCGTGCTACGGGCGCCTTGGACCTGGAGGCCGAGGTGGGGCGGCGCGGCGCGATGAGGGCCGAGCAGGCCGAGGCCTTGGGCCTGACGGTGAGCGAGGCCGACGTCGCACGCGCGCCGGCCATCACCCGGCACGGCGGGTGGCTGGTCGCAACGTCGGCCTGGCGCGCCTGGGCCGCAGCCTTGGCGACGGCAGTGCGCACGCGGGCCGAGGCCGACCCGCTGGACCCTGCGCTCACGCTGGAGGCCGCCAGGACCGCGGCCGGCATCCCGGACCGCGCGCTGCTGCTGGAGGTCGCAGCCGACCTGGGCCTGCAGGTCGAGGGTGGGCGGGTGAGGGCACCAGGGGTCACGCCGGTGCTGGGCGCTGCCGCCGAGCAGGGGCTGGCGGCCCTCTGCGCCCGGCTCGGGACCCACCCGTTCGCGGCACCGGAGCGGCCCGACCTCGACGCCGCCGGACTCGGTCCCCGGGAGCTGGCTGCGGCGGTCCGGACCGGACGGCTCATCCGGCTGGCCGACGACGTGGTGCTGCTGCCCTCCGGGCCGGCGCAGGCGATGCGGGTGTTGCAGGCGCTCCCGCAGCCCTTCACCACCAGCCAGGCGCGGCAGGCCCTGGAAACGACCCGGCGGGTGGTCATCCCGTTGCTGGAGCACCTCGACGGCCGGGGCTGGACCCAGCGCATCGACGGTTCGCACCGGCGGGTCCGCCGGTAGCAGCGCCGGGCCGGGGGCGCCTGCTCGGGCGACCGTCAGACGGCGACGAACGACGGGTAGGTGGGGCGCCACATCGTCTCGTACACCTGCTGCACCGGGTCGTGGACGTCCGCCCCGGCGACCCCGTCGGCCGCGGCCGCCGCCGCGACGGCGATGGCGACCGTCGCGGACACGGCCCGCAGGTTGTTCACCGGGGGGAGCAGCGCGGCCCCGAGCCGCCCGGCGTTCGACACGGCGGCGATCGCGTCCGCCGCCGCGGCCAACATCCCCGCGGTGACCCGGGACGCGCGGCTGACGGCCACCCCCAGGCCGAGGCCGGGGAAGACCAGCGCGTTGTTGGACTGGGCGATCTGGTAGGTCACCCCGGCGTGCTGGAACGGGGGGAACGGGCTGCCCGTGGCGACCAGCGCGCGCCCGTCGGTCCACGTGATGAGGTCGTGCGGGTCGGCCTCGCACCGCGAGGTCGGGTTCGACAGCGGCAGGATCACCGGCCGCTCCACCGCGGCAGCCATGTCCCGGACGATGGCCTCGGTGAACGCCCCCGCCTGGGTCGAGGTGCCGATCAGGACGCTCGGGTGGACGTGGGCCACGACGTCGGCGAGCCCGATCCGGCCGGTGCCAGGGTCCGCCCAGCCGGCGACCGACTCGTGCGGCCGCGCGTACGGCTCTTGAAAGTCACGAAGGCCCTTGGTGTTGCTGGTGATCAGCCCGTCCCGGTCCAGCGCGTAGAAGCGGCCGAGGGCCTCTGGAACGGTCAGTCCCTCGGCGACCATGACGTCGCGCATCATGTCCGCGATCCCCAGCCCGGCGGTTCCGGCGCCGTGGATGACCACCGTCTGGTCGCGCATCCGGGCACCGGTGACACGCAGCGCGGCCAACGTCGCCGCCAGGACGACCGCGGCCGTGCCCTGCATGTCGTCGTTGAACGTGCAGCAGGAGTCGGCGTACCGGTTCAGGACCCGGCGGGCGTTGTCGACCCCCAGGTCCTCCCAGTGCAGCAGGGCGTGCGGGAAAAGTTCCGTCGCCGCCGTCACGTAGGCGTCCACCAGCTCGTCATACCGGGGCCCGCGGACCCGCGCGTGGCGGTAGCCGAGGTACATCTCGTCGTTGAGCAGTCCTAGGTTGTCCGTGCCGGTGTCCAGCACGACCGGGATGACCCGGCGCGGGTGGATGCCTGCGGCCGCGGTGTAGACCGCCAGCTTGCCGATCGAGATCTCGATGCCGCCGATCCCCCAGTCGCCGATGCCCAGGATGCCTTCGGAGTCGGTGGCGACCAGCAGGTCGACGTCGTCGCCGCCCAGGCCGAAGTTGGACAGCGCCGTCCTCGCGTCCTCGGGATGCTCGATCGACAGGTACACCCCGCGGGGCCGGCGGTATTCGTGGCTGAACCGTTCGATGGCCAGCCCGACGGTGGGGGTGTAGACGACCGGCAGCATCTGCTCGATGTGATCACTGAGCAGCCGGTAGAACAGGACCTCGTTGCGGTCCCGGAGGTTCTGCAGGTAGACGTTCTTGGCCAGGTCGTCCGGCTGGCGCAGGTACTGGGCATAGACCCGGCGCACCTGGCCGTCGAGGGTGGACACCCCCGTCGGCAGCAGCCCGGTCAGACCCAGCTGCTGCCGTTCCTCGGGGGTGAACGCGGTGCCCCGGTTCAGCATCGGCGTCGCCAGCACCTGGCTGCCCCGGGCGCGGACGTGGGCCACCGGTCCGTCCGGGGTCCAGACCAGGTCGTAGGGCCGGTTGGTCATGGCTGGCCACCAGTGCCGGGACAGGTGCGTCGCATGAGCCACACGATCCCACCGCGGCGCGGTTCGCGCCCGGGAAGGACCTCGGCCGGACTCAGGCGTCGTCCAGCGGCCGACCGACCTGGTCGCGCACGGCGTCCATCGCGTCCCAGTCGTTGACGTGCATCCCCGCGACGACCGTCCCGTCGTTGACCCAGAACGCCCTGAACACCCGGGCGTGCACGTCGCCGCGGACGACCACCTGGTCGTGCCCGGACCCGGAGCCGACGTACTCCATCCCGAGGTCGTACTGGTCGGTGAAGAAGTACGGCAGCCGGTCGTAGCTCTGCGAACCGCCGTTCAGGTTGTGCGCGGCCACCTTGGCCTGGTGGATGGCGGTGTCCCAGTGCTCGACGCGGATCCGCCGTTGCAGCCTCGGGTGCAGCTGGTTGGCCAGGTCCCCGACCGCCAGCACGGCGGGATCGGACGTGCGCAGCCGCTCATCGACCAGGACGCCGTTGTCAACGGCGAGCCCCGCGGCGGTGGCGAGGTCGGTGCTGGGTATGGCGCCGACGCCCACCACGACCAGGTCGGCGCCGTCGAAGTCGGCCGGGGCGACCTGGTGGCCTAGGCGCAGGTCGACGCCGTGCTCCCGGTGCAGGTCCGCGAAGACCGTGGCGACCTCAGCGCCGAGCACCCCCAGCAACGGCAGGTCGGCCATCTCCAACACGGTCACGTCGGTGCCGGCCTCCCGCGCCGCGGCCGCGACCTCCAGCCCGATCCAGCCGCCGCCCACGACGACGAGCCGCCGGCCTTGCCCGAACGCGGCCTTGATCCGGTCGCTGTCCTCGATGGTGCGCAGGTAGGCGACCGGGGCGCCGCTCTGGTCGGCGAGGGGGAGCCGGCGGGGGGCAGCGCCCGTGGCGAGGAGCAGCGCGTCGTAGCCTTGCTCGCCATCCTTGGTGCCGACCACGTGGGCATCACGGTCGATGCCGGTGACCGTGGTGCCCAGGCGCAGGTCCACGTCGTGCTCGTCGTACCACCCCCGCTCGCGCAGGAACGCCTTGCCGATCGGCTCCTTGCCCAGCAGGTACCCCTTGGACAGCGGTGGCCGTTCGTAGGGGGGGTGCTGCTCGGCTCCGAACATCACGATCCGGCCGGCATACCCCGTCTTGCGCAGTTCGGTGACCGCCGTGCCGCCAGCGGTGCCCGCTCCCACGACCACGATGGTGTCGGTGGCCATTCGCACGCTCCCTCGCGCTCGCCGCCCCGACGGTGAGTGCGTCGGGACCCTGGTCACGACCCTACGGTGCCGTCCGCGACGGGACGCACACGGTAGGTCCCGGTGCGGAAGGTGCCGGGTCTAGCGCCACATGTGGAGGCGGGTCACGGTGCCCGTCTCGCCGGAGCGCACCTGCACCAGGTCGCACAGCTGGTTGGCCATCCACACTCCGCGCCCGCTGCCCGCGTCGACGGCCGGCGCGACCCGTCCGATGAGCGGGTCGATGATGCGGCCCTGGTCACGGACCTCGCAGACCACGGACTCGGGGGTCGCCCAGAGGGTCAGAACCGGCTCGCCCTCGCCGTGGGTGAGACTGTTCGTCGCCACCTCGTGGGCAGCGAGGACCAGTCCGTAGACCCGCTCCGCGGGCAGGCCCTCGCCGCTCGCCGCGGTCTCGACGGCGGCGCGCATGGCGCTCAGCGCGGTGACGGTG
The DNA here is from genome assembly GCA_035689185.1 of Dermatophilaceae bacterium. GTDB lineage: Bacteria > Actinomycetota > Actinomycetes > Actinomycetales > Dermatophilaceae > DASSLY01. Next base: position 57,621 of record DASSLY010000032.1, read on the forward strand.
ACCACGTGACGGACGAGCACCGTATGCGGCCCCGGCGGCAGTTGGGCGGCGAACAGCTCGCCCGCCCGGTCGAGGTGGGCGGGCTCCAGGCGGCTCATGTCGCTGGCAGGGTGGCTGCGGTAAACCTCGTCGAGCACCGCCTGGTCGAGCGAGCCGGTGTCGTACGGGCACAACAGCCACAGCGGCGTGTCCGCGGCGACCGCATGGTTGAGCAGTGCCTCGTGCAGCTGGCACTCCGACAGCTCGACGGGTCGCCTGCCGGCCCAGATGGGCTCGCCGATGCCGCGGACCGGCTCGCCGTCGGCCCGCTGCAGGAAGGCCTGCCACATCGGGATGATCCGTGCCGGGTTGGCGCCGGCGACCGTCATGTCCACGAACTGCACCAATTCGGCGTCCGGGCCCAGTGCCGAGCGCAGCCAGCCGAGCCGGGTCGGCGTGACCGCGACCAGGACCGGTTGCCGCTCCTCCAAGCCCCCGACCACGAACGGCAGGGCGGCAGCCAGGAAGTCCGCCTCGTCGCGCCAGAGGAGCGCCTCGTGACGGAAGCCCGTGGCGGTCGCAGGAGGCGTGGGCGCGAGCGTCACCGAGGTCATGACCCGCCGTCCTTTCCAGCCGTCCCCGCCCGGGGTCCAGTGTGCATAGGCCGACCAGTCCAGGGAAGCCCGTCTGTCCGGTGGAGTTCGTGGGGTGGGGGCGCTCCGGCTTGGTCCGCGCCGTCACCGGCCCGGCGCGCTTCGCCCACCCGGTCGGCGTGGCCGACCGGACCTGGTGGCGGGCGACCGGAGTCCGTGCTGACCGGCCGCACCACGCGGACCTGCCGGTGTGATCCGCGGTTTCCCCTGTCGGTCAGGCAGAAGCGCTGCATGATGTCCCGGTGACCAACTCGATCTCGTCCTCCGCCCAGCGCGCCAACACCAGCAAGGCGGTGGAGTATGCCGGGCGCGCCGGTTTCGTCGTCAACGGCGTGCTGCATCTGCTGATCGCCTGGATCGGCCTGCAGCTGGCGCTCCAGAGCTACAGCGGGGCCGCGGACCAGTCCGGTGCGCTGCAGCTGCTGGCCGGCAACAGCTTCGGCTCGGTCGCGTTGTGGCTGGGCGTGGTCGGGTTCGCCGGCCTGTGCCTGTGGGCGCTCACGGAGGCGATCGTCGGGGCCACGGAGCCCAAGGACCGGATGGTCCTGGTAGCAAAGGCGGTCGTGTACGCCGTGCTGTCCCTCGCCTGCCTGACCTACGCACGGGGCCAGTCCGCCCGCAGCGGGCGCAGCCAGAGCGTGGACGTGACCGCGAGCCTGATGCAGCAGCCCTTCGGCCGGCTGCTCGTGGGCCTGGTCGGCGCCGGCGTCGTCGCGGTGGGTGGCTACCACGTGGTGAAGGGGTGGCAGCGCAAGTTCCTGGAGGACCTGGAGCAGCACCCCGGCCGTGGGGTGCAGGCCGCAGGGCGGGTCGGCTACGTCGGCAAGGGAGTGGCACTCGGGGTGGTCGGGTTGCTCTTCGTCCTGGCGGCCCTGCGCGGACAGGCGAAGCAGGCGACCGGTCTCGACGGCGCCCTGCGCACGCTGCTCGACCTACCGCTGGGCCGGATCATCGTGGCCCTGGTGGCCCTCGGCTTCGCGGCCTACGGTTGCTACTCCTTCGCCCGGGCCAAGTACGCCCGCTTCTGACGCGTCAGTCGCGCCGGCGCAGGTACCCCCACGCCAGCAGCGCGCAGACGACGCCGTTGCCCATCCCGACGAGCACGTCGCTGGGATGGTGCATGCCGCGGTACATCCGGGCGAACGCGACCAGGAACGGCACGACCAGGCAGACCGCTTGAAGCGTCCGCCGCAGCACCGGGTTCTGCACTCGGTGAGCGACCAGCGCCAGGGACAGGTAGAGGGCGAAAGCGGCACCGACGTGTCCACTGGGGTAGCTCGACGTCGGCGGTGCCGGGTCCAGCTCCTGCGCCTGCGGACGGTTGCGGTCGACGAGGGTGGTGACCGTGACGAAGATGGTCGCCTGCAGCGAGATGGCCAGCGCCGGGATCAGCGCGATCCACCACCGGCGGGTGCGCCACCAGAGGATCGCGACCATCACCAGGCACGTGGCGATGATGATCTCGGTGTTCCCCAGGCGCGACCAGACCATGGTCACCCCGTCCCACACGGGGGTCCGGCCCTGCTGCAGGGCGCGGATGGCGGCGTCCTCGGCGGGCGGGTCACCCAACGGCCCGGTGATCAGCAGGCCGATCCCGAACAACGCCAGCCAGACCAGGACTCCCGGCGCGATCGCGCGGACCGCAATATCCCGAAGGGCGGAGCCGAGCGCGGGCGGCCGGTCGTCGTCCTCGTACCGCGTCAGGAACGGCATGACCGGATGACCTCGTCATCCTGCTCGCGCACCACGAAGGCGAGCAGGACAACCGCGATGGCGAAGGCATACCCCGCTGCCCGAGGTACCGGGGGCAGCCGCAGCCGCCCGGCGCTCCGCCGCACGCGGGCGGGGGTGGTGGTCACCGCCAGACAGTACCCCGTTGCCGTGCGGGCACCCAGTCGCCGTCACCGCGCCCACAGCCCCGATCCGAGGGCGGCCGTGATCGTTCCTGCCGTGCCTGCCTGCGCTGGCGGGTCGTCCAGCTGTCGGCAATGGACGGACGTGGCCGCCCCCGATGCCGGCTCTCGTCCATCTGACGTACGTAGCCGCGGCAGTCGCCGTCTATCCTGTGCTGCACCGGGGTGGGTCATCGCTCTCCCCGCCACGCGCTCGGCCCACGGAGAGGTTCTTCGATGAGATCTGCTCGTTCCCTCGCGGCGCTGCTCGGCTGCCTGTCGGTCGTCGCCGCGGTCACCGCCGCGGCACCTCAGGCAGTCGCCGTTCCAGCCAGCAGCACGGTCGCTGCGCCAGCCGCCGCGGCCGTCTCGCGCCCGGCCGGAAGGGCTTTGCTCACGGCCGGCCCGGGCCGTGCCGCCCCCTCTGTCGGCAGTGCGCTGACGCCCCCGGCCGCGGCTGCGGTCACCGCCACGTTCAAGGTCACGTACCACGGCTTCACGGCTGAGGCGAAGGCGGCTTTCCAGCGCGCCGTCCAGGTGTGGGCGACGCGGGTCAGCTCCCCCGTCCCCATCACCGTCGACGCCACCTTCACGCCGCTGGGCCCGGGCATCCTGGGCTCGGCCGGGGCGGGCACCATCTGGCGAGACTTCTCCGGCGCTCCGAAGGCCGGCACCTGGTATGTCGACGCGCTCGCCAACAAGCTGCACGGCTCCCAGCTCGCCGCCAGCCCCGACATCGTCGCGGAGTTCAGCAGCAGCTTCTCCAACTGGCACTTCGGCAGCACCGCGGCCCCGGCGGGCACGTACGACTTCACCACGGTGGTCGCCCACGAGCTGGGTCACGGCCTGGGCTTCCTGGGGGCGGGCAACGTCGCCGGCGGCCGGGGCACCGTCCGGTTCCAGGGCGCGTCACCGGCGTTGCCGGTCATCTACGACCGGTTCACCGAGAACGGGGCAGGCAAGTCCCTGCTCAGCTACCCGGACAAGTCCACCACGCTGGCCGGCGTGCTGCAGAGCAACAGCGTCTTCTTCGACAGCGCCCAGGTGCGCAAGTCCAATGCCGGCAACCGGGCCAAGCTCTACGCGCCGGCCACCTGGCAGTCGGGCAGCAGCTACTCGCACCTGGACGAGGCCACTTACCCGGCCGGCAACGCCAACTCGCTGATGACACCGGTGCTGGGCAAGGCTGAGACCATGCGTAACCCGGGGCCGATCACGCTGGCCTTGTTCGGCACCCTGGGCTGGTGACCGCGGCCACCCTCGACGGAACCACGCTGGTATGCCGCTCGGCCCTGGCCCGCCGTGGGCCGGGGCCGAGCCGCGTCACCAGGACGTCAGTGGTCCTCAGGGCGTCGGGACGGCCGTAGTCGTCGGCTCCGTGGCCGTGGTCGTCTCGGTGGGGACCACGGTCGTCGCCGTGGCGGGCGGAGTCGTCGGCAGGACCGGCTCGCTGGTGGTCACCGAGGTGGTCGTCGGCTGGGTGGTCGTCGGCTGCGTGGCCGTCGGGGCAGTCGTCGGCGTGCTTGTCGGCGTGGTCGCCGGCGCCGGCGTCGAGCTGTTCCCGAACACCGAGGTGCCCGAACCTTGCTCATTGCGCAACAGCTTGCTCAGCGGGCGTCCCATGGCCAGTTCGACGACCGTGACACCGGAGAGGATGACCAGGAAGACACCGGCGACGGACAGCAGCAGGGCCCGCCGGTCCCGGCCTCGCTGCGTGCTCACCCGCGCGGTCCCCGTGGGCGGTCCGGCCGGCTCCTCGAGCGGCGCCCCGGCCGGCTCCTCGAGCACGGGCATCCGCGAGGTCCGGTCGTCATCGGAGGAGGTTCGTGCGGGCAGTCGTGCCCGAACGACCCGGACCCCGGACCGAGTGTGCTCGATCGACCGGGAGTAGTAGTGATTGCCGACCACGCTGAGGATGCTGGCCAACGCGGCACCGGTGATGGTCCCGAGGACCCCGAGGTAGGACAGGGCCACTGTCGTGGTGACCGCTGCCAGCGCCCCGGCGAGGATCTGGGTCAGGGACAGGCCTGCGGGCTGCCCGCTGTCCCGGTCGCCGTCCTCAACTCGGGTCACCCGGCCATCCTAGGAGCCGGGCGTGCCGCGGGCGGGGCGGCCGCGGGACCGGTGCCGCGCGTCTGAGGCTGTCAGCGCGGGGGGAGGCGCAGCGCGCCGTCCAGCCGGATCACCTCACCGTTGAGCATCGGGTTGGCCACCAGGTGCCCGACCAGCGCGGCGTACTCCGCTGGCCGGCCCAGCCTGGCCGGGTGCGGAACCTGTCGCTCCAGCGCGGACCTCACCTCGCTCGGCAGCCCTGCCATCATCGGGGTCTCGAAGGTGCCGGGGGCGATCGTGACCACCCGGATCGCCTTGTCCGCCAGGTCCCGCGCCGCGGTCAGGGTCAGTCCGACGATGCCGCCCTTCGACGCGGCGTAGGCGGCCTGGCCGATCTGCCCGTCGTAGGCGGCGACCGACGCGGTCATCACGACCAGCCCACGGTCCTCGTCGAGCGGCTCGTTCCCGGCCATGGCGACCGCTGCCAGCCGCAGCGTGTTGAAGGTCCCGACGAGGTTGATGTCGACCAGCGCCTGGAAGTCCGCCAGCGGCAACACCCCTCGCTTGCCGATGATCCGGCCCGGGGTGCCGACCCCCGCGCAGCACACCGCAACGCGCAACTGCCCCATCGACGAGGCCGCGTCGACGGCGGCCTGGACGTCCTGCTCGTCGCGGACGTCGGTGGCGACGAACCGGACGCGCTCCCCGAGCCGGCCGGCCACCTCGGCGCCGGGGGACCGGGGCAGGTCGGCGATCACGACGGCCGCCCCGAGCCCGGCGAGGTGCTCGGCGGTGGCTCGGCCCAGGCCGGACGCCCCCCCGGTCACCAGAGCAGCGGTGGAGTCGTTGAGCTGCACGACGGTTCCTTTCCATGCCTTGTCACGACGAGCCCCGCAGCATCTGCCGGGCGATGACCACGCGCTGGATCTGGTTCGTCCCCTCGAAGATCTGGGTCACCTTGGCCTCGCGCATGTACCGCTCGGCCGGGAAGTCCTGGGTGTACCCGTACCCGCCGAGGATCTGCACCGCGTCGGTGGTGACGCGCATGGCAGCGTCTGTGCAGACCAGCTTGGCCACCGCCGCCTCCCTGGTGAAAGGGCGGCCGGCGTCCCGCAGCTGCGCGGCATACAGGTAGGTGGACCGCGCGGCGGTGGTCGCCGCCTGCATGTCCGCGAGCATGAACTGCACCCCTTGGAAGGCGGCGATGGCGCGCCCGAACTGCTCGCGCTCCCGGGCGTAGCCGAGCGACAGGTCGAGCGCGGCCTGAGCCAGCCCCGTTGCCGCAGCAGCGATCCCGAGCCGCCCCGAGTCCAGTGCGGACAGCGCGATCGGCATCCCCATGCCCGGCTTGCCGACCATCCGGCCCGCGTCCACGAGCGCGTCGTCGAGGACCACCTGCCGGACCGGGTCGCAGTGCAGCCCCATCTTGCGTTCCGCCGGCGCGAAGCTGAGCCCGGGCGTGTCCGCGGGGATGACCAGGCAGGACAACCCGTGGGTGGGGTGGTCGTCGGTGCGGACGAAGGTGGTGTAGAAGTCGGCGTGGGCGGCGTGGGAGACCCATGCCTTGGTGCCCGTCACCCGGTATGCCGTGGGCTCGCCGCCCTCGCCGGCGCCGGACCGGGCGACCGCCCTGGTGCGGATCGCCGACACGTCGGAGCCGGCCTGCGTCTCGGACAGGCAGTAGGCGCCGAGCTGGGCCCCGGCGAGCATCTGCGGAAGCAACGCCTGCTGCTGCTCCGGCGTTCCGTAGGTCGCCAGGGGGTAGCAGGACAGCCCGTGGACCGAGACCCCGACCGCGACGCTCATCCAGGACGCGGCGATCTCCTCCAGGACCTGCAGGTACACCTGGTACGGCAGGCCCGCGCCGCCGAGCTCCTCCGGGTAGGGCAGGCCGAGCAGCCCGGACCGGCCGAGGAGGCGGAACGTCTCCCGGGGGAAGTCACCGGCCGCCTCGGCGGCGCTGGCCACCGGCGCCAGCTCGGCGGCGCAGATGTCGCGGACCAGGTCGAGCAGGTCGTGCGCCTCCTCGGTGGGGAGCAGGCGCGAGACGGGCATGAGCGGATGATATGCCGGCCGTTCGCGACCGAGCTCTCCCGTCGGGGCATCCTGCTAGCCTGACTGGAAACGCAAAGACTGCGGATCGAGGTGCGCTGTGCTGAAAATCTTCCCGTCCGTGCTCGTCGACGAGGCTCACGGCTCCGCCTGGACGATCGACCCCGCCGACGCCGCCGTAGCCAACCCGGTGAACCCGGCGGATGCCAGCTACGCGCGGGGCGCGGCACTCCTGCGGGAGCGCGGGTATGCCGTGACACGGCACCGCAGCGGTCCCTGGAGCGGGGCGGCACTGGCCGGAACGGACGTCCTGGTCATCGCCCACCCGGCGGTGCCGGCCGCCGAGCGGGTGGCCTGCCCCGGGTCGCCGGTCTACTCCGTCGCGGAGCTGGACGCGCTGGAGAGTTTCGTCCGGGACGGGGGCGGGCTGGTCGTGTTGGCCGAGTGCGACCAGGACTCTTCGGGCAGCAACCTGGGCGAGCTGCTGGCGCGCTTCGGCGTGCGGGTCGTCAGCACTACCGTCCAGGAAGGCGCCGCCGGCGGTCGCCGGCACAACGGGGTGGCCAGCTGGGTGCTGCCCGAGCTCGGCGCCGGCGGACCTGGCAGCCCCAGCGTGCTGGCGGGCGTCGATGCCGCCTGCTTCTACCGGGCCGGCGTGCTCGACCTCTCCGCGCAGCCCGATGCGGTCGTGCTGGCCCGGACCACCGCGACCGCGCACCCGGCCGCGGCGCCGCTGGCCGCGGTCGCCCAGGCCGGAGCCGGCCGGATTGCCGTCTTCGCCGACTCCGACCTGTTCGGCGACGATTCCATCGAGGAGTTCGACCACGAGCAGCTGTGGTTCAACGTGGTCACCTGGGCTGCCCGGCAACCGGAGGTTGCGCCGAGCGGGGCTAGCGTCAGCCCGGTCACGGCGGATGAGCACTGGCCGGCGCTGAAGGCCGCGGTCGTCCAGCTGCGGGCGATGCAGGGCGGGGACGGCGCCATCGACCGGTCGGGTGACCCGGCCGGCCACGACCTGGCCCGCGCCGCCCAGCTGGTTGACCAGGTTGCGGAGCACACGGCCGCGCTGGCGACCCACCTGCCGCACGACGCGGCATACCTGGACGTCGTGGTCCGCGACCTGCGCGCGTGGGCCGACGCCGGCTTCGGCGTGCCCGACTTCCTCGACTCCCTGCTGCTGTTCCGGCCCGACACGCACCGCGTGGACGGCACCGAGCACCTGGTGCTTTTCCCCATGTACACCCAGAACGGCAACCCCAGCCGGCAGCTGGAGGCGCTGGTCATCCGGGTGTCCTGGCCGGACTGGCTGGCCGAGGTGGAGTCGCGCTACGACAACCCGATGTTCCTGCCGGTGACCTTCGTCGACTTCACCCCCGGCTACGACACCAACTCGGCCGTGCTGTTCCCGGAGACGGTGGCGGTCCGGGAGGTCCCCCGGTTCCACTGGGGCGCGATCTTCTGCGACCGGGAGGCGGCCCGCTTCCGTCGGGTGGCCGCCGCGGCGGTGGCGCTGCTGCGGCTGGACCTGCCCCCCGACGCCGAGCGGCTGCTGGCCAGCCAGCCGCTGGCCCAGGACACCTTCGCGATGTGGGACCTCATCCACGACCGCACCCACAGTCATGGCGACCTGCCGTTCGACCCGTTCATGATCAAGCAGCGGATGCCGTTCTGGCTGTACGCGCTGGAGGAGCTGCGCTGCGACCTGAACAGCTTTCGAGAGGCGTGGAACCTGGAGCGGGAAGGGCATCCCTACGCTCGCGCCGTGCAGCACGCGATCGTGCTCGACCGGCTGTTCCGGTTCCCCATCACCGGACCGCGGGTGCGCAACTACGACGGCCTGGGCGGCCAGCTGCTGTTCGCCTACCTCCACCGCAACGACGTGCTGCGGTGGACGGACAATACGCTTCGGTGTGACTGGTCGCGGCTGCCCGCGGCAGTGGTCGATCTCTGCGAGGAGGTGGAGAAGCTGTACCGCGACGGCATCGACCGTGCCAAGACGGCGCACTGGCTCGCGTCATACCAGCTGGTCTCCCGCTATGTGGCGCCCAACCCGTCCTCGGCGTGGGCCGGGGGCGTCGCGGCGCTGCCGATGGACGGGCCCCTCAAGGCCCTCGTCGACGCGGTGCTGCCGGACGAGTTCCCGCTGTCGGTCTTCTACGAGGCGCTGCGCAAGAAGCTCGCCGACGTCGTCGACTCGACCTCCGGCATCACCGCGGCCGGCGCATGACCGCGGACCTGAACGGCCGGGTCGTCGTGGTCGCCGGCGCGGCCGGCGCGGCCGGACCGCCCCTGGTCCAGGCCCTTGCCCGTGCCCGGGCCACCGTCGTCGCGGTGGACCGGGACCGGTCCCTGGTCGACCCGCTAGCCGACGAGCGGGTCGAGCCGGAGGTCTGCGACCTGCTGGACGAGGCGGACACCCGGGCACTGGCCACGCGGGTGCTGGACCGGCACGGCCGGGTTGACGGCCTGGCCCACCTGGTCGGCGGCTGGCGCGGCGGGAAGTCGATCACCGAGTCCGACCTCGCCGACTGGGCATTCCTGGAGGGCCTGCTGGTGCGGACGCTGCAGCACACCTCGCGGGCGTTCCACGACCCGATCCGCAAAGCCGGTGGCCGGCTTTGCATCGTCTCGTCCAGCCAGGCGGGCCAGCCCACCGCGACGAACGCCGCGTATGCCGCGGCCAAGGCCGCCGCCGAGGCGTGGACGCTGGCGGTGGCCGACTCCTTCACCGGCTCCGAGGCCGCCGCGGTGATTCTCACGGTGAAGGCACTGGTTACCCCGCAGATGCGGGCAGCCAAGCCCGACAAGGCGTTTCAGGGGTTCACCGACGTCGGGGACCTGGCTACGGAGATCTGCCAGCTGTGGGAGATGCCGGCGGCCGAGCTGAACGGCCAGCGTCTGGTGCAGATCCCCTGATGGAGCCGCTGCACGACCGGGACGTCCGCGGCTTCGGCAGCGACAACCAGGCCGGAGTCCATCCGGACGTCCTGGCCGCGGTCCTGGCCGCCAACGGCGGTCACCAGCTGGGCTACGGCGGGGACGTCTACACCCGCCGGCTGGCCGAGCTGGTGGTGGGCCACTTCGGCGACACCGCCACCGCCTACCCGGTCTTCACCGGCACCGGGGCCAATGTCGTTGCCCTGCAAGCGTTGACCAGCCGCTGGGAGTCCGTGGTGTGCGCCGAGTCGGCGCACGTGAATGTCGACGAGTGCGGGGCGCCGGAGCGGATGGGCCTGAAACTGCTCAGCGTCGAGACGCCGGACGGCAAGCTGACCCCGGCACTGGTGGACCGGCGGGCGTGGGGGTTCGGCGACGAGCACCACTCCCAGCCCAAGGTCGTGTCGCTCACCCAGTCCACCGAGCTCGGCACCGTCTACACCGTGGCCGAGCTCGCCAGGCTGGTGGAGCAGGCGCACGCACGCGGGATGGTGGTGCACCTTGACGGCGCCCGGCTGGCCAATGCCGCTGCGGCCCTTGAGGTTCCGCTTCGAGCCCTGACCACGGACGTGGGCGTCGACGTGGTGTCGTTCGGGGGTACGAAGAACGGGGCCATGGGCGCGGAGTGCGTCATCGTGCTGAACCCGGACGCGGTCCGCGGGGTGCAGTTCCTGCGCAAGTCCTCGATGCAGCTGGCCTCGAAGATGCGGTTCGTCTCCGCCCAGCTGGTGGCGCTGCTCTCCGACGGCCTCTGGCTACGCAACGCCACGCATGCCAACGCCATGGCGCGCCGGCTCGAGACCGCCGTGCGCGGCATCCACGGGGTCCACCTCACCCGTCCGGCGCAGGCGAACGCCGTGTTCGCGGTGGCTCCCGCGGAGGTCACCGCCCGGCTGCAGCGGCGGTTTCCGTTCTACGTGTGGGACGAGTCGACCGGCGAGGTGCGCTGGATGACGTCGTGGGACACCACGGAAGCCGACGTCGACGCCTTCGCCGCCGCGGTCCGCGCCGAGCTGGCTGAGCCCGGATCGGCGGGCTAGCGCCGCGGCGGCGCACCTCGCCTCGCCGCGCCGGTCACCGCCCCTCACGGGCACGGATCTCAGCCCGCGCCAGGAAGTCCGCGGTGCTGTTCTCGTGGGGGAAGGGCAGGTTCGGGACGGGCACGCCGAGCGCGCGGCAGATCGGCTCCCAGCCGTCACCGGGCTGCCACTCGATGAGCCGCTCCGGGGCGATCTCCGCGCGGACCTCCACGAGCCGCCGCTCGTAGCCGGCCATGACGTCTTCCGGGTTGTCGGCATCGGTGAAGACGTCGGCGAAGAGGACGCGGAAGAGCGCCACCATCGGATCGTCGTCGTGCCTCATCAGCATCTGGCGGGTGCGAACCAGGACGGTCGCGTCCATGCTGCGGTGCCAGACCACGGCACTGCCGCGGTGGGACAACAACACCGGGGCGTCCGGGTACGCCGCGGCCAGGTCGCGCCAACAGGTGGAGAACGGGGTGTCGACCCCCGCGGCGTACCCGGCCAGGAACTCATCCCACACCGGTGGTTTCCCCTGGATCGCAGCCACCCACGTGCGCGTGTGCTCGGGGTGGGCGAAGGCCTCGCTCATGTGGTAGACGGGCGCGTCCAGCAGGAGCCGCAAGGCCTCGCGCAGGGAGGAGGTGCCGGTGCGGGGTAACCCGGCGCCGATCAGTCGCAAGGTCACCTCCGCAGGCTAGTCGTCGCGGGGGTCCGCCACCTGGCCACCGGGACCGCCCTGACGTGGGCGAGGGAATACTCGCGCGACCGAGGCGGCATACGGTCTGCTGATGATCCACGCACTCGCGGCCTCGGCCGGCGACGCCGGTTGGCAGGACGTGTTCTCGTTCCAGGTCCCCCCGGCCGAGAAGGTGGTCCGCACGGTCCTGGTCTACCTCGGGATCGCGGTCATCATCCGGCTCGCGGGCAAGCGGCAGATGTCGCAGCTGAGCACCTTCGACCTCATCGTGGCGCTGCTGCTGAGCAACGTCGTGCAGAACGCCGTGATCGGCGCGGACAACTCGCTCGTGGGCGGTCTGCTCGGCGCGGTCGTGCTCGTGGCGTTCAACGCGCTGCTCGACCGGCTGCCTGACCTCGGGCCCCGGATGCAGTGGCTGGTCGAGGGCGACCCGACCGTGCTGGTGCGCGACGGCGCGCTGGACCGTGCCGCGTTGCGGCACGTGGCCCTTCGGGAACGGCTGCTGCTGCATGCGCTGCGCCACCAGGGCGCCAACGCGCCGCAAGAGGTGAAGCTGGCCAGCCTCGACCCCGGCGGCACCCTGACCGTGGAGCTGAAACCGGAGTACCAGAGCGCGACGATCGGCGACCTCACCAAGGCCGTCGCCGAGCTGCAGGCCCACTTGGACCGCCGGCTGGACGAGCTGGCGCGTTAGCGTCCTGCACGCGGGGCAGGCGAGGTGGTCGGGTGCGGCCCCGTGGGCCGGGGGCGGCAGGCGGGGTCGGTCATTCTCCGACCAGGTCGGCGCGCGGTTCGGCAGCGGCCAGGGCCGCGTCGGTCGTCACCAGCCGGACGTCCAGGCGGACGGCGAGCTCGACATACAGGGCGTCGAGGGGGCGGACGGTCTCCTGCCTTGCCCACGCGCCCAGGATCAGCGGAGCCAGTTCGTGTCGCGTCACCGGCAGGGTTGTCAACAGCTGCAGGCGTTCGGCGACGTCGATAGCGGCGAGCCGTCCCTCGCGGTGCAGCCGGGACAGCGCCGCCAGCACCTCGGCGTCAAGAAGCGCCGGCGCGTGCCAGTCGGCGCCCTGGAGCCGCTTGCGGACGGCGAGAGCGTGCGGGGTGGGGAGCAGCAGGTCCACGACGGCGCAGGCGTGCACCACGACCGGGTCAGCCATCCGCGGCGAGCTCCTCCTGCGCCGCGTGTACGGCCTCCAGGGCAGCGCTCGCCGGCACCCCCGGCGGCCGCAGGCGTGCGACCTGCGCGAGCCAGCGCATGCCGAGCCGACGTGCGAGCTCGGCCTCCACCGCCGACCGCGCCAACGACGACACGTTGAGACCGGCCACGCGAGCGCGCTCGGCGAGGTCGTCCGGCAGGTAGATGTTCACCCGTGCCATGCGCACAACATACACACTTCACGGTGGCCCGTTCCAGGGCTGCCGCATCGAGCATGCTGGTGCCGAGCGCTCGCCCGGCTACAGCGGGCCGAGGTCGGGGCGCTTGGCTTCGAGCCGGTCCCCGGACGACTGCCCGCGCAGCCGCCGCCGCACCCAGGGCGCCACATGCTCCCTGGCCCACTGGGCGTTGGCCCTGGCGCTTTCGACCCTGCGCAGCCGTGGTGCCGGCGGCAGCGGGGTGGCCCAGTCGGCGTCGTCGGCCGTGAATCCCAGGGTGGTGAACGCGTTCATCGCCACTCGGCGATGACCCTCGCTGGTCAGGTGGATCCGGTCGTCGGCCCACATCCGCCAGTCGCGCAGTGCGACCATCGTCCACTGGTCGACGACGTAGGCCTCGTTGCGCCGGGCGATAGCCCAGATAGCCGCGGTGTATGCGGCGACCCGGCCACGGGTGCGCCGGACCAGTGGTGCATCCCGCGGGTCCACCGGGGTGGCCAGAAGCACGTCGGCGCCGGCTTCACGCAACCGGCCGACGGCGCTGTCCAGTCTCGCCGCCAGGGCGTCGACGTCGGCCCGGGGCCGCAGGATGTCGTTGCCGCCACCGACGATGCTGACCAGATCGGGTCTGAGCGCGATGGCGTCCAGCACCTGCCGGCCCGCGATGTCCTCCAGCAGCCGGCCGCGTACGGCCAGGTTCGCGTACCCGAAGTCGTGACCGGCAAGCGCCGCCTGCTCGGCGAGGTGGGCCGCCAGCCGGTCGGCCCACCCGACATACCGGCCGGGGTCTTGCGGGTCGACGTCGTTCAGGCCCTCGGTGAAGGAGTCACCGACGGCGACGTATCGCGCCCACGTCCTCATCTACAGCCTCCAGTCGATCGGATCCGCCCCTTGCCCCCGCAGCAGCGCGTTGACCCGGCTGAACGGGCGGGAGCCCAGGAACCCGGCGTACGCGGACAGCGGCGACGGGTGGCTGCTCTCCACCAGGGGCACGTCGCCGAGAAGGGGGGCCACCGAGCGTGCGTCGCGCCCCCAGAGGACGGCCACCAGCGGGCCGCCGCGGCGGGCCAGTCCGGCGATGGCGAACGCGGTGACCTCCTCCCAGCCCTGACCGCGGTGCGAGCCGGGCTGGCCCGGAGCCACCGTGAGGACCCGGTTCAGCAGCAGCACCCCCTGGTCGGCCCAGGCCGTCAGGTCGCCGTGGGCCGGCGGGGTGACACCGAGGTCGGCGTGCAGCTCCCGGTACACGTTCACCAGCGAGCGCGGCAACGGCCAGACGTCGCGCGCCACGGAGAAGGACAGCCCGACCGGGTGGCCCGGAGTCGGGTACGGGTCCTGACCGACGAGCAGCACCCGGACCCGGTCCAGCGGCAGCGAGAACGCGCGCAGCACCCGCCCGGCGCACGGAAGGAACGAGCGGCCCGCGTCGACCTCGCCCGACAGGAACCCGTCGAGCGCATCCAGCTGCGGCGAGACCGGCTCCAGCAGCGCCGCCCAGGACGGGTCCATCCCGGCCGACGGCGGCTGGGGAAGCACCACGCAGACAATCTAGACTCGCGCGGATGCACGCCTACGACGCCGACACCGCGGCGCTGGCGCGTGCCGTGCTTGCGTATGCCGAGCACCGGCTGAGCCTGCAGGAGGTCCCGCTCGACGGCAGCAAGACGCTGGCCCAGCTGCAGGCCGTGGCCGGCGCGACAATCACCCCAGACGGCATGGGTGGCATCCCTGCCCTGGAGCTGTTCCGCGACGAGCTGGCCCTGGCCTGCCTGTCGACCGACCACCCGCGGTACCTGTCGTTCATCCCGTGCGCCCCCACCGATGCCAGCGCGCTGTTCGACCTGGTCGTCGGCGCGTCGTCGATCTACGCCGGGTCATGGCTGGAGGGGTCCGGAGCGGTGTTCGCCGAGAACGCGGCCCTGCGCTGGATCGCGGACCTGGCCGGCCTTCCGCCGGAGGCGGGAGGGGTGTTCGTGCCGGGGGGCACCACCGGCAACCTGTCGGCCCTGGTGACCGCCCGGGAGGCGGCACGGGCGCGGCATACCGGGGGTAGGTCCACCCGGCCCAACAAGGTGGCCGCCCAGGCAGCGGCGCACAGCTCGATCGCGGCCATGTGCAAGGTGATGGACGCCGAGCTCGTGGGGGTCCCGGCCACCGCGGCGTGGCGGCTCTCCGGTGACCAGCTGCGGGCCGTGCTGGAGGAGCAGGGGCCGGAGTCCTTCTTCGCCGTCGTCGCCACCGCGGGGACGACGAACTTCGGCATCGTCGACGACCTGCACTCTGTCGCGCGCGTCTGCCGGGAGTACGGGATCTGGCTGCACGTCGACGGCGCCTACGGCGGGGCCGGCCTGGCGGCGCCGTCCGTGCGGCACCTGTTCCGTGGGATCGAGCTGGCCGACTCCTTCATCGTTGACCCGCACAAGTGGTTGTTCGCCCCGTTCGACTGCTGCGCGCTGCTGTACCGGCAGCCGGAGCTGGCCAGGGCGGCGCACACCCAGCACGCCTCATATCTCGACGTGCTCACCGGCAAGCCCGACTGGAACCCCACCGACTACGCCGTCGGGCTGACCCGCCGGGCCCGCGGGCTGCCGTTCTGGTTCAGCCTGGCGGCGCACGGGACGCGGGCTTACGCCGAGGCGATCGAGCGGACCCTGGCGGTGGCGCGGTTCGCCGAGACGGAGGTGACGCGCCGGCCCTACCTGGAGATCGTGCGGCACAGCGACCTGTCCATCGTGGTGTTCCGGCGGCACGGCTGGACAGCCGCGGACTACCACCGCTGGAGCGACCGGCTGCTGGCGCAGGAGTACGCCTTCGTGGTCCCGACGTCGCACGACGGCGAGACGCTGGCACGCTTCGCCATCGTGAACCCCCGCACGTCCGAGGCCGACATCACGGCCATCCTGGACACGATGGCGTGACAGCCGGGGGCGCCGGGAATCTGGGCACGTGGGGGTGACTGGCCGCGCCGGGCCGGGGGCGCCGGGAATCTGGGCACGTGGGGGTGACTGGCCGCGCCGCGACGGCGCGCCGGCAATCTGGACACGTGGGCGTGACTGGCCGCGCCGCAAATGACAGGGTTGTGATTTCCGGTGCTAGCGTGGCCCCGATGTCCAGGGAGCCGATCCGTGCCGCCGCCCCTGCCGCCGCCTCCGCCGCCGCGGTCGCCGAGCTGAGCGACCGCGACCGGGAGATCCTGGCGTTCGAGCGGCAGTGGTGGAAGTACGCAGGCGCCAAGGAGCAGGCCGTCCGCGAGCTGTTCGACATGAGCGCCACCCGCTACTACCAGGTGCTCAACGGGCTGTTGGACAACCCTGCGGCGCTCGCCGCCGACCCGATGCTGGTCAAGCGGCTGCGCCGGCTGCGCACCTCCCGGCAGCGGGCGCGCTCGGCCCGCCGGCTCGGCCTCGACCCGTAAGCCCAACGACGAGCCGCTGAGCGATCCGGGCGGCGCCGCCGGGTCAATGCGGCTTGTTGCTCCGAACGGTACGGTTTGCGGCCGCTACCGCTGCGAAACCGTGCCGTTCGGGGCAACAAGCGGGGGATGGGGGTGGGCAGGGGATGGGGGTGGGCAGGGGATGGGGGCGGGCGGGGGATGGGGGCGGGCAGGGGCTGAGGGCCGCAGGGGATGGGGCTGCCCAGGGGGCTGTGACGGGGGCCCGCAGGTGGACTGCCCGGCGGCTCGCGGGGCCGCCGGCATTTGCACTCGGGAGGGTCGAGTGCTAATCATTGGGTTAGCACTCTCACCATGAGAGTGACAATCGAGGCCGACTGCCGAGGGCCCGTGCAGCGCGTGCGAACGGCGTGCGCGTGAGCTGGTCCGTCCGTCGCGGGCGTCAGCCGGCCGACCATCCGTTTCGCGTGTGGGAGGAACCACCCGAATGGCCAAGATCATCGCCTTCGACGAGGAGGCTCGGCGCGGTCTCGAGCGGGGCATGAACCAGCTCGCCGACGCCGTCAAGGTCACCCTCGGCCCGAAGGGCCGCAACGTGGTGCTGGAGAAGAAGTGGGGTGCGCCGACCATCACCAACGATGGCGTGAGCATCGCCAAGGAGATCGAGCTGGAGGACCCGTACGAGAAGATCGGGGCCGAGCTGGTCAAGGAGGTCGCCAAGAAGACCGACGACGTCGCCGGCGACGGGACCACCACCGCCACCGTGCTGGCGCAGGCCATGGTTCGCGAGGGGCTGCGCAACGTCGCTGCCGGCGCGAACCCGATGGCGCTGAAGCGGGGCATCGAGCAGGCCGTCGAGGCCGTCTCCGCCCAGCTGCTGAACATCGCCAAGGACGTGGAGACCAAGGAGCAGATCGCCGCGACCGCGTCCATCTCCGCGGCCGACACCCAGATCGGCGAGATGATCGCCGAGGCGATGGACAAGGTCGGCAAGGAAGGCGTCATCACCGTCGAGGAGAGCAACACCTTCGGCCTGGAGCTGGAGCTCACCGAGGGCATGCGGTTCGACAAGGGCTACATCAGCGCCTACTTCGTCACCGAC
>DASSLY010000033.1:0-94993 GCA_035689185.1 Dermatophilaceae bacterium
GTCGCGGTAGCGCACCGGCTCATGTGTGACGGCGAGTTGCAGGACGCGGTAGAAGAGCATGCCGCGGGCGCGGGAGCGGCGCCGGTTGAACCGGAAGACAAACTCGTTCAGGTAGCTCTGCAGGTGTGCCGGGTCGACCGAGGACTGGTGGGTACCCAGCAGCCACCGCTTGACCAGCGCTGCGACCCGATGCACGCCGGGCAGCAGCTGGCCGGGATCCTCGCCCAGGGCCTTGGCGGCGCGCTGACTGCGGGGCTCGTGGGTGTAGCCGAGCTTCTCGATGCCGCGGTAGCCGTTCCAGCCGTCGGTGATCACGTGCGCGCCCGGTTGCACGTTGTCGGTGATGAACGCGTGCAGGCTCGTCGCGGACGCATCCGTCAGGGTGTGCATCCGGCAGCGGCCGAAGCCGCGCGGCTCAAACACCTCAATCGCGATGCACACCAACACCTTCTTGCCTCTGGCGCGTCCCCCGCGCAGGCCGGGCTCCTCCCCGCCGACGTAGGTTTCGTCGACCTCCACGGTCCCGGTCAGCCGGTCCCGGCCGGGCCGCACCAGGACGGCCCGCAGCCGATGAAGCATCGCCCACGCGGTCACGTACGAGCCGATCTCCAGCGTGCGCTGCAGGCTCAGCGCCGAGATCCCGTCCTTGCCCGAGGCGAACGCCCAGCACACCTCAAACCACACCGTCAGCGGAGTGCGGCGCCGGTCGAACAACGTTCCCGCGGTCACCGACGTGCGCGCCCCGCAGCCGGCGCACTTGTACCGACCATCGGCGACCCACCAGCCGCCGGCATGCCCGCACTCCGGACAGACGAACCCCTCCGGCCAACGCAACCAGTCCAGGTAGTCCAGGCACTCCGCGTCGGTCGGGAACCACGACCGCAGCTCACCCACCGACCCCGGATAGTCCACCCCAGCACGAGGTCGCCTCTCCGCCACGGCGTCCAGCCTAGTCCGGTCAGATGAATAGCCCTATGGATCCTAATGAACTACTGTCGGCCGGTCGGGAGCTTGAGGCTCTGCGCAAGTTTCGCGCCGAGGTCGAGTCGGCCCTTGGACGTGTGGATGAGTCGCTGCATCCCTCAGCTGTTCCGCGTGCGGCGGCGCCGCCATCGCCCAATGTGGAGGTCCTGGTTCGAAAGACGCCGGGCCCCAAGCCGACGATCTTCCACAGCGCGGATGATCCCTGCCGACGCGTGACAGGCGAAGGTCGCTCGCTCGAGAGCTTCACCCGCGTCACTCGCAGCCGAGCCGAGGCGCGTGGTCTACGCCCATGTACGTCGTGCACCTGGCCGCGAGTCGCAGAGGTCGGCGCATGAAGACCGGGCACATCCATCGGGTCGTCGCGGAAGCCGATGTCCGGGCTCTCCGAAAGATGCTCGACCCCTCGGCGGTGCGACGAGAGCCCGACGGGCGGCAGGACGACGGCCTCCGAGCCGTCTTGGACCATACGCTGAGGGTCAGCAGCAGCCACCAGTGCTGGGCCCGCGGCGATGATTACGAGGAGTACAACCCGACGTCTCTGCGTAGTGTCGAGGGCGAGCACATCTGGCTGCACTCGCTGTACGTGCCCGCCGCCTTCGACCGCCATGAGTTCCTCGGCTGGGTCCTTGAGCGCGACGTGTCCGTAGGAGTTCCACGCACCGCGCTGCCCTGGGCCAAAGGCCTGCTTAGGCATCAACCGGGTCTTCCGATCGTGTCCGGGGACGTGCGTCACATCGCGGACGATCACCCGGACCGTTGGGCGGGTGTGGGACTCCAGCCTCACCAGATCCGGCCGAGGTTGGCCGCGAGGATTCGAGACATGGAGGCCGCCCTCGCGGGTGATCCTGGCCTCGCCGCAGCGTACTGGCACCATAAAACGGACTGCGCATGCTTGGTTGCACCACTGCTTCTAGATGGGTTGGCGTCCGTCCTCGCCGCCGTGCTGCTACCGCAACTCGATCGGTACGAGCTGCGCACGATACTGCCGCTGCACGATGCGTACTGGAACGTTGTCGCCGTGGGTGCGGTGCCGCCCGCATGGATGAACGGCACCGCTCCAACGGACCGAGCCGCGTAGTCATCAAACCGCGGCTGCATCGGCGTCGGCTTCCAGTGACGGACGAAGCGGGAGGCTCATCACGGGAGTCTGGGGAAGCCAGCGGGATCCGCCAGATCATGTCGCCTTGGCCCACGGCTCAGTTCAGCGGCGTCGCGACTGCCATGCCCGAGCTCGGGCAGGTCCGAGCCTTCGGGTCGGGCGGGGGCCGGCTTACGCCGTGGTCGCCGCCCCAGCGGCGGCCGTAGTGGTCGGTGATGTCGCCCCGACCCCGGAGGGCAGGGAAACGCCGGGGAGATGCCGAGCGTCTCCATCGGGTCGATGCTTCGTTCGGCGATGACCACATCTGGACTGCACCGACCCATCGCGGCCCTCCCGAGGCGACTGGACATCATCAGTCCCTCCAGCCTCACCCGCCACAGCCGCGACGTCGCTGCTGACACGCCGATCCGGCAGCATGAACCCATGGCATCCCCACCGGAATCCACCAAGACGTCTCTGCAACAACGGCTCTCGGCCCGTGCCCGCGAGCGCTGGCCCCAGCTGTGCGGGCTCGACGTGCGCTTCCGGTCGAACTTCGCCTACGTCACCGCCCGGCTACCCGACGGCGACACCGTTCCACTGATGCGGCTGCGCTACGGCGGCTCCGCCGCACGCTGGGGCTTCGCCATCTACCTGGCCAGCAGGGACGGCTACCAAGACTCCGCACTACCCACCGGCGACCTCGCTGGTCCCCCTGAAGACGCCCTGGACTGCGCCTGCGGCCTCTACCTGGACGACCCCACGGCCTGGATCTGACCCCCGACGAACTTACGAGCGAGACCACTTAGTCTGCGAGGAGTGAGACCGAGATCGGTGACAGTCTTGGGCGCGTCCTTCGCGGGGATGTTCGCCGCCGCGGCGGCCGCCAGGGCCGAGGCCGAGGTGACGCTGCTGGAGCGTGACGCGCTCGGCAGCGGTGCAGCGCGGAGTGGGGTTCCGCAGGGCCGGCAGCCGCACATCTTCCTGCACCGCGGGATGACGGCTTTGGAGGACCTGCTACCCGGCTTGCGCGACGACCTGGTCCACGCCGGCGGCGTGCCCTTCGACACCGCGGTCATGCCGTGGTTGGCCGACGGCGGCTGGTTTCCTCTCGACGGCACGGCATACGAGGTCGTCTCGCTGACCCGGCCACTGCTGGAGGAGACGATCCGCCGCCGGCTGCTACAGCTGCCGCGGATCCGGTTCTGTGACGGGGTGAAGGTGACCGGCCTCGCCCGCCGCGACGGCCGGTTCGCGGCGCTCACCGAGCACGGCACGGCATACGAGGCCGACCTGGTGATCGACGCGACCGGGCGGAGCTCGCGGCTGTCGAGCTGGCTGCCGGCGATCGGGCTGGCCGCGCCGAGGGTGGTCTCGGTGGACGCCCGGCTGGGTTATGCGAGCCGACTGTATGCGGTGACGCCGGGGTCGTTCCCCTTCCCCGGTGTCGTCATCGCGCCGACGCCGAAGGCCCCGGTGGGCGGGATGGCTCTGCGGGTGCAGGACGACGCGGCGTTGGTGCTTGCCGTCGGGTACGGCGACCATCGTCCGCCACGCGAGGCGGCGGCGTTCCAGGCCTTCCTCGCGGGACTCCGCCACAGCTGCCTGGCCGCCCTGACCGAGCAGTGGACACCCCTGGGCGAGGTCGCCGTGCACCGGCAGACCGGGAACCTGCGGCGGCACTACGAGCAAAGTCGCGACTGGCCCGACGGGCTGCTGGTGGTGGGCGACGCGCTGTGTTGCTTCAACCCGTTGTACGGGCAAGGGATCTCGGTCGCCGCCTGCGAGGCCGAGCTGCTCCTGCGCAAGCTTCGTCACGACGAACCCGCCCCGGGCTACTGCGCGCGCCTGCTCGGTGACTTCGCCTCGCTGCTGCGCTTCCCGTGGGGCATCGCGACCGGAGAGGACGTGCGCTACCCGAGCAGCGAGGGTCGGCCGAGCCCCGCCGCCCAGGCCTTCACGTGGTGGGTGGACCGGGTTCGCGAGCTGGCCCTCGCCGGCGACCACGAGGCCGGCACCCGGCTGGGCGCGGTGTTCCACATGATGGCCTCGCCGCTCGCCCTGCTGCACCCGAGCCTGTTCGTCCGGGTCGCGGCCGCCAGGATGGGCGGTCGGGTGGAGCCGGGGTCCAAGCCCGTCGGGCTGCCGAGCCTGGGCACTCGGGCACCGTGAGCAGGGCCGGCACCCACCGCGTCGACATCACTGCTTGACCCGGACCATCCCCTCCTGGCCGACCGAAGCGACCAGCCGGCCGTCGGCGGCGAACATCCGCCCGGCCGACAGCCCCCGACCACCCGAAGCGGACGGCGAGGACTGGGTGTAGAGGGTCCACTCGTCGGCCCGGGCCGGTCGGTGGAACCACATCGCGTGGTCCAGGCTGGCCACCCGCAACCGAGGGTCGGCCCAGGCGAACCCGTGCCGGCGCAGCACGGGCTCCAGGATCGCGTAGTCGGAGCAGTAGGCCAGCACCGCTGCGTGCAGCAGGGGGTCCTCCGGCATCGGCCTGACCGCGCGCAGCCACACGCTCTGGCGGGCCGCGGGCTGGCGTCCCGGTGCGACATACAGGCCGCCTTCGACGTGGCGCAGGTCGATCGCCCGGCGGTGGGCCCAGAACCGGGCAACCGGGTGGTCCAGGCCGCCAAGCAGGTCGGCGACGGTGGGCAGCGTCTCCGGGTCCGGAGCCGCCGGCATCGCGTCCTGGTGCTCCAGGCCCGGCGAGGTGGTCTGGAACGAGGTGATCATCGACAGGATGGGCACGCCGAACTGCAGCGCGTGCACGCGGCGCGCCGAGAACGAGCCGCCGTCCCGGAGCCGTTCCACCGCGAACTGCAGCGGCGCGGCGGAGTCCCCGGGCCGCAGGAAGTACCCGTGCAGCGAGTGGATCCGCCGCGGCTCGACGCCGGCCTCCGGCAGGTCCGCGATGGTGCGGCCCGCGGCCACGATGCACTGCGCCAGCACCTGGCCGCCGAAGACCCGGCCGTGCGGCTGCGGCTGGCTGCGACCGGAGAAGGTGTCCGGTTGCTCGCCCGACGCCAGGTCCAGGACATCCAGCAGGTCCTCGAACGGGTCGTCCAGGCTGCCCTCCAGCAGGTGGGCGGGGATGTCGCCCGGCGATGCGCTCACGGGCGCGACGATAGCCGCCGCGGGTTGGCAAGATGGCGGGCGTGCCCGAGCAACCGCGCCCCTACACTGTCGAGGTCCCATTGCGCTGGTCGGACATGGACGCCTACGGCCACGTGAACAACGTCCAGTTCTTGCGGCTGCTGGAGGACGCGCGGGTCACCGGGTTCCAGGACTGGTTCGGCCAGGATCGCTCGCTGCTGGACGAGGGGGTCCTGGTCGCACGGCACGAGATCGAGTACCTGGCCCCCCTCACCTTCCGGCACGCACCGATCGCGGTGGACATGTGGGCCACCCAGGTGTCCGGCGCCAGCTTCGACCTGGCGTATGAGGTGCGCGACCCCGACGCGGTCGGCAGCACCCTGTACGCCCGGGCCGAGACGACGCTGGTCGCCTATGACTTCGCCAGCTCCCGGCCGCGGCGGATGCGGCCGCAGGAGCGCGACCGGCTGCGCCAGGTGTCCGGCGACCCGGTCCCCTTCCGCTGGCGGCTGCGGCA
This sequence comes from Dermatophilaceae bacterium, assembly GCA_035689185.1. GTDB lineage: Bacteria > Actinomycetota > Actinomycetes > Actinomycetales > Dermatophilaceae > DASSLY01. Next base: position 5,682 of record DASSLY010000033.1, read on the forward strand.
GTCGTGACCATCACCCTGGCACTGGAGGACCAGCTTGCGCTGGCCGACCTGGGCACGTATGTCGCGCGTGCCCGCGCGCTGGACGCCGACGGCGCCGTCCGGCTCCAGGCCGCCGGCGGCATCCTGGCCGCGTACGTGTGCGTGCTCGGCGGTCAGGGGCTGCTCGGCCACGGCACCGTGCTCGGCCTGCAAGTCCTGCGCCTGTCCGAGCCGGCGTCGGTGGACGCGGTCGTCTCGTTGTCGGCGGTGGCAGACCGGCTCGCCCGGGAGGCCGGGGGTCGGGCGCTGCCGGTCCCGCCGGTAACGGTCAGCGCCGGCTGGGCCGCGATCGCCCCGCCGCGGGGGGGCTGGGAGCCGGTGGGGTGGTTGGCGGCGGCGCAGCTGCGGTCGGCGGCCGTGGCCGGCATCGAGGAGGTGGCGACGGGCTCGCCACCTGACGCCGGCGGACACGCCGTGCGCGCGCTGCGGCAGCGTGTCTGGGGTCGGGATACCCCCACGGCACCGCCGGTGCCCGCCGGCGCCGCGTTTGGCCTGCACGCGCTCGGCTTCTTGGCCGGAGACCGGGTGCAGGTGTTGTCCGCTGGGCGGTGGACCCGGCTGTCCACCGCCACCGGTCACGTCTTGCTGCGCTGACCCGCCGGGAGAACCAGCAGGGCCACGGCGGCAAGGACGAGCCAGATGAGGGTGAACGTCGGCAGATCGGAGCGGACGCCGTCGTGCCGCGCGGCGAACACGCCGCCGGCCGCCCCGATCCCGAGCAGAGCACCCAGCACGTCGGCGAGCTGGAGCCCCGCCGAGGTGCGGCCGTGGTCCTGTACCGGCGCGAGGGCCAGCGCCAGGACGGAGGTGGTGGCGATCCCGAACCCCATGCCGATCCCGCCGACGGCGGCCCCTAACGCAACTGCCGCGAGGGGCCAGTCCAGCCTGGCCGCCAATCCCAGCACGACAAGCGACGTTGCCACGCACAGCCCGCCAAGCCTGACCAGCTCGGTGGGCCGCGGCGTGAACGCCTCCCGGGCCTGCAGGTAGGACCCGCCGAACCAGCCGATGGAGCCGACCGTGGCCATCGCGCCCGCCACGGTGGGGGACAGGCCGCGGGAGCCGACCAGCATCAGCGGCAGGTACACCCAGGAGCCGTTGAACGTCGCGCTCAGCAGGAACCGCGCGAGGACGACCGAGGGAAGGCCACGGGCCATCCGCAGGGTGCCGATCGGCACCAAGCGCGGAAAGCCGAGAAGGACCGCAGCCGCACCGACGACGGTGGCGCCACCTCCCAACGTCCCGGCCTGGTCGGTTCCCCACTGCAGCGCACCCGCACCGACGGCGACCAGCAGGCACCACAGGATCGCGCCGCGCTGTCCGCCACGCGCGGCCGGCGGCACCGTGGCGTCCCCGAGCAGCTGTGCTTGCCGGGACCACCCGAGCGCCGCGGCAAGCCCGACCGGCGGGACGACCACGAGGAACACCCACCGCCAGGACACTGCGGTCGCCAGCCAGCCGGCCAGGGGCGGCCCCACCAGCGACGGCAGCACCCACGCGCCCGAGGTCCAGCCGAAGACCTTGGGCCGGCTCGCCACCGGATAGGCGCGCCCGATCACCACGTACAGCGCGATGACCAGCAGCCCCCCGCCCAGCCCCGCCACCACCCGGCCGCCCACCAGGACCGCGAACGACGTCGCCAGCCCGGCCGCGGCGGAACCGGCGGCCAGCAGCACCTGCCCAAGGAACAGGGCCGGCAGCGGTCCGGCGCGGCTGGTCCACAGGCCGGCGACGACGATCGCGACCAGCTGGGCGGTGAGCATGCTGGAGAACGCCAGCCCGTAGGACCGCACCGCGTCCAGCTCCCGGGCCACCACCGGCATTGCCGTGCCGACCGCCAGCTCCTCGAAGGCGACGATGCTGACCAGGGCGACGATCGTCACCGTCACCAGCCGGTATGGCGGCGACATCGGTCCCAGCGGGGCCGGCGGCACCGCGGGCGGGATGGTCACTGCGCGAGCGTATGCGGCTCGTCCGCGGCTCGTGCGCGGGCCGGCGGCGGGTCGTGCGGGGCTCGTCCGCGGCTCGTGCGCGGCTCGTGCGCGGGCCGGCTCGGCGGCCTGCCCACCCCAGCGTCGCCGGCACCTTGCCGGACAGCGCCGCGGTGAGCAGCTCAGTGGAGGCCGACGGCCGACCGGAACGACCCCGGCGGTGCATGACACGGACCGGGCGACGGCGCCGTTCGTCCTCGTTCGGTCGCCGCCTGCCTGCCGCGTTGACTAGGCACGCTGCCACACCGTGCCGAGCGGGCTACGCCAGGAACCAGACCCCCGTATCCGTCGGAACCCGACCCTGGTCCAGCGGCCCGCTCGCGGCGAGCACGACCGCCTGCGGCGGCAACGGCACCGAGGCGGGGCCTAGGTTGACGACGACACCGACGGGGCGCCGGTCCAGGTCCAGGTTGCCCAAGGCCACGACGTCCTCGCCGTAACCGTCCAGCCAGTGCAGGCTCCCGACGCCGAGCCGATGCTCGGCCCGCAGTGCGAGCAGCCGACGGTAGAGCTCCAGGGTCGAGCCCTCGGCCCCAGCCTGAGTGTCCGCAGCGAGCCCGGCATACGAGTCCGGTTGTGGCAACCACGCGTTCGCGGTGGGGCCGAAGCCGAGGGACGGACCGTCCGCGGTCCACGGGAAGGGTATGCGGCAGCCGTCACGACCGCGTTCCGTGTGGCCGTTGCGCTCCCATGCCGGGTCCTGGCGGACCTCGTCGGGAAGCTCGGTGTGCTCGGGCAGGCCGAGCTCCTCGCCCTGGTACAGGTAGGCGGCGCCGGGCAGCGCGAGCATCAGCGCCGTGGCGGCCCGGGCCCGCCGCAGGCCGAGCTCGGCGTCCGGCTGCGGGTCACCGATGCCGATCCCGTTGGGTCGCCTGGTCCCGATCGGCAGGCCGAGCCGGGACGCGTGCCGGACCACGTCGTGGTTGGACAGCACCCACGTGGCCGGAGCGCCGACCGAGTCGCACCACCGGTAGGACAGCTCGATGACCTCGCGTAACCGGTCGGCGCGCCAGGCCGCCATCAGGAAGTCGAAGTTGAACGACTGATGCATCTCGTCGCCGCGGATGTACCGGACCGCACGTGACGGGGGCTCCACCCAGGCCTCGGCGCACAGGACCCGGTCCGCGTCGGCGTCGCCGGCAACGTTGTACTCGTTGAGGATCGAACGCCATGCCCGGTACACCTCGTGCACTCCGTCTTGGTCCCACATCGGCGGCCGGACCGAGGCGACGTTGCCGGTGTGCACCAGCGGGTCGTCGGTGTCGCCGAGCAGGTGCTGGGGCTCGTCCCAGTCCGGGAGCCCGGCCTGCTTAACCAGGCTGTGCGCGACGTCGACCCGGAAGCCGTCGACGCCGCGGTCCAGCCAGAAGCGCAGGATGGCGTGGAACTCGGCCCGGACCTCCTCGTTCTCCCAGTCGAAGTCGGGCTGCTTTGCATCGAACAGGTGCAGGTACCACTGCCCGGGCCGGCCGTCGGCCTCCATCACCCGGGTCCAGGCAGGGCCGCCGAACACGCTCTGCCAGTTGTTCGGCGGCAGCTCGCCGTCGACGCCTTGGCCGTCGCGGAACAGGTACCGGGCGCGCTCTCGGCTGCCCGGTGCAGCCGCGAGCGCGGCCTGGAACCAGGCATGCTCGTCCGAGGAGTGATTCGGAACGAGGTCGACGACAACCTTCAGTCCCAACTCGTGCGCGCGGGTCAAGAACGCGTCGGCGTCGGCAAGGGTTCCGAACAGCGGGTCGACGTCGCGGTAGTCCGCGACGTCATACCCCGCATCAGCCATCGGAGAGACGTAGAACGGGGAGATCCAGATGCCGTCGACACCCAGGTCGCGAAGGTAGGGCAGGTGCTCGATGATGCCCGGCAGGTCGCCCACGCCGTCACCGTCGCTGTCGGCGAAGGACCGGGGGTAGATCTGGTACAGCACCGCGTGACGCCACCAGGAGGACTGGTCGGAGGTGACGTGCAGCGGGTCGCCTGCGAGCTGCGGCCCAGTCGTGGGGACGGAGGGGGTAGAGACAGTCACGGGGTCCAATCCTGCCGCGCCAGGAACGACTGACCAAAATGCGGACGTGGCGTCCCAGAATCCGGACGGGAGAACTGGCCGTCACGGGCGTCGTCTTCGCGCAATCCGGCGCTGACGGGCGGCGGGTGGGCCCGGTGGGGGGTCGTCTTCGCACAATCCGGCGATGACGGGTGGCGGGACTGGCCCGGCGGGGGTCGTCTTCGCACAATCCGGCGATGGCGAGTGGCGGGACCGGTTCGGTGGGGGTCGTCTTCGCACAATCCGGCGATGACGGACGGCGGGACCGGCCCGGCGGGCGTCGTCTTCGCACAATCCGGCGATGACGAGCGGCGGGAGGGGGCCGTGGGGGGTCGTCTTCGCACAATCCGGCGGTGACGCGCGGCGGGTGGGGCCGGTGGTGGGTCGTCTTCGCACAATCCGGCGGCGACGGGTGGCGGGACCGGCCCGGCGGGGGTCGTCTTCGCACAATCCGGCGATGACGGGTGGCGGGAGGGGGCCATGGGGTGTCGTCTTCGCACAATCCGGCGATGACGAACGCCGGGAGGGGGCCGTGGGGGGTCGTCTTCGCACAATCCGGCGATGACGAGCGGCGGGAGGGGGCCATGGGGTGTCGTCTTCGCACAATCCGGCAATGACGGGTGGCGGGACGGGCCCGGCGGGGGTCGTCTTCGCGCAATTGTGCAAAGACGACGCCGCGGCGGCTCACGCGTCGAAGGTGTTCACCAACGAGTAGGCCGCCCTGGTGAGGTAGTCGCGCAGCAGCGCGTCCGGCTCCGCCTGGAGCCGCAATGTGTCCACTGCCGCCATCATGTGCCGCAGCCACCGGTCGCGCTGGGCCGGTGTGACCGCGAACGGGTGGTGCCGCATCCGCAGCCGGGGATGCCCTCGGAGCTCGGAGTAGGTCGTCGGGCCGCCCCAGTACTGCTCAAGAAACATCCGCAGCCGCTCCTCCGCCGGGCCGAGATCCGCCTCCGGGTAGAGCGCCCGTAGCGCCGGGTCGCCGGCGACGCCGGCGTAGAACTCCCGCACGAGCCGGACGAAGGTGTCGTGCCCGCCCACCTGGTCGTAGAAGGTGGTCATGGCAGGCCAGGTCGTGCGGCATACGGGAGCGGGAGCGCCGGTGCCCTGATGCCGGCGCGGTCGAAGGCCACCTTGGCTCGTTCCAGGATCTCCCTGGTCACCGGGATGTTCTCGTTTGGGGCGCACTTGGCCACCACCCGCAGGGTGACCGCGCCGGCGGTGATGGCTTCGATCCCGGCCACCTCCGGCTCGGCGAGCAGCCGGTCCGCCCAGGCCGGGTCGCGATCCATCTCGGCCACCACCTCCCGGAGCGCACCCACGGCCTTGTCGAGGTCCTGGTCGTAGGCGACCTGGAGGTCCACCAGGGCCGTCGACCAGCCCTGCGACCGGTTCCCGATGCGGACGATCTCTCCGTTGCGGATGTACCAGACCACCCCGTTGCCGTCGCGTAGCCGGGTGACCCGCAGGCTGACGTCCTCGACCACCCCGATCGCCTCACCGGTGTCGACCCAGTCCCCGACCCCGTACTGGTCCTCCAGGATCATGAAGATGCCGGACAGGAAGTCCTTCACCAGGCTCTGCGCCCCGAACCCCAACGCCACCCCGCCGACGCCGGCCGAGGCCAGCAGCGGCGCCAGCGGCAGGCCGATGGTCGCCATCACGGTGAGGACGGCCAGCACGGCCAGCGCGAACGTCGCAGTGCTCTTCAGCAGAGCGCCCGTCGTCGCGGTGCGCTGCCGGTGCCTCTCGTGGGCGATCCCGGCCGCCTCGGCGAGCACCCGGCTGGCCCGGCGCGAACCGCCCTGCTCCTGCTGCGCGGCCCGGGCGGTCGCGCGGTCCAGCGTCCGCCGGACCACCCGGTCGATGGTGCGGTGCACCAGCCAGCGCAGTGCCACGGCACCGGTGACGGTGACGGTGATGAGCAGGCCGCGCGAGCTGACCCACGACCAGAGCTCGTCGGAGGTCAGCCAGCTCAGTCCGGCCAACGCCTGCACGGCGCTATCCTCTCCCAGACGTTTCGAGGGGTGACCGTTCGCCCGTTCTGCAAGACTCGCCGCACCCCCATGACCGCCGGAAGGGCCGAACGTGACCGACGCCCCGTCTCCCGCCCTGGCCGAACTCGCTCGCGCGTACGGGGTGGCCACCGACTACTGGGACTGGCAGGGCAACCACGTCATCGTCGCCGCGGAGACCATCGTCGCGGTGCTGGCCGCGCTCGACGTCGACGCCACGTCGGACGCGGCGACCTGGCAGGCGCTCGACCACGCGCACACCCGTAGCTGGCGGCGCACCGTGCCGCCTATCGTCGTGTGCCGAGAGGGGTGGACACCCTGGGTGCCGGTGCACCTGCCCGACGGGCAGCCGGTCCGGGCCTGGGTGGAGCTGGAGGACGGCAGCGGCCGGGACGTCCCCCAGGTGCAGCACTGGGTGGCACCGCGCAGCGTCGACGGCCAGCTCCTCGGCGAGGCGACCTTCGAGATCCCCGGCGACCTGCCGATCGGCTGGCACACGCTGGTTGTCCGGGTCAACGACGAACCGGAGGTACGCACCCCGCTTGTGGTCAGCCCTGCGGTGCTGAAGCTGCCCCCGGCGCTGTGGCACCGTCGCGCCTTCGGGCTGATGAGCCAGTTCTACTCGGTGCGCTCGCAGCGGTCCTGGGGAGTCGGCGACGTCGCGGACCTGGCCGAGATGTCGGTATGGGCGGCCACCGAGCTCGGCGCCGACTTCGTCCTGGTCAACCCGCTGCACGCGGCCGAGCCGGTCGCGCCCCTGGAACCCTCGCCGTACCTGCCGACCACCCGCCGGTTCGCGAACCCGCTCTACATCCGGGTCGAGGACGTCCCCGAGATCGCCTACCTGAGCGCGGCGGAGCGGCAGATCATCGAGTGGCACGCCGAGGACGTCCGCAAGCTCAACACCACAGACCAGATCGACCGCGACGCCGCCTGGGCGGCCAAGTCCGCGGCGCTGCGAACCATCTTCAACGTTCCCCGGGGCATCCGTCGGGAGACGGCGTTTCGCGCGTACAAGGAGCGTGAGGGCCAGGGCCTGGTCGACTTCGCCACCTGGTCGGCGCTGTCGGTGAAGTACGGGATGCCGTGGGGTACCTGGCCGCCGGAGCTGCACGACCCACGCGGCGCCGGTGTGGCCGCCGAGCGCCAGGCGATCGCCGAGGAGGTCGACTTCTACTGCTGGCTGCAGTGGGTGCTCGATGAGCAGCTGGACGCGTTGCAGCTAGACGCCAGAGCCGCCGGTATGCCGATCGGCCTGGTCCACGACCTGGCCGTCGGCGTGCACCCGGAGGGGGCCGACTCCTGGGGCCTGGCCGACGCGCTGGCCCGGTACGTCACGGTCGGCGCACCCCCCGACCCGTTCAACCAGATGGGCCAGGACTGGAGCCAGCCGCCGTGGCGCCCCGACCGGCTGGAGGAACTGGCCTACCAGCCGTACCGCGACATGCTGCGCACCGTGCTCCGGCACGCGGGCGGCATCCGGATCGACCACGTCATCGGCCTGTTCCGGCTGTGGTGGGTCCCGGCCGGCAAGGCGGCGAGCCAGGGCACCTACGTGCGCTACGACCATGAGGCGCTGATGGGCATCCTGGCGCTGGAGGCCCACCGCGCCGGCGCCGTCGTCGTGGGGGAGGACCTCGGCGTGGTCGAGCCGTGGGTGCGCGACTACATGCGCGAACGCGGCATGCTCGGCACCTCGATCATGTGGTTCGAGAAGGGACACGACCGGCGCCCGCTGCAGCCCGAGCAGTACCGCGAGCTCTGCCTGGCCACCGTCACCACACACGACCTGCCGCCGACGGCCGGGTACCTCGCCGGCGTGCACATCGACGTCCGCGAACAGCTCGGGCTGTTCACCAGGCCGGTCGAGGAGGAGCGCGCCGAGGACGAGGCCGACCGCACGGCGATGCTCGAGCTGCTGGAGTCCCGGGGGCTGTTGCGGCCGGGGGGTTCCAGCGCCGAGGTGGTCGAGGCCTTGCACCGGTTCCTGTCCTGGACGCCGGCCAAGATGCTCGGCGTGGCCGTGCCCGACCTGGTCGGTGACAAGCGGGCGATGAACCAGCCGGGCACCAACACCGAGTACCCGAACTGGAAGCTGGCGCTCACCAGCTCCGACGGCAGCGTGGTCATGCTGGAGGACCTGATGGGGTCCAGGTGGGCCAAGCGGCTGGGCCGGATCGTCGCTCAGCGATAGGCGTCGAACGCCTGAGCCGCCAACGCCCGGCGCATGGCGTCGCGGTGCTCGGACACCAGCCGGCGCAGCGCGGCCGGCTCGTCCTGGTGCGCGTCCAGCCACGCCTGGGTCGCGTCGAGCAAGGACTGATCGGCCAGCCGGGCCGGGTAGTAGTCCTGGATGAGGTCCTCCACGATCGCGTAGGTGCGCGTGCGCCACAGCCCGGTCAGCGCGTCGTGGTAAGCGCCGACGAACGGGCGTAGCAGCTGCGCGTCGTGCACCCGGGTGAATCCCGCGCCGATCGCCGCGACGGTCTGGTTCGGCAGCCCACCCTCGGTGACCGCCAGCCGCCACGCCGCTTCCTTGGCCGCCGGCGTCGGGATGGCCGCCCGCGCGTGCGCCGCCCACTCGCGACCAGCTGCGGTCGCGTCCCGGCGCAGCTCCGCCTCGATCTCCGCGGGACCGGCCGCGCCCCCGGCGACCAGCGCCGACAGCAGCTGCCAGCGCAGCTCGGTGTCCAGCACTAGCCCCGCCGGGCCCGCACTGTCGAGCACGGCCTGGACCCGGGCCAGGTCCGACGGCATCGTGGCGTATGACGCGAACGCCAGGGTCAGCTGCAGCTGGGCGTCGCTGCCGGGTGGCGCCGATTTCGCCAGCTCCCGGAGCCCGGCGCACACCCGGGCCAAAGTCTGCGCGCGGTGCTGCGGCGCGACATACAGGCGGGCGGCGTCACCGAGTTGCAGCAGCAGCCGCCGGATCTGGGTGGAGTCGCGCTCGCCGTCCAGTGAGGCAAGCACGAGCTGGATGAAGTCCCGGGCGGGCAGCGTCGCGTCGAAGGTCATCTGCCACGCCGCGGCGAGCACGAGCGCGCGGGGCAGGCTGTCCTGGAAGCCCCGCGGGTGGGCCAGCGCCGTGGCCAGCGAGTGGTCGTCGAGCACGAGGTGGGCGAAAGTGAGGTCATCGTCGTTGAGCAGCAGCAGGTCCGGCCGGGGCGCGCCCACCAGGTGCGGGAGTTCGGTGCGCTCGCCGTCCACGTCGAGTTCCACCCGCTGCGTGCGTACCAGGCGGCCATCGCGCTGCTGGTAGCTGCCCACCGCGAGCCGGTGCGGCCGCAGCGTCGGGTGCTCGGCCGTGGCGGTCTGCAGCATGAAGGCACCGGTCACCAGGCCGTCCGGGCCGACCGTGAGCACGGGCGTCAGGGTGTTCACCCCGGCGGTCTCCAGCCAGAGCTTCGACCAGGTCGAAAGGTCCCGCCCGGAGGTCGCCTCCAGGGAGGCCAGCAGGTCTGGCAACGTCGTGTTGCCCCAGGCGTGGCGGCGCAGGTACTCCCGCACCCCGGTGTCGAACTCCTCCCGCCCGACGTAGGCGACCAGCTGCTTGAGGACGGAGGCGCCCTTGGAGTAGGTGATGCTGTCGAAGTTCACCTGGACGCTTTCCACGCTAGCGATGTCCGCCACGACGGGGTGGGTGGAGGACAGCTGGTCCTGGGTGTAGCCCTTGGCCTTCTCCCAGACCGCGAACGTCGTCCAGGCCCCGGTCCACCGGGTCGCCTCGGCCTGGGCCGCGTTGGCCGCCCACTCCGCGAACGACTCGTTGAGCCACATGTCGTCCCACCAGCGCAGGGTGACCAGGTTGCCGAACCACATGTGCGCCAGCTCGTGCAGGACGGTGAGCGCGCGACGTTCGACCAGCGCCTGCACCGGCCTGGCCCGGAACAGGTAGGTCTCGGTGATGGTGACGCAGCCGGCGTTCTCCATCGCGCCCATGTTGTACTCCGGGCAGAACACCTGGTCGTACTTGGCGAACGGGTAGGGCATGTCGAACAGCTGCTCGAAGTAGGCGAAGCCGCGCTTGGTGACGTCGAGGACCTCGTCCGCGTCGAGGAACGGGAAGAGGGACGAGCGGCAGTACAGGCCCAGCGGGACGCGGCCGCCGCGCGTGACGACCTCGTCGCGCACTTCCCGGTAAGGCCCGGCGACGATGGCGGTGATGTAGGGCGAAAGGCGCGGTGTCGGCAGGAAGGACCAGCGGCGGCCGAGCCCCGGCCGCGGCTGGGGCTCGGCCGAAACCGGCTCGTTGGACAGCACGACCCAGTGGTCTGGCGCCGTGACGTGGAACTCGAAGCTGGCCTTGAGGTCGGGCTGGTCGAACACGGCGAACGCCCTGCGGGCGTCGGCCACCTGGAACTGGCTGTAGAGGTAGACCTCGTCGTCGACCGGGTCGACGAACCGGTGCAGGCCTTCGCCGCTGTTCATGTAGCGGCAGGTCGCGGCGACGTACAGCTCGTTGTCCGCGGCGAGCTCCGGCAGCGTGATGCGGGCGCCGTCGAAGTGGCTGCCCGGGTCCAGGGCGGTGCCGTTGAGCACGATGCGCTCGACCGAGGCGGCGATGAGGTCGACGAAGGTGGCCGCCCCGGGTGTCGCGCTGAAGCGGACCGTGCTCTCGCTGGAGAACGTCACCGGCCCGGTGGTCACGTCCAGGACGACCCGGTATGCCGTGACGCTCACCGTGGCGGCCCGCTGGGCCGCCTCGGCCCGGGTGAGGGAAGTCGCTGTCATCTGGGGTCTCCTGTGGCGGGCAGGCCGGCCGCCGCCGTGCTGGCCGCCCGGGTGCGCCGACGGGTCCGCCATCCTCCCACGAGCAGCGTCGGCCCGGGCTGGCAGGATGAGGCGCATGCGGAGATGGGCGTGAGCCGGCCCGCCGGCAGCACCGCCGGCCGGGTGGAGATGTGGTTCGACCCGGTGTGCCCCTGGGCCTGGATGACGTCCCGGTGGCTGATGGAGGTCGAGCGGGTACGGGACATCGAGGTCACCTGGTCGGTGATGAGCCTGTCCGTGCTGAACCAAGGGCGCGACCTCGGCCCGGCGTACCAGGCGCAGATGCAACGGGCCTGGGCGCCGGTGCGCGTCGTCGCCGCCGCTGTACGCGACCACGGGCCTTCGGTCGTCAAGCCGCTGTACGACGCGATGGGCACCCGGATCCACCCGGGGGCCAACAAGGACTACCCGGCGGTGATCCAGGAGGCGTTGGCGGAGCTGGGCCTACCCGCGCAGCTGGCCGCCTTCGCCACCACCGATGCCGTCGACGACCTGGTGCGGGAAAGCCACGAGCGGGGAATCGGCCTGGTGGGCGCGGACGTCGGCACCCCGGTGATCGCCTTCGACGGGGTCGCGTTCTTCGGCCCGGTGGTGACGCCGGCCCCCAAGGGCGAGGCCGCCGGGCGGCTCTGGGACGGCTGCCTGCTGGTCGCGGGCACACCCGGGTTCTACGAGCTCAAGCGCACCCGCGACCAGGGCCCCATCTTCGACTAGGACAGGAAGGGCCGGCGTGCGCGTACACATCGGCGGCGACCACGCCGCATACGAGCTGAAGCAGGACCTGGTCAGCTACCTCCGCGCGGAGGGTCATGAGGTGGTGGACCACGGGCCCGCCGGGTACGACCCGGACGACGACTACCCGGTCGCCGTGCTGCGAGCGGCGCGTGCGGTGGCGGCAGACCCCGGCAGCCGGGGGATCGTGCTCGGCGGCTCGGGCAACGGTGAGCAGATCGCGGCCAACAAGGTGCGTGGCATCCGGGCCGCGCTGGCGCACACGGTGGAGACGGCCACGCTGGCTCGGCAGCACAACGACGCCCACGTGATCTCGATCGGGGCGCGGATGAACACGGTCGAGCAGGCCCGCGCGATGGTGTCGTCCTTCCTGGACACCCCGTTCAGCGAGGACCCGCGGCACGCGCGGCGGCTCAGCATGATCGAGGCGTACGAACAGCAGGGCGTGCTGCCCGAGCAGGGCTGAGGCGGCGAGGTCCAGGTCACGTTCTGGATCGTTTGGCGACGGGGCGGGGGATCGCGTCACTACAGTTTTGGACGTGACGGCTCAGGGCATGGCGCCAGCGACTCACCGGCGCCGGGCCGGCCAGGTCGCGCGCGCACTGGCGCGCGCCGTCACCACGACCCGGATCGGGTCTTCGATGCTGAGCCTGGCCCTGGTCGTGCTGTCGGTGGGCCTGGCCTACCTGCTCTTCCAGTTTCCCGAGCAGACGCCCTGGGCCGTCTTCACCCCGGTGGTCGTCCTGGCCGGGCTGTTCCTGCCGCCCCGCTTCGTGGCCGTGGTCTATGCGGCCGTGGGCGTGCTGCTCGCCTATGTCGGGTGGCTGAGACCGCATGCTGACCTCACCTTCGTCAGCGATGTGCTGATCACCGCGCTGGTGGCCGCGGCCATGCTCTGGCTGGTCATGTCGCGCGCGCGACTGGGCGTCCAGGGCACCTTGGGGGAGTCCATGCTGGTCGACCTGCGCGACCGGCTGCGGGCCCATGGCGTGCTGCCCGAGCTGCCCGGGCCCTGGGCGGCCGAGGCGTCGGTTCAGGCTGCCTACGCCGACACGTTCTCCGGCGACTTCGTCGTCGCCAACCGGTCCGCCGACGGCGGGCGGCTGGAGCTCTGCCTGGTCGACGTGTCCGGCAAGGGCGTGGGGGCAGGGACCCGGTCCCTGCTGCTGTCCGGCGCGCTGGGCGGCCTGCTCGGCGCCATGGAGCCCGACTCGTTCCTGCCGGCCGCGAACAGCTACCTGTTGCGCCAGGACTGGAACGAAGGCTTCGCCACCGCGATCCACTTGGCGCTGGACCTTGACACCGGGGACTTCAGCGTGGGCACGGCCGGCCACCCCCCGGCGGTGCGCTTCTCCGCGGGATCGGGCCGCTGGGAACTGCTCGACAGCCAGCGCGGTCCGGTCCTCGGAGTCCTGCCGGGGGTGGAGTTCCCCCGGTCCACCGGCCGGCTGGGTCGCGGCGACGCGCTGCTGCTCTACACCGACGGGATCATCGAGGCGCGCTCGGCCGACCTCAGCGTCGGGATCGACCGCATGCTGGGCACCGCGGAGCGCCTGGTGGCGCAGGGTTTCGCCGGGGGCGCCGCGCGGATCTGCGCGGCGGCGCTGGGGGGCAACGCCGACGACCGCGCGGTCATCATTGTGTGGCGCCGGTAGCGCGCCGGTAGCGCGGGGCATCACCGGTGCCCGGCTGAGGCCCGTGGCCACGTCCCTCGGCGGGGCTGGCGCGAACGGGCCTCAACCGCGCACGTTCAGGCCGGGTTCGTCGGCCTGAACGGGTCCTGCTCGGCGTCGGCGGGGTCAGCCGAAGCCGCCGGAACGGTACCGGCAGGCGGCGCGAACGGGTCGCCTGCCGTTGAAGCCGGGGTCACCGGGCTGGTGGCCGCCGGGGCGCCGGGGGTCGTCGCGGCCGAGGGGGCCTCGAAGTCGTCCTGCTGGCCGTCCAGGGAGTCCAGCCCGCTCTTGACCTTGTCCACCCCCGCGTCGATCTTGTCGCGGTACTTCCCGCCGGTCTTCTCGTCGGCCACCGCGGCCGCCTTGGCGACGCCCTGCTCGATCTTGTCGCTGTGCTGGTCGACCATGCCGGCGGCCTTCGCCTTGAGGTCCGCGGCCTTGCCCTTGAGGTTGTCGAACACGCTCATGAGTCCTGCCTTTCGCCTTGGGGTGCGGCCCTGCTGGCCGCACGTACGTCAATCTAGGGCCGCGCTCAGGCCGGCCTGCGCTGCGGCGCGTTCTCCCGGGTCTCCTGCGGGTCGTCGGTGACGACGTCGCCGAGGGCCTCGTCGACCCGGGACATCAGCTCGGCCGGGATCTTGACCCCGGATGCCAAGACGTTCTCCGCCACCTGCTCCGGTCGCGACGCGCCGACCAGAGCCGCCGCGACGTTGTCGTTCTGCAGCACCCAGGCCACCGCCAGCTGGGCCATGGTCAAGCCGAGCTCGTCGGCGATGGGCTTGAGCCGTTGCACCCGGGTCAGCGTCTCGTCCTGCAGGTACCGCTTGATCATGTCGGCGCCGCCCTTGTCGTCGGTCGCCCGGGAGCCCCCCGGCGGCGCCTGACCAGGCTTGTACTTGCCGCTGAGCACGCCTTGCGCGATCGGCGACCAGACGATCTGGGAGATCCCCAGCTCCTTGCAGGTGGGGACGACCTCGGCCTCGATGACCCGCCACAGCATCGAGTACTGCGGCTGGCTGGACACCAGCTGGAACCCGAGCTCGCCGGCCAGCCGGTGCCCGTCGCGGATCTGCTCCGCCGTCCATTCGCTCACGCCGATGTAGAGCGCCTTGCCCGCCCGGACGATGTCGGCGAAGGCCTGCATGGTCTCCTCCAGCGGCGTCTCGGTGTCGTAGCGGTGGGCTTGGTAGAGGTCCACGTAGTCGGTCTGCAGCCGCCGCAGCGAGCCGTTGACCGACTCCATGATGTGCTTGCGGGACAGCCCCACGTCGTTCTTCCCCCCGGGCCCGGTCGGCCAGTACACCTTGGTGAAGACCTCCAGGGACTCGCGTCGCTCACCCTTCAGGGCCTCGCCGAGCACCGTCTCCGCCAACGTGTTCGCGTACACGTCCGCGGTGTCGAAGGTGGAGATACCGGCGTCCAGCGCGGCCTGGACGCACTTGGCCGCCTGCTCGTTCTCGACCTGCGATCCGTGGGTCAGCCAGTTGCCGTAGGTGATCTCGGAGATCTTCAGTCCGCTGTTGCCGAGGTATCGAAAGTCCATGCCACCACCGTATGCCGCGCGGCATACCGGTCGTCGACACCCCCCGCGCGCACGTCGCATATACCACCAGGGGGTATCTGTGGCGACTGTGCGTAGAATCGGGTGCCCCGCCGGCGAGGGAAGTCCCGAGGAAGGGTCACCGTGTCCGAGACCACCACGACGACGACCACCGACCTGCTGGGGATCGACGACTTGCTCTCGGCGCAGGAGCGCGACGTCCGGGCCGCGGTGCGCGCGGTGCTGGACCGGCGCGTGGACCCCTTCGTCGCGGAGTGGTTCGAACGCGGCGAGGTGAGCGACTTGCGCGACTTGGCCGCCGAGCTGGGCCGGCTCGGGCTGATGGGCATGCACTTGCAGGGATACGGCTGCGCCGGGATGAGCGCCGTCGAGTACGGTCTGGCCTGCCTGGAGCTGGAGGCCAGTGACAGCGGCATCCGCTCCCTGGTGAGCGTGCAGGGGTCGCTGGCCATGTACGCGATCCGGCGCTATGGCTCGCCCGCCCAGCGCGAGCGGTGGCTGCCGGCCATGGCGGCCGGAACGACCCTCGGCTGCTTCGGCCTGACCGAGCCCGACCAGGGGTCGGACCCGGCAGGGATGCGCACCCGAGCCCGCCGTGACGGTGGCCACGAGCGGGCCGACTGGCTGCTCGACGGCCGGAAAGCGTGGATCACCAACGGTTCTGTCGCTGACGTGGCCGTGGTGTGGGCGCAGACGGAGCACGGCATCCGCGGGTTCCTCGTGCCCACGGATACCCGCGGGTTCACCACGACGGTCATCCGGCACAAGCTGTCCCTGCGCGCCTCGGTCACCAGCGAGCTGGCCCTGGACGGGGTCCGGCTGCCGCACGACGCGGTCCTGCCGGGGGCCACCGGCCTGGGCGGACCGCTCTCGTGCCTGAACGAGGCGAGGTACGGAATCGTCTGGGGCGCGATGGGCGCCGCGCGGACGGCGTTCGAGTCGGCCCGCAAGTATGCCGTGCAGCGGCGCCAGTTCGGCCGCCCGGTCGCCGGGTTCCAGCTGACCCAGGCCAAGCTGGCCATGATGGCACAGGAACTGGGACTGGGGTCATTGCTGGCGCTGCACCTGGGCCGGCGCAAGGACCTGGGGACGTTGCGCCCGGAACAGGTCAGCCTGGGCAAGCTCAACAACGTGACCAAGGCCCTGGAGATCTGCCGCACCGCCCGCACGATCCTCGGTGCGAACGGAATCTCGTTGGAGTACACCGTGATTCGGCACATGGCAAACCTGGAGTCGGTGCTGACCTACGAGGGGACACCGGAGATGCACACGCTGGTGGTCGGCCAGGCCCTGACCGGCATCTCCGCGTTCCGCTGAACCGGCCCGAGGCGGTGTATCAGCCGGGCGGCTAGCCCCCTCTACCTCGGTGTCACGGTTGTGCGCGGCGGCGTCCTCGCCAGAGCCACGCGCCCAGCAGCGGCGTGGACCCATCGATCAGCAGGCACAGGAACCCGGCGCCGAGGCACGGGCATGGGCTGGGCCGCACTCGGCGCGGTGCGTGGTGGCGCAGTCCCCTAGGAGCGGCGGCGAGGATGAACAGCAGGACCGGAACCGGCGCGGAGCGGACACGGAACACACTTGCCCACTCCGCCGTCCGAGGCGCACAATCGGCGCCGAGCGAGGATCGAGGCCGGTGATGCAGCAGGAGTACCTGGACCTGGACCTGGCCATCGACGCGTCAAGCGGTGCCGAGGGCACCACCGTGGGCAGCTACGTCGCCCGGGTGGTCTCCTCTCCGGTGGGCATGGGCAACGGCTCATTCGTGCTCCCGTTCAGCTCGGCCGAACTCGACCTCTTCCGGCTCACCGTGGGGCCGCCGCGGGTCACCGCGCGCCGGCTGCTTCCGCAGCAGCAGGTGGCGACCGCCAAGACGTTCGGCGGCAAGCTGAACGATGCACTGTTCGCCGGGGACGTGGGCACCTGCTTCACGCGCAGCGTCGAGCTGGCAGCCAAACAGGGCAAGGGACTTCGAGTCCGGTTGAGGCTGACCGGGGCACCGGCGCTGGACCCGGTGCCGTGGGAGTACCTGTGGGCGTCCTCGCTCGGCCGCTTCGTCGCGCTGTCCCGCCAGACCCCGGTGATCCGTTACTTCGACACCCTCGTCCCGACCCGGACCCTGCAGATCACCCCGCCGATGCGGGTGCTGGTCATGATCAGCAGCCCCAAGGACGTGCCCAGCCTCGAGGTGGACAAGGAGGTCCGGCTGCTGCGTGCCAACACGGCCGACTTGGTCAAGGCCGGGCTGCTGGACCTCGTGTTCGAGCGGACCGCCACCCTGCGCCAGCTGCAACACCGGCTGTCCTACGAGCCGTTCCACGTCTTCCACTTCATCGGCCACGGCGCGTTCGACCCCTCGGCCGGCGAGGGTGTGCTGCTGTTCGAGGACTCGACCGGTTCGTCGCACCGGGTGAAAGGCTCCTACGTCGGGACGCTGCTGCACGACGCCACCGACATGCAGCTCGCCGTGATCAACGCCTGTGAGGGGGCGCGGAGCTCAGGGCAGGACTCCTGGTCCGGCGTCGGCCAGAGCCTGGTCCGTCAGGGGCTGCCGGCCGTCGTGGCGATGCAGGCCGAGATCTCCGACCGGGCGGCGCTGATCTTCTCCCACGAGTTCTACTACGCGCTCGCCCAGGGCTTCCCGGTCGATGCCGCGGTCGCCGAGGCGCGCAAGGCCATCGGGGCGTCCGACGACGACGCCGAGTGGGGTACGCCGGTGCTGCTCCAGTCCGCGACCGAGCAGCCGTTCGAGCTGCTCACCGGGGACGTCCCCGCCGTGCAACCACAGGACAGGTGGGACGGGCTGCACCGCGCCGCGGAGGATGCGCTCGCCGCGGGGTCATTGACCGAGGCGCAGAGCTATCTCACCGTGCTCATGGAGCAGCGGGGCGACGACCCCGCTACCGGAGACCTGGCCGCCAGGCTGGTGACCGCGGGCGACACGATCACGGGCGACCTGGCGCCCCTGACAGCAGAACCCACCCCGGCGCCAACGCCGGGGCTCCCGCCGAGGACCACGCCGAGGGTGCCGCCGGGGCCAGAGGTGGTGCGACAGCAGGGGCCGGAGGTTGCGCCGGCGATCGAGCCGGAGCCTGGACAGCAAGGCCGCGGCGGTGCCGTCGAGGAGGACCACCGCAAGGGCGCCCGGGCCGGCAAAGCGGCTGGCGCCGGGGCAGGCGCCGTGGCAGGTGCCGGCGGGGGCGGCAACGGGGGCGGCGGGATCGGGAAGGCTGTGGTCGCAGGTGCCTTGGTGGTCGCGGTGGCCGCCGTCGGCTTTGCCCTGTGGCCCAGGAACGGCCCCGTCGGCGGCGGCACCGCCGCACCGACCACGACGAGCACCGGCAGCCCCACCACCGGCCGCCCCACCACGGGGACTCCGACCGGCTCGCCGACCCGGTCCACCGCGACCGTGGCCGCGCGGACACCGACCGTGGTGGTCGCGCCGTTCGCCGCCACCGACAAGGTGATCGACGGCCAGGTCGACGACTGGTCCCGCACCCCGACGGCCCGCTCCAGCAACCAGATCGCCCCCAAGCCCGGCGGCCGCACCGACATCTCGGCCGACTGGTGGCTGTCCTGGAACGGCAACGCCCTGTTCGTCTACGCCGTGGTCACCGACCCGGACATCACCCCGGTCACCGGACCCGCCACGAGTGCCTGGCGCGGCGACTCGATCAGCTTCGAGTACGGCAGCCAGTACTCGGGCCGGCTGCCGCGAGACACCAAGCCACGCCGGACCGACCTGCACATGATCCTGGGCGTACGCGACCTCGACGGCGGTGTGGTGGCTGTCCGGAACGTGTCCAACGGCAGCGTGTTCGTCCCCGGCAGTGAGCTGGCCGACACCACCGCGACCTGGTGGCGAGTCGACCACGGCTACGCGATCGAGGCGGCCATCCCCTGGAACGACTTGCTGACCACCGCGCCGAAGGCGGGCCAGCAGGCGGCGATGAACCTCGACGTGAGCGACGCGGTCCCGGCCGGGCCGAAGCAGGGCTCGCTGCGGGTCATGGTGAGCAGCAACCCCGCCCGGGTGAGCCAGCCGCAGGTGGGGCTCTGGGACGTCGTCGAGTTCGCCCCGCCGGGGACCTGAGCGGCCATGGGCGCGACGACGTACGCCCTGCTGGTAGGCATCGACGCCTACCAGCCACCGGTCGGCCGACTCCGTGGCTGTGTCAGTGACATCGACGCGCTGGCGGAGCTGTTGCGGCATCGGGCCGAGCACCCGGACCGGCTGAAGATCCGGATGCTGCGCGACGCGGAGGCGACTCGCGCCGGGGTCATCGCGGCGTTCCAGTCCCATCTCGGTCAGGCGGGCCCGTCGGACACGGCGCTGTTCGCCTACAGCGGGCACGGGGCCCAGGCACCAGCGCCACCGCAGATGTGGGGGACCGACCCGGACCGGCTGCTGGAGACGCTTGTGCTCTACGACAGCCGGCAGCCCGGCGGCTGGGACCTGGCCGACAAGGAGCTGGCGGCGCTGCTGCGGGTAGCGGCGGCCGGCGGCGCGCACGTGCTGGTGGTGCTCGACTGCTGCCACTCCGGCAGCGGCACCCGCGAGGCCATGGTCGAAGGGCTGCTGCCGCGGCTGGCGCCGCCGGACGACCGGGTCCGCCCGTTCGACACGTTCCTGCTCGGTGAGGCGACGACGCGGGGGGCGGTGTCGGTGGACCAGCCAGCCGCGCCGCACGTCCTGCTCGCCGCGTGCCGGCCGGGAGAGCTGGCCAAGGAGGTGACCGACGACGGACGCCCGCACGGCGCCTTCTCCTCCGCGCTGCACCGCGCTCTGCGCGAGGCTGGCGGCGTGGTCACCTACCGCGACCTGCACCGGTGGGCCAGCGCCGCGGTGCGCAACCGAGTCGAGGACCAGTCCCCGCAGCTGGAGGTCACGGCGGTGGGTGACCTGGACCGCCCGTTCCTGGGCGGTGCCCTGCGACCGTGCCCGCCGTACTACACGGTGACCCGGGACGACGTGCTCGGCTGGGTGCTCGACGGCGGTGCCGTGCACGGCATACCGGCGGAGTCCGCCGGCGAGACCACCGAACTGTCCGTCTTCGCGTTGGGAACGCAGACGGCGCAGCTGGTTTCCGAGGCGGTGGCCACGGCGCGCGTGGTCGACGTCCTGCCCGACCGCAGCACCGTCGTGCTCACTCCGGCACTATCGCCGGAGTATGCGTACCGCGCGGTGGTTACCTCGATCCCGTTGCCACCCATGACGGTTCGGCTGCTGGGCGATGAAGCGCTCGTCGCCCCACTGCGGGACGCGTTGAACGCGGCCGAAGCGACCTTGGTGGCGCAGGTGACCGGCGACGGGGAGGGCGAGCTCGTCGTCACCGTCTCCGACCGCGGCGCCCAGATCGCCCGCCCGGGCGGTCCCCCCGACCGGGCCGTGGCCATGACCGGGCCGCAGTGGGTCGCCGGCACCGTGGCGACGGTGCAGCACATCGCCCGGTGGATGCGCCTGGCCCGGCTGCGCAACCCCTCGACAGCACTGCCGTCCGGCGCGGTCACCGTCGAGCTGTCCACGCCGGCCGGGCGTCGCTCCGACTCTGCCCTGGAGGTGTCCTACAGCGGTGACCAGCAGCCGCCCTTCACGGTCACGTTGACGAACACGACCGACCGCCTGCTGTGGTGCGCCCTGGTGGACCTGACGGAGTCGTACGGCGTCTACACCGACGCCTTCCCGGCCGGGTCCGCTGAGCTGGCGCCTGGTCTGCCCGTCGCCGTACCCCTCTTCGGCGAGGTGCCCGACGCGGCTCTGGTCAAGGGGATCCGGTCGTTGACCGACCAGCTGAAGGTCATCGTCAGCACCAGCGAGTTCGACCCGCGGTCGTTGCAGCAGGACGAGCTCGACGTCAGTGCCCCAGCGGTCGCCACCCGATCCCTCCCGACCCTGCCGTCCCTGCCGAGCATGCCCACGTCGACCCTCGAACGGCTTGTGCAGCGGGTCACCACCCGGCGAGTCGGACCGAGACCGGCTGCGAACGAACGGATCTCGGACTGGACCGTGATCGACACGTTCGTGACCGTCCGCCGCCCTGCCCGCTGAGCACCGGGCTGGTCCCTAGCATGTGCGGCATGGCCGAGCTGCTGACCGAACGGCTACTCCTGCGCCGGTGGCGGCCGGCCGACCTTGAGCCGTTCGCGGCGATGAACGCCGACCCGGAGGTGATGAGGTACTTCCCGTCGACGTTGACGCGTGAGCAGAGCAAGGAGCTGGTCGAGCGCATCGAGCAGGGGTTCGAGGAGAACGGCTTCGGCTGGTGGGCGGCGGAGGTCCGGGCATCCGGCGCCTTCATCGGTTGCGTCGGCCTGTGGTGGCTGACCTTCGCGGCTCCGTTCACCCCAGCCGTCGAGATCGGCTGGCGGCTGGCCCGCCCCGCGTGGGGCCACGGCTTCGCCACCGAAGCGGCGCGCGCCGCCCTGGCCTACGGCTTCGACCAGGCCGGGCTGACCGAGATCGTCTCGGTCACTGCCGTCCTCAACACCCCGTCCCGCCGCGTCATGGAACGGCTCGGCATGGCTCGCGACCCGGCGGAGGACTTCGACCACCCCCGCGTCCCGGCCGGCCACGAGCTGCAACGGCACGTCCTGTACCGCAAACGGCGGCAAGGGGAGTCCAGCTGAGGATGTCGGGGTGTCAGCAGGGTCGCCTGCCTGTTGCCGGGGAACAGGCAGGCTGCGGTCAGGGCCAAGCCTGTGATGCGACCGTTGACCCTCGCCACGGGCGGCGCTAGCGTCGCGACGCTGGGACCTCACCGACGAGAGGAGCGCGCCATGGCCGGAAAGTCAGACGAGTTGAGGCAGCGCTATGAGCGGTTCCGCCAGGGTGACCTTGAGCGGGCGCTTGACCTGTGGACCGACGACTTCGTCTGGGACGGTGACGAGTCGGGCCTTCCCGGGTCAGGCCGGCATGAGGGGAAGCAGGCGGCGGTCGACGTCCTTCAGCAGGCGGTCGGCGCCTGGGACACCTTCGATCTGAGCGCCGACGAGTTCATCGAACAAGGTGACACGGTCGTCGTGCTCGGCCACTCCGACGCAACGAAGGATGGTCGCTCAGCGCATCTGCCGTTCGTGCACATCTGGCGCTACCGCGGCGAGCAGATCTGCCGGCTCCAACTGCTGACCGACACGCTGCTCACCGCGCGAGCCCTCGGCCTCGCCTAACGGTCCGGGCCGCCGCACGCCGCAGTCTTTCGCCCCCCGGGCCCGGCTGACGGCGAGTTGCCGCGTGCGGAAGACGCCCGGGACGGCGTCTCGGACGGGGCGTGTCCGTCCTTTCGGTGGCGGTCGCCTAGCCTAGGTGGCCGCGACTTCGGCGCGGAGTCGTCATACTGGTCACTCTGACACTGCCGAGAGCGAGCCCATGGTCATTCGAGGCACGATGGCTCCGCGGCCGCCGGGATCGCCTGCACCCGGCTGTTACACCCCGGGACGCCCAAAGCACCGATGAGACCGACACTGCACCGCGGGGCGACCTGGGGAAGGCAGCTGGCCGGCTGGGCGTGGCCGGGACACCCAGACCGATGGCAGGAGGTGCCCGGGCGGCTCCTGCCGACGTTGACCGGGGTGACCAGGCTGACAGCGGCGGCTGTCGTGTCCTACCTCATCTCGCTTGTGCTCAGCGAGGGTGCGCTCGATCTCACCGGACCGCTGACGGCGCTGCTGGTGATGCAGGCATCGGCGTACTCGACGATCAAGATGGGTGCTGTGCGGGTCGGTGCCGTGCTGTCCGGCGTCCTCGTGGCGACCCTGCTGTCCACCTGGATCGGGCTGACCTGGTGGAGCCTGGGCGCCGCCATCGCGGCATCCCTGGTGCTGGGCAAGGTGCTGCGGCTGGGGGACCAGGCCCTGGAGACACCGATCAGCGCCATGCTCATCCTCGGTGTCACCAACCACGACGTCGCGGCCGAGGTCAGGATCCTGAACACCCTGATCGGCGCGGCCGTCGGCGTGGCGTTCAACCTGGTCTACCCGCCGGCCATGCCGAGCGCGCCGGCCGGACGGGCGCTGTTGCAGGTGGCCCAGGCGGCGGCGGCGCCGCTCGACTCCGCTGCGGAGGCGCTGGTCGCCGGCCCGGTTTCCGGCGCCCAGGTAGAGGAGTGGATGGACCTCGCTCGAGCCGCGAACCGCCGGGTCGCCGTCGCCACCGACAGCATTGTCGCCCTCAAGGACAGCCGCCGGTTCAACCCCCGAGCCTTGGGCACGGTCGACATCGAGCCGGTGCTGTCCTCGGGCCTGGACGTCCTGGAGCACTGCCTGCTGGCCATCCGGGCCTTGTTCGGCGTGCTCCGCGCCGAGGTCCCCTCCACCGAGGAGCCGGAGGACCCGTACGGCGCAGACCTGCGCGCGGCGTTCGCGGTGGTGCTCCACGACACGGCCGACTGCCTGCGCGCGTTCGGCGGCCTGGTGGTCGCCGAGGCGCAGAACCGCGAAGAGGAGACCGAACAGGCCCTCGCGCAGAGCCTGGACATCCTCCGCGAGACCAAGGCCATCCTGACCGAGCTGATCCTGGTCAACGCCGGCGACGACAGGTCCACCTGGCTGCTGCGCGGCTCGATCCTGGCCGCCGTCGAGCAGGTCCTGGCCCGGCTGAACCTGGAGGACCGCGCCCGGGTTCGGCAGCAGTGGAAGGAGGAGCAGCAGCGGCGCTCCCTGGCGCACCTGCCGACGATCATCCAGGGCGTGCTGCCCCATCCCGACCGGCCCTACCTGCGCGGCCTCGAACCCGGCAAGATCTTCAGCCGCACCCGCGCGCCTGACGAAGCCGACACCCATTCCGCCACCGGAGCGGAATGACCGGTCCCCCCACGGCTGAGAACTCGCCCTTGCGACGTCGCAGCCGCTACCCGGAAGGACGCCATGATCACCGGGCTACTGATCCTGCTGGGCTGCCAGCTCATCGGCGAGTTCGTCGTCACGGCAACCAGGCTGCCGATCCCCGGCCCTGTCCTCGGCATGGTCCTGCTGCTCGTCGTCCTGGGGGCCCGCCGGCCGGAGGCCGGCTCCGGCGTGACCCGCGCGGGCGACGCGCTGCTGCGCCACCTCCAACTGCTGTTCGTCCCCGCCGGCGTCGGCGTCGTCGCCTACACGGCCACCCTGGCCCACGCACCCCTGCCCGTCCTGGCCGGCCTGGTCTTGTCCTGGGTCCTGGTCGTCACCGTCACCGCCGGCGTCGGCGCGGGGACGCTGTGGTTGCAGTCGCGGTTGGCCAGGACCCGGACCGGCCGGCGCGAGCCCACGCGATGAAGCCTGACCTGGGCCTGGCCTGGCGCGCCGTGGTCGAGTCGCCGTTGTTCGGCATCACGCTCACCGTGGGCGCCTACCAGCTGGCCATGGTGCTGTGGCGGCGCACCGGCAGGCACGCCCTGGCCAACCCGGTGCTCGTGGCCGTTGCCGTGGTGGCCGGGGTCCTTGCTGTGTCGCGGGTGGGCTACCAGCAGTACCTCAGCGGCGCGTGTTTCATCTCCTTCCTTCTCGGTCCCGCCACCGTGGCGCTGGCGCTGCCCCTGCACCGGCACGCCAGCCGTATCCGGCAGGCGGCGGCACCCATCCTGGCGTGTGTGGTCCTCGGCGCCGTGACGGCGGTCGTGGCGGCCGTCACCATCACCGAGGCCTTCGGCGGGAGCGACACCCTGGCCCTGTCGATGGCGCCGAAGTCCGCCACGACTCCCATCGCGATCGCACTCGCCCAGACGACCGGCGGCATACCAGCACTGGCCGCGGTGTTCACCATCCTCACCGGGGTGATCGGCGCCGTAGCCGGGCCGGGCCTGCTGACGCTGCTACGGGTCCGGGACCAGCGGGTCCGCGGGCTCGCCATCGGGATGAGCTCTCACGGCATCGGCACCTCGCGCGCCCTGCACGACGACCCCCTGGCCGGCGCATTCTCCGGGCTGGCCATGGCGATGAACGCCCTCGCGACCCCGCTCGTGCTCCCCGTCCTGCTCGCAACCATGCCGTGGTTGCTGCACCCCGCGCCGTGAACGCGCATGCCGAGTCGAGGGGAGCGGGTGACCGGGATCGAACCGGCATGACCAGCTTGGAAGGCTGGGGCTCTGCCATTGAGCTACACCCGCGCGGCCGCTACCGAGCCGTGACCGAGCGGGTATGCCGGGCGGCCGGTGCGCACCGAGCGGCTAGCCTAGTCGGCGCTGCCGGGTCGACCAACGCGCGTCATCACGCGTCGACGGCGGGGCGGCGACGCGGGGTATGGCGCAGCTTGGTAGCGCGTCCGCTTTGGGAGCGGAAGGCCGCCGGTTCGAATCCGGCTACCCCGACATGGTGAGCGCGCCGCTGGACCGGGAGGCGGTCGCCGCCGAGCTGGACCGGTGCCGCGCGGACCTGCACCGCCTGCTCGCCTCCGCGCCGGCCGATCAGCTGGCCCGCCGCAGCAACGGCACCCGCTGGACCAACGAGCAGCTGCTCTTCCACATGGTCTTCGGGTTCCTGGTCGTGCGCCGGCTGCTGCCGCTGGTGCGAGTCGTGTCCCGCCTGCCCACCCCCGTCGGCGCCACGTTCGCCAGGCTGCTCGACGCCGGCCGGGCGCCGTTCCACCTGGTCAACTACGCCGGCAGTTGCGGCGGTGCCCTGGTGTTCAACCGCCGCCGGATGGGCTGGTTGTGTGACCGCACCGTGACGGGCCTGACCGCCAGCCTGAGGAGCGAGCCGGAGGAGCGGCTGCGGGCGGGCATGCCGTTCCCCACCAGCTGGGACCCGTACTTCACCGCGTTCATGACCCTGGCGGAGGTGTACCGCTACCCCGTCCTGCACTACGACCACCACCGCGCGCAGCTGAGCCTGGACCGCTACAAGCCATAGGCCTCCAGCAGCCGCAGCCAGACCTCGCTCATCGACGGGAACGACGGCACCGCGTGCCACAGGCTGTCCAGCGGCACCCGGCCGACGACGGCCACGGTGGCGGCGTGCACCAGGTCGGCCACGTCCTGGCCCACGAAGGTCGCGCCGACCACGACGCCCGCGGCCTCGTCGACGACCAGCCGAGCCTTCCCGGCATACCCGTCGGCCTGCAGCCCGGCCCCGGACGCCGAGGTCATCGCCACGTCGACGGCCCGCGCGTCCAGCCCGCGCTGCTGCGCGGCCGCGAGGGTCAGGCCGACGGCGGCCACCTCGGGATCGGTGAACACCACCTGCGGTGCGCCGAGGCCGTCGGCGAAGGCGCGCATCCCCGGGCCGTCGGCGGCCCGACCGGCGGCGCGCGCGGCGATCACGTCCCCGCAGACCCGGCCCTGGTACTTGCCCATGTGCGTGAGCAGGTTGCGCCCGTTGACGTCGCCCGCGGCATACAGCCAACGTCCGGGGACCCCGACCACCTCGCAGCGGTCGTCCACCTGGACGTACCCCCGCTCCAGCGTCGCGCCGACGCCCTCCAGGCCCAGGCCCGCCGTGGCGGGGGTGCGGCCCAGTGCCGCGAGCACCTCGTCGCCGGTCACCGAGGACCCGTCGGACAGCGCCACCGTGACCGCGCCGCCGGGCGAGCGCCGGTCGACCGAGCCCGCGGAGACCCCCAGCCGCACGTCGACGCCGTCGCGGCGCAGCCCGTCCGCGACCAGCTCGCCGGCGAACGGCTCGGTGCGGGCCAGCAGCCGGTCGCCTCGCTCGACCACGGTGACCGTGGACCCCAGGCCGGCGTACACCTGAGCCATCTCCGCCGCGACGACACCACCGCCCAGCACGACGAGCCGATCCGGGACGACGTGGGCGGTCGTCGCCTCGATGTTGGTCCACGGCTTGGCCTCGCGCAGCCCGGGGATCGGCGGCACCGCGGCGCTGGTGCCCGTCGCGACCACCACCGCGGTTGAGGCCCGGTATGTCGTGTCGCCCACCTGCACCAGCCGCTCGCCGACCAGTCTGGCGTCGCCGCGGAGCAGGTCGATGCCCACCGAGTCCAGCCAGCCGACGGCGCTCCGGTCGGACAGGCCGGAGACCCAGTAGTCGCGACGGGCGAACACCCCGCCCGGGTGGACCTGTGCGCCACTGACCCCGCGGACGCGGGACGCGGCGTGGGCCGCGTGGATCGGGCGCAGCAATGCCTTGGACGGGATGCACGCGTAGAAGCTGCACTCGCCGCCGACCAGCCGGCGCTCGACGAGGGCCACCCGCAGCCCGCCTCGGCCGGCGCGGTCGGCCACGTTCTCTCCGACCGGACCAGCGCCCATCACGATGACGTCGTATGTCGTGTCGACCTCGCTCATGCGGCCTAGCCTGCACCCAGCCCCGACCGGACGCCTCGCGACGCCCGTTCTGCCGCGGTTCACAGCCAAGAACGGGCGTCTCGAGGCGTCCGGTCGGGCAAGGTGTGGGGAAGGTGGGGCGCGGACGGCAGGGGGCCGACCAGCCGACCCGGTAGCATGGCGCGATGCCGCGAGCTGTCGCGGCGCACCTCCGTCCAGCGCCAGGCCCCACCCGCGGCCGGCGCGCCCCGCAACCGCTGGAGCCGTCGCAGTGAAGAGTGCCGTCGAGACCCTCAACCCGACCCGGGTGAAGCTGACCGTCGAGGTCCCCTTCGCCGAGCTCAAGCCGAGCCTCGACGCGGCATACAAGAGCATCGGCAGCCAGATCCAGGTGCCCGGGTTCCGCAAGGGCAAGGTCCCGGCGCGGATCATCGACCAGCGGGTCGGTCGTGGCGCGGTGCTGCAGGAGGCGGTGAACGAGGCGCTGCCGCGGTTCTATGGCGAGGCCGTCGAGCAGGCCAAGGTCCGCCCGCTGGGCCAGCCCGAGGTGGACATCACCGAGGCGCCTGTGCAGGACGGCCAGGACCTGAAGTTCACCGCCGAGGTCGACGTCCGGCCCGCGCTCACCCTGCCCGACCTGGACGGCATCCAGGTGCAGGTGGACCCGGTGGACGAGGACGCGGAGCAGGACCAGGCCCGGGAGCGGATGGCCGAGCTGCGGGCCCGTTTCGGCACTCTGACCGGCGTGGACCGGCCGGCGACCACCGGCGACGTCGTAACCCTCGACCTCGGGGCGCAGATCGGTGGGGAGGTCATCGACCAGGTCAGCGGGGTGTCCTACGAGGTCGGCTCGGAGGAGATGGTAGAGGGCATGGACGCGGAGCTGGAGGGGATGAGCGCGGGGGAGAGGAAGACGTTCCAGGCTCCGTTGGGCGGCGGTGAGCACGCGGGCGAGCCGGCCGAGGTGACCGTGACGGTCCAGTCGGTGAAGGAGCGGATCCTGCCCGACCTCGACGACGAGTTCGCCCAGCTGGCATCAGAGTTCGACACCATCGGCGAGCTGGAGGCGGACCTGCGCACGCAGGCGAGGCGGGCGCTGCGGTTCCGGCAGGGCGCCCAGGCCCGGGACAAGCTGCTGGAGCACCTGCTCGACACGGTCGAGATCCCCGTCCCGGAGGCCGTGGTGAAGGCCGAGGTGGACCATCACCTGGAGGGCGAGGACCGGCTGGAGGACGAGGAGCACCGGGCCGAGGTCGACGAGCAGACCCGGAACGCGCTGCGCCGGCAGCTGCTGCTCGACGCGGTCGCCGAGCAGGTCAAGGTCAGCGTCGGCCAGCAGGAGGTCATCGAGTACCTCCTGCTGTCGGCCCAGCAGTACGGGATGGACCCGAACGAGTACGCCAAGGCGATCGACGAGGGCAACCAGATCCCCGCGGTCGTCGCCGAGGTGGCCCGGCGCAAGGCGCTGGTCTCGGTGCTGGACAAGGCGGTCGTGACCGACACCGCCGGGAACGCTGTCGACCTGGCCAGCCTGGATGCCGAGCTGGCGGCCGCCGACGACACGGGCGACGACAGGGCGGACGACACGGCGGACGACACGGCGGACGACACGGCCGATGACATGGACGCTGACGCGGCGGACGAGGCCCGGCCGGCCCGCTGAGCCAGCCGCGCGGCATACCCGCCTGGCCGGTGCCTGGTCGGTGCCTCGTTGGTGCCTGGTCGGTGCCTGGTCGTGCCGCGTTGTGCGCTGACGGCGAACAGGCCCCGGTCGCGGGACTGCCGGCCTGGAACCGGACGTTAGGGTCAACGAACGGCCCCCCGAGCAGCGCAGGAGAGACGACAGTGGCGACCACCCCGCAACTTGCGGCCAACGGCCAGATGGTCGGCCTGGACGACCACATCTACAACCGGTTGCTCAAGGAGCGCATCATCTTCCTTGGCTCCGAGGTCCGGGATGAGAACGCCAACGCGATCTGCGCGCAGCTGCTGCTGCTCGCCGCCGAGGACCCGACCAGCGACATCTGGCTCTATATCAACTCTCCCGGCGGCTCGGTCACCGCGGGGATGGCCATCTTCGACACCATGCAGTGGGTGCCCAACGACGTGGCGACCGTCGCCATGGGGCTGGCCGCGAGCATGGGCCAGTTCCTGCTGAGCGCGGGCGCCAAGGGCAAGCGCTTCGCCACCCCGCACGCGCGGGTGATGATGCACCAGCCCTCGGGCGGGATCGGCGGCACGGCCTCGGATATCAAGATCCAGGCCGAGCAGATGCTGTTCATCAAGAGGCAGATGGCCGCGCTGATCGCCGAGCACACCGGCCAGAGCGTCGAGCAGATCGAGAAGGACTCCGACCGGGACCGCTGGTTCACCGCGGAGGAGGCCCGCGAGTACGGCTTCGTCGACCACGTGTACACCAACGCCGGGCAGACGCCAGGCGGCGGCGGCACCGGCGCCTAACGACCATGGAGACCCCGATGAACCACAACTTGTATGCCGGCGGCGGCCGGCCTGCCAGCATCGCCGCCCCGTCCAGCCGGTACATCCTGCCGCAGTTCGAGGAGCGCACCTCCTATGGCATGAAGCGGCTGGACCCCTACACCAAGCTGTTCGAGGACCGGATCATCTTCCTGGGCGTGCAGGTGGACGACGCCTCGGCCGACGACATCATCGCCCAGCTCATCGTGCTGGAGAGCCAGGACCCGGACCGCGACATCCTGTTCTACATCAACTCCCCGGGCGGCTCGTTCACCGCGCTGACGGCGATCTACGACACGATGCAGTACGTCCGCCCGGACATCCAGACCTACTGCCTGGGCCAGGCCGCCTCCGCGGCTGCCGTGCTGCTGGGGGCAGGCGCCAAGGGCAAGCGATACGCGCTGCCGAACGCCCGGATCCTCATCCACCAGCCGGCGATGGAGGGCATGGGCGGGATGGCCAGCGACCTGGAGATCACCGCCCGAGAGGTGCTCCGGATGCGCAGCTGGCTGGAGGAGACCCTCTCCACGCACTCCGGCCGCACCATCGAACAGGTGCAGCAGGACATCGAGCGGGACAAGATCCTCACCGCGGAGCAGGCGGTCGAGTACGGTCTGGTCGACGAGGTGCTCGCCTCCCGCAAGGCGTCGCTGCAGGCGTAGCGACGGCTGTCCTTCGTGGCGGTCCCGCCCGTCCGTCCCCGCTGTTTGTCCGCCCACGGCGGAAGACCGGTGACGGGGGTCCGACACCGGCGTTCAATGGAGCAGGTGAGTGGGGTCTGGCGGTAGCGTCAGCCCGTTGGCAGACCCGATGCAGGAGGAGGACACCGCGTGGCCCGCATCGGTGACGGCGGCGACCTGCTGAAGTGCTCCTTCTGCGGGAAGAGCCAGAAGCAGGTCAAGAAGCTCATCGCTGGCCCGGGGGTGTACATCTGCGACGAGTGCATCGACCTGTGCAACGAGATCATCGAGGAGGAGCTCGCCGAGTCCGCCGACCTGGGCCTGGACGAGCTGCCGAAGCCGCGGGAGATCTTCGACTTCCTGGAGCAGTTCGTCATCGGCCAGGACCCGGCCAAGCGGGCGCTGGCCGTCGCCGTCTACAACCACTACAAGCGGATCCAGGCCAGCGAGACCACCGGTTCGTCCGTGACCAAGAAGGAGGCCGACCACGTCGACATCGCCAAGTCGAACATCCTGCTCATCGGCCCCACCGGCTGCGGCAAGACCTACCTGGCTCAGACGCTGGCGCGGATGCTGAACGTGCCGTTCGCCATCGCGGACGCCACCGCGCTCACCGAGGCCGGCTACGTCGGTGAGGACGTGGAGAACATCCTGTTGAAGTTGATCCAGGCCGCCGACTATGACGTGAAGAAGGCCGAGACCGGGATCATCTACATCGACGAGGTCGACAAGATCGCCCGGAAGTCGGAGAACCCCTCGATCACCCGGGACGTGTCCGGGGAGGGCGTGCAGCAGGCGCTGCTGAAGATCCTCGAGGGCACGACCGCGTCGGTGCCGCCACAGGGCGGCCGCAAGCACCCGCACCAGGAGTTCATCCAGATCGACACCACCAACGTGCTGTTCATCGTCGGGGGCGCGTTCGCCGGGCTGGAGAAGCTCATCGAAGCCCGGTCGGGCCAGAAGGGGCTGGGCTTCGGCTCCCAGTTGCACTCGGCCAAGGACCTCGGGGAGTCCTACGGCGATGTGATGCCGGAGGACCTGATGAAGTTCGGGCTGATCCCGGAGTTCATCGGCCGGCTGCCGGTGATCACGACCGTGTCGCCACTGGACCAGGCGGCGCTGGTGCGCATCCTGACCGAGCCGCGCAACGCCTTGGTGAAGCAGTACAAGCGCATGTTCGAGATCGACGGGGTCGAGCTGGAGTTCACCCGCGACGCGATCGAAGCGGTGGCCGACCAGGCGCTGCTGCGGGGGACGGGGGCCCGGGGGCTGCGGGCGATCATGGAGGAGGTCCTGCTGCCGGTGATGTTCGACGTCCCCAGTGACGACGACATCGCCCGCGTCGTGGTGACCCGCGAGGTCGTGCTGGACAACGTCAACCCGACCATCGTTCGGCGTGAGGTGCCGGCGCGGCCGAAGCGCGCGCCGCGCAAGGAGTCCGCCTAGTCACCAGGGGCGCACCGTCACCGCCGGTCCGGGCCGATCACGAGTCGTCGCCGCCCGCCGCCAGGTCCCTGCGCAGCGCCTCGTTCTCGTCCTGCAGGTCCAGCACGAGCGCGATCCCGGCGAGGTTGACCCCGTCGTCCAGCAGGGCGGCGATTCGTCGTAGCCGCTGCAGGTCGTCGCGGCTGTAGCGCCGCGTGCCACCGTCCGAGCGCCCCGGCTCAAGCAGCCCCCGCCGCTCGTAGAGGCGCAGCGTGTGCGTCCCCATCCCGACCAGCTCGGCGGCCACCGAGATGCCGTAGACCCCGCGGGAGGCGTCGCCCTCGGGGGCGGGCAGCGCCGGCTCAGCCATCGTCGCTCACCTCCCGGGGGTTGATTCTCTGACTCGGACGAGTATACTCGATGTAGATCGTCTGAGACAGATCTTCTGCCTCAACGATCCGTGGGACAGGACAACAACGCATGGTCGGCCACAAGCCGACCGACCGGTTGGAGGTGGAGTTCATGTTGATGCGCACCGACCCCTTCCGCGAACTCGACCGGCTCAGCCAGCAGGTCTTCGGTACCGCCGCGCGCCCGACCGTCATGCCGATGGACGCCTGGCGCGAGGGGGAGGAGTTCGTGGTCGAGTTCGACCTGCCCGGGGTGGACCCCGGCTCGATCGACCTGGACGTGGAGCGCAACGTGCTCACCGTGAAGGCCGAACGGCCGATGCGGGAGGGCCTGGAGGAGATGGTCGCGGCCGAGCGGGCCCGGGGAGTGTTCAGCCGGCAGCTCATTCTCGGGGACAACCTTGATGCCGAGAAGGTCGCTGCGGCGTACGACCGGGGTG
Organism: Dermatophilaceae bacterium; assembly: GCA_035689185.1. Classification (GTDB taxonomy): domain Bacteria; phylum Actinomycetota; class Actinomycetes; order Actinomycetales; family Dermatophilaceae; genus DASSLY01. The sequence continues at coordinate 38,128 of DASSLY010000033.1, forward strand.
TGCTCACCCTGCGGATCCCCGTGGCCGAGAAGGCCAAGCCGCGCAAGATCGAGGTCCAGTCCGGTGAGACCATCCGGCAGGAGATCGGCGCCTGACCGGCCTCGCCCTCGGACCCAGCGGGTCTGTCCGGGCAGGGCTCGGGCAGGCCCGCTCGGCTTGTGCGGCGAGCTGCGGCAACCCGCCCGGCTCCCCCCGGCCGGCACCTCGCGGATGCGACCGGCGCGGCCCGGCCAGCCCCGCGACGCGGACGAGCGCTGCTGCCGCGGGAGCAGCGGGAGAGGGCCGCGGTGGGGAATTGCCCGCGCTGGCCGGAGCCCGCTGGACGGGCCAACCGGCCGGGGGCCCACAATGAGGGCGTGAGACCTGACCCGCCGTTCCGGCTGACGCCGCAGTCCGGGGGTCCGATCCAGCAGAGCCCGGTCACCTGCGGTTCCGCCTCGCTCACGGTCGCCCGGATGCTCGTCAACCCCGCCTTCGCGCGCTGGCTGGTGAGCGGCGTCCGCACCGGCCAGAAGCCCGACCCGAGGACCGAGCCGCAACGGTTCGCCGAGTACGAGCGGGTTGTGATGCGGCGGACCAACGGCCTGGTCAGGGCCGGCGGCCGGCTCAACCTGCCGTGGCCGCGGGCGCTGGGCACGCCGCCGTGGGGAGCACGGGCCGAGCTCGAACATGGCGCCGCCACGCCAGGCGTCCGCTACCAGACTCGGCTGGTCCGGCTCGGTGCCCCGGCCCGGCTGCGGTCCTGGTATGCCGCGCTCGTCCACCTCGTCGACGAGGGTCGCCCCGCGCTGCTCTTCGTGGGCAGCCGGTGGCTGCCGCGGCACGTGGCACTGGTCCTGCCCGGCGCCGGCGACCGCGTTCTCGACATCTACGATCCCGCGACCGGCACGGTGAGCGAGCTGCCGGTGCAGCCGTTCGCCGACCGGCGGCTGCGCGTCGCCGGGTGGGACGTGCCCTGGTTCGTCGTCCAGCCGCGCCGCCGCGGGCCGGAGTAGCCGCCCGCCGGGTGCGCCCACCCCAAGCCGGTGGGCGCTGGCGCGGGCTGCGCCGGGTAGCGCCGAGTTGCCGTTAGGGAACCAGGGCAACCCGGTACGACCAGGCGCCGGCGGGCGCGATGAGGGCAGGAGTGCCATAGTCGGAAGGTTCAGAATCGGACATTCGGAGCGAACGGGGTGTGGCGATGGTGTTCGCGGACCAGACCAGCGTGCTGCAGTTCGACCTGTCGGTGGTGGACTGGACCTTGATGGCGATCTACTTCGCCTTCGTCATCGGCATCGGCTTCATCCTGCGCCGGGTGATGACGTCCTCGCTCGACTTCTTCCTGTCCGGACGGTCGCTGCCTGCGTGGATCACCGGGATCGGCTTCATCTCCGCCAACATCGGCGCCGTGGAACTGCTCGGCCAGTCCGCAAGCGGAGCGCAGTACGGCGCCGCGATGCTGCACTACTTCTGGATCGGCGCGATCCCGGCGATGGTCTTCCTCGGCATCGTGATGATGCCGTTCTACTACGGGTCCAAGGTTCGCAGCGTGCCGGAGTACCTCCGGCTGCGCTTCGACCCCAAGGCCCACCTCATCAACGCCGTCACCTTCGTCGTCGGCAGCATGCTCATCGCCGGGGTCAACCTCTATGCCCTGGCGATCGTGCTGGAGGCGCTGCTGGGCATTCCGCTGGCCGTCGCCATCGTCATGTCCGCGGTCTTCGTGCTCTCCTACATCCTGCTGGGCGGCCTGACCAGCGCCATCTACAACGAGGTCATGCAGTTCTTCGTCGTGATGATCGGGATGGTGCCGCTGGTCGTCATCGCGCTGAAGAAGGTCGGTGGCATGGGCGCGCTGGCCGAGAACCTGCGTGCCTCCCACGGCAACGACTTCGTCTCCCCGTGGTCGGGGACCGCCGTCGGCGGAGGCAACCCCGTCGGCGACTGGGTCGGCATACTGCTGGGTCTGACGTTCTGCCTCTCCTTCGGGTACTGGACCACCAACTTCGCCGAGGTGCAGCGGGCGATGGCCGCCAAGGACCAGCACTCGGCCCGGCTGACGCCCATCATCGGCGCCTACCCCAAGGCCATCGTCCCGCTGATCTCGGTGCTGCCCGGCATGGCCGCCGTCGTGCTGCTGCCGGGCATCGGCAGGGAGGGCGGCGCGTTGGAGTACAACCAGGCGATCCCGGCGCTGATGTCCCAGTTCCTGCCGCAGGGGGCGCTGGGGATCGCCGTCACCGGGCTGCTCGCCGCGTTCATGGCCGGGATGGCCGCCAACGTCTCCAGCTTCAACGCGGTGTTCACCTACGACCTGTGGCAGGACTACATCCGCCCCGGCCGGCCGGACCGGTACTACCTCAAGGTGGGGCGCTGGGCCACCGTGGGCGGGGTCGGGATCGCGATCCTCACCGCGTTCATCGCGGTCAACTTCAGCAACATCTCCAACTACCTGCAGACGCTGTTCTCCTTCTTCAACGTGCCGCTGTTCTGCGCGTTCATCATCGGCATGTTCTGGAAGCGGGCCAGCCGGAGCGCCGGCTTCTGGGGGATCCTGGTCGGCACGGTGACTGCGGTCACCGTGTACTTCCTCTACCAGGCCGATGTCCTGCGCTACCGCAGCGACCTGCAGGAGACCATGTGGGGCTCCATCTTCGCCTTCTCCGCCGGCGCGGTCGCCATGGTCGTCGTCTCCCTGCGGGAGCCGAGGAAGACCGACGCGGAACTGCACGGCCTGGTCTACGGGATGGAGATCCACGACGCCTCGGACGCCGTCCGGTACGCGTGGTACCGCAGCCCGATCGTGCTCGGCGTCGGCGTCCTGCTGGTGAACGTCGCGCTCTACGTGTATGTCGCAAGCCTCTGACAGAGTCGCCAACACTGCCCGGTCCACGGGCGGAGCACCGAGGAGCCAACCATGACCTCACCGATGGAACACGAGGGCGAGAGCAACACCGAGCTGCTTGCCCGGTTGCTTGACCTGCGCACGATCGTCGGGCTGCTGTTCCTCATCTTCGGCATCCTGGTGACCCCGGTCGGCCTGTCCGCCTCCGACGCCGACATCGCCAAGGCCGACGGGATCAACATCTCGCTGTGGATGGGCCTGTTCATGCTCGTCGTCGCGGCGGTCTTCATCGTCTGGATGCTCCTCGTGCCGCCGGAGCTGACCCAGGGCCACCAGGTCACCGAGGACGACCTGCCGGAGCAGATGCGGCACCACCACTAGCCGCCCCACCGGATCACCACCGCAGCCCGACCCTTCGAGGAGGAGCGATGTCGTACGCGAGGATCGTCGTCGGCACCGACGGCTCCGAGCCGTCCCTGGTGGCCGTGGGACGGGCGGCCGAGCTGGCGGCCAGCGAACACGCGGAGCTCGAGGTGGTCTGCGCCTACCACCCGATGAGAGCCCGGGAGCAGGCGCGGGTGACGACGGGCCTGGACGACACCCGGCGCCGGGTCACCGGCACCGTCGCGGCGCAGCAGGCCCTCGACGCCGCCCTCCGGCGCGCCGAGAGCGCCGGCGCCACGGTCCACGGGCGGCTCGCCGAGGGTGACGCCGTCGAGACGATCCTGGCGGCCGCGAAGCAGTCCGCGGCGGAGCTCGTCGTGGTCGGCAGCACCGGCATCAACTCGATCAAGGGCCGGCTGCTGGGGTCGGTTCCCTCGTTGGTGGTGCACCGGGCCACCTGCGACGTGCTGATCGTCTACGCCTCCGACACCTGACGCGCCAGCCCGCTCGCCGCTCCCCGTCCGCACCATGGCGACCAGCTGCTCGATCCCTTCGGCGCCTCGCGGATCTTGCGATCCCCCGACCCGTCAGTGGAGGGCGGCATACCCAGTCCTCCGTAGGCTGCCGGCATGGCGATGCTGCCGCATCTGGCCACTTCGGCGATGCCGCGTCCTCGGCACTGGGCGGTCACGGCGTGGCTCGTGCTCGCCGTCACCATGGCGCCGATGGTGAGTGTTCGGCCGCCCTCGACGACGGCCCCCCTGGCCAGCCGCGTCCGACTCGGCGCATACGTGCATCTGGACGGACAGCCGTACCGCGACCCGGTCTCGACCGCTGACCTGACCACGCTCGAAGACCGCGTCGGCCGGCTCGACATCGTGCACTACTTCTTCACCTGGGGACGGCAGTTCCATGAAGCGGTCTCGCCCAACCTCGACGGCCGGGACCTGATGCTGTCCATGCAGCCGGACGGCGATCTGGTCCGACAGATCGCGGACGGCGCCCAGGATGGGTACCTCGACCGCTTCGCCGCACAGGCACGGGCCTTCGGCCGGCCGGTCTACCTGCGGTTCGGCCATGAGATGAACGGAGAGTGGATGGCCTACTCGGCCGGTCGTCCGGGCGGGCCGTCGGCAGCTGCCTTCGTTGCGGCATGGCGGCACCTGGTGGCCCGGTTCCGAGCCGCGGGAGCTGACAACGTGCGGTTCGTCTGGTCACCGAACGAGTCGGACTTTCCCGACCGCAGCGGCAACCGGATGGAGGACTACTGGCCCGGGACCGACGTCGTCGACGTCGCCGGCTTCGACGCCTACAACTGGTCCACCCGCTCACCTCGGCGTGGCGACGGCCGCGACCGCAGCTTCGAGCAGATCGTCGCCGGCCCCTATCGCCGGCTCGGACGGCTGACGCTCAAGCCGGTGTGGCTGTGCGAGTTCGGCACCGTCGAACCCGGCAAGGCACGGTGGCTGCGCGACATGTTCGGCTCCCGCCGGTTCCCACGTCTGCAGGCGCTGATCTACTTCAGCGAGAACGACCAGCGTGACGTCCAGCGGGACTGGCGGCTGGACACCAGTGCGGCCGCGGTCGCGGCCTGGCGGGACGGACGGGCTGCCCGGCCGCGGTGACCCGCGCCGGGCAGCCCTGGATCCAGCACGCTGTCAGGACGCCGCCGCCACCAGTTCGCCGACACGCTCTGCCGGCTCTCGACGAGGCTGGAGTGGTTGGCCCCACAGGCCGGCTGCGTTCAGCCTGTTCACCGAGTGAAGCACCAGCGGTGCGCTGCACGTGGCCATGGTGACCAGCAGCCAGAACGTCAGGCTGGGGTACGACTGGCCCAGGCCGAGGCCCGCGGAAGCAGCCAGGACGGCCCCGGAGGCGGCCAGCCAGAACAGATGCGGCCGAAATGTCGCCAGGCTGTCCCCGCTGGTGAGCTTGCCTTTCGCCGTCACCGCATAGGCCAGTGGCCGACCCCGCAGGAAGTCCCACGCCGCAGAGGCGTAGATCGGCAGGCAGATCATGAGCAGGCCGAGGCCGGACAGCCCCCATTCCCGCCGCTCGTGCGGGGCGAGGTTGAAACGCCGCAACCAGAAGAAGGTGCCCAGGCTGGAAGCCATGGACGCGGACCACAGGAGCAGCCATTCTCCGATGGGCAAGCGGACCGCGGCGCCGCCCAAAACGTACAAAGCGGTCAGAATATTTCCAAGCACCCAGGAGGCCGCCACCGACGGGTAGAACAGCTGGAGCAGCGAGAAGGAGAGCCGTTGCGCGGGCCTCATCTGCGGAAAAATTCGCGGGGAGTGGTTCCGCATGATTTCCCAGATGCCGTAGGCCCACCGCTTCTGCTGGCTGAAGTAGTCCGTGAACGAGGTCGGTCCCTCACCGACAGCGAGGATGTCGGGCGTGTAGACACCCCGGTACCGGTTCCCGGTGACCGGGTTGGCCGTCGCGTACATGGCCATGGAGGTCAGGTGGTCCTCGATGATCGAGTCCTGGTAGCCACCGATCACGTGGAAGGCCGACGGCCGGTACAGGTGGTTCGTGCCGATCAGCAGCGGGGCCGACATGCCGTTGCCCCCGCGCTGGATGACGCCGTGGAAGACGTAGGCCTGAATCGCGGCGCCCTTGGCGATCCAGCTCTCCCGCAGGTTGCCGTACACCTGAGGTGCGACGACGAAGCCGACGTCGGGATCGGAGAAGTAGCCCAGGGTCCGCTCCAGGAACTCCGGGGCGGGCACGTGGTCGGGGTCCATCTGTGCCACCACGTCGTAGGCCTGCTCGTGCTCGGCGCGCCAGGCGTTGTGGTTGCCCGCCTTGGTCCGTGCCTTGAACTGCCCAGACTTCGTGTTGTACTCAGCGATTCCCTTGCGGGAGAAGTGGTTCACCCCGATGACGGCGCACTCCGCGGCGACCACCGGGTCACCGCCCTCGTCCAGCAGCCAGACGTCCACCTGCCCGTCGTAGCGCACCTGTTTCATCGCGTGCAGGGTGCCGAGGATCATCTCCAGCGGCTCCTTGTTCGGCACGATGGTGGTGAGCAGCGCCACCCGCAGACCCGGCTGTGGCACCAGGGGGACCGGGTCCTTGGCGCGGGTCGAGAACAGCCACAGGGCCGCCCCCTGCGCCAGCCGGATGACCTCGATGGTCACCATCAGGGCCACACCGAGCAGCGACGTGGCGAACAGCACGCCTCCCGCTTGAGACAGGGAGGGCAGGTGGCTGGGCCAGACCAGCCATCCGATGAAGGTGAGTCCGGTGATGACCTGGGCGGCTATCAGCGCGGCGAGGCCGAGCTTCTGCCTGGTCGAGAAGACGTCGACGAAGGACACCGTTGACCCGGGCTGTGCCGGGCCGGTGAGCGTGGTCGTCCCCTGGTAGATGTCGCGGCGGACGGGTGGGTCGTAGGAGTGAGCCGGCGCGGGCGCCAGCTGTTCGGCGTCGGGCAAGATTGTGTTTCCCCTCGAAAAGAGCGCAGCAGGAAAGGACCGCTCGTCGGCGAGCGCGGGCAGCATGAAGCGCGCAAACGGTGCGCGACAGCGCCGGTGAAGAAAGGGTTCAAAACGGACACATTGCACGGTTGACGAGGTGTCGACCGGCTGGGCCGGAACCATCGAGGTTTTTGCGAGATGCCGTGCGGCGTTAGCCCTTGGATCCGACAAGACCGAGACTATACGAAGTTGAAGCCTCTACTATACCAACCCTTGACCATTGTGACCGGTATCACGCAGGGGTCACGGAGGGGTCACGGTGCGAGAGTGGACCGACTCGGCGGCCCTGCGTGGGCCGCGAGCTCAGGTCCGGGCGGCGGGTGCCGCCCGGACCGGCGCGGCAGCGGTCGGAACGCCCTTACCCGGCAGCCAGGGCGACGCCGCGGACCGCCAACGTGTCCGCCTCGACGAACTGCATCGCCGCCACTCGGCCGGCCGCGGCCAGGTCGGCGGCGGCCGCGCGCACGCGGTCCAGGTCCGCCGCGGGGCCGGCCACCGAGACCGAGGCGACCTCGGCCTTCATACCGACCTTGGCCTGCGACTTGGCCCGGCGGATCGCCGCCAGCGCGACGCCGACCGCGGCCAGGGCCGCCGCGTCGCCGCCAGCGGCCACCGGCTTCAGCTCCTCGGCCCGCGGCCAGGCCGCCAGGTGCACCGAGCCGTCGTGCCACCAGGACCAGACCTCCTCGGTGGCGAACGGCAGGATCGGGGCGAACAGTCGAAGAAGAACGTCCAGCGCCAGCCGCAGCGCCGCCCGGGCCGAGGCGGCCGCCGCCTCCCCCCGGCCCCCGTAGGCACGGTCCTTCACCAGCTCCAGGTAGTCGTCGCAGAAGGTCCAGAAGAAGGTCTCGGTGACCTCCAGCGCGCGGGTGTAGTCGAAGGCCTCGAACCCGGCCGTGGCCATGTCCACCACCTCGCCCAGCGCGGCCAGCATGGCCTGGTCCAGCGGCTCGCTCACCGACTCCGGGGCGGCCGGGCCGAAGGACAGCGCGAACTTGCTCGCGTTCAGCACCTTGATGCTCAGCCGGCGGCCGACCTTCATCTGCGCGGTGTCAAGGGCGGCGTCGATGCCCATCCGGGCCGACGCGGCCCAGTAGCGCACCGAGTCGGTGCCGTGCTCCTCCAGCATCGCCATCGGCGTGGTGACGTTGCCCTTGGACTTGCTCATCTTCTTGCGGTCGGGGTCCAGGATCCAGCCGTTCAGGGTGGCGTGCGTCCAGGGCAGCGAACCGTGCTCGTAGTGGGCCCGCACGACCGTGGCGAACAGCCAGGTGCGGATGATGTCGTGGCCCTGAGGGCGCTGGTCCATCGGGAACACCTTGGCGAACAGCTGCGGGTCCTCCAGCCACCCGCCGGCGATCTGGGGCGTGAGCGAGGAGGTCGCCCAGGTGTCCATCACGTCCCGGTCCCCGGTGAACCCGCCCGGCTGGTCCCGCTGCTGCGCGGCATACCCCTCGGGCACGTCGGCGTAGGGGTCGATCGGAAGGATGTCCTCGGCCGGCACGATCGGGTGGGCGTAGTCCACCTCGCCGGTCACCGAGACCGGGTACCAGACCGGGATCGGCACGCCCATGAACCGCTGCCGGGAGATCAGCCAGTCGCCGTTGAGCCCGCCGACCCAGTTCTCGTACCGGGAGCGCATGAACGGCGGGTGGAACTGCAGCTCGCGGCCCCGTTCCAGGAACCTCTCGCGCAGGGCGAGGTCGCGGCCGCCGTTGCGGATGTACCACTGCCGCGACGTGACGATCTCCAGCGGCTTGTCGCCCTTCTCGTAGAAGTTCGCCTTGCGCTGGGTCGGCACCGGCTCACCGGCCAGATCGCCCGACTCGCGCAGCGCCGCCACGACCTGGGTCCGCGCGCTGAAGGTGGTCGCGCCGGCGATCCGCTGGAACAGCGCCTCGCCGGGGCCGCCGGACACCCAGGGCGGCACCTCCCGGGAGATGCGTCCATCACGTTGCACCACCGAGCGGGTCGGCAGGTCCAGCTCGCGCCACCACACGACGTCGGTGAGGTCGCCGAAGGTGCAGCACATGGCGATGCCCGCGCCCTTGTCCGGTTCGGCGAGCGGGTGGGCCAGGACCGGGATCTCGACCCCGAACAACGGCGAGGTGACCGTGGTGCCGAACATGGCGGCATATCGCTCGTCGTCGGGGTGCGCGATGAGGGCGACCACGGCCGGCAGGAGCTCGGGCCGCGTGGTCTCGATGTGGACCGGGTCGCCGTCGGGGCGGTGGAAGGCGACCCGGTGGAAGTGCCCCGGGTAGTCCCGGGCCTCCAGCTCGGCCTGGGCCACCGCAGTCTGGAAGGTGACGTCCCACAGCCCCGGCGCCTCGGCCTGGTAGGCCTCGCCGCGGGCCAGGTTGCGCAGGAAGGCGGCCTGGGCGACCTTGCGCGACCGGTCGTCGATGGTGCGGTAGCTGATCGACCAGTCCACCGACAGCCCGAGCCGGCGGAACAGCGCCTCGAACGCGACCTCGTCCTTGAGGGTGAGCGTCTCGCAGAGCTCGACGAAGTTGGCGCGGCTCACCGGGAGCTGGTCGGCCGCGCGCGTGCTCCGGCCGTCACCGCCCTCCTGGGGTGGGACGAAGCCCGGCAGGTATGCCAGGGTGGCGTCCCCGCGCACGCCGTAGTAGTTCTGCACCCGCCGCTCGGTGGGCAGTCCGTTGTCATCCCACCCGATCGGGTAGAACACCTCCGAACCCGCCATCCGCTTGTACCGGGCGATGCAGTCCGCCTGCGCGTAGCCGTACACGTGGCCGATGTGCAGCGCCCCGCTCGCGGTGGGCGGCGGGGTGTCGATCGCGTAGATCTCCTCCCGCGGCCGGCTCCGGTCGAAGGCGTAGGTCCCCTGCTCCGCCCATACCGCCGACCACTTCTCCTCCAGGCCGTCGACGGACGGCCGCGCCGGGATGCGGGGGTCGGAGGCTTCCTGTGTGGCCATGCCCGGCATCTTCCCAGACCCGCTGCCGGCGCAACGACCGAGTTCCTGCGGGTGCGCGGACAAGCAGGTCGGTATGCAGTGTCGGTATGCAGTGTCGGCGCCCGTCCGCGGCCGGGATCCGGACCGCTGGCCAGTTGACCGCAGACCCGGCATCGGTGACGCTCAGCGCGGAGAGGTTCCTCGGCAGCCGAAGGAAGGGATCCCGGTCGGCGTGCCTCGGCGGCCAGGTTCGGTGGCCAGGTCTAGGTGGCCAGGTCTGGGTGGCCAGGTGAGGAGAATGATGGCCGGCGGCACGCTGACCCGCGGGCCGGCCCCGTGCAGCTGAGCCCGGACTTCGCCGTCGTCGAGGTCCTGGCCGTGCGTTGGCTGGGCTACCTGGGGCTGGTCATGTTGCTCGGCACCGCGCTGTTCGTCAGCTGGATCTGGCCGGACGGGCGCAGTGACCGGGTGCTCAGCCGGCTGCTGGTCGTGGGTGGCGCCCTCAGCGCGGTTTCGACCGTGGCGTTGCCGCTGGTGTCCGGGGCGCCGGGGTCGACCGCGTGGGAGGGGGCGCTCGCCGGGCGAGCCGGCGCCATGGCGTTAGGCCGGCTGGCCCTGTTCGTCCTGGCGGTCGGTTTCGGGCCCAACGTCGTGAGCACCGCCCGTCGCTACCCGGTCCTGGTGACGGGGTGGTGCCTGGCCGTGGTGGAGACCTACGTGATCGGCTCGCCGGCGCCGGCGGGGCCGTATGCCGTCGCGACGGTCGTTGCGGCGACCGGCCACCTGCTCGCCACCGCGACCTGGCTGGGCGGCCTGCTTGCGCTGTCCGCCGTGCTGCTGCCGCGTACTTCCCTGGACATCCTCGACCTGGTCATCTCACGGTTCTCGAGGGTGGCGGTCATCAGCGTGCTAGTCCTGTCGGTGACAGGTGCGGTGCATGCGCTGGCGACCGCGGGCGGGCTGAGTCCGTTGCTCGGCTCCCGGTACGGCGCCGTCCTGTTCGTCAAGGTCTGCGTGTTCGCGGTCATGCTCGTGCTCGGCAACCAGGGCCGCCGGTATGCCGTGCGGCTGGCACATCGCCGGGCCAATCCGGGGGTGGTCGCCGCGGACACCGACATCCGGGTGCTGGCGGTGGCGGTCGGCGGCGAGTTCGCCCTGGCGCTGGGCGTGCTCGCGGTGACCGCCGTGCTGGTCCAGGCGGGAGCGGCCAGCTGACCGCCTCGAGAACGCCCAGCCCGGGCCGTGGCCGGCTCGGGCCGGCTGGCGGCGACATGGGCAGGTCGCCTGCTCAGCTGGCGTACACCTTGCCCGGGTTCATGATGCCGCTCGGGTCGAAGACGGCCTTCACGGCCCGCTGCCGGTCGATCTCGGCCTCGCCGAGCTCACGCGGCAGGAAGCCACGTTTCACGGTGCCGATGCCGTGCTCTCCGGTCACGGTGCCGCCTGCCGCCAAGGCCACCATCACAAGGTCGGCGAAGGCGGCCTCGGCCCGTTGCCGGCTGCCGGGCACCAGCGGGTCGAAGAAGAAGCAGGGGTGCAGGTTGCCGTCCCCGGCGTGGCCGGACATGGTCAGCTCCACGTCCCGCTCGCGGCCGATTCGGGCGCCGGCCTCGATCAGCTGCTGCAACCGGGCCAGCGGCACGCACACGTCCTCGACGAACCGGGCTCCCTTGGCCTCTAGGGCCGGGTTCAATGCGCGGCGCCCGGCCAGCAGCGCGTCCCCCTCCTGCTGGTCGTCGGCGACGGCGACCTCGGTCGCGCCAGCGGCGGCCAGCCGCCCGGCATACCGCTGCACGTCCTCGTAGGCATGCCCCGGCCGGTCCGAGCACACGATGAGCGCGGCGGCGCAGTCTTGGGGGAAGCCGTAGTCGGCCAGCGCCTGGATCGCGGCCAGGCTGGGCGCGTCCAGGATCTCCAGCAGGCTCGGCCGGTGCCGGTCGGCGCGCAGCGCGAGGACCGCGTCGATGGCCGCCGCCAGGGTGGCGAACGTCGCCAGGGCGGTCAGCGTCGGGTCGGGCGCGGGAAGCAGCCGGACCACGACCTCGGTGACGACCCCGAGGGTGCCTTCCGAGCCGACGAACAGCCCGGTGAGGTCCAGCCCGGCCACCCCCTTGGCGGTGGTGTGCCCGGTCCGGGTGACCGCGCCACCCGGCAGCACGACCTCGAGGCTGCGCACGTAGTCGGCCGTGACGCCGTACTTGACGCAGCACAGGCCGCCCGCGTTGGTCGCGACGTTGCCGCCGACCGTGCAGAAGGCCGACGAGGCCGGGTCCGGGGGGTAGAACAAGCCGTGCTCGGCCACCGCGCGCTTCAGCTCGGCGGTCACCACGCCCGGTTCGACCACAGCGACCGCCTCCAGTTCATCGATCGCCCGGATCGCGGCCATGCCCTCAAGGTTGAGGACGATGCCCCCCTCCACCGCGGTCGAGCCGCCCGCCAGCCCCGAGCGCGCCCCCTGCGGGACCACCGGGACCGCGTTCGCCTGGGCGTGCGCGAGCACCTCGACCACGTCCTGCCGGTCCCGGGCCCGGACCACTTCGAAGGACCGGGGCGCCGTCGCGCCCAGGCTGGCGTCTACCGCATACGAGCGGGCCACGTCCGGGTCTGTGACGTGTGCGCCCCCGGTGAGCGAGCCGGGCAGCGGGATAACGTGCGGCACCCGCCCATCCTGCCCCGGTAGACTCGGCGGCACAGGCGTCGACCCGGCCATCACCGGCGAGCTTCCGGAAGAACGGCGGCCCACCCGGGCCGCTCAGTAGAACCGGACGGGGTAGGCCCGTCACAGCCGGAACGAAGCGGCCGTATGCCGCGCAGCGCACCCTCGCTGCGGGACCTGCGGCAAGCGAGGTGGTACCGCGGCGCGCCCGGGCGGACCGGGCGGCGTCGTCCTCGTGGGCCCGACGACGAGCACGACGACCACGGAAGACGCGCAGCGATGAGCTACCCGAAGACCCATGCCACCGGCGCCGCGGCGCCCGGGGTGGCGACCAGCCCCCGGTTCCCCGAGATCGAGCAGCGGGTCCTCGCCTACTGGGCGGCCGACGGCACGTTCCAGGCATCCGTCGAGGGCCGCCCCGCCGGTGCCGACGGCGCCAACGAGTTCGTCTTCTACGACGGGCCGCCGTTCGCCAACGGGCTGCCGCACTACGGCCACCTGCTCACCGGCTACGTCAAGGACCTCGTCCCGCGCTACCAGACGATGCGGGGCCGGCGGGTCGAGCGGCGGTTCGGCTGGGACTGCCACGGGCTGCCGGCCGAGCTGGAGGCCCAGCGGGTGCTGGGGATCACCACCAAGGCGGAGATCCTCGAGCTGGGCATCGAGAAGTTCAACCAGACGTGCCGCCAGTCGGTGCTGCGCTACACCGACGAGTGGCAGGCCTACGTCACCCGGCAGGCGCGGTGGGTCGACTTCGAGCACGACTACAAGACGCTGAACCCGGACTACATGGAGTCGGTGACCTGGGCGTTCAAGACCCTGTACGACAAGGGCCTGGTCTACCAGGGCCTACGGGTCCTGCCGTACTGCTGGAACGACGAGACCCCGCTGTCCAACCACGAGCTGCGGATGGACGACGACGCCTACCAGCCGCGCCAGGACCCCTCGGTCACCGTGTGGGTGGAGCTGGAGACCGGCGAGCGGCTGCTGGCATGGACCACGACGCCGTGGACGTTGCCGAGCAACCTGGCCATGGCGGTCGGCGCCGACGTGGACTACGTGACCGTGCTGCACGACGGGGTTCCGTATGTCGTCGCGGAGGCCCGGCTAGCGTCATACGCAAGGGAGTTCGGTGAGGCTCCGGAAGTCGTGGCGCGGCGCAAGGGCAGCGACCTGGTGGGGCTCCGGTACGCGCCGCTGTTCCCGTTCTTCGCCGACGCCGAGGTGTGGGGGACAGGCTCGGCGTTCGTCGTGGTCGCCTCCGACCACGTCACCGTCGAGGACGGCACCGGCGTGGTTCACCTGGCCCCGGCCTACGGCGAGGACGACCACCGGGTCTGCGAGGCCCACGGGATCCCCGTGTTGCTGACCGTGGACGAGCGTGCGCGGTTCACCTCCGTCGTGCCGCCGTACTCGGGCCAGCACGTGTTCGAGGCGAACCGGGCGATCATCAACGACCTCAAGGCAGCCGGGGCGCTGCTCCGGGAGGAGAGCTACGTCCACGCCTACCCCCACTGCTGGCGGTGCCGGAACCCGTTGATCTACAAAGCGGTTTCCTCCTGGTTCGTGCAGGTGACGGCGTTCCGCGACCGCATGGTCGAGCTCAACGAGCAGATCACCTGGGTGCCGGACCACGTCAAGCACGGCCAGTTCGGCAAGTGGCTGTCCAACGCCCGCGACTGGTCGATCAGCCGGAACCGCTTCTGGGGCAGCCCGATCCCGGTGTGGCAGTCCGACGACCCGGCCTACCCGCGGACGGAGGTCTACGGCTCGTTCGCGGAGCTGTCGGCGGCGTTCGGCGTCGAGGTGACCGACCTGCACCGGCCGTTCGTGGACGAGCTGGTCCGGCCGAACCCCGACGACCCGCGTCCGGTCGGGCAGGGCCGGTCGATGATGCGGCGCGTGCCGGACGTGCTCGACGTGTGGTTCGACTCCGGGTCGATGCCGTTCGCCCAGGTCCACTACCCGTTCGAGAGCACCGAGTGGTTCGACAACCACTTCCCCGGCGACTTCATCGTGGAGTACGTCAGCCAGACCCGGGGCTGGTTCTACACCATGCACGTCCTGGCGACCGCGCTGTTCGACCGGCCGGCGTTCAAGTCCTGCGTCAGCCACGGCGTCGTCCTGGGCAGCGACGGGCAGAAGATGAGCAAGTCGCTGCGGAACTACCCGGACGTGTCGGAGGTCTTCGACCGTGACGGTGCCGACGCGATGCGCTGGTTCCTCATGTCCTCGCCGATCCTGCGGGGCGGCAACCTGGTCGTGACCGAGCAGGGCATCCGCGACGGGGTGCGGCAGGTGCTCATCTCGCTGTGGAACACCTGGTACTTCTTCGTCCTCTACGCGAACGCGGCCCGCGGCGGCACGGGGTACCAGGCGTCGTGGTCGACCGCCTCGACCGATGTCCTGGACCGGTACCTGCTGGCCAAGCTCGGTGCATTCGTCACCGAGGTGCAGGGCCAGCTGGACGAGTATGACGTCGCCACGGCCTGTGAGTCGCTGCGGACGTTCCTGGACGTGCTCACCAACTGGTACGTCCGGCGGTCCCGGGAGCGGTTCTGGGACGGGGAGAGCGCGGCGTCCACGGAGGCCTTCGACACGCTGTACACCGCGCTGGAGGTGGTGACCCGGGTGGCAGCACCGTTGCTGCCGCTGGTGACCGAGGAGATCTGGCGCGGGCTGACCGGCGGCCGTTCGGTCCACCTCACCGACTGGCCGGTCGCCGCGGACCTGCCCGCCGACGACGACCTGGTGGCGGCGATGGACCGGGCCCGTGAGGTCTGCTCCGCCGCGCTGGCGTTGCGCAAGGCTGGCGGGCTGCGGACCCGGCTGCCGTTGCGCGACCTCACCGTCGTGACGGCTGAGGCGACCTCGCTGAAGGAGTTCGCGGCCGTGGTGGCCGAGGAGGTGAACGTGCGCACGGTGACTCTGATGGAGGAGGGCTCCGGCGCGGACTTCGGTGTCTCGCAACGGCTCACGGTGAACGCCCGGGTCGCCGGCCCCCGGCTCGGCCGGGACGTGCAGGCCGCGATCAAGGCGAGCAAGTCCGGTGACTGGACGGTGTCCGAGGACGGCCTCGTCACCGTGGGCGGGCTGGAGCTGCGGGACGGCGAGTACTCCCTGGAGACCGTGGTCGCCGACGGCGGCGCGGCCACGGCGCTGCTCCCCGGCGGCGGCTTCGTGGTGCTGGACACCGCGGTGACGCCCGAGCTCGCCGCCGAGGGACTGGCCCGCGACGTCGTCCGTGCCGTCCAGCAGGCCCGGCGGGACGCGGGGCTGGCGGTCACCGACCGGATCAGCCTCACCGTGCTCGGCGACGAGGCCGTGTGGGCAGCAGTGCTGGCCCATCAGCAGATGCTGATGGCCGAGACGCTCGCGGTCCAGTTCGGCGCGGCCGCGGACCTGTCCGCGCTGCCCGGCCAGGGAGTCGAAGCTGTCGTGGGCGATGGGCAGCCGGTGCGGCTCGTGCTGGCCAGACGGTGAGCAGGCGATGAGCGGGCGCCCAGGCGCGGCCCAGCGGCACGCTGCCGAGCAGCTAGAGGTCCGTCGGCGGATGCGCGAGGTGGAGGAGGCGATCCTGGGCCGGACGCCCGAGGGCATGCCGGAGCCGTCGCTGGAGCGTGTCGTGGCGCTGATGGACCTGCTTGGGCAGCCGCAGCGTGCGTTCCCCGTGGTCCACCTGACCGGGACCAACGGCAAGACCACCACGACGCGGATAGTGGAACGGCTGCTGCGCGAGCTGGGACTGACGACAGGCCGGTTCATCTCACCGCACCTGCACGACATCCGGGAGCGGGTGGCCTTGAACGGCAGCCCGGTCGACCCGCAGCGGTTCGTCGCGGCATACGAGGACGTGCTGCCGTTCGTCGAACTGGTGGACGCGCGGTCGGCCGAGCGGTCCGGACCGCGGATGACCTACTTCGAGGTCGTGGTCGCGGTCGCGTTCGCCGCGTTCGCCGACGCCCCGGTCGACGTCGCGGTGGTCGAGGTGGGGCTGGGCGGCGCCTGGGATGCGACCAACGTCGCGGACGGGACGGTCGCGGTCGTCACGCCGGTGGCGCTGGACCACCAGCGGCTGCTCGGCGAGCGGGTCGAGCAGATCGCGGCCGAGAAGAGCGGCATCATCAAGGCGGGCGCCATCGCGGTGAGCGCCGTGCAGGAGCCGGAGGTCGCGGCGGTCCTGATCAATCGCGCTGCCGAGGTGGGTGCGCGAATCTGCTTCGAGGGCAACGACTTCGGCGTGCTGACCCGGGAGCTGGCGGTGGGCGGGCAGCGTGTCTCGCTGCGTGGCCTGGCCGGCGACTACGAGGACGTTCTCCTGCCGCTGCACGGGCCGCACCAGGCGCAGAACGCCGCCACGGCCGTGGCGGCGGTGGAGGCGTTCCTCGGCGGCGGCGAGCAGCGCATCGACCCTGAGGTCGTGCAGGCGGCCTTCGCGGACGTGACGTCGCCGGGACGACTGGAGGTGGTCCGCCGCTCGCCCACCGTCCTGGTCGACGCGGCCCACAACCCGGCCGGGGCGCAGTCCCTGCGGACGGCGCTGGAGGACGGATTCACCTTCAGCCGGCTGGTCGGCGTCTTCGGCGTCCTGCAGGACAAGGCAGCCGAGCAGATGCTGGAGATCCTGGAGCCGGTGCTCGACCACGTGGTGCTGACCCGCACCACCTCCCCCCGCGCCACCCCGCCGGAGCGGCTGGCGGAGCTCGCGGCGGACATCTTCGGCGAGGACCGGGTCAGCGTGGTACCGCACCTGCCGGACGCGCTGGACCGAGCCGCCGAGCTGGCCGACGAGGGGGGAGTGGGCGGCGGGGTCATCGCCACCGGCTCGATCACCACCGTCGGGGAGGTGCGCCGGCTGCTTGGCCGTGAGGACGGCTGAGCGCTCGCTCGTGTCCGCGTATCACCGGGGTGCCCGCCCCTCTCTCCTGCCATGACCGGCCCGCCGTCCGAAGGAGCAGCGAAGATGCCACTGCAGTCGTATGGGGTCCTTGCCGGGCGCGCGGTCGCCAGCCGCCGGGAGGGTGGGGCGGACACACCGCACTACCAGATCCACCTGCAGGATGCGCAGGGCACGGACTTCCGGGTGGCCGTCAATGTGATGTCGCAGCAGTCCCCGTCGGAGCTGCTCTACCTGGTCGACGACGACTTCACCCATCCGATCCTGGACCTGCTGCCCGGCGACGGGTGGACGGCGCTGCCCGCGGCCGCCGGCGGCGCCAACCTCGACTTCATCCGGGGCAACCTGTTCGACCGCTCGGCCATGCGCCTGCTGCCCCCTGACGCCGCCGGCCCGGACAACGACCTCGCCGACCTGCTCGACCACTACGTCGGCCAGGCGGTCGCCGACCCCGCGGCCCGGATCCACGCCTTCGGCGAGCGCTGGCCGACCGAGGCCACGGTCCCGGACAAGGTCTTCGGCTTCCTGCCCGGCAACGGGGTGCACGACATCCACATGAACCAGGGCAACAGCGGGGCGTTCCGCCGCGACGACGGCGTCTGGCAGGACGGCGGGCTGCTGCTGCACTTTCCGGACCGGTCCCGGTTCGTCGCGGTGTTCCTGGCCTTCCAGAGCCAGATCTGGCACACCGACGACCAGACTGGGCACGCCCTGGGCGACGAGCCGGGTCAGCCGCTGGGCAGCGGTGACGGATCGGTCCGCATCGTCGGCGCCCTCGTCAACCCCGCCGGCCCCGCCCCCGAGGCCGAGGCGGTGACGTTGCTCAACGCCTCGCCGGCGCCGGTCGACCTGACCGGCTGGCGGGTCGCGGACCGGATGAAGCGCACCTGCCCGGTGCCGGGGGGCCGCCTGGCCGCGGGTGCGTCCGTGCGCGTGCCACTGGGCGAGGGGGTACAGCTCGGCAACGGCGGAGGCACCATCACCGTTCTCGACCCGGCCGGGCTCAAGGTGGACGGCGTCGCCTACACCGGCTCGCAGGCGGCCCGGGAGGGCTGGACCCTCGTCTTCTGACACACGGCCCCGTGACAGGCTGACCTCGTGCTCGCCGCCGGTTGCTGCCCCGTCACGACCTCGTCCGGCCTGCCGTGAGCGGTCTGCGCGTCTACGGACCCCTCGGCCGGATGGCTCGCCGCCTGGCCGCCGTGGTGCTCGTCGGCCAGGCGCTGGCGGTGTTCTTCGCCGCCCTGGTCGCGCGCGCCCTCGCCGCGCTGGACGTCGGCAGCCCCGAGTGGCAGCTGTGGGCCGGGGTGGGGCTGGCCGTGGCCTGCGTGCTGGCCTCGGGACTGCTCCGTATGCCGTTCGGAGTCACCGTGGGCTGGGTCTTGCAGGTGCTCACGCTCGCCTACGCGGTCGTGGTGCCGATGATGCTGGTCGTCGGCGCCGTCTTCCTTGCGCTGTGGCTGATGGCGCTGCTGCAGGGAGCGCGGATGGACGCGCACGCCGCGCGGGTCGACGCCCAGTGGCGAGCCGACCACCCGCAGGGGTGATGCCCCGCGGTAGGTTCGCGCCGTGGCCGACGTCGAGCGCACCCTGGTCCTGGTCAAACCGGACGGCTACCGCCGCGGGCTCTCCGGGGAGGTGCTGCGCCGGGTCGAGGCCAAGGGCTACCAGCTGGAGGCGCTGGCCGTGCTCACCCCAGACCGGGAGCGGCTGTCCCGGCACTACGCCGAGCACGAGGGCAAGCCGTTCTACGAGCCGCTGCTGGAGTTCATGGCCAGCGGGCCGGTGACCGCCGCGGTCGTCAGCGGCCACCGCTGCATCGAGGGGTTCCGGGCGCTGGCCGGCGCCACCGACCCGAGCGCGGCCCTGCCGGGGACCATCCGCGGGGACCTGGGCCGCGACTGGGGGCTGAAGGTCCAGCAGAACATCGTCCACGGTTCGGACTCCCCGCAGTCCGCGGCCCGCGAGATCGCCATCTGGTTCCCCGAGCTGTAGCGGCTGCGCTGCGCGACGGGCCTGACTCGACGCCGACGAGCTCGAGCTAGGCCATCACCCGCCGGACCGATCTCCTGTCGCCGCACCCCGGCCCCGGGCCCCCTTCGGAGCGTCCCGCGCGATTAGGGCGGCCCGACCCCGGCTGGTAGGCTGGCCAACTGCCGTGGAACGGCCGCGGAGCCACAGAGCCCGGGTGGACAAGCCCCGGTGCGCCGCGCAGCGAGATGCCAAGGAGAAGCCAGTGCCGCTGGATGCTGCTGTCAAGGCCAGGATCATGACCGAGTACGCCACCAACGCTGGCGACACCGGTTCCCCCGAGGTGCAGGTCGCGCTGCTCACGCAGCGGATCAAGGACCTCACCGAGCACGCGCGGGAGCACAAGCACGACCACCACAGCCGGCGTGGCCTGCTGCTGCTGGTCGGCAAGCGGCGGCGCCTCCTGCGCTACCTCGAGACGACCGACATCGAGCGCTACCGCGCGCTGATCAAGCGGCTCGGCCTGCGCCGATAGCGCCCTCGGAACGGGAAGGCGGCCCGACTCACGCGAGCGGGTCGCCTTTGCGCGTTTGACCTGCCGGTATGCCGCGCACGCGGCGCAGCGCGCCGAGCACGCGGCATACGGGCAGCTGATGGAAAGCCCGCGCACAACGACGATGCGCGAGGTGTGGACGAGTGAAGAGCGCTCGTAGGACAAGAAACGGAGGGCCCATGGAGGGTCCAGAGATCACCTTCGCCGAAGCCGTCATCGACAACGGCAGCTTCGGCACCCGCACCATCCGGTTCGAGACGGGGCGGCTGGCCAGGCAGGCGGGCGGCGCGGTCGCCGCATACCTGGACGACGACAGCATGCTGCTGTCCACCACGACGGCGGGCAAGTCCCCGCGCGAGGGGTTCGACTTCTTCCCGCTGACCGTCGACGTCGAGGAGCGGATGTATGCCGCCGGGAAGATCCCGGGCTCGTTCTTCCGTCGCGAGGGCCGTCCGTCCACCGACGCGATCCTGACCTGCCGGCTGATCGACCGGCCGCTGCGGCCCAGCTTCACCAAGGGGCTGCGCAACGAGATCCAGGTCGTCATCACCGTGCTCGCGCTGAACCCGGACCACCAGTACGACGTGCTGGCGATCAACGCCGCGTCGGCGTCCACCCAGATCGCCGGGCTGCCGTTCAGCGGCCCGGTCGGCGGGGTGCGCGTCTCCCTCATCGAGGGCCAGTGGGTGGCGTTCCCGAACTTCAGCGACAGCGAGCGCTCGGTCTTCGACATGGTCGTGGCCGGTCGCATCGTGCAGACCAAGGACGGCGGTGAGGACGTCGCGATCATGATGGTCGAGGCCGAGGCGACCGAGTCCACCTGGGACCTGGTCAAGGGGCAGGGCAAGCAGGCGCCTACCGAGGAGGTTGTCGCCGGCGGGCTCGAGGCCGCCAAGGTCTTCATCGCCCAGCTCTGCAAGACCCAGGCGGAGCTGGCGGCCAAGACCGCCAAGCCCGTCGCCGAGTTCCCGCTGTTCCTGGACTACCAGGACGACGTGTATGCCGCGGTCGAGGCCGCGGCGAGCGAGGACCTGGCGCAAGCGCTGACGATCGGCGGCAAGCAGGAGCGCGAGGACCGCATCGACGAGCTCAAGGACGCGGTCAAGGGCAAGCTCGCCGGCGACTTCGAGGGCCGGGAGAAGGAGATCTCCGCCGCCTACCGGTCGGTCCAGAAGCAGCTGATCCGTCACCGGATCCTGCGCGACAAGGTGCGGATCGACGGGCGCGGGCTGGCCGACATCCGCGCGCTGTCGGCCGAGGTCGAGGTGCTGCCCCGCGTGCACGGGTCGGCGATCTTCGAGCGCGGGGAGACCCAGATCATGGGCATCACCACGTTGAACATGCTCCGGATGGAGCAGCAGCTGGACACCCTGTCGCCGGTGACCCGCAAGCGGTACATGCACAACTACAACTTCCCGCCGTTCTCCACCGGCGAGACCGGTCGGGTCGGCTCGCCGAAGCGGCGCGAGATCGGGCACGGAGCCCTGGCCGAGCGGGCGCTCATGCCGGTGCTGCCGGGACGGGAGGAGTTCCCCTACGCGATCCGGCAGGTCTCGGAGGCACTCGGCTCGAACGGGTCCACGTCGATGGGCTCGGTCTGCGCGTCGACCTTGTCGCTGCTCAACGCTGGCGTGCCGCTGCGCGCTCCGGTCGCCGGCATCGCGATGGGCCTGGTGTCCGACGAGGTGGACGGGCAGACCGCGTACGCGGCGCTCACCGACATCCTCGGCGCGGAGGACGCGTTCGGGGACATGGACTTCAAGGTCGCCGGCACGCGGGAGTTCGTCACCGCGATCCAGCTGGACACCAAGCTGGACGGCATCCCGGCCTCGGTGCTGGCCGGCGCGCTGACCCAGGCCCGGGACGCCCGGCTGCACATCCTGGATGTCATGGCCGAGGCCATCGACACCCCGGACGAGATGAGCGAGTACGCCCCCCGGGTCATCTCGATCACCGTCCCGGTGGACAAGATCGGCGAGGTCATCGGCCCGAAGGGCAAGATGATCAACCAGATCCAGGACGACACCGGGGCGCAGATCTCGATCGAGGACGACGGCACGATCTACATCGGCGCCACCGACGGCACCTCGGCCGAGGCCGCCCGGGCCGCGATCAACGCGATCGCCAACCCGCAGATGCCGGAAGTGGGCGAGCGGTTCCTGGGCACGGTGGTCAAGACGACCACGTTCGGCGCGTTCGTCTCGTTGCTGCCCGGCAAGGACGGCCTGCTGCACATCTCCGAGGTGCGCAAGCTGGTCGGCGGCAAGCGGATCGACAACGTCGAGGACGTGCTGAAGATCGGCCAGAAGGTCCAGGTCGAGCTCAAGGAGATCGACCCCCGCGGCAAGCTGTCGCTGGCCGCGGTGGTCGCGGAGGGCGCGGACACCCCCGCCGAGACCGACGCCCCGCCGGCGGAGGCCACCTCCTCCTGACCGCACGCCCCCCGCCACCCCATCGACCGGACGCCTCGGGGCGCCCGTTTCTCGCCGGAACCGGTGTGGGAACGGGCGCTTCCGGGCGTCCGGACGGCGTCCCTAGGATGACGCCCGTGAGCGAAACCAGGGTCGCGGTCATCGGGGCCGCTGGCCGGATGGGCTCCACGGTCTGCCGGGCGGTCACCGCCGCGCCCGACCTGGCCCTGGTCGGGCGGTACGACGCGGGCGACGACCTGGCCGACTTGGGCGGTGCGCAGGTGGTGGTGGAGTTCTCCCTGCCGTCGGCGTCGCCGGCCAACGTGGCGCACTGCGTCGACCGGGACGTGCATGTCGTCGTCGGGACCACCGGCTGGACGGACGAGGCGCTGTCGGCCCTGTCCGAGCGGCTGTCGTCGCACCCGGGCGTGGGCGTCCTCGTCGCACCGAACTTCGCCATCGGCGCGATCCTGATGATGTCGTTCGCCCGCCAGGCCGCCCAGTTCTACGAGTCGGTGGAGGTGGTCGAGATGCACCACCCGGACAAGGTGGACGCCCCCTCCGGGACGGCTGCCCGGACCGCCCGGCTGGTGGCCCATGCCCGCCAGGAGGCGGCACTGGGCGCCATCCCGGACGCGACCACCAGCGACCCGGACGGAGCCCGCGGAGCTCGGGTCGACGGCATACCCGTGCATGCGTTGCGGCTGCGCGGGCTGGTGGCCCACCAGGAGGTCCTGTTCGGCGCACCCGGCGAGCTGCTGACGATCCGGCACGACTCCTTCGACCGCACGTCGTTCATGCCCGGGGTGCTGGAGGGGGTGCGGCGGGTGGCCGAGCACCCGGGGCTGACCGTGGGCCTAGAGCACTACCTGGGGATCGGCTGAGCAGCGTTGCGGGACAAGGCTCGTGAGCGCGTGACCGCGCTGGCCCTTTTCGTGGTGCTGGCGTTCTACTGCGCCACCATCGGCTGGCGGGGGGTGCTGCTCATCCTCGACGGCCGGCTCGCGCCGGTGCTGCTCGGCGTAGGGGTGGTCCTGGTCCCGGTGGTGGTCGTCGCGGCGGCGTGGCGGCTCGTCGCGTTCGCCCGGGACGGGCAGGCCATGCTTGCCGAGCAGTCAATGGACCCAGCGCCACAGCTACAGGGGTGGCGAGCCCTGCTGGCCGAGGCAGAGGCGCACCGGCTGGCCGGGGAGAAAGCGGCCGAGCAGGCGGCCTACCGTCGCGCGGTCCGGGCCTGGCGCGCCGCACAGTGACAGCCCGGCGCGGGCACGGTTAGCGGGCAGTTCAGCGGGCACGGTCAGCGGGCACGGTCAGTGGGCAGGTCAGTGGGCACGGTCAGCGGGCGGGTTATTGGGCATGGTCAGCGGGCAGGTCAGCGGCAGGTCGGGGGCAGGTCAGCGGGCGGGTTATTGGGCACGGTCAGCGGGCGGGTCAGGGCAGGGGCCGAGCCGATGGTCGGCGTCACCGGGCCTGGTCGGGCCGACCATCACGGCCGCAGTCGCCCGGCTGGCGGTGGTGACGAGCGCTTCCAGCGGGCCCTTGACCCGAGCCCCCGCGAACACCGCGCCGAGGACCAGGACCAGCACCAGGTGGAACTGGGTGGCATAGGCCACCGTCCTGGGCACCGCGTTCGCGGCGACCCACACATGGGTCGTGTACAGCGTCAGGGTCATCGCGCCGGCTCCGCCGATCACCGCCCACTGCCGGGTCCAGCGTCGGGCCACCAGCAGGCACAGTCCGAGCACCACCATCGCGCTGCCCGCCGTGTGAAACAGGTCGAACGTCGTGGCCGAGTGCGGTGCCGCCACCAGGAGCCACCACCAGGAGCCGGTCGGCGTCGTCCCGTGCAGGCCATCGATAAGCCGCTGCTCCAGCGCCGCCCACGCTTCGGCGGGCAACCGTCCCTCGGTGCGGACCAACGCTTCCTGCACGACCGTGGACCGGGTGACCAGGTAGCCGACCGCCCAGCCGGCAACCGCCAGGACCGCGCCGGCGAGCACCAGCCGGGTCGCGACCCGGGTGCGAGCGAGCCGGAGCCGGCCCAGCGACATACCGAGCAGCAGGTAGGCCAGCCAGGGCACGGTCGGGTAGGTCCCGGTGAGCAGCACGTCCCACACCAGGGCGCCGGGCTCGCCCAGGGAGGCGAAGGTCGGCTGCCCGACCAGGTCCGGCAGGTGCGGGCGGACCAGCTGGCCAAGGATCGGCACCACGACGGCCAGCCCCGCGGCCACCAGGGCCAGGGTGCGGGCCCGCAGCGCGAGGAACGGCAGCGCCAGCACGAACAGCACGCCGTAGTAGACCAAGATCACCGCCACGCCCGAGGGCATGCCGCCCAGCCAGAGCCCCAGGGTCGCGATGAGCAGCGCGCGGACCCCGAGGGAGGCCCGGGCCCGGGCCATCGGTATGTCGCGCAGCGGCTCGCGCCCGCCGGTCACCAGGGACAGACTCACTCCCGCCAGCACTGCGAACGTCGCCGCCGACCGGCCACCAGCCAGCTGCTGCAGCCCGGTGACCTGGCCGTCTTGGGTGCGCGGGTCCGCCAGGTGCGTGCAGATCATCCCTACCAACGCCACGCAGCGGGCCAGGTCGACCCCGACCAGGCGCCTGCGGGCGGTGGAGGGGCTGCTCGGGGCGTGCACGCCGTCATCCTCACATCCGCACGCTCGGCGAAGGCGGCGAAGGCGGCGTTGACCGCGTCCGAGTGTTGCCATGCGCCGGCGCTGCTGGTGAGGTCACCGCGTCCGAGGGTTGCCGGCATCCTGCGCCGGCGCTGCTGGTGAGGTCACCACGTCGGAGCCCCATCGACCGGAGATTCCCGGTCGATGGCGGCCGGAACCGGTCGACGCCGACGACCGTAGCCGGGCGCGCGTGGCCGGGCGGGGGGGAAGGAGGTGGAGCGCGGGCCGTGCGGGGGTCAGGCCGCCCACCCGGCTGCGCGCAGCGAGGCAGCCACTCCGGCGCCCAGCACGACGACCACGATGAACGGGGCGCGTAGCAGCAGCGCCGTCACGGCGACGGCGACCGCCGCGGCGCGGGCGTCCAGGACGGGAGCGCCGCCGATGCCGGTGAACGCCTGCACCGCCACCAGCGCGGCCAGCAGCGCCACCGGGAGCAGGGCCACCATCCGGGACAGGCGGGGACCGTCGAGCAGGTGGTGCGGCACGACATACCCGAGGTACTTCGTGGCAAACGCGAGCGCGCTGGCGACCAGCACGGTGGCCCAGAGCATCACGCGGCCACCCGGGACCGGGCGCCGACGGCGACCGCGGCGAAGGCGGCGACCAGCACCGGCACCCCCGCGGGCGTGAACGGGGCGAGGGCCAGCGCCACGACCACCGCAGCGACGGCGACGGCTCGCGCCTCCCCCGACCGCAGCCGCGGCCACAGCAGGGCACAGAAGGCCGCCGCCGCAGCCGCGTCCAGGCCGTAGCGCTTCGGGTCGCCGAGGGCGTCACCGACGACGGCGCCGCCCAGCGTGCTGAGGTTCCACAACACGAAAACGCTGGCACCTGTGGCCCAGAAGCCCAACCGGCTCGCGGGCGGTTCCGGCTGCGCCACTGCGACCGCCGTCGACTCGTCGATGGTCAGCTGCGCTGCCGCCGCCCGCCGCAGCCCACGCACGTGCAGGATGCGGGCCACCTGCAGGCTGTACAGGCCGTTGCGGACACCGAGCAGTGTCGAGGTGGCCACCGCGGCCGCTCCGGAACCGCCGGCGGCGAGGATCCCGACGACCGCGAACTGCGACCCACCCGAGAACAGCAGCGCCGACAGCGCCACGGTCTGCCAGACCGAGAGCCCGGCCGCGACCGACAGTGCGCCGAAGCTCGCTCCGTACGCGCCGGTCGCCAGCCCGACCGACAGGGACTGGCGGAGCACCTCGCGACGACGGGTCGCCGGCAGCGCGGACACTGCGCCATCCTTGCACCCGGCGCAGGAGGCATACTCAAACGATGGCTGGCGATGACGTCCTCGGCGTGCCGCTGAACGCGGCGGAGGCGGGAACCTTCGACGACCTGATCGAGGCGGACCAACGGGTCGAGCCGCGCGACGACATGCCCGACGCCTACCGCGCCACCCTGGTCCGCCAGATCGCCCAGCACGCGCACTCCGAGATCATCGGCATGCAGCCGGAGGGCAACTGGATCACCCGGGCGCCGTCGCTGCGGCGTAAGGCCATCCTGATGGCCAAGGTCCAGGACGAGGCCGGGCACGGGCTGTACCTCTACGGCGCGGCGGAGACGCTGGGCGTGGATCGGGCCGAGCTGCTGGACCTGCTGCACACCGGTCGGCAGCGATACTCCTCGATCTTCAACTACCCCACGCTGACCTGGGCCGACTGCGGCGCGATCGGCTGGCTGGTCGACGGCGCCGCGATCATGAACCAGGTGCCGCTGTGCCGCTGCTCCTACGGCCCGTACGCCCGGGCGATGGTCCGGGTCTGCAAGGAGGAGTCGTTCCACCAGCGGCAGGGCTTCGAGATCCTCCGGACCCTCATGCGGGGGACTGCGGCGCAGCGGGCGATGGCCCAGGACGCGGTGGAGCGCTGGTGGTGGCCGTCGCTGATGATGTTCGGCCCGCCGGACACCGGCGCCGCAGCGCACGGCGGCCACACTGAGCAGTCGATGGCGTGGGGCATCAAGCGGTTCACCAACGACGAGCTGCGGCAGAAGTTCGTGGACATGACGGTGCCCCAGGCGCAGCGCCTGGGGGTGCGGCTGCCGGACCCGCAGCTGCGCTTCGAGGCCGGTCACTGGCGCTTCGGGGAGATCGACTGGGAGGAGTTCCGCAGGGTGCTGCGCGGCGACGGGCCGTGCAACGCCGAGCGGGTCGCCTGGCGCGTCCGCGCGCACGAGGAGGGAGCGTGGGTGCGCGAGGCGGCCACCGCCTACGCGGCCAAGCACGCCGCCGCGCCGGCGGCATGAGCGAGCGCAGCTGGCCGCTGTGGGAGGTGTTCGTCCGCCCGAAGCGGGGCCTGTCCCACGTGCACGCCGGGTCGCTGCACGCCCCGGATGCGGCGATGGCACTGCGCAACGCCCGCGACGTCTACACCCGCCGCCAGGAAGGGGTGTCCATCTGGGTCGTCCGCTCCGCCGACATCACGGCAAGCAGCCCGGACGAGCGGGATGCGTTCTTCGACCCCGCCGCCGACAAGGTCTATCGCCACCCGACCTTTTACCAGGTGCCGGAGGACGTGGAGTACCTGTGAATCCTGTTGCCGCGTATTGCTGCTGCCTCGGAGATGACGCACTGGTCTACGCCCAGCGGCTAGGCGAGTGGATCGCCCGCGCGCCGCAGATCGAGGAGGACATGGCGCTGGCCAACATCGGGCTGGACCTGCTGGGCCAGGCCCGTGCGCTGTTGACCAGGTCCGGGGAGCTCGACGGCACCGGCCGCACCGAGGACGACCTGGCCTACTTCCGCGTCGAGCGCGACTTCCGCAACGTCCACCTGGTCGAGCAGGAGCGCACTGACTTCGGCTTCGAGATGGCCCGGCTGCTCTGGTTCTCCGCCTACCAGTGCGAGCTGTATGCCGCGCTCGTCCACTCCAGCGACGAGGTGGTCGCCGGGGTGGCCGGCAAGGCGGTGAAGGAGGTCGACTACCACCGCGACCACGCGACCCAGTGGGTGCTGCGGCTCGGGGACGGCACCACCGAGTCGCACACCAGGATGCAACAGGGCCTGGTCCGCGTTGCACCGTACGTGGAGGAGTTGTTCGACGACGACGCGGTGCCCTTCGACGGTGCGGGCGTCCCCCCGTCATCGTTGCGGGACAATGCTTTCCGGTACGTGTCGACGGTGGTGGCCGATGCGACGCTCACCGTGCCCGATCCGCCGGGGTGGCGGGCCCGCGGCGGGCGACGGGGCATCCACTCCCGGCCGATGGGCTACCTGTTGGCAGAGCTGCAGCATGTCGCCCGGTCCCACCCGGGGGCGTCATGGTGACCTTCGAGGTCGTCGCGGAGCGGGTCCGGTCGGTGCCGGACCCGGAGATCCCCGTGATCTCGATCGAGGACCTGGGCATTCTCCGGTCGGTGACCGAGGTCGGGGGCACGGTGCACGTGCTGGTGACCCCGACCTACTCCGGCTGCCCGGCGATGGAGGCGATCCGGGCCAGTATCGAGCGCGTGGCTGCGGACGCGGGCTGGCCGGTGCAGGTCCAGACCTGCCTCACGCCGGCGTGGACGACGGACTGGATAAGCCAGCGTGGTCTGACGGCGTTGGCGGACTTCGGGATCGCCCCGCCAGCCCGGTCCGCGGTGCCGTTGCGGTTGCGACGGGTGCGGTGCCCCCAGTGCGGTTCCGCGGACACGGAGGAGCTGTCCCGGTTCGGCTCGACGGCGTGCAAGGCGCTGCGCCGGTGCCGCTCGTGCGGGGAGCCGTTCGAGCAGTTCAAGGCGCTGTAGGTGGCCGGGCTGCTCACGGCGCCCGTTCGGCACCGAGCCCGGTTCCACGAGCTGACGGTGTCGCGCGTGGAGCGGCTGACCGACCAGGCCGTGGCGCTGTCGTTCGCGGTGCCGGTGGACCTGGCGAAGGAGTACGCGTTCGAGCCGGGCCAGCACCTGACCCTGCGCGCGACGATCGACGGGGCCGAGGTGCGCCGGTCGTACTCCATCTGCCTGTCCCGGCGGCAGGCGTCCCGGCGCCGGGAGCTGCGAGTGGCCTCGGCGACGGTTGACGGGGGAGCGATGTCCACCTGGCTGAACTCCGCGGTCGCTGTTGGGGATCGGCTTCAGGTGATGACGCCGCTCGGTGGGTTCACCTGTCCCACGTCGCCGTCGCAGGCACGTCACCACGTGTTCTTCGCCGGTGGGTCGGGCATCACCCCTACCCTGTCGCTGCTGTCGACGGTGTTGGAGGAGGAGCCGCTGTCGAGCGTGACGTTGGTCTACGGCAACCGCCGGACCGACACCGTGATGTTCCTGGAGGAGCTGCAGGACCTGAAGGACACCTTCCCCACCAGGCTGCAACTGGTGCACGTGCTGTCCCGGGAGGCGCAGGAGTCCGAGCTGCTCAGCGGCCGGCTGGACCGCGACCGGGTGTCGCGGCTGGTCGCCACCCTGGCCCCGGTCGACGCGGTGGACGAGTGGTACGCCTGCGGGCCGCAGGGCATGGTCGAGGGGGTGCAGGCCGAGCTCGCCGAACGCGGTGTCGAGGGCCATCACGTGCACCACGAGGTGTTCCACGTCGTCGACCAGGAGTCGCCGCGCCCGGTCCCGCTGCCGCCGCCCGGAGCCGTGCCCGAGGCGACGGTGACGGTGACGCTGGACGGCCGGCGCACGGTCGTGGAGATGCCCTCCCGCGAGGAGACGATCCTGGCCGCGACGCTGCGCAGCCGGCCGGACGCGCCATACAGCTGCACCGGCGGTGTGTGCGGGACCTGCCGGGCGCGGGTGGTGGAGGGACAGGTGCGGATGGACCGCAACTACGCGCTGGAGCCGGAGGAGCTGGCCGCGGGGATCGTGCTGGCCTGCCAGTCGCACCCGGTGACCGACACGGTGACGCTGGACTACGACGCCTGACCCCGAGCCCAGCCCGGCTTCGTCGTCACACCGGCACGGGCCCTGCCGCGGGGGGCACGCGTGTGGCGGCCCGGCCCGGGCGGTCCGCGACGAGCATTTCGCACAGGGCCTCCACGTGGTCCCGGCGGCGGCATTCGTCGACCGGGATGACGGCACCGCTCACGCCGTGAACCTCGAACACGTCGTACAGCCGTCGCAGCGCGGCAACGTCCCCGGCAGCTGCGGCCGCCCGCGCAGCGAGCGTGGCCCGGTGCAGCAGCATGCCTGGAGTTGACGTCGCAGCCCTGGTCGCCGCCTCGCCCGGTGCACCGGGCGCGGCTGCTTCAGCGAGCGTGGCCAGGCAGGTCTGCTCGACGCGGTGTCGGATCGCCGCGATGAGCGGTCCCACCTGCCGCGCCGCTTCGGCCTCGGCATACTTCTTGGTGTCGGCCGTGACGATCGCAGAACCCGCGGCGAGGGCGGCAGCCACGGCCGGATCACCGGTCGCGTCGTCGTTCATGCTCTCCAGGTCGATCAGCCGCACGTCCGGCACGGCGGCCACCGAAGCGTCGACGTTGCGCGGCACCGAGAGGTCGACCACGGTCAACGGTCTTTGCCTGCTGACCATGGCTGAGCGCACGTCGGCCTGAGTCACGAGGTAGTGGTCGGCCGACGTCGCGCAGATCAGCAAGTCGGCTGCCGCCACGGCGCCGGCCAGGTCGGCCAGCGCGCACCCGAACCCGGCCCCGGCAAGCTGCACCGCACGGCCCAGGTCGCGGGCCGCGACACGGGGCCGGCGGCCGAGAGAACGCAGGTGTTCCACCGCCGTCGTGGCCATGTGACCCGACCCCACGATGAGGACGACGGCGTCCTCGACGGGTCCGGTGGCAGGACGGAGGGCAGCGCTCAGCGACTCAAGCCCCATATCCACGGCCCGGCGCGCGAGAGACGGACCGCGCGCGCCGAGCGGGCTGCGTGCGCGCACCTCCCGCGCGCACCGCAATGCTGCGGGAAACAGACGGCCCAGAACGGGTCCGGTCCCGCCGGCCGCGTGTGCGGCACGGAACGCCTGCTGGACCTGGCCCTGCACCTCCACGTCGCCCACGATCCGAGACTCCAGGCCGGCGGTGACCCGGAACAGGTGCTCCACGACCGCCTGACCCGTGCGCACCTCGACCACCGACGACGGCACAGACAGTCCGGCGCGTTCTGTCAGGACGGTCAGCAGCGCGTGCGGCCCCAGCGGCGGAGCCGTGGCGTAGACCTCGGTGCGGCTGCACGTCGAGAGCACGACGGCTTCGGCACACCCGGCGGCAGCCAGCGCACCCAAGACTCGGGCCCGCTCCTCGCGCGGCACCGTGACGCGTTCCAGGAGCCCCACCGGGGTGCGGCGGTGGGTCAAGCCGACCATCAACAGCCGGTCCATGCTGTCTCCAGGGGCGGTCGCGCGAATCGGGTCTTCATGATGACCGCCGCGCCTTGGGAAAAGGTTGGGCTCGGTGATCGCCCGAGGCCGATGCGCAACCGCCCCTGCGACAACGCCCCAGAGCCTGCCGACTGGCACCGACTGGGCGCAATCGGAGCAGTCGGGTCGCGGATGGCGCCGGTCGAGTCGGCCGGCCCGCGACGCCGACCAGTTGCTGGGAGTCCGTTCCCGGCCGCGGGCTCGCCCGGGCCGCAATGGTGCAATGGCGAGATGGCGCAGAACCGGTTCCCGCAGCTGAGCTTGCTCTGGTCGTTCGTCCTGCCACACCGCCGGGTGCTGACCCTGGGGCTGCTGCTGGGCCTGGTCACCCAGGCCGTCGGGCTCGCCACGCCGATGGTCACCAAGTGGGTGCTGGACACCCTAGGCACCGACACCTCGCTGACCGGCCCGGTGGTGGCGCTGCTGGTGCTGCTGCTCATCGGCACCGCGGTCGGCCTGGTCCAGTGGGTGCTGATGGGGACGGTGGCCGAGCGGGTGGTGCTCGACGCCAGGTCTGCGCTGGTCGCGCTGATGTTCCGCGCCACCGTGCCCGCGGTGACCAGGCAGACCACCGGTGAGCTGGTCACCCGGGTCACCTCGGACACCGTGCTGCTGCGGGAGGCGGCCTCGAGCAGCATCGTCAACCTGATCAACGCCTCCGTCGGCCTGGTCGGCACCCTGGTCCTGATGGCGGTGCTGGACTTGCCGTTGCTCGGGCTGACGGCGGTCACGATCGCGGTCGTCGCCGCCGTGTTCGCGGTGATGATGCCGGGCATCGCCAAGGCGCAGGCCGGCGCGCAGGAGGCCGTGGGGCGGATCGGCACGGAGCTGGAGGGCTCGCTGCGGGCGATCCGGACCGTGAAGGCCAGCCGGGCCGAGGACCGGCAGGTCGGGCGCATCCTGCTGCAGGCTCGTCGGTCGATGTCCTTCAGCATCACCGCGGTCCGCACCTCCGCGCTCGCCTGGTCGGTGTCCTGGTCCGGGGTGCAGCTGGCGATCATCCTCGTCCTCGGCTTCGGCGCCTACCGGGTGAGCGGGGGCAGTCTCGCCGTGTCCAGCCTCATCGCGTTCCTGCTCTACGCCTTCCAGCTGATGGGACCGATCAGCGAGCTGGCCCGCAACGTCACCGTGCTGCAGTCCGGCATCGCGGCCGCCAGCCGGATCCGTGAAGTCAGCTCTTTTGAGCAAGAAGCGGCCCGGGCACCGAGCCGCCCGCAGCCGGCCGGGACGCCTGACGGACCGGTCGTCGAGCTGCGCGACGTCGTCGCGCGGTACGCCCCCGAGGGGCCGGCCGCGGTCGACGGGGTCACGTTGCAGGTCCCGCGCCGCGGCCACCTAGCCATCGTGGGTCCCAGCGGGGCCGGGAAGACAACCCTGTTCTCCCTCATGTTGCGGTTCCTGGAGCCGCAGGGTGGGGGGCTGCTGCTGGACGGGTGCCCGTATGCCGCGTACGACCACCACGAGCTGCGGGCCAGGTTCGCCTACGTGGAACAGGAGACACCGGTCGTGCCCGGCACGATCCGGGAGAACCTGCTGTTCAGCCATCCGGACGCCACCGAGGAGGAGGTCAACCGAGCCCTCGCCGCAGTGCACCTGGCCGACAAGGTGGCGGATCTCAGCGACGGCCTGGACACGTCGCTGGACACCTCGGCGCTGTCCGGCGGGCAGCGTCAGCGGCTGGCGCTCGCGCGGGCCATCCTGCGCATGCCGGACGTGCTGCTGCTGGACGAGGCGACCGCCCAGGTGGACGGCATCACGGAGGCGGCGGTGCAGGCATGTATCCGCGAATGCGCCCGCCAGGGCACGGTCGTCACCATCGCGCACCGGCTGTCGACGGTGGTCGACGCGGACCGGATCGTGGTGCTGGAGTCCGGCCGCATCCGCGCCGACGGGACCCACGGCGAGCTGCTGGAGCGGGACGAACTCTACCGCGATCTGGTCCACGCGCTGCGGATCGGCGTCGAGCTGCCCAGGGCCGTGCTGGCCGGGTCGGCCTAAACCAGCTCCTCGGTCACCTTGCGCAGGTCCGCCACCAGGGCTTGGTATGCCGCGTCGCGCTCGCCGTCCGGGGCTCGCAGCACCGAAGACGGGTGCACGGTCGCGAGGAACTTCACCGGGCCGGTCGTGGTGTCCTTCGTCAGCACCTTCCCGCGCTCACGCGTGACCCGGAAGTCGTTGCCCAGCAACGACTTCGCTGCCGTGGCGCCGAGTACTACGACCAGCTGGGGCCGGACCCGCTGCAGCTCGGCGGTCAGCCAGGGCCGGCAGGCGGCGATGTGCGCGGCCTCGGGTGTCTGGTGGATCCGGCGCTTGCCGCGGGTGAAGAAGCGGAAGTGCTTGACCGCGTTCGTCACGTAGACCTCGCCACGGGGGACGCCCGCCTCGTCCAGGGCCCGTTGGAGCAGCGCACCGGCGGGGCCGACGAACGGGATGCCGCGCTGGTCCTCCACGTCGCCGGGCTGCTCCCCGACGAGCGCCACGGCGGCTTCGACGTTCCCGGCGCTGAACACCACCTGGGTCGCCGGCTCCCACAGCTCGCAGCCGCGGCACTGCGGCGCCGCGGCGCGGAGCTGCTCGACCGAGGCGTCCGGCGGCACCCACGCGGCGGCACCGGGCCGGTCGGGCTTCTCGGTGATGGTCTGGCTCACGATGGCACTATGCCCCGCCGGTCCCGGCGACACCGCTCGTGCCCCCCAGCAGCCAGGTGGGGGGCACGAACGGTGATGCTGCTCGGGGCGCGCGCATCCGGCGGGTGACCGGCATACGGTGTGGTTCTAGAGCGCCACCCGCCCGACGCAGGTCTCGCCCGTCTTCGGGTTGGCGGCCCGGGCCACGAAGTGGTCCACGCCGGCCCGGTTGCGCACGACGCGGCTGACCGTGAACGAGCCGCTTGGCGCGGTGGTCGTCGCCTGCCGCTGCAGCACCACAACGGTGTTGTCGGTGATCTTGACGTTCCAGGTCTGGCCGACGACGTTGCTGTCGACCTCGAACTCGACCTGGATGCGGCCGTTGTCCGGCTTGGCCTTGAGGTTCCACATGGAGCGGCCGGAGCAGGAGCCGGAGTTGCGCGCGGCGGCGCTCGCGCTGGCGTCGGCGCCGCCACCGCTGGCGATGGCGGCGGGTGCGGTGGCGAGCAGGCCGGCGGTCAGGGTCGTGATGGCGGCGGTGGAGAGCAGTACGCGGAACATGTCAACCTCCGTGGGGTCGGGCGCCGGCTGCGGTGCCGGTACACCGAGAGGCTTGCTGGCGGCTGGTACGAGCAGCAATACGACTCTTGGTCGTAGT
The DNA here is from genome assembly GCA_035689185.1 of Dermatophilaceae bacterium. GTDB lineage: Bacteria > Actinomycetota > Actinomycetes > Actinomycetales > Dermatophilaceae > DASSLY01. The sequence continues at coordinate 72,478 of DASSLY010000033.1, forward strand.
GCTTCGGTCAGGTCCGCTCGTACGTCACGACGGCGAAACCTTGATGCGGTTCGCGTGACACCTCGACGAACTCCGCCCGGTCGAACGACGGGAAGTACGTGTCTCCCTCCGGTGCGGCGTCCACTTCGGTGAGCACCAGCCGGTCCGCGACGGGCATGGCCTGCCGGTAGATCTCGCCACCGCCGACCACGAAGGCCTCCGGGCCGTCGACCTGGTCCAGCGCCGCGGAAAGGGAGTGCGCCACCAACGCGCCAGGCGCCGACCAGTCGCGCCGCCGGGTGAGCACGATCGTGGTCCGGCCCGGCAGCGCCCGGCCGATGGCGTCCCAGGTTCGCCGGCCCATGACGATGGTGTGCCCCATGGTGAGGTCCTTGAAGTGAGCCAGGTCAGCGGGCAGGTGCCACGGCAGCCGGCCGTCGCTGCCGATGACGCGGTTGCGCCCCAGAGCCGCGACGACGGTGACCCGCGGGCGGGAGGAGGACCGCGTCATACGGCGATGGGAGCCCGGATCGGGGGGTGCGGGTCGTAGCCGACCAGCTCGAAGTCACCATCGGCAAACTCGTCGATCTCCCGCCGGTCCGGGCGCAGGCGCAACTGCGGCAGCGGCCGGGGCCGGCGGGTGAGCTGCAAGCGGGCCTGGTCGAGGTGGTTGAGGTAGAGGTGCGCGTCGCCGAGGGTGTGCACGAAGTCCCCGGGCGCGAGGCCACACACCTGGGCCACCATCATCGTCAGCATCGCGTAGGAGGCGATGTTGAACGGGACGCCGAGGAAGACGTCGGCGGACCGCTGGTAGAGCTGGCAGGACAGCCGTCCCTCCGCGACGTAGAACTGGAACATCGTGTGGCACGGCGGAAGCGCCATCTGGTCCACATCGGAGACGTTCCAGGCGCTGACGATGTGCCGACGCGAGTCGGGGTTGGTGCGGATCGAGTCGATCACCGTGGCGATCTGGTCGACCGAGCCGCCGTCCGGTGTGGGCCAGGAGCGCCACTGGTGGCCGTACACGGGACCCAGCTCGCCCTGCTCGTCGGCCCACTCGTCCCAGATGGTCACCCCGCGCTCCTGCAGCCAGCGGACGTTCGTCGACCCCTGCAGGAACCAGAGCAGCTCGCTGGTAACGGACTTCATGTGCACCCGCTTGGTGGTCACCACCGGGAACCCCTCGGCCAGGTCGAACCGCATCTGGTGCCCGAAGACGCTGAGGGTGCCCGTGCCGGTGCGGTCGCCCTTGCGCACCCCCTCGTCGAGGATCCGGCGGAGCAGGTCGAGGTACTGCTGCACGGCAGGACCGTAGCACCGGCCTCGCGCCCGGGATGGGCGCCGACAACGCGCGCCGGGGATCGGCGCCGACAACGCGCGCGCCCGGGATGGGCGTCCGCGAATGCGTTCCGGGGCGCGTCCGGGTGGCTGAGTGGAACCGTAGAAGGCGCTCATGTGACCTCAGTCACAGACCGTGACCTTTTTGTCCATATTTATATAGAAATATGCTGTTCTGTGGACGACCACAAACTGTCGCGAACCCACGTTGTCGGCGGTCAGGTCCTGTAACGCGGGGGGCGCCGACGGCGATATACGGGCAGATCGCGTCGCTACCCGGACCCCCGAGCGGGTAGCGACGCGATCCTGTGCGTACGACGGGCTCCGTTGCGGCCCGGTTGCGGCCCCGTGGCGGGCCCTTCCTACCTGGACTTCTCGTCGGAGCCCAGACGTTGAGGTCCTCCTGCCCTTGCGGCTCCCGTTGCGGCTCGAGTTCGTGCACATCCTCGACCGCGGTGACGGCCGTGGGCTGCCCCCCGGGCAGGGCGCCGACCCGCGCGCACGGTCGTCGCCGGCGGTGCCTCGACCGGGGTGGTTGGGCCGTAGCCGCCCGCCGCGATCACCAGGGGGCGGCGCAGCGGGGGATGTGAGCGAGAAGCGGCTGACACGTGCGGTGATACGCAGCGCGGTCAGCCCGCCCGGCGCGAACCAGGACGATACGGTGGGCCCATGTTCTCGGGCCCCGTGTTCGGCCGCGTCCTCACCGCGCTGGTGACCCCGATGCACGGGGATGGCTCGCTGGACCTGGACGGGGTCCAGAAGCTCGCGGCCCACCTGGTGGACGACGGCAACGACGGCCTGGTCGTCAACGGCACGACCGGGGAGTCGCCCACGACCTCCGATGCCGAGAAGCTGCAGGTGCTACGGGCCGTGCTGGCGGCCGTCGGCGACCGGGCGCGCGTGGTCGCCGGGGTCGGCACCAGCGACACCGCGCACACGGTCGAGCTGGCGCGTGCCGCCGCGGCCGCCGGGGCCCACGGGCTGCTCGTGGTGGCCCCCTACTACAACAAGCCGCCGCAGGAGGGGCTGCTCGCCCACTTCACCGCCGTCGCGGACGCCACCGACCTGCCGGTGATGCTGTACGACATCCCGGGCCGAACCGGCATACCGATCACCACCCCGACCCTGCTTCGCCTGGCCGAGCACCCGCGAATCGTGGCGGTCAAGGACGCCAAGGGGGATCTGTTCGCCGCCAGCGAGGTGATGGCCGCCACCGACCTGCAGTGGTACTCCGGCGACGACGCGCTGAACCTGGCCCACCTCGCCCAGGGCGCGGTCGGGATCGTCAGCGTCGTCGCGCACGTCGCCAGCCGCCCGTATGCCGACCTGGTGGCCGCGGTGCAGGACAGTGACCTGCCGCGGGCCATCGCCATCCACCGGGCGCTCATCCCGGCCGTGCTGGCCGTGATGACCCCGAGCCAGGGCGCGGTCATGGCCAAGGCGGGGCTCCGCGAGCTTGGCCTGCTCGCCGACGCGACGGTCCGGCTGCCGCTGGTGTCGCCGACGCCGGACAAGCTCGCCCGGCTGCGGCACGGGCTGGCGGACTCGGGACTGCTGTGAGCCATCCCCACCCCGAGTTGAGTCTGCCTGCTCCGCTGCCCCGGGGGGCCGTCCGGGTCGTCGCCCTCGGCGGGCTGGGGGAGATCGGTCGCAACATGACCGTCATCGAGCACGGTGGCCGGCTGCTCATCGTGGACTGCGGGGTGCTCTTTCCCGAGGACCACCACCCCGGCGTGGACCTGATCCTGCCGGACTTCGAGTACCTGGAGGACCGCCTCGACGCGGTCGAGGCGGTGGTGCTCACTCACGGGCACGAGGACCACATCGGCGCGGTGCCGTACCTGCTGCGGATGAAGCCGGACCTTCCGCTCGTGGGTTCGCAGCTGACCCTGGCGCTGATCGAGGCGAAGCTGAAGGAGCACCGGATCACCCCCTACACCCTCGCCGTGCGAGAGGGGCAGCGCGAGCGGCTCGGCGCCTTCGACTGCGAGTTCGTCGCGGTGAACCACTCCATCCCGGATGCGCTCGCGGTGATGATCCGCACCGGTGGCGGGACCGTCCTGCACACCGGCGACTTCAAGCTGGACCAGCTGCCGCTGGACGGCCGGATCACCGACCTGCGCGCCTTCGCCCGGCTCGGCGAGGAGGGCGTGGACCTTTTCCTCACCGACAGCACCAACGCCGAGGTGCCCGGCTTCACCACCCCGGAACGGCAGATCCGCCCGGCGATGGAGAACGTGTTCGCCTCGACCCCGCGGCGGGTCATCGTGGCCTGCTTCGCTTCGCACGTGCACCGGGTGCAGCAGGTGCTCGACATCGCCGAGGCCAGCGGACGCAAGGTCGCCATGGTCGGCCGGTCGATGCTGCGCAACATGGGCATCGCCGAGGAACTGGGCTACCTACGGGTTCCGAGCGGGGTGCTCGTCGACATCCGGACCTTCGACGACGTGCCCGACGACCAGCAGGTGCTGGTGTGCACCGGGTCCCAGGGCGAGCCGATGGCGGCGCTGTCGCGGATGGCCAGCCGCGACCACCGGATCGAGGTCGGCCCCGGTGACACGGTGCTGCTGGCGTCCTCGCTCATCCCGGGCAACGAGAACGCCGTGTACCGCGTGATCAACGGGCTGATGCGGCTGGGTGCGGCCGTGGTCCACCGGGGCAACGCGCAGGTGCACGTGTCCGGCCATGCCAGCGCCGGGGAGCTGCTCTTCTGCTACAACGTGGTCCGCCCGCGCAACGTCATGCCGGTGCACGGGGAGTGGCGGCACCTGGTCGCCAACGCCGAGCTGGCCGTCGCCACCGGCGTCCCTCGCGGTCGGGTCGTCGTCGTCGAGGACGGTGTCGTCGTCGACCTTATCGACGGCACGGCCAGGGTGAGCGGAGCCGTGCCGTGCGGGTACGTGTACGTCGACGGGTCCAGCGTCGGGGAGACCACCGAGTCGCTGCTGAAGGACCGGCGGATCCTGAGGGACGAGGGCTTCATCACCATCGTCGTGGTCCGCGACACGGCGACCGGCAAGATCGTCGGACGGCCGCAGATCACCGCGCGCGGCTTCGTGCAGGACGACAGCGTGTTCGACGACGTGCGCCCGCAGCTGGAGGAGGCGCTGGCCACGGCGACCGACCGGGGGGTGACCGACTCCTACCAGCTGCAGCAGGTCATCCGGCGCACGGTCGGGTCCTGGGTCGGCGGCAAGCTGCGCCGCCGCCCGATGATCGTCCCCGTCGTCATCGACGCCTGATCGGCACGACCGGGAACGACGGGCCGACCTCGGGCGCCTACCTGCTGCCGCGCTCGATGGCGGCGGCGAGTTCACCGATGTCGCTCATTGCACCCCTGACGACGGAGACGCGGGGCGTGCGGAGAGCGGCCCGCGGGAGCGGCTACCAGGGACGCGGCAGGGACAGGTCCCGCGGGTCGTCGACGGGCTCCCAGCCGCAATCGGTCAGCTCGTAGTCGAAGTTCGGGCCGGTGGTGGCCAGCGTGCGCACGGCCTCGACCAATCGGTCCACCTGCTCCACGGTGTTGGCCAGGCCGACCGAGGCGCGCACCGCCGTGGTCGGGGCCGAGGGACTGTGCCGGTCCTCCAGCAGGGCGTCTACCAGCAGGTGGGCGCAGAACTTGCCGTCCCGGACCCCGATCCCGTGCTCGGCCGACAGCGCCGCTGACACCAGGGCACTGGGCACCCCCGGTACGGTGAACGCCACCACGCCGACGCGCTCGGACGCGGGCCCGAACATCGAGTAGGTGGTCACCCCCTCGATCCCGGCCAGGCCGTGCCGCAGCCGGGCCGCGAGCGTCTCCTCGTGCAACTCGATGGCGTCCCGATGCGCCTGGAAGGTCGCGCAGGCCGCGGCCAGCGCGACCGCGCCGATCACGTTGGGGCTGCCTGCCTCGTGCCGTGATGCGCCGGCGGACCAGACCACCTCGGTCTCGGTGACGCGGGCCGTCGCGCCGCCGCCGCGCAGGTACGGCTGCGCCGCCTCCAGCCAGTCCGCGCGGCCGGCCAGCACCCCGGTGCCGAACGGGGCGTACAACTTGTGCCCGGACAGCACCACGTAGTCCACGCCGAGCTTGGCGATGTCCACCGGGCGGTGCGGCGCCAGCTGCGCCGCGTCGAGGGCGACCCGCGCGGCATACCGGCGGGCGACACCCACGATGTCGGCCACCGGCCAGAGCTCGCCGGTGACGTTGGACGCGCCGGTGACCACGACCAGCTTCGGCCCCTCCGGTGCCGAGGCCAGCGCGTCCTCCAGCAGCTCCAGCGCGTCTGCCTGGCTGCCCGGCACCGGCAGCCGCACGGTGTGCCGGGCTTGCCAGGGCAGCAGGGCCGCGTGGTGCTCCGACTCGAAGACGAACACCCGGGTGCCGCTGGGCAGGGCCCGGGCGAGCAGGTTCAGCGAGTCGGTCGTGCCCCGGGTGAAGACCACCAGGTCGTCGGCGCGGGCGCCGACGAAGCGGGCCACCTCCGCCCTCGCCTGCTCATACCAGCGGGTGGTCACCCGGGAGGCGTAGCCGTTGCCGCGGTGCACCGAGGCGTAGGTGCGCAGCGCCGCGTCCACGGCGCGCTTCACCGACTCCAGCGCCGGCGTGGACGCCGCATGGTCGAAGTTGGCGTAGTCGACGACGGTGCGGTGCACGGTGGGCACCCCGAGGTTGTCGGCCACGGTGCGCGGGATGGCGAGCCCCCGCAGCTCCTCGGCCGGCACCGCGCGCAGGTGCTCGCGGGCGGGGCGCGCTGGGCGGCGCAGGCTGGTCAGTCGCTCGGTGGTCGCGATGGACATGGATCCGGCTCCTCGGTCCTGGGACCGGCGCCAGGCGGTGCGGTCCGCGCTTGCCAGCCCGCGGGTCGCAGGACGGCCGGGTCGTCACCCGGAGCACCCCGCCGCGAAAGGAGGGTTGCCGGCCAGCAAGCCGGGGCTTGACGCTGGCACTCATGACCTGCGACGCAGCATAGGGGCCGCGCCGGTGGCTTGCCCAGGCAGGTCCGGTGTGCGTTTCGTCATCTGAGACACGCGTCGGTATGCCGTGCCGCACCGGCGGGGCTCTCGGGCGCGGTACGCGTGTGACACGTGATACGCAGGTGGCGATCGCGTAGCCTCACGTCGTGGCGACGCGACCCACCCCCCTCCCGCCGCGCACCGGCGCGCCCACCCGGTCGGCGCGGCCGCCGTCGCCGCGCCCCGGGCGAAGCGGTCCCCCCCCGCCCCGCCAGGGGTCGCGGCGGTCGCCGGCCTCCCGGGGCCGCAGCCCCAGGGGCGGTCTGCCGCTGCCCCTACGCGCCCTGCGCGGAACGTGGATGGGGATGGCCCACCTCGCCGGCGGGGCGACCCGCCGGATCGGGACGAGCGCCCGCGACCTCGACCCGGGGCACCGCCGCGACGGGGTCGGCCTGCTGCTCGTCGCGCTAGCCGTCGTCGTCGCCTCCCGTGAGTGGTGGTCGCTGACCGGCCGGGCCGGGGACGTCATCCACGCCGTGGCCGCGGGCACCTTCGGCCGGATCGCCTTGGTGCTGCCGATCGCGTTGCTGTTCCTCGGCGTCCGGCTGCTCCGCGCGCCGCAAGAGGACTCGGCCACCAGCCGGGTCGCCATCGGCATGACCGCGCTGGCGGTGTCTGCCGCCGGGCTGGTGCACCTCGCGGCCGGGCTGCCCGAGCCGCCCGACGGTGCGACCGCGATGCGCGACGGCGGCGGCATCATCGGCTTCCTGGCGGCCGGCCCGCTCGCCGCCGGGCTGCGGGTCTGGGGCGCTGTTCCGCTGCTCGTGCTGCTCGGCTTCTTCGGTCTGCTCGTGCTCACCGCAACCCCTGTCCACCAGATCCCTGCCCGGCTGCGTCGGCTGCTGGACTGGGTGCGCGGGCCGGTCGCGGACGCGGGGCGGGACCAGGGTCCAGCCCGGCCGGCCGGCGGCCGGCCGCAGCCGGCGCCGGACGCCCAGGGCGCCGACCGTGCCGGCGACGAGGCGTTCGAGCAGGCCGCTGAGGTCATGCGGGGCAAGGGCCGGCGGCTGCGGCCCGGCGAGCGGCACCCGGTGCCGCCCGCAGAGCCGGTGGCCACCGAGCCGGCGGAGCGGCCCGGTCCGCCGACGCCGGCGGTGGGCCGCCCACCGGGCCGCCCCCCCGGCATACCGGAGCCAGCGGCCCTGGTGGCCCCGCCGACCGAGCCGATCCCGCAGCGGGTGGAGCAGCTGTCGCTGGCCGGCGACGTCACCTACGTCCTGCCGGACAACGGCCTGCTGGCCCCCGGCAGCCCGCACAAGACGCGCAGCGCCGCCAACGACCGGGTGGTCGAGGCGCTGACCGGGGTGCTGGAGCAGTTCGAGATCGACGCGCAGGTCACCGGCTTCATGCGGGGGCCGACGGTCACCCGGTACGAAGTCGAGCTGGGCCTGGGCGTCAAGGTCGAGCGGGTCACCGCGCTGTCCAGGAACATCGCGTATGCCGTGGCCTCCGCCGACGTCCGAATCCTGTCGCCCATCCCGGGCAAGTCCGCCATCGGCATCGAGATCCCCAACGTCGACCGGGAGAAGGTCAGCCTCGGCGACGTGCTGCGCAGCCAGGCGGCGCGCTCCAACGACCACCCCATGGTGATCGGCGTGGGCAAGGACGTCGAGGGCGGCTACGTCGTCGCCAACCTGGCCCGTATGCCGCACCTGCTGGTCGCCGGCGCGACCGGGGCCGGCAAGTCCAGCTTCGTGAACTCGATGATCACCTCCATCCTGATGCGTGCCACCCCGGAGGAGGTGCGGATGGTCCTGATCGACCCCAAGCGGGTCGAGCTCACCGGCTACGACGGGATCCCGCACCTGATCACTCCGATCATCACCAGTCCGAAGAAGGCCGCCGAGGCGCTGCAGTGGGTGGTCCGGGAGATGGACCTGCGCTACGACGACCTGGCGGCGTTCGGCTTCAAGCACGTGGACGACTTCAACAAGGCGGTGCGGACCGGCGCGGTGAAGCCGCTGCCGGGGTCGGAGCGGCAGCTGACCACCTACCCCTACCTGCTGGTCATCGTCGACGAGCTGGCCGACCTGATGATGGTCGCCCCCCGCGACGTGGAGGAGTCGATCGTCCGGATCACCCAGCTGGCCCGCGCCGCCGGCATCCACCTGATGCTGGCAACGCAGCGGCCCTCGGTGGACGTCGTGACCGGGCTGATCAAGGCCAACGTCCCGTCCCGGATGGCGTTCGCGACCTCCTCGCTGGCCGACAGCCGGGTCGTGCTGGACCAGCCGGGGGCGGAGAAGCTGGTGGGGCAGGGGGACGCGCTGTTCCTGCCGATGGGCGCGAGCAAGCCGATGCGGGTGCAGGGCGCGTGGGTCACCGAGTCGGAGATCCATCAGGTCGTGGCCCACGTGACCGGGCAGCTGAAGCCGAGCTACCGCGACGACGTCACCGTGGTCACCGCCAAGAAGCAGGTCGACGACGACATCGGCGACGACCTCGAGCTGTTGCTCGCGGCCGCCGAGCTGGTGGTGACCACCCAGTTCGGCTCCACCTCGATGCTGCAGCGCAAGCTGCGGGTCGGCTTCGCCAAGGCCGGCCGGCTGATGGACCTGCTGGAGTCCCGCGGCGTGGTCGGCCCGTCCGAGGGGTCCAAGGCCCGCGACGTCCTGGTGAAGCCGGACGACCTGCCGGGGACGCTGGCGCTCATGCGCGGCGACGACGTCGTCGAGGAAGACCTGGACGACTTCGGCGACGACTACGACGGTTCTGGCGGCGGCGGTTCTGGCGGCTCCGGCGGCGGCTCCGGCTCGGCGGACGAGGACGCCTGGTCGCTCACCAACCGAGCGTGAGCGACGGGGGTAAACGACCGGGCTGACCGACAGGGCTGACCGACAGGGCCGACCGACAGGGCTGACCCTGCCAGTTCGGTTTGCTCGTCAACCCGAGCGCTTGCTGACCGACCGGGCTGCCCACCGACCGGGGGTGACCCAGGTCACCGGCCGATCTTTCGCCGGCCGGGAATAGCCCGCCCGGGGCCACGGCTTCCCGCCACCGTGACGACCACGATTCCCGCTGCGCAGCAGACGGCTACGACGGCGGGACCGAGCTACCGTCGGTTCGTCCTCATCCTGGGCGCGCTCACCGCCATCGGGCCGCTCACCGTCGACCTCTACCTGCCGGCCATGCCCACCCTGGCCCGGGATCTGGCGGCATCCCAGTCTGCGGTGCAAGGCACCATCACCGGAATGCTGGTCGGCCTGGCCGTCGGGCAGGTGCTCATCGGCCCCGTGTCCGACGCGGTGGGTCGTCGCCGGCCCCTGATTGGCGGCCTGCTGCTGCACGTGCTCGCGTCGGTGCTGTGCGCCCTGGCCCCGACGATCGGCCTGCTCACCCTGGCCCGTGGCCTGCAGGGCTTGGCCGGTGCGGCGCTGAGCGTTGTCTGCATGGCGGTCATCCGGGACCGCTACGCCGGTGTCGCCGCGGCGAACCTGCTGTCCCGGATCATGCTCGTCGTCGGCGTTGTCCCGGTCCTCGCGCCCAGCCTGGGAAGCCTGGTGCTGCGGCTGACCACCTGGCGCGGCATCTTCGTGGTGCTTGCGGCGGCAGGCTTGCTCGCCCTGGTCCTTGGCGGACTCGCCTTGCCGGAGACGCTGCCCCAGGGCCGCCGGCGCCCCGCCCGTCCCGGTGCCATCGTCCGCACCTATGCCGCCCTGCTCGCCGACCGCCAGTTCGTCGCCCTGGTCCTGCTCGCCGGGCTGGTGTTCGCCACCCTGTTCGGATACATCGCCGGGATCTCGTTCACCCTCCAGGGTCGCTACGGGCTGAGCACCGTCGGGTTCGCTTTGGCCTTCGCGGTCAACGCGGCGGGACTGGTCCTGGCAACCCAGGCAAACCCGTGGCTAGTCGCCCGGTTCGACCCCGCCCGCGTGCTGCGGGCAGCCGTTCTGGCCGGCGCCACCGCCGGCCTGGTGCTCCTGGCAAGCACGCTCACCGGACTGGGCGGGCTCCCGGTCGTGCTGGCCGCCATCGCGGTGATGCTGATGGCGTGCGGATTCTCCTTCCCCAACACTCCTGCGCTGGCGCTGTCCCGCCACGGCGAGGCCGCCGGTACAGCGGCCGCCCTGCTCGGCGCCGCCCAGTTCGTGGTCGGCGGGGTGGCGGCGCCGCTGGTCGGGGCGTTCGGCGCGGGCTCGGCGGTCCCCATGGCTTCCGTCATGGCCACCGGGATGGCCGGAGCTGCCGTCCTTGCGTTGCTGGTGCTCCGATCCGAGCCAATCCGCGGCGGCTGACCGGACGCTGCTCCCACTTACGCCGGGTGGGGGGTCGGCGCGTTGTCTTTGCACAATCCGGCGGAGACGTGACCCGTGGAGAGGGTTGAGCGTCTCGTCTTTGCACAATCCGGCGAAGACGTGCCCCCTGGAGGGGGTTGGGTGTGTCGTCTTTGCACATCCGGCGAAGAGGTGACCCGTGGAGGGGGTCGGGCGTGTCGTTGTTGCACAATCCGGCGGAGACGTGCTTGGCGGAGGGGGTTGGGCGCGGCGTCTTTGCACAATCCGGCGAAGACGCGCCTGGCGGAGGGGGTCGGCGCGGCGTCTTTGCACAATCCGGCGGAGACGTGCCTGCCGGTGGGGGGCGAGCGCGGTGTCTTTGCACAATCCGGCGGAGACGTGCCCCCTGGAGGGGGTCGGGCGCGGTGTCCTTGCACAATCCGGCGGCGACGCGCCGGGCGGAGGGGGTCGGACGGGGTCGGGCGCGGTGTCTTTGCACAATCCGGCGAAGACGTGCCTGCCGGTGGGGGTCTGACGGGGTCGGGCGCGGTGTCTTTGCACAATCCGGCGGAGACGCGCCGGGCGGGGGGGCGGGTCGGACGCGTTGCTGGTGCAGCACGTCCAGCACGGTCGAACGCGGACTCCTAGTCCTCCTCCTCTCGGTCGCCTCCAGCAGCGTCGAAGAACTCGTATGTCGCCAGGCTGGGTCCCCGGGTCCGCTGCAGCTCTCGCGCGGTCGCCTCCGCGTCCCGCATCGACCGGAGGACGTTGCCGCCGGCCAGCGCCACCAGTTCCGCCTCTGACCAGCCGCGATCGGCGAGCGCCGCGAGCAGTCGCGGGTAGCCGGTCACGTCCTGCAGTCCGTCCGGGAGGGACTCGGTGCCGTCGTAGTCGCCACCGATGCCGACGTGGTCGACCCCGGCCACCTCACGGACGTGCTCGATGTGGCGAACCACATCCAGCAGGTCGGCCCGCGGCATCGGGTGCGTGAGCTCGTAGGTCGTGCAGAAGGCGGTGAACGCCTCGTGGTCGGTGGCCCGCACACCGGCTTCGGTGGCCGCGTGTGCCGCCTCGGCCCGCCAGTGCGCGGCCTGCGGTGCGACGAACGTGGGAACGAACGTCACCATGCAGACCCCCCCGTTGCCGGCCAACCGGGACAGCACGTCGTCGGGGACGTTGCGCGGGACGTCGCAGACCGCAGCGGCACTGGAGTGGCTGAAGATCACCGGCGCCACGCTGTGCTCGAGCGCCGCCCGCATCGTGTCCGCCGAGACGTGTGACAGGTCGACCAGCATCCCGATCCGGTTCATCTCCCTGACCACCTCGACGCCGAACGCGGACAGCCCGCCGAGCACCGGCTCGTCCGTCGCGGAGTCGGCCCACGGGACGTTGTCGTTGTGCGTCAGCGTCAGGTAGCGCACCCCCAGTACGTGCAGCATCCGCAGGGCGGCAAGGGAGCAGCCGATGGAGTGGCCGCCCTCGGCCCCAAGCAGGGAGGCGATCCGGCCGGACGCGAACACCTGCTCGACCTGGTCGGCGGTGCGAGCCAGACCCAACCGGTCGGCATACCGCGCGGTCATCTGGTGGACGAAGTCCACCTGCTCCAGGGTCGCGGCGACCGCGCGGTCGCCGAGCCTGGTCGGCACCCAGACCGACCAGAACTGCGCGCCCACGCCGCCCTGGCGCAGCCGCGGCAGGTCGGTGTGGGTCCGAGTCTGGCGGGAGGCGAGGTCGTAGCGGTCCAGGTCATAGCCGAACAGGCGTCGAACTTCCCAGGCCAGGTCGTTGTGCCCGTCGACTAGGGGGTGCTCCCGCAGCAACGTCTCGATCCGCGCGATGCTCACCGGCACATCGTGGCCCGACGGCCGTGACAGGGTGTGCTGAGGGGTATGGCGGGGCCTCGCCGGGCTCTGCGCCGCGGAGATGTTCAGAGTCCCCGACACGTGTTTGGGTGGGCGTGGCTTGGCGTTGCTGGCTCTGCGCCGCGGAGATGTTCAGACTCTCCGACATGTGTTTGGGTGGGCGTGGCTTGGCGTTGCTGGCTCTGCGCCGCGGAGATGTTCAGACTCCCCGACACGCGTTTGGGCTGGCGTGGCTTGGCGTTGATGAGCTGAGGCGCGGAGATGTCAGAGTCTCCGACCCGTGTTTGGCGTGGCGTGGCGCGGGAGCGTCGCGCGGTGCCGGGCGCTTGAGGTTGATGAGCTGGGGGCGGCTGCGTTAGGGGTGGAAGCTGCCCGGTCGACCGGTGTGATGCCTGAGCCGCCGAAGCTGATCCACGGGTCTGCTGCGGATGCCCTCACCGGCGAAGGCCCGCGAGGAATGAACGCCACTCCGGCCGCCTCAGGGCGGCCAGCATGGCGTCGAGCTGGTCCGGCTTCTCGTTCACTCACCGCTGGTCCTCGGGGTAGAGCAAGTCGGCCTGGCTGTCGGCCGGGAGGGCGGGAAACGCTCGGGGCAGCCGACCGCGATGACCCCGGCGTTCGGCTCCGTGGCGCGGAGCTGCCGGTACTACACGATGAGCTCCTCGGTCCGGTGGTTGCTGTCCCGTCACCCGTCGGGCAGGTCGGCCGCGACCAGCAGGTCGCCTGGGCGCACCCGTGGTGTGGGTGGCGACCATTCCGTGGTGTGGTGGCGACCATTCCGTGGCGCGGTCCGTCCTCTGGTCCGTGCCCCCGTCCGTGGCCCCATCCGTGCTCCCGTCCGTGCTCCCGTGCGGGCTCTACAGTGGGGCCATGACGGTCGGCACCCCGGACACCCGGACGGTGGCGCTGGTGACCCTCGGCTGTGCCCGTAACGAGGTGGACTCCGAGGAGCTGGCCGGCCGGCTGCAGGCCTCCGGGTGGACGCTGGTCGACGACGCCGCGACGGCTGACGTGGCAGTGGTGAACACCTGCGGCTTCGTCGAGCAGGCGAAGAAGGACTCGATCGACGCGGTGCTGGAGGCGGCCGACCTGCGCGACCACGGGCGCACCCGGGCCGTGGTCGCCGTGGGCTGCCTGGCGCAGCGGTACGGCCAGCAGCTGGCCGATGCGCTGCCCGAGGCCGATGCGGTGCTCGGCTTCGACTCCTACCAGGACATGTCCGCCCAGCTGACCGCGGTGCTCGCCGGTCAACGGCCGGCCTCCCACGTGCCCGGCGACCGGCGCAAGTTGCTGCCCGTCACTCCGGCGGCCCGGCCGGGCGGCATACGGGGGGTGGCCCTGCCCGGGCACGGTGATTCGGGCAGGTACCCCGCCAGCGGGCCGCGGGTCACGCGGGCCCGGTTGGACGGCCGGCCGTGGGCGCCGTTGAAGATCGCCAGCGGCTGCGACCGGCGGTGCGCGTTCTGTGCGATTCCCTCGTTCCGGGGCGCGTTCGTGTCCCGGCCGCCGGCCGACGTGGTCGCCGAGGCCCGGTGGCTGGCCGAGCGCGGGGTGCGCGAGCTGTTCCTCGTCAGCGAGAACTCAACCTCCTACGGCAAGGACCTCGGCGACTTGCGGGCGTTGGAGCGGCTGCTGCCGCAGTTGGCAGCGGTCGAGGGCATCGAGCGGGTCAGGGTGTCCTACTTGCAGCCGGCCGAGATCCGCCCTGGCCTGCTCGACGCGATGACGTCCACCCCGGGCGTGGTGCCCTACTTCGACATCTCGTTCCAGCACGCCAGCGCGCCGGTGCTGCGGGCGATGCGGCGGTTCGGCTCGGGCGAGGCGTTCCTGGAGCTGCTCGAGTCAGTCCGGGCCCGCTCGCCGTTGGCCGGCATCCGGTCCAATCTCATCGTCGGCTTCCCGGGGGAGACCGAGGCGGACCTGGCCGAGCTGGAGGCCTTCCTGGTCGGCGCGCGCCTGGACGTGGTCGGGGTGTTCGGTTACTCCGACGAGGACGGCACCGAGGCGGAGGGGTATGCCGGCAAGCTCCCGCACGAGGTGGTCACCGCGCGGCTGCAGCGGCTGACCTCGCTGGCCGACGAGCTCTCGGCCCAGCGGGCCGAGGACCGGGTCGGCGAGGTGGTCGAGGTGTTGGTCGAGGAGACGGGCGACGACGAGGGCCCGGTGATCGGGGGCGCCGCCGCCCGGGCAGCCGTGGGCGGCGAGGGCCGAGGTGTCGGGGCCGCGGGCGCCGGGGGCCGAGGAGCCGTGGGCGGGGCAGCCGTGGGCGGCGAGGGCCGAGGGGCCGGGGGCGGCGGGGCAACCGTGGGCGCCGTGGGACGGGCCGCGCACCAGGGTCCCGATGTGGACGGTGCCACCGCGTTGCTGTTCGGCGACGGCACCCCCGCCCCCCGCGTCGGCGACCTCGTCTTCGCCGTCGTCGTCGGCACCGAGGGCGTGGACCTGGTGGCGGAGGTGCGGTGAGCGGGCGGACCCCGGTGTCGGCACCGGTGACCCGCCGAGTCAGTGCGTGGAACATCGCCAACGCGCTGACCGTCCTACGCGTGCTGCTCGTGCCGGTGTTCGGTTGGCTGCTGCTCTACGACGGCGGGATGCACGTGCGGTACCGCCTCTTCGCTGCCGGGGTGTTCGTCCTGGCCTCGCTGACGGACCGGATCGACGGGGACATCGCCCGCGCCAGGGGGCTGGTGACCGACTTCGGCAAGGTGTCCGACCCGATCGCGGACAAGACCCTGATGGGGATGGCCTTCGTCGGCCTTTCCGTCCTGGGTGAGCTCTCGTGGTGGGTGACCGTCGTGGTGCTGGTCCGCGAGGTCGCCGTCACCGTGCTCCGCTTCTTCGTGATCAGGCATGGGGTGATCCCGGCCAGCCGCGGCGGCAAGGTCAAGACGGTCCTGCAGGCGGTCGCCGCGGGGCTGTTCGTGCTGCCGCTTTCGGGGGGCTGGCGGGTCACGGCCGTCGTGGTCATGGTGGCGGCCGTGGGCGTGACCGTCGGGACCGGGGTGGACTACGTTCTGCGGGCCCGGCGGCTGCGGCAGACCAGCCCGCGTGCGCTGGCCAAGCAGGCCCGACGGGAGGCCGCGGCGCTGGCCCGCGCTGATGCGGTCCGGGCATTCCGGGAGGTTCGCGAGGGTCGGGCCGCCGCGCGCCGGGCCAGCGGGACGACCGGCGCTGCCAGTGCGGCTCCGACGGCTGCCGCGTCCGGTCCGGGCGACGGCACCACTGCGCTGCCGCCGGGCAGGGGGCCCGGCTCGGCGGCGTCGTGACGTGGTGACCGAGGCACAGGCAGCCGACCTGGTCGCCATGCTCACCGTGGCCGGTCGCACACTCGGCTGCGCCGAGTCCCTTACCGGCGGCCTGGTCTGCGCGGCGCTGACGTCGGTGCCAGGCTCGTCCGCCGCGGTCCGGGGCGGCATCGTCGCGTACGCGACGGCGGTGAAGGTCTCCCTACTGCAGGTCTCTGCGACCCTGCTGGCAGACCGGGGTGCCGTCGACCCAGACGTGGTGACCCAGATGGCCGCGGGTGCCCGGCGGTGCCTGGGCGCCGACTACGGCCTTGCGACTACCGGTGTGGCCGGTCCCGACAGCACAGACGGCAAGCCGGTGGGCACGGTGTATGTCGCGGTTGCCGGTCCGCAGGCGAGCCGGGCGCAGGCGCTGCGTCTGCAGGGGGACCGGACCCAGATCCGGGAGCAGTCGGTCTTGGCGGCATTGGAGCTGCTGCGGAGCACGCTGCGCGCCGACCTGGAAGATGCGAGGTGGTAACAGTGTTGTCCCGTAGCTCACACCCCCGCGCGGCGGTGCCGTGGCGAGGAGTACCGTTTGAGGCACTGATGTGGCACTGACAACCGGTGTCGCCACGAGGGCGACCGGACGACTGGCTGTAGGGAGGCGTCGTGATCCTGCTTCGTCGTGAGCTCGGCGACGTGCTCCGTGCTCGCCGTCGCCTGCAGGGCCGCACGCTGCGCGAGGTGTCCGCCTCCGCCGCGGTCTCGCTGGGCTACCTCAGCGAGGTCGAGCGGGGGGAGAAGGAGGCGTCCTCGGAGTTGCTGGCATCCATCTGCAACGCGCTGGAGGTGCCGCTGTCCGAGGTCCTGAGCAACGTCTCGGACCGAGTGGCCGAGACCGAGGCGCTGGGCGCGCCGGTGGCTCTGCCCGTGCGGGGCGAGTCGCTGGTCTCTGTCTCCGCTGCCTGAGGTTCCCTGCCCCTCGCCTCAGCTGATCCGGTTGCGGTAGACGCGACCGGCACGCTGGCCGCCAGGCTGGGTGGCGCCCATCGGCCGCTGCGGTCGGCCGTCGTCGGTGGGGCCCAGCCCGTGCTGACAGGCGGGGCAGTAGAACATGGTTCGCTCGCGCGGCGGTGTACCGATCATCGCCACCCGCACTGTCGTCCCGCAGCGCCGGCACGGCAGCCCGGACCTGGCATGGACGAAGTGCTCGTCCCCGCGGCGCGTTGACCCCGTCGTCGTCGGCACCGCGTTCAGCCGGTTCAGGTCCAGCAAGCGCCTGGCCAGCTCGACCAGCCCCCGCAACGCCTCGTCACCCACCTCGCCGACGGGCTGCCATGGCGGCTGGCGCCGGGCGAAGAGAGTCTCCGCGGCGTACATGGTGCCGATGCCGGCGAGGTTGCGCTGGTCCAGCAACGCCTCGCCGACGCTGCGTCCCGGCGCGCGACGCATGTTGGCCACTGCGGCGTTCAAGTCCCAGTCGGGGCCGAGGACGTCCGGACCGAGGTGCCCGACCAGCCGGTGCTCCTGCTCGGTGCGGACCAGGTCGAGCATGCCCAGGCGCAGCCCCAGGCAGGTCCAGGCCGTGGTCCCGACTACGGCGCGCAGCCGGGGGTCCCGCAGTTGCGCGGGCCGCACGCGCCCGGACTCCTCCACCCGCCACTGCCCCTCCATCCGCAGGTGGGAGTGAAGGGTGAGCCCGGTGTCCATCCGGTGCAGCACGTGCTTTCCCCGGCTGACCACCTCCAGGGTGGTCGCGCCGGCGAGGTCCGCCGTCGCCAGCGACGGCCAGCGCAGGTCCGCCGCCACGAGCACGTCGCCGGCCAGCGCCTGGTGCAGCCGACGGGCCGTCCGCCAGACGGTGTCTCCCTCCGGCACCGGAGCGGCCCTAGCGCCGCAGCCGCAAGCCGCGCGGCGTCGGGTGGAACCCCGCGCCGGCGAGCGCTGCCGCCAGCGGGTGGGCCGAGCCCAGCACGCCCTCACCGTCGGCCTTCTCCACCGTCAGCCGACCCAACGCTCCCTCGCGCACGGCCAGGGCCAGCGCGTCGGCGGCGGCCTGCAGGGTCAGCGGGTCGTCGGTCCAGGAGAGCAGCGACCTGCCGCCGCGCTCGACGTAGAGGGCGAGCCGGCCGGCCACGAGCACGACCAGCGCGCCGGCCTTGCGGCCCGGCTTGTGGCGGGACCGGGCGAGCTTCTCGCCGTCGTTCCCGTCGTCGACCTCGTTGTCCCAGCTGACACTCTTGCCGTCGCCAGCGGCGCCGCCCCCGGCGGGAGCTGGCCGGCCGGGCCAGGACAGGGCGGCGCCGTAGGGGTTGGCCGGGTCAGCGGCGGCGAGGACCACCGCCCGGTCGTCAGGTCCCCGGTGCCGTCTCTGGTCCCACGGCCCAGCCGGCTCGGGAGCGGGCGGCTCGGGCAGTGGCCTGCTCAGCGCGCGCAGCCGGTCTACCGCGCCGGTGGTGGCGAACTGGGCGGCGCCCAACCCCTCGACGAAGTAGCCGCGACGCACCCGACCCGACTCCTCCGCGGCGGCAAGCACCCGGTAGACACCGGCGAAGCCGCCGGTCACCCCCTCCGCGGCCACCGAGCCACGCGTCACCACGCCATAGCGGTCCAGCAGCACCTCCGCCAGCGCGTAGGCCCGGACGGTCGCATCCGGCTCCAGTTCCGGCAGCAGAGCCCACCGCCCCGCCGCAACCGGCGGCCCGCTGCGCTGGGGCAGCGGCGGCCGGCCGCGGGCGGGCCGGCCGGAGCGATGCCCGGACAGGGCGCCCAGGGCGCCGGACCGCCCGGCATACGAGGTGCTTCGGGGTCCGGCAGTCCGGGTCCGGTGCGCGGTCCGGCCGCCGGCGAGAACGGCTCGAAGCGGGGCAAGGGTGTCGTTGGTGAGGTACCCGGCCCAGACCAGCTCCCATATCACGGCGCTGAGCGCGGCGTCCTCGGTCAACCCCAGCACGGCGGCGACGGCATCGGAGAGAGTGCGGAAGAAGAACGCCCCACCGCCGGCCAGGGCATCGAGCACGGCCTGATGAGCCTCACCCAGGCTGAACTCCGCCGACGGCGGGGCCATCGTCAGCGGCGCCGTGTCGGCCAGGTGCAGCGACACCCACCCGTCGTCTCCCGGCAGGGCGCCGTGGCCGCGCCAGATCACCTCACCGGCGGCGGTGAGCTCGTCCAGCAGGGCCGGGGTGTATCCCGCCACCCGGCTGGGCAGGACCAACGACTCCAGTGAGCTGGCGGGCACGACCGCCCCGGCCAGCTGCTCGACCACCCGCAGCAGCCCCTCCGTGCCACGCATTCCGGACCCGACCCCCTGCCACGAGGGCAGGAACCTGGCCAGGTCGGTTGCCGGCACCGGCTCCACCTCGGACCGCAGCGCCGCCAGCGAGCGACGCCGCAGCGTGCGCAGCACCTCTGCGTCGCAGAAGTCCAGCCCGTGGGCGCCGCCGCCCAGCTCGACCGGACGCAGCTCGCCCTCGACCAATCGGCCGGCGCCGACCAGCCGGCGCAACCCGTCGGTGGCCACCGCAGAGCCGATGCCGTACCAGCTCGCGACGTCATGGGCGGTGAACGGGCCGTGGGTGCGGGCGTAGCGGGACAGCAGTTCGGCCAGCGGGTCGGTGCCGGACTGGAGGAACGCGTCGGGAACGCCTACGGGCAGCGCGCATCCCAGCGCGTCGCGCAGCCGGCCGGCGTCCTCGACCGCGGCCCATCGCTCCTGCCCGGCCACGCGCACCCGGATCAGCCGCCGGTCGCCTTCCAGGTCCACCAGCCAGCCGGACACGGTGGCCGCCGGGGTGTCCGGGACGCAGCGGGCCAGGACCGCGGCGTGCGGCAACGCCCCGAGCACCCGCAGCAGGTCGGCCACGTCCTCTGCCGAACGGGCCGCCCGCTCGGGCACCAGCCGTTGCAGTTCGGCCTCGGTCCGCGCGACGGCGGCCGGGTCGAGCAGGTCGCGCAGCGAGGCGCCCTCACCCCGGCCGAGCAGCTCGGCGAGCAGGGTCGGGTCCAGCGACAGCGCGGCGGCCCGCCGCTCGGCCAGGGGCGAGTCGCCTTCATACAGGAACTGCGCGACGTAGCCGAACATCAGGCTGCGGGCGAAGGGCGACGGGGTACGGGTCTCGACCTGCACCACACGCACCGCCCGGGAGGACACCGAGCCCATCAGCTCGGTCAGGCCGGGCACGTCGAAGACGTCCTGCACGCACTCGCGCACCGTCTCCAGGACGATCGGGAACGAGGCGAACCTGCTGGCCACCGCCAACAGCTGGGCGGAACGCTGCCGCTGCTGCCACAGTGCCTGCCGCCGGTCCGGCCGCCGGCGCGGCAGCAGTAGCGCCCTGGCCGCGCACTCGCGGAACCGGGAGGCGAACAGTGCCGACCCGCCGATCTCGGCGGTGACCAGGTCGTGCACGTCCGCGGCGTCCAGCGTGACCGTGGCGAGGACGTCGTCCCAGGCGAGTCCACCCCGATCCGACCCGTCGTCCAGCTCGACGTCCGGCAGCCGCAGCACGATCCCGTCGTCGCCGTGCAGCGCCTGCACCTCGACCCCGAACCGCTCGCGCATCCGGGCCGCGATGCACAGCGCCCATGGTGCGTGCACGGGCGCCCCGAACGGGGAGTGGATGGCCAGCCGCCAGTCGCCGAGCTCGTCCCGGAACCGCTCCACCACCAGCGTCCGGTCGTCCGGGACGTGCCGGGTCGCCTCCCGCTGTTCGGTGAGGTAGGCGAGCAGGTTGTCCGCCGCCCACGGGTCCAGTCCGGCTGCGAGCACCCGCCGGCGGGCCTGCGCGGCGGACAGCCCGACCAGTTCCCGGACGAACGCTCCGACGGCTCGGCCCAGCTCCGCCGGCCGGCCGATCGAGTCGCCCTTCCAGAACGGCAGCCGCCCGGGCACCCCGGGCGCGGGGGAGACCAGCACCCGGTCGTGGGTGATGTCCTCGATGCGCCAGGTCGAGGTCCCCAGCGTGAACACGTCGCCGACTCGAGACTCGTACACCATCTCCTCGTCCAGCTCGCCGACCCGCCGCCCCGCGCCATCGCCGGTGGCGAGGAACACGGCATACAGGCCGCGGTCGGGGATGGTGCCGCCGCTGGTGACCGCCAGCCGCTGCGCCCCCGGGCGTCCGGTCAGCGTGGCCGTGACCCGGTCCCAGACCAGCCGCGGCCGCAGTTCTGCGAACTCGTCGCTGGGGTAGCGCCCGGACAGCATGTCCAGCACCGACTCCAGGATGGAGCGGGGCAGCGACGCGAACGGGGTCGCCCGCCGGACCAGCGCCTCCAGCTCCCCCACCGTCCAGTCGTCGAGCGCGCACATGGCCACGATCTGCTGGGCGAGCACGTCCAGCGGGTTGGCCGGGACCCGCAGCGACTCGATCTGGCCGGCCCGCATCCGCTCCACCACGACCGCGGTCTGCACCAGGTCGCCGCGGAACTTCGGGAACAGCACCCCGCGCGACACCGCCCCCACCTGATGTCCGGCCCGCCCGACCCGTTGCAGCCCGCTGGCCACGCTCGGCGGCGACTCCACCTGGACCACCAGATCGACCGCGCCCATGTCGATGCCCAGCTCCAGCGAGCTCGTCGCGACCACCGCCGGCAGCCGTCCCGCCTTGAGGTCGTCCTCGATCTGGGCCCGCTGCTCCTTGCTCACCGAGCCGTGGTGAGCCCGGGCCAGCACGGCAGGCGCCGCGCCGCCCTGCCCGCTCTGCGCCATCACCTGGGCGGGTGTCCTGCTGGTATGCGGGGTGGCCGGCGTGTCCGCCTCGACCGGATCGCCGCCCGTCCGCTCGTCCCAGATCTCGTTCAGCCGGGAGGTGAGCCGCTCGGCCAGCCGGCGTGAGTTGGCGAACACCAGGGTGGAGCGGTGCTCGGCGACCAGGTCGACGATGCGCTCCTCGACGTGGGGCCAGATGGACGTGCGCCGCTCCGCGCCTGCCGCCGGGCCGGACAGGTCGCCGGTCACCTCACCGAGCGCCGCCAGGTCGGCCACCGGCACCACCACCTGCAGGTCCCACTCCTTGGTGGACGGCGGCTGGACCACGCTGACCGGGCGGCCGCCGGCGAGGAAGCGGGCCACCTCCTGCACCGGGCGCACGGTCGCGGACAGCCCTACCCGCTGCGCCGGAGCCGGCAGCAGGGCGTCCAGCCGCTCCAGCGACAGGGCCAGGTGGGCGCCGCGCTTGGTGCCGGCGACCGCGTGCACCTCGTCCAGGATCACCGTCTCGATCCCGGCCAGGGCCTCCCGAGCCCGGGAGGTCAACAGCAAGAACAACGACTCCGGGGTGGTGATGAGCACGTCGGCTGGCGCGCGGGCGAACAGCCGCCGGTCCGCGGCGGTCGTGTCACCGGAGCGGACGGCAACGCTCACCACCGGGGCCGGCAGCCCCAACCGGTGCGCCGCGTGCCCGATCCCGACCAGTGGGGAGCGCAGGTTGCGCTCCACGTCCACCGCCAGCGCCTTCATCGGCGAGACGTAGAGCACCCGGCAGCGGCCCAACGGCTCGGCCGGCGGCGGCGCGGCGGCCAGTCGGTCCAGCGCCCACAGGAACGCCGAGAGCGTCTTGCCGGACCCGGTGGGGGCGACCACCAGGGTGTGCCGCCCGGTGCTGATCGCCTCCCAGGCGCCCTGCTGGGCCGCGGTCGGGTGCGCGAACGTGCTCCGGAACCACTCGCGGGTGGCCGGGGAGAAGCGGTCGAGCACGTCCTTGGTCATGGTGGGGCAAGCCTGTCACGGCGCACCGACAGACCTCTCGATCCCTCGCCCGGACTGGCCAGCACGTCCCGGGCGGCCCGGAGACGGGTCGGCGGGTCGGCGGGTCGGCGGCGGGCGCGGATCGGAGGGGGGTGTGAGGTGGTGGCGAGGTCGGGTGCGCTTGCCTGCCGTGGGCAGGCGTGC
>DASSLY010000034.1:0-20737 GCA_035689185.1 Dermatophilaceae bacterium
CGACGCCACCGTCACGCACCTGGCCGCCGTCACGCGGCTGCGGCTGTGGACCCACGGCGCCCGGGTCGAGGTCGAGCGCTACCTCCCGCACCACCTCGAGCCGGGCCAGCCGCAGGTGGTGTTCCTGCACGGCTGGGGAATGTCCCACGCCGGCTACCGCACCAGCCTGCAGCTGATAGCCATCCGGGGCGCCCGGGTGGACGCCTACGCCCTGCCCGGATATTCCGGGTCCACCCCGTTGCCGGTGCGGGCCTGCGGACTCACCGACCACGCCAGGCGGGTTGCGGCGGCACTGGAGCAGGCGGCATACGACGGCCCGGTGCACGTGGTCGGTCACTCGTTCGGCGGCGGGATCGCGCTCTCCGTGGCCGCCACCCGGCCGGACCTGGTCGACCGGGTCACCGCGGTCTGCCCGATCGGCGGCGCGGGGCAGGGTCCGACGCCGTGGCCGCACCTGGTCCGCACCTTCCTCACCGACGGCGGCACGGCGGGCCTGACCGGCTTCGTCCGCTCGTTCGCCCCTGCCGCCCGCCGCAGCCCGTTGACCCTGGCCGCCACCGGGCTCGCCGCTCGCCGGGCCGACCTCACCGCCGAGCTCGCCGCCGCCAAGCGCCACAACGTGCCGGTGCACCTGGTCCTCGCCGACCGGGACACCGTGGTGCCGCCCGGGCCGATGGTGCACCCGGTGTTTGGTGCCCGGCTCAGCATGGTCCGCGGCAGCCACAGCTGGCCGCACCAGGACCCGCGCGGCTTCGCCGACCGCGTGCTCTGCGAGTAGGCCCGAACCGGGCCTGCCGGTGCCGGGCCGCCCTTACGCTGTCCGGCATGGGGACCGACGACGGCTCGCCGCTGACCGCCGAGCAGCGCGCCCGGGTCCTCATCGACCAGCAGCTCACCCAGGCCGGGTGGTCCGTCCAGGACAGGTCGCAGCTCAACCTCTCCGCCGCCGGGGTCGCCTGCCGGGAGGTGGTGATGAAAGCCGGCCACGGCCGTGCGGACTACCTGCTGTACGTCGAACAGCACGCGGTCGGCGTGATCGAGGCCAAGCCCATGGGGGCCACGTTGTCGGGCGTCGAGTGGCAGTCGGCGATGTATGCCGAGGGGTTACGTGCCGAGGTCCGCCTGAAGGCGCTCACGGTCCAGGGTCGGCTGCCGTTCGCCTTCGAGGCGAGCGGCACGGAAACACACTTCACCAACGGCCTGGACCCGGAAGCGCGGGCGCGGCGGGTCTTCAACATCCCCAAGCCGGCCACGCTCGCACGGTTGCTTCGCGACGCGGCCGCCGACCCGGCATACCCGACCTGGCGGGCAAAGGTGCGGCACCTGCCCGAGCTGGCGACGGCACCGCTGCGCCCGGCGCAGATCATCGCGATCGAGGGGATCGAACGCAGCCTTGCCGAGCAACGGTTCGACCGGTCGCTGGTGCAGATGGCGACGGGTGCCGGCAAGACGTTCACCGCGGTCACCGCGGCATACCGGCTGCTGAAGTCCGGCGGGTTCCACCGAATCCTCTTCCTCGTCGACCGGAACAATCTGGCCGACCAGACGCTCGGGGAGTTCCAGAACTACCGCGCGCCGGACGACGGGCGTCGGTTCACCGAGGTGTATGCCGTCGACAAGCTCACGTCGGCGGGGATGCTCGGCTCCAGCCAGGTGGTGGTCTCCACCATCCAGCGGGTCTACCAGGGGCTGAGCGGCGAGCAGGTCAGCAACGTCGACGACCCCAACCTGGACGACTTCGTCCCCGAGGCTCCGGTCGCGGTGTCCTACAGCCCGGACCTACCGCCGGAGAGCTTCGACCTGGTCATCGTGGACGAGGCGCATCGGTCGATCTACGGCGTCTGGCGCGGGGTGCTGGAATACTTCGACGCGCACGTGATCGGCCTGACCGCGACGCCGGGCAAACAGACGTTCGCGTTCTTCCGGCAGAACCTGGTCTCGGAGTACACCTACCCGCAGTCGGTGGCCGACCGGGTCAACGTCGACTTCGACCTGTACCGGATCCGCACCGAGGTCAGCGAGCGCGGCGGCGCCATCGAGGCGGGCACGATCGTGCCCAAGGTGGACCGGCGGACACGGGTGCAGCGGCTGGTGGAGCTGGAGGAGGACTTCGAGTACACGCATCGCCAGCTCGACCGGGCTGTCACCAGCAAGAGCCAGATCCGGCTGGTGCTGGAGACCTTCCGGGACCGGCTGTTCACCGAGATCTTCCCCGGCCGCTCGACGGTGCCCAAGACGCTCATCTTCGCCAAGAACGACGCGCACGCCGAGGAGATTGTCAGCACGGTGCGCGAGGTGTTCGGGAAGGGCAACGACTTCGTCGCCAGAATCACCTACACCGCTGACGACCCGCGGGGTCAGTTGCGCGCGTTGCGCAACTCGCCGACGCTGCGGATCGCGGTGACCGTCGACATGATCGCCACCGGCACCGACGTGAAACCGCTGGAGTGTGTGATGTTCATGCGCGACGTACGGTCCGCGCAGTACTTCGAGCAGATGAAGGGCCGCGGAGCGCGGACGATCACCCCGACCGACTTCCAGGCGGTAACCCCGGACGCGCCGGCCAAGACGCGGTTCGTCATCGTGGACGCCGTAGGGGTCACCGAGCACCCGTTCGTGGAGCCGCCGCTCAACCGGGACCGAGCGGTGCCCTTGAAGAAGCTGCTCGACAAGGCGGCGGCGCTGTCGCTGACCGAGGACGAGACCGCGACGCTCGCATCCCGGCTGGCCAAGCTCGAGCTCGCGCTGACCGACAACGAGCGGGCCGAGCTGGACCGCGTCGCCGGTGCCCCGGTGCGCGACCTGGTTCGTGGTCTGGTCGACGCGGTCGACCCGGATGTCCAGGCCCGGGCGGCCGAGGCCGCTGCTGATCCCGAGGCGGTCCGGCAGCAGCTGCTGGACGCGGCTGTCCGGCCGCTGGCGGCCAACCCGGGGCTGCGCAGCCGCATCCTGGAGCTGCGGGCGACGTACGACCGGGTGGTCGACGAGGTCACCGTCGACGTGCTCGTTGAGGCCTCAGGGGTCGTGGACACCGACCGGGCGCGGTCGATCGTCGAGTCGTGGCGGGCGTACCTGGAGGAGCACCGGAGCGAGATCACGGCTCTACAGCTGCTCGGGGAGGCGCGAGAGCGCCGGATCGCCTTCGCCGACGTCTTGGACCTCGCCGACAGGATCGCCCGGCCGCCGCACAACTGGACACCGGACCTGATCTGGCACGCCTACGAGGTCGTGGACCACGGCGGCGTGCGCCACGGCCAGCGACGCACGCTCACCGACCTGGTCTCGCTCCTGCGGTACACCGTCGGCGTCGACGAACAGCTGGTTCCCTATGCCGCGCGAGTGCAAGAGCGGTATGCCGCCTGGCTGGCTCAGCAGGAACAGTCCGGCACCACGTGGTCACCCTTGGAACGCTGGTGGTTGGACCGCATGGTGGAGGTGATCGCCGCCTCCGCCGGGATCACCGAGCAGGACCTGGACAACGCTCCGTTCACGGAGAAGGGCGGCCTCGACGGCGCGGTCCGCGACCTGGGCGACGAACGAACGGCGGCCCTGCTGGAGGAGCTGAACGACGAGCTCACCGCATGACCGTGCTTGCATCAGGCAGGTCATCGTATGATGCGCCGGGGAGTGCTCGAAGGGTTCGAGCACCGGCTCTGGAGGCGCCGTGCGCACGACCGTGACTCTCGACGAGGCGCTCCTCACCCGTGCGTCGGACCTTTCCGGCATCCGCGAGCGCTCAGCCCTGCTGCGGGCATCGTTGGAGGCGCTCATCGCGCAGGAGAGCGCCCGGCGGCTGGCTCGCCTCGGGGCCAGCGACCCCCACGCGAGAGCCGCACGGCGACGACGTCCTGCCTCATGATCCTCGTCGACACCTCGGTCTGGGTCGACCACCTCCGTCGCGGCGTGCCAGCGCTGTCGGCGCAGCTGGAGCGCAATGCCATCGGCGTGCACCCCCTGGTCGTCGGCGAGCTCGCCCTTGGCTCGCTGCGCGAGCGGCAGACCGTGCTGGACCTGTTGCGTGCCCTGCTCGTTGTCGTTCAGGCCGAGCACGAGGAGGTCCTGCACCTGGTCGAGCAGTCGCGGCTGCACGGTCGCGGCCTGTCCATCGTCGACGCCCACCTGCTGGCGTCGGCCAGGCTCACGAACGGATGCCGGCTGTGGACGCGCGACAAGCCGCTCCGCGCCGCCGCGGTCGACCTGGGCCTCGCCTACGAGGCCGCATGAGGACCACACCGCCACCCCGCTGGTTCGGCCCACCGGCGGAGCCGGGTGACGAGCGAGCAACGATCCTGCTCGACGAGCTGGGTCTTGAGTGAGCGGCGTGAAAAGCAGCTCGCCTTGGCCGATTGTCCCTCTCCACGCCGTCGTCGATGTGCTGGACCATGTTCGCGTACCGGTCAGCGCCAGAGAACGAGCCGAGAGGGTCGGTGATACTCCTTATTACGGGGCCTCGGGTCAAGTAGGAACGATCGACGAGGCCCTGTTCAATGAGCCCTTGGTCCTGCTGGGCGAGGATGGTGTCCAGTTCTTCGACCCATTCAAACCCAAGGCTTATCTTATTCACGGACCCAGTTGGGTCAACAACCATGCGCACGTGTTGCGCCCGGCGTCGTCGATTGACCGTCGTTTCTTGTGCTATCAACTCAACCATGTCGACTATCGCGGCTTCGCGAACGGCACGACACGTCTGAAACTAACTCAGTCGGCGATGAAGCGGATACCGCTTTCGTTACCCGATCTGCATACCCAGCGGCGGATTGTCGACATCCTCGAAGACCACCTCTCCCGCCTCGACGCCGCGACCGGATACGGTCGCAGCGTCCAGGACCAGGTCCAGGCGTTGAGAAGATCATACCTGCATCGCCTCGGAGTTGGGCCTCCGGTGAAGATCGCAGAGCTCGCAATCGCGTCGGGGTACGGCACGTCGACCAAGTGCTCCTATGGCGGCATCGGGCCAGTTGTCCTCAGGATCCCGAATGTAAGAGATGGCAGGCTTGTCATGAAGGATCTCAAGCGGGCAGCGACGGACCAGGACCTCTCAACCTTCGACGTCCGTCAGGGAGATGTCCTCATTGTTCGCACCAACGGGAGCAAGGATCTCATTGGGCGTTCGGCCGTTGCGGAGAGAGACCTCGACGCCGCCTATGCCTCCTATCTCATTCGTTACCGCTTCGACGGTAAGCGTGTATTGCCGGAGTGGGTTAGTTTGGCGTTGGAATCCCCGTCGATCCGATCGGATCTGGAAACCCTCGCTGCCTCCAGCGCTGGTCAGTACAATCTAAGTCTCGCCAAGTTGGGCCGGGTCGCGATTCCCTTACCGGACCTCGCAAGTCAACAAGAGGCGGTAGCTTCCTTTGAAGAGTACTCGCGCTTCCAGAATCGGTTGCTGGACGCAGTTGCGGTAAACAGCCTCAAGGGGCAGGCACTTCGCGCGGCGGTTTTGGCGGCGGCGTTCGCGGGGAAGTTGACCGGGCGGCATACCGATCAGGAGGTCATCGAGGAGCTGGCGCAGTGACGATCCCCGACTTCCAGACGCTGATGCGGCCCGTTCTCGCCCACCTTGGGCGACGGGCTGGCGACGGGCAGGTCCACCGCACCCGGGACGTGAGGGAGGCGATGGCCGCGGAGTTCCACCTCACCGAGGCGGAGCGAGCGGAGCAGCTGCCGAGCGGCCGGCAGCGGACGGTGGACAACAGGGTGGGCTGGTCCCTGAGCTACCTGGTCCAGGCCGGTCTGGCCTCGCGGCCCAGCCGCGGCCAGGTCGCCATCACCGACGAGGGGCGCGCGGCACTGGCCGCCAACCCGGTGCGGATCGACATGCGCACGTTGGAGGCCTACCCGGCATACCTGGAGTTCCGGGACCGGTCCCGTGCCCAGGCGCCGCAGGCGGCCGACCAACCCTCGGCCGAGGCGACGCCGGAGGCCACGCCGAACGACCTGGTCGAGCGGGCAGTCGCGACTAACAGGGCGGCGGTCGAAGGCGACGTGCTGCGGGGCGCCCTCATGCTGTCGCCAACCGGCTTCGAGGACCTGGTGATCCGGCTGCTGGAGGCCATGGGCTATGGCAGAGCCGGCTCGGTCGAGCGGACCAGCGCGTCGGGTGACGCCGGCATCGACGGCATCATCAGTCAGGACCCGCTCGGGTTGGACCGGATCTACGTGCAGGCCAAGCGGTACGGGAAGGATCGCACGATCGACCGGCCGCGGATCCACGAGTTCGCCGGGGCGCTCCTGGGCAAGCAGGGCGACCGGGGCGTGTTCATCACGACGTCGCGCTTCTCCGCTGGCGCCGTGCAGGAGGCGGAGCGGATCAACGCCCGCATCGAGCTGATAGACGGCACGCGCCTTGCCCAGCTGCTCGTGGCCTACGGCGTCGGCGTGCAGGCCGAGCAGACCGTCACCCTCTACCGCCTCGACGAGGACTTCTTCGACAGCCTGTAAGTGCGTGTTCAACGAGCTGGAGACCATATACCCCGTCGAGTTGAGCGTCGGCGTTGAGCGCCCCAGCGTGCGGGGGAGGCGCGGGCGGATGTCAGCAGGCCCTGACAGACTGGCGACGAGTGTACGAGCCTGGGAGGTGATGACGACGACGTACGAGTCCGAGCTGAGACTGGTCGGCGCAAGCGCGCCCGACGGTCAGGTGCGACTGTCCGATCTCACCGCGCTGGCGGAGGGACTGCAGGAGCTCAGCCTGCGGCTCGGTCGGCACCTGGTCCACCGAGCCGGACCAGGACGCACCGATCGAAACGTCGAGGCGTTGACCGAGATGCGGCTGTCGGGTCTCGCGGAGGGGAGCACGCGCCTGCATTTCGCACGCGGGCGTGCTGACCTACTCGATCTCGAGCTGGCCGAGGCGAGGGAGATTGACGACGGGTTCTGGGAGGTCCTCCTGGGCATCGGCTCCAACTCTCGCCCGGCCTGGGCCACCGACCTCATTGCGGAGAGCGCGGGCAAGATCGTGGCCGCCCTCAAAGTTGCCGCACCTGAGGTTCTTGATGACGCGGGCAGGATCGAGCGCTCGGCGCGTGATGACGACCACTCTGGAGCGGCAGGTCTGGGCGAGCACCCTCGGTGCTCGTGAGCCAACCTCGGTTGTCGTCGCAGGGCGGCTGGAAGCTGTCGACATGCGGAGCGGGCGCTTCCGCATCGCCGACGACGTCGGCCACCGGATCGCGCTGGAAGACGTCCCCGAGCCCTCGACCGTCGCTCACTTGATCAACCAGCGAGTTCGCGCGATCGGGACCGGCAGCCTCGGGAATGACGGGCAGCTCAAGGGTGTGATTGCGCCGTCGATCACGCCGGAGTCCTTGCCCAGCACCTGGTTTGCCCGCGACAGCGACGATCTGACCGCCGAGTTGTCCAAACCGGGCCCGTCCTTTGGCGATGGCGTTGAGCTGACCGACGAGGAGTTTGCCGACTTCATGACGTTCCTCAAGGGCTGATCGACAGAGATGTCTGGCAGCGTGGTGGTGCTCGACACCGATGTGGGGAGCCATCTCTTCGCGATGAAAGGCCGAGCGCACCCGGAACTGGCGAAGTGGCAGACGCTGCTCCGGGGCAGGACGGTAGCCATCGCCTTCCAGACGCGGGCAGAAGTGCTGGCCTGGGTTATCATCCGTGATCTCGGCGAGCCGCGACGAACTTCGATAATAGCCCAGCTGGATAACACCGCCACTGTTCCGGCCGATGAAGCAGTCATCCAGCGTTACGCCCAGCTGACGGCGGATGCTCGTCGTCGCGGAGACGCTTTGGGAGCCAAGGAACACACCGCCGACCGATGGGTCGCAGCGACTGCTGCGAGAACTCCTCGAAGGCTGTTGCGACCTCTTCATTGTGAAGCCGCCTGACCCGTAATCACATCGATGACGCGGGGGGCGTAGAAGCGCCGCGCGTAACGACTCTCAAAACGAAGCTGGCGCAGCACGCCGAGATCAACCAGGTCGCCGATCAGCTTGTTGGCCCTGGGGTAGGTGACCCCGATCGCCTGCTGGACGTCGACAACGCTGAACTCCAGGTTTGCGACGGCAAAGTCGATCACGGCGTGAGCAGTATCCGCTCGCAGCTTGGAAGCTCGCACGATCTGCTTGAGGTCGCCCTGCACCTCGACCAACGCCAGCATCTGCGCGCGCGTCGCCACGGCTGACTCGTGCAGCCCCTCCGCGAAGAACCGGACCCACTCGTTCCAGGCCGAATCAGCACTCACATTCGTGAGGCGGTCGTAGTACGCCTGACGCCGGGCCTCGAACCACGGCGATACGGTCAAGGTCGGTTCGGTCAGCACGCCGAGCTGGTGCAGCTGCAGGACGACCAAGAGCCGCCCGATGCGGCCGTTGCCGTCGTTGAACGGGTGGATCGTCTCGAACTGGTAGTGCGCCATCGCAGCAGCGACCACCGGGTCAAATGTGGAGGCCGTCGTCGGGGCAGCCACCCAGTCCAGCACCTCCACGAGGGCCCGCCACAGGTCATCGCCTGGGGGCTGCGGGATGAAGCGGGCCATGGTGACCGGCTCCCCGGGATGGCTGCCCAGGACGACTTGAACGTCACGGACCTGCCCTGCGGATCTTGTGTCGGAGCTGGTGCCGCGGACCAGGCGGGCCTGGATGTCACAGATGAGCCCGACGGTCAGGGGTCGGCCTGACGCCAACCAAGCGAAGGCATGCTCGGCAGCCGCGACGTAGTTGAAGACCTCGAGGAGCTCGGGCGTTGCCGGCGTGCGCTCGTCGGCCGTCAAGACCTCTTGTAGCGGAACGTAGGTTCCTTCCAGGGCCGACGTGCTCTGCGCTTCACGTCGGAGCGCGGGTTGGCGGAACAGCGTGGGGTTGGTCAGCTGTTGGGCGGTGGCGTCCAGTGCCGCCAGCGCAGCACGCGCACCACCTACGGCGAGGAATGTCGACGGGCTCAGTGGCGGCATACTGTCTGGCAGAGGGTCCGGAACGAAAGCGACATGCTCCCAGGGCCCGCGACGTGGGTCCGTCCCGAAGATGGGGACGAGGCGCCCCGCGCTGGACGCTCCGTACCGGGTCGGATCCACAAACGTAACGCTACCCGGCCCTGGCTTACATTTTGCCGGGGAGACTGCTCCATGTGGATACATCATCAGACCTATGTTGGACGGCGGACGGAACGGCCTGTCTGGCACACTGCGGCGGTGAGCGACGCCCGGCGGCTGGTCGACAAGCTGTGGTCGTACTGCAACATCCTGCGCGACGACGGTGTCGGCACGATCGAGTACACCGAGCAGCTGACCTACCTGCTCTTCCTCAAGATGGCCCACGAGCGCGCGACGCGCAGGCTCGGCCGCGAGCAGATCCTGCCCGAGGAGTACTCGTGGCAACGGCTGCTGGACGCGACGGGCGTGAGCTTGGAGGTCGAGTACACGCGGATCCTGCTCGGCCTGGCCCGCCAGCCCGGAGTCGTCGGCACCATCTTCCGCAAGGCGCAGAACCGCATCCAGGACCCAGCCAAGCTGCGGCGGCTGGTCGTCGACCTGATCGACCAGGAGCACTGGTCCCAGGCCGGCACCGACATCAAGGGCGACGCCTACGAGGAGCTGCTCTCCAAGGGCGCCGAAGACGTCAAGTCCGGCGCCGGCCAGTACTTCACCCCCCGGCCACTGATCCAGGCGATCGTCGACGTCATACAGCCGACCGTGGCGGACACCGTCGTCGACCCGGCCTGCGGGACCGGCGGTTTCCTGCTCGTCGCCCACGAGCACGCCGCCCGCGGCGCGGCGTCGATGACCCCGACCGAGCGCGACCATCTCCGTGACAAGTTCGTCCGGGGCTATGAGCTGGTCGACGGCACCGCCCGGCTGGCCGCGATGAACCTGCTGCTGCACGGCATAGGAACGGCCAGGGGCAGTTCGCTCATTGACGTTCGCGACTCGCTGATCGCCGACCCGGGGCAGCGCTGGTCGGTCGTCCTGTCCAACCCGCCGTTCGGCCGGAAGTCCTCGCTCACCATGGTCGGCGCCGACGGGCGTGAGGTGCGCGAGGACCGCGAGATCGAGCGGCCGGACTTCGCGGCGACCACCAGCAACAAGCAGCTCAACTTCGTCCAGCACATCATGACCATCCTGGACACGTCCGGTCGGGCCGCGGTGGTGCTGCCGGACAACGTCCTGTTCGAAGGCGGCGCGGGCGAGACCATCCGCCGCAAGCTGCTCACCCAGTTCGAGCTGCACACGATGCTGCGACTGCCGACCGGGCTGTTCTACGCCCAGGGCGTCAAGGCCAACGTGCTCTTCTTCGACAAGCGCCCGGCCCGGCCCGAGGCACCGTGGACCGACCGACTGTGGGTCTACGACCTGCGCACCAACACGCACTTCACGCTGAAGCAGAACCCGCTGCGCCGTGCGGACCTCGACGACTTCGTCACCGCATACAAGCCGGGTATGCCGCGCAGCTCACGGGAGGACGGCGAACGCTGGCGCTGCTTCGGCTACGAGGAGCTGGTCGCCCGCGACAAGGCCAACCTGGACATTACCTGGCTCAAGGACGACTCCCTGGATGACGTCGACAACCTGGCCTCGCCGGAGGTCATCGCCCGCGAGATCGTCGAAGACCTCACCGCCGCCCTGGCGGAGTTCGAGGCCGTCGCGGCGGCGTTGGAGGTCCAGCTGACCGGACCCGACTGACAGCGCAGCCTGCTACTCCTGGTAGGAGTACCGCTCCTCGCGCCAGGCGTCGCCGACCAGATGGTAGCCGCGGTCCTCCCAGAAGCCGCGCTGGGGGAACTGCTGGTACTCCAGCGACTGCACCCACTTGGGGCCCTTGTAGCCGTAGAGGCGCGGCAGCACCAGCCGGACCGGCCAGCCGTGCTCGGGCGTCAGCGGCAGACCGTCCAGGTGGGTGGCGAAGATGGCGTCGTCGCAGGCCAGGTCCGCCAGCCGGATGCTGCTGCTGTAGCCCCAGACAGCGGAGACGAGCACGTGTCCCACCTCCGGCGCCGGCGGTGCCAGGTCCAGGATGGTGCGGGCGGCCACGCCGTCCCAGCGCAGGTCCGTGACCGACCACCCGGCGGCGCAGTGGTGGTCGGCCCGAACCGCCGCCCGGGGCAGCGCCGTGAAGTCCTCCCACCGCAGCATGGTGGCCCCGCCGTCGAGGGTGTCGCCCCCGATGTTCAGTGACCATCTGGACAGGTCGATCCTGGGCACCTTGCCATAGTGCTTCGTGCGTAGCTGCGCCACCTCGTGCTGCCCCGGGGGCAGCTGGTCGGTGGGCTGCTGCGAAGCCGTCACGGCTGGCTGAGCATCTCCGCGACGAGGAACGCCAGCTCCAGACTCTGCTGGTGGTTCAGCCGCGGGTCGCACGCGGTCTCGTACCGGTTCCCGAGGTCGGCGTCGAGGATCTTCTCCGCGCCGCCGACGCACTCGGTGACGTCGTTGCCGGTGAGCTCGATGTGGATGCCGCCGGGGACGGTGCCGAGTTCGCGGTGTACCTCGAAGAAGCCGCGCACCTCCTCGATGATGTCCTCGAAGTCGCGGGTCTTGTAGCCCGAGGCCGACTCGTAGGTGTTGCCGTGCATCGGGTCGCAGATCCAGGTCACCAGCGCGCCGGTCGCCGCCACCTTGGCTACCAGCGGCGGCAGCACGTCCCGGACCTGGCGGGCCCCCATCCGGGTGATGAAGGTCAGTCGTCCCGGCTCCCGCTCCGGGTCGAGCCGCTCGATGAGCTGCAGCGCGTGGTCCGGATCGGCGCCGGGACCCAGCTTGACCCCGATCGGGTTGCGGATCCTTGAGACGAAGTCGATGTGCGCGCCGTCCAGGTCCCGGGTCCGGTCGCCGACCCAGACGAAGTGACCGGCGACGTCATACGGCTGGCCGGTCCGGGAGTCGATCCGCGTCAGCGGGCGTTCGTAGTCCAGCAGCAACGCCTCGTGACAGGCGAAGAACTCCACCGTGCGCAAGGCGTCGAAGTCGGCGCCGCAGGCGGCCATGAACTTCATCGCCTTGTCGATGTCGCGGGCCAGCCGCTCGTACCGGGCGTTCGCGGCGTTGGCCACGAACCCGCGGTTCCAGTCGTGCACGTGGCGCAGGTCGGCGAAGCCGCCGGTGGTGAAGGCCCGGACCAGGTTCAGCGTGGCCGAGCTGGCGTTGTAGGCCCGGACCAGCCGGTTGGGGTCCGGGATGCGGGCCTGCGCGTCGAAGGCGATGTCATTGACCATGTCCCCGCGGTAGGCCGGCAGGGTCACCCCGGCGCGGGTCTCGGTGTCCTTGCTGCGCGGCTTGGCGTACTGCCCGGCCATCCGGCCGACCTTCACCACCGGCATGCTCGCGCCGTAGGTGAGCACCGCCGCCATCTGCAGGATCGTCTTGATCCGGTCGCGGATGTTGTCGGCGGTGGCGGCCGCGAACGTCTCGGCGCAGTCCCCGCCTTGCAGCACGAACACCTCTCCCCGCGCCGCGTCGGCCAGCCGGCCCCGCAGCACGTCGCACTCGCCTGCGAACACCAGCGGCGGGTAGGTCGCCAGGGTCTGGACCGCGGCGTCCAGTGCCGCCCGGTCCGGCCAAGGCGGCTGCTGGGCCGCATGCAGCCCGGAGTCGGCAACTGCGGGGATGCTCACGACGTCCAGGGTAGTTGCGCCCGTGACCGGCAATGTCCACCACCCACGCACCGCGTCGCGATGGCCGGATCGTGCCGGCCAGCTGGGCCGGTATGCGGGGTGGTTGGCTAGGCGACGTGACCTTCTCCATCGTGGCCCGGGCCGGGGACGCCTACGGCGTGGCGGTGGCCAGCAAGTTCATCGCGGTGGGCTCCGTGGTGCCGGACGCACGAACCGGAGTCGGCGCCGTCGCCACCCAGGCGATGGCGCGGGTGTCCTTCCGGCAGCGCGCGCTGGCGCTGCTGGCGCAGGGGTGCTCCGCGGACGAGACGGCCAGGCAGCTGGTCGGCGCCGACGAGGCACCGGAGCACCGGCAGCTGGGGGTGGTGTCCGACCGCGACGAGGCGTCCTACACCGGTGCGCAGTGCCTGGACTGGGCCGGCGGGCTGACCGGCCGGGACGACACCGGCGGGTACGCCATCCAGGGCAACATCCTGGCCGGGGAGAAGGTCGTGCTGGACATGCGACGGGCGTACCTGGCCGCGGCGGGCGCCCCGCTGCCGCAGCGGCTGATGGCGGCCCTGGTCGCCGGTGACCAGGCCGGTGGGGACCGGCGCGGCCGGCAGTCGGCGGCGGTGTATGCGGTGCAGCCGGGCGCGGGGTACGACGGGTGCGGTGTGCTCGCCGACATCCGGGTCGACGAGCACCCGGACGCGACCAACGAGCTGGCCCGGGTGCTGGACCTGTGGGACCTGTACTTCGGCCGACCGACCGAGGTGCTGCGGCTGCGCGGCAACCTCGAGGCCGAGGTGCGGCAGCGGCTTTCGGCGCTGGGCCGCACCCAGGCCGACCTGCAGGCGGCGCTGTCGGACTGGGCCGGGGAGGCCAACCTGGAGATGCGGCTGGTGGCGGACGGCATCGACGCCCGGGTCCTGGACCAGCTGCGCCAAGCCACCTGAGCCGAGCACACCGGCGGAGCGCCAGGCACACCGCCGCCCGTGCGCCCGATGACCCGCTCGTGCGCGCTACCCGTCCGAGCACACCAGCGGAGCGCCACGCACACCGCCGGACCGCCACGCACACCGCCGCTCGTGCGCGCCACCCGTCCGAGCACACCACCGGAGCGCCACGCACACCGCCGCCCGTGCGCCCGGTGACCCGCTCGTGCGCACCGATGCTGCGGACCCCGGCCGTCGGGTCTGCTCAGCCGGGCGGCGCGGGCCCGTCCAGCCCCTTGGCGATGGCGAACCGGACCAGCTCGATCCGGTTGTGCAGCTGCAGCTTGTTGAGCGTGTTCTGCACGTGGTTCTGCACGGTGCGGTGGGAGATGAACAGGTGGGTCGCGATCTGCTTGTAGGACATCCCGGTCGCGACCAGCCGCAGCACCTCGGTCTCCCGGTCGGTGAGCTCGGGGACCTGCGCCCCGCGGGTCACCTCCGGGTGGGCGGCCAGCCGGCGGAACTCCCCCAGCACCAGGCCGGCCAGCCCCGGGGTGAAGACCGCCTTGCCGCGGGCGGTGTGCCGGACCGCGTCGAGGAACTCCTCGCGTCCGGACGACTTCAGCAGGTAACCCGTCGCCCCCGCCTTGACCGCCTCCAGCACGTCCTGCTGCTCGGCGCTGGCCGACAGGATGAGCACGTGTGTGGCGATGCCGGCAGCAAGGATTGCCGAGCAGACCTCGTGACCGCGCAGGCCCGGGAGGTTGAGGTCGAGCACGAGCACGTCCGGACGGGTGGCCAGGGTGCGGCGGACCGCCGCCGGGCCGTCGTCGGCTGTGGCCACCACGACGAAGCCGGCGTCGCTCAGGTCCCGGGCCACGGCGTCGCGCCACATCGGGTGGTCGTCGGCCACGAGGACCCGCACCGCACGGTCCGACTCGGCCTTGCCACCCATCAGCGCCTCTGTCCCTTCTTCGGTGCGCGCAGCCGCACGCTGGTTCCGGTGCCGGGCCGGGAGTCGTATGTCGCGCTGCCGCCGAGGTCGGCCAGTCGTCCCTTGATGCTGGTCGAGACCCCCATCCTGCCGGAGGTCACTGCCTCGGCGAGGCGCTCTTCGGCGAACCCGGCGCCGTCGTCGCGGATGGTCACCACCACGTCGGACCCGTCGTCCTCGATGAGCAGCCAGGCGGAGGCCTCCTCGCCGGCGTGCCGGCGGACGTTGTCGAGCGCCGCATGCACGGCCGCGCTGAGCTCGTCGGCGACCCGGCGGTCGGCGAGCACCGGGTGGGCCGGCGGCACGACGTGGACCCGGCCCACGGCATACCGGCTGAGGACCGTGCGCACGTCGACCTCACCGCCGACCGCCTGGTGCAGGTCCGGCGCGGACACGCCGCTGACCAAGGCGCGCAGCAGCCGCTCCTGGTCACCGGCCATCGCCCCGAGTGCGCGCGACTCCCCGCCGAGGTCCTGGCCGCGGCGGTGGATGTAGGCCAGCGTCTGCAGGACGCCGTCGTGGACCGTGCGGGCCAGCCGGTCTCGCTCCCGGATCTCGGCCTGCACCCGCAGGGCCTCGGTCAGGGCGGTGTGGCCGCCGCGGGCAAGGTCCGCGCAGTAGCCGACGCAGCCGCCGAGCAGCAGGAGCAGGACGATGTTGTTCACCGTGTTCTCGTTGGGCTGCAGCACCTCGACCAGGTCCGCGAGCCCGACGCAGGCGGCGGCGAACATGCCGCCCTTCCACCCCTTCAACACCGCCCACGAGACCACTGCGGCGGCCGGCCACACCCCTGGCACGGTCTTGGCGCCGCCCACGATCTCGGCTGCGGTGTCGGCGAGCCGGGTGGCCAGGATCGCGGCACACGCCAGGCCCAGCTCGGCACCGACGACCCTGATGGTGCGAGCGCGGTAGGCGAACATGGCCACGGTCCAGGCAGCCAGGACGGCCAGGATCGCCCAGGCGACCCACGGCCGGTAGACGTCCTCGATCCGGTTGGACGTCGAGTATGCCGCGTACGCCAGCGTGATCGGGCGCAGCACGTCGATGGCGCGCCACATCGCGGTGACCGCCGCCGGCTCGACGGCGCTCGAGCTCGCGTCGGCGACCATGGCCTCAGCTGGCGGCGCGGTGCCGTCCCTGCGCACCGGCGGCGCCGTCGGCCGGGCAGTCGACGCCCTCGGCGGTCGGGTCGGCGCCGGTGGTGCTGTCCGTGCGGTCGTCGGGCTTGACGGCGTCGTCGCGCTTGGCCACATCCTCCGGCTTCGCGGCGTCGTCGGGTTTCGCCGCCGCGTCGCCGGGCTTCGCCCCGGGGTCACGGTCGGCGGCCGGCGGACGCAGCCCGGCACCGGTCAGCCCGGCGGTGGCCTGCCGCTGCACCTCCCGCGCCTGGTGCTGCACCTCCCGCGCCTGGTGCTGGACCTGCTGCTGCACCTCCCGGGCCTGGTGCTGGACTTCGATGGCCTTGGCCCGGGCGGCGGCCAGCAGCCGCTCCTTCATCGACGCGGCATACACGTCGACGTACTCCTGGTGGGACAGCAGCATGAGTTCGTACATGATCTCGTCGGTGATCGACCGCAGGACGAACCTGTCGTCCTCCATCCCCTCGTACCGGGAGAAGTCCAGCGGCTTGCCGATGCGCACTCCGATCCGCATGATCTTGGGGACCTTCTTGCCCAGCGGCTGAGCCTTGTCGGTGCCGATCATGGCAACGGGCAGCACCGGGACCCTGCCCTCCAGCGCCATCCGGGCGACGCCGGTCTTGCCACGGTAGAGCCGGCCGTCCGGGGAGCGGGTGCCCTCCGGGTAGATGCCGAGGATCTCCCCCCGCCGCAGCACCTTCAGCCCGCTCCGCAGCGCCGTCTCACCGGCGCGACCACCGGAGCGGTCGACCGGCAGCTGACCGACTCCCTTGAAGAACGCGGCCGTGGCCTTGCCCTTGACCCCCCGCCCGGTGAAGTAGTCGGACTTCGCCAGGAACGTCATCCGCCGCGGCACGACCAGGGGCAGGAAGATCGAGTCCGAGAACGAGAGGTGGTTGCTGGCGAAGATCGCCGCGCCCTCCGGGGGGATGTGCTCGGCGCCCTCGACCCAGGGACGAAACAGCAACCGGACGATGGGGCCAAGGATGACGGTCTTGAGCACCCAGTAGAACACCGTCACCTCCGCCGCCGGCCAGGGCGTGCCCCCGGTCGGTGCAGGCACTCTACGGCACCCGCGAACCCGCAGGGGCGTGCGAAGATCTGCTGGAGCCCGTTCGTGGAAGGACCCCTCGTGACCATCATGCCCGGAGCCGAGCCGTTCAGTCACGACGGCTCCGACGTGGGGGTGCTGCTCTGCCACGGGTTCACCGGCACGCCGCAGGGCCTGCGTGGCTGGGCCGAGTTCCTCGTGGCGCGGGGGTACACCGTCCGGCTGCCCCGGCTGCCCGGGCACGGCACGACCTGGCAGGACCTCAACCGGTACAGCTTCGAGGACTGGTACGCGACGGTCGACCTGGCGTTCCGCGAGCTGACCCAGCGCTGCCGCAAGGTCGTGGTATGCGGACTGTCGATGGGCGGCGCGCTGGCCCTCATGCTGGCCCAGAACCACGGGCCGCATGTCGCCGGGCTCGTGCTGGTCAACCCGGCGGTCAAGTTCGAGGACCCTCGGCTGGCAGTACTGCCGGTGTTGAAGCACCTGGTCGGCTCGCTTCGCGCGGTCTCCGGCGACATCAAGAAGCCAGGTACGGTCGAGCTCGCCTACAGCCGGAGCCCGTTGAAGGCAGGCCACAGCCAGGTCCGGGCCTGGGGGCCCATCATCCGCGACCTGCCCGAGATCACCCAGCCGCTGCTGCTCGTGCGGTCGGTGGAGGACCACATCATCCCGGCGTCGTCCGCAGCGCTGGTGCTGTCCCGGATCTCCAGTACCGACGTCACCGAGATCGTGGTGGAGGACAGCTACCACGTGATCCCGCTGGACAACGACGCGCAACGGCTGTTCGAGGAGTCCCTGGTCTTCATCGAGCGGGTGACGGCATGAGCGACCCCACCAGCCGGGAGGGCCCGTCGGAACCAGATGTCGATGCCCGGTTCGCCGACATCGTGGCGCGGTTCCACGAGCAGCCGGACGAGCAGCCCGGCGACCGCGGGCAGCCCCGTGGGCCGGCGTCGCCGGAGGGCCCGGAACCGCAGCCGGGTCAGGCGCCCACCGACCAGG
The DNA here is from genome assembly GCA_035689185.1 of Dermatophilaceae bacterium. Classification (GTDB taxonomy): domain Bacteria; phylum Actinomycetota; class Actinomycetes; order Actinomycetales; family Dermatophilaceae; genus DASSLY01. The sequence continues at coordinate 17,671 of DASSLY010000034.1, forward strand.
TGCCCACATGGACTCCCGCTCCCGGCGAGGTGGTCTTCTCCTGGCGAGCATCGGGCACCGACTCGGCCACCGAGCCGGAGGAGCACTTCGTCCCCCCGCCGCCGGCACCACTGCCCGCCGGAGACCTGCAGTTCTGGGCCATCCTGATCGGTCTGGTCGGCGGACCGCTGCTGCTGCTCTGGCAGATGGTCTTCGTCCGCGACGCCACCTCCTGGTGGTTGTTGGTCGCCGTCGCCATGACTGCCGGCGGTTTCGGCCTGCTGGTGGCCCGGCTGCCGGCGCGGCGCGACGAGGACGACGACGACAACGGCGCCCGCGTCTGACGGGCCGCCGGCAAGGCCCAGCAGCCGCGGCCCGACCCGCCAGTATCCAGTCCCGGAACAGTCCCGGAACAGTCCCGGATCCGCCCCGCCTCAGTTCGCCGTGTCAGTCCAGCTCGAGGTCGGCCCAGACCGGTCTGTGATCGCTCGCCGCGACCAGGTCGGCTTCGGCCAACGAGACCTGTTCACCGCCGACCACGGTGAAGTGCGGGGTCGCGAAGACGACGTCCAGGCGGCGGCGGGGTGCACGGGCCGGGAACGTCGGCCGGTCCGGGGTGACCGGCCGCAGCAGGCCGGCGATCGCCCGCCAGGCCGCGCCGTCGGCCTGCTCGTTGAGGTCCCCGGCGAGCACCAGCGGCCCGTCCAGGAGCCCGGCCAGCACCTCGCCGGCGTGTGCCTCCCGCAGCGCCGGGGTGAGCGGCAGGTGCACGCTGACGGCGGTGAACCAGCGGTGGCCGGGCAGCGCGAGCTGCGCGGCGGCATACCCGCGTTGCCGTTGCAGGAAGGGGACGGCGAGCCGGTGGTGCGCGCAGTCGCGCAGGTCCAGCCGCATCGAGGTGAGGATCGTCGTGCCGCCGGCGCCGCGATGGCCACCGGACCAGAACAGCCCGGACCGGGCAGCGATGTCGCTGACCCGGTGCCCGGAGAACGGGTGCCGCGGCACTTCTTGCAGGCACAGCACGTCCGGCCGCAACGCCCGGATCACCCGGACCGCAGCGTCCACGTCGTCCTTGAGGTCGCGCAGGTTGTACGACGCTACCCGGACAACCCAGCTCATCCGGGCCGCGCCTCGCTCCGGGCCAGGTCGGCCGCACCGATCAGCCCCGCGTCGTTGCCCAGCTGCGCCGACACGATCGAGGCCTCCGGCCGGTACCCGCGGCCGGTCAGCTGCGCCGCGAAGGTGCGCCGGGCCGGGGCCAGCAGCATGTCACCGGCGGCCGACACACCGCCGCCGATGACGAAGGTGCCCGGGTCGAACGCCGCCGCGAGGTTGGCGATGCCGATGCCCAGCCAGTGGCCGATCTCGCCGAGCAGCTCCCGGCACATCCGGTCGCCGTCGCGAGCGGCCTCGGTGATCACGGGTCCGGTCAGCCGTCCGATCTGACCGTCGAGCTTCTCCACCAGGTCCTGCGCGATCGGGGACTCGGCGAACATCAGCGCCCGAGCCTCGCGGACGAGGGCGTTACCGCTGGCGTACTGCTCCCAGCAGCCACGGTTGCCGCACTCGCAGCGGTGGCCCCCTGGAACGACCTGCATGTGACCGAACTCCCCGGCGATGCCGAACTTTCCGCGCTGGAGCGCGCCGTCGACCAGGATGCCGCCGCCGATGCCGGTCCCGAGAGTGACCATCATCAGGTGCGTCTCGCCCCGGGCGGCACCGAACTTCCACTCGGCCCAGGCCGCCGCGTTGGCGTCGTTGTCCACGAAGATCGGCGCGGTCACCCGCTTGGCCAGGGCGGCCTGCAGCGGCTCGTGCCGCCAGGACAGGTGCGGCGCGAAGACCACGGTCGCCCGGTCGGCGGCGACGAACCCGGCCGCGCCGATCCCGACCGCCCCCACCTCACCCGAGGCCTGCCCGGCCAGCTCATGAACCACCTCGACGATGGTGTCCTCGACCACCTCGGGGCTTTTCGACCGGTGCGGGGTGTCCCGCCGTGCCCGGACCACGATCTCCCCGGCGGGTGTCACGAGGCCGCCGGCGACCTTCGTGCCCCCGATGTCGATGCCGATGGCCAGGCTCACCCCGCTGCCACCTGCCAGGCGAGGTCAGCCGCACCGATCATCCCGGCGTCGTTGCCCAGGGTCGCCAACGCAAACGCGGCCTCCGGCCGGTGTCCCCGCCCCGTCAACTGCCGGTGGAACGCCGCCTCGGCCGGCTCCAGCAGCAGCGGGCCGGCGGCCGCAACGCCCCCGCCCAGCACGATGAGCTCCGGGTCGAGGATCGCGGCCACCGAGGCCGCTCCCTCCCCCACCCATCGGCCCAGGTCGGCGAGCAGCTCGACCGCGACCGTGTCGCCCTCCGCGGCTGCCTGCGTCACGTGCTGGCCCTTGAGCAGCTTGGGCTTTCCGTCGCACAGCTGGGACAGCCGCTCCGCCAGCGGGCTGCCCGACGCCACCAGCTCGCGGGCCTCGCGCACCAGCGCGTTGCCGCTGGCGTACTGCTCCCAGCACCCGCGGTTGCCGCATCCGCACCGGTGGCCGTCCGGCACCACCCGCATGTGCCCCAGCTCCGCGGCGATGCCGTACGCGCCGCGCAGCAGCCTGCCGTCGATGACCACCCCGCCGCCGATGCCGGTGCCGACCGTGACGAGCACCATGTCCGTCGCCTCCTTGGCGCTGCCGTGGGTGAACTCCCCCCAGGCGGCGGCGTTGGCGTCGTTCTCGATGATGACCGGCAGTCCCACCGTGGTCTGCAGCAAGTCCTTCAACGGCTCGTCCCGCCAGGCCAGGTTCGGCGCGAACAGCACGTGCGACCCGGTCTTGTCGATGAAGCCCGCGCATGCCACGCCGACGGCGGCCACGTCGTCGCCGGCGGGCAGCCGCGCCGCGAGCTCGGCCACGAGCTCGGCCGCGGCCGCGGCGATGGCCGGGGAGTCCTGCGCCGGAGTGTCTCTGCGCCCGGTCAGCACGACCTCGCCGGACCGGTCCACCACCGCGCCGGCGATCTTGGTCCCGCCGATGTCCAGCCCGATCGTCGTCCTCATCAGTTCGGCCCTTTCGCGGTGCTCTCGGTCGACGCCGGGTCT
>DASSLY010000035.1:0-21882 GCA_035689185.1 Dermatophilaceae bacterium
GAGATCCGCCGCCTCCTCAAGCGTTACCTCGCCCGTCAGATCCACCGCGCACTGACTGCCGCGAGCAGGGCCGAGAACGCCGCATCGAACATAGTCGCCAGTACACCGCTGTCGGCTTGACGAACATAGAAGGGTCGCTACAAGAAACCTGCCACGCCTCATTGCGTGCTCCATCCCCTGCTGAGGTCCCCCCTGTAAGACCCGATGTGTCGCTCGCCAGGGTGATGGGACCACCGTTTCGCCAATGTGATGGGACCACTTCGGGGTCATCAGCGTCGGCGTGGTGATGATGGTCGGGTTGGGGGTTGGGGGTCAAGTGTGTCGCCGTCGGCCGGGCTGATCGTTGGTTTCTGCCGTTGCCGGTAGGACTCGCCGTCGAGGACGAGTTCGTGGGCGGCGGACTGGAGCCGGTCGATCGCGGACTGTGCGAGCAGCGGGTCGGCCATCAGGGCCAGCCACTCGATCGGTTCGCGGTTGGAGGTCACGACCGTGGCGGCGCAGCGGTGTCGTTCCACGATCAGCTCGTAGACGTCTGCGGTGTCCAGGGCGTCGAGGTTCTGCAGCGCAAAGTCGTCGACGATGAGTAGGTCGACACGTAGGAGCTTGCGCATCTCGGTGTCGTGGCTGTTGTCCAGCCGGCTGGCGCGGAGGCGTTTGAGGAGCCGGTCGCAGCGCTCGAAGTGGACGCTGTAGCGGCGCCGGACAGCGGCGTGGCCCAGGGCGGTGGCCAGGAACGTCTTGCCGACCCCGACCGGGCCCATGATGACGGCGTTGTGGCCGCCGTCGATGAACCGCAGCGAGCACAGCTCGTGCCAGACGGCGTGGTCGTAGTGGACCTTTGCGGTGTCATCCCACCGGTCCAGCGTCATGGTGGGATCCAGGCCGGCGGACCGCGATCGTCGGTCGGCGCTGGTGGCTTCCCGGCGGCTGACCTCATCGGCCAGGACCAGCTCGAGGAACTCGGCGTGGCCCATCTGTGCGGTCCTGACTCAACTGACCGCTGCACCAAACTCTCTGCGCGTCCGAGCGCTCGCCGCGGCCGTTGCCTCCCTTGCCGTCCTCGCCGGCTTGGCCGGGTGGCGTGCCCTAACCGCAGGCCCGGAGACCCTGCGAGGAACGGTTGCACTCGTCAACGCCAACGGATCGAAGATCTGCATCACCCCCGACTCTGTCGGTGACCAGTGGTGTGGAGGGCTCGCCACCTCCGGCGGCGAGCTTCCGACCGTTGGCCAGAAAGTCACCCTGCTGATCAACACCGTCGACGCCGAGCCGGACGGCAGCCTTACAATCGGCACGCTTGTCCCCGGCGGGTTCAACGTGAAGTAACCCCTGCGCGCGCAGCACCGCGTTCCGTTCAGGACGGGCCCCTGGGCCGGCCCGGACAGACATCCCGTCTGGCCCGGGCCGCTTCACGTGCACCGGCCGGTGCCTGATGACTCGTCGTCGGGCGGACGCACCTGCTGTTGTCCCGCACACGGAATCTGCGGGCGGCCAGTTAGGAGCGCCATTCAGCGAGATTACGTCCGGTGGACTCCTCAGCACGCGCGCCGTGTTCCGGGCAAAGTCGGACGTCCCGTCCTCAACGCGACATGAGCATGCGTTCCCGTCAGCGCGACGGCGTGTCAGGTCAGGGCGCGCGCTGGCCCGTTGGCTGGCGATGGCTGTATCAAGCACCGCTGGGACCCACCCGACAGTTCAGCCGCCGAGGACGCCGACAGACGCGGTCAGCAACGAGTGGAAGCTCATCTTCGGAGCGAGCAACCTGCTCATGCTCTGGCGCGCGACCACCGCTCCCGAACCGACCCCGGGGGACACCGGGGGGACACATCGGCAGGAGACAGGCGGATGACAAAGAGAGAACCCCGCCCCCTCCTGCGCGTTCCGCAGGTCGGACGGGGTTTTCGTCTGGTGGAGCTGAGGGGATTCGAACCCCTGACCTTCTCATTGCGAACGAGACGCGCTACCAACTGCGCCACAGCCCCAGTGCCGCCGAAACCTTAGCACCTTGGCGGCGGCTCACCGGGGCGCGCCGGGCTCAGGGCCGGCTCAGGCCCCGGCGACGCTGCGGCGCTCCAGCAGCTCGTCCAGCTCCTCGGCGTCCACCAGGTCGGCGACGTCATCGGCCATCACCGGCATCTCCTGGGTGTCCTCGAGGTCCAGGTCGTCGACGACGGTCTCGCGATGCGCCGGGCGCTCGACCTTGGCCTTCAGCGTGTACGTGGGCGGCGGCACCGGCACCGGCTGCCAGCCGATCTGTTCCGCGGTGGCGACCTCGGTGGCCTTGACCGCAGGCTCGGCCGGACGCGGGGTGCCGGTCCGGGCGTGCGTGGCGCTCACCGCGGCCGCGCGGGCGGCCGTCACCCGGGCGCGCCTGGCCCCGCGTGACCGGCGCGCGGAGGCACGCAGCACCAGCAGGTCGAGCAGCAGCGCCCCGCCCGCGACCCCTGAGGCGTACCAGGGAAGCCGGCCGAGGTGACCCAGCACCAGCAGCGTAGGCACCGCGAGCAGGCAGGCCAGCAGCGACAGGGCGCGCAGCCGGCGGGCGGTGATGCCGTTGAGCGTCCCGATCGCCCGGAATAGCGGCGTTGGCCGCACCCCCGGTCTCCTCGCTGCGGAGCGAGGCTTTCGCGCCGGCGCAGAGCTGGCGGCGGGGGCTACGGCGACGGCACGCTTCACGACGACCTCCGGACGGGACGGGCGCGCCGGGCTGACCAGGTACGAGCGGGGCTCGGCGCCCTCGGTGGGGGTGTGACGGCGCTCCAGGACGCGCATGGCCTCGGAGAATCGGTCGACCGAGCGGGCCGTCGCCAGGTGCTCCCGGCGCCGCACCCAGTGCTGGAGCAGCGGGACAGCCCAAATCGCAATGATGGCAAGGAAGATCAGACTGCTGGGCTGCACGGGACATGACGTTAGGCGCGAGGGCGGACCTTATCGTGGACCCTGCTCGGTGTGTCGCTCATGTGGCTGGTGTTGCGCGTGGTGCAAGCGGGCCACCAGCGTCTGCCCGGCCAGTTCCTCGGTGGTCAGGGCGAACGTCCGGTGGTCCCGCCAGGCCCCGTCGATGTGCAGGTAGCGCAGCCGCACGCCCTCGTCCCGGAAGGCCAGCTTCTCGACGACGCGCAGGCTGGAGGCGTTCTCGGGGCGGATGTTCACCTCCATCCGGTGCAGTCCCAGCCGGCCGAAGGCGTGGTCGGTGGCAGCGGCCAGCGCGAGCGGCGCAATCCCTTGGCCGGCAACCGATTCCGCGACCCAGTAGCCGGCCGACGCGGACCGCATGGACCCCCACGAGATGCCGAAGAGGTGCATCTGCCCGACCAGCCTGCCACCCACCTCGATGACGAACGGCTCCAGCCGCCCGGCCGAGGCCTCCCGGTCGTAGTAGCGGATCAGGGCCCGGTGCCCCAGCGGCAGTCCGCCCGGCTCCGGCGCCGTGGCCTCCCACGGGCGCAACCAGGCCGCGTTGGTATCCCGCAACGCCTCCCACTCGCGGCGGTCCCGGCGGCGGAGCGGCCGGAGCAGCAGCGTCCGCCCATCCGGGCCGCGAGCCGTCACGGTCACCGGCCAGCGGCCGTTCACGTGTGGTCGCCGCCCGCGACCTGCGAGATGGCGTGCGCCACGACGGGCTCCAGAACGGCGAGCGCGTCCCGGACCCCGCCTGTCGACCCCGGCAGGTTGACGACCAGGGTGCGGCCGGCCACGGCCGCCAGGCCGCGCGACAGCATGGCCGTCGGCACCCCGGCGGCCACCCCAGCGGCCCGGATCGCCTCGGCGATCCCTGGCACCAGTCGGTCGGCCACCGCCGCCGTCGCCTCGGCGGTCCCGTCGGTGGGCGTCAGCCCCGTGCCCCCCGTGGTCAGCACCAAGGAGAACCCCTCGGCCACGGCAGCCTGCAACGCCGCCAGCACCGCCGGGCCGTCGGGCACGACCACGGGCTCGCCGACCTCGAAGCCCCACGCCCGCAGGGCGTCCACGACCACCGGACCGGACCGGTCGGCATACGCCCCGGCCGCCGCGCGGGTCGAGCAGGTGACCACAAGCGCCCGCCTCACGCCTGCCTCCAGTCCCCGGAGCGACCGCCGGACTTGGCGGTCACCCGGACGTCGGTGATCCGGGCGTGCCGATCGACCGCCTTGACCATGTCGATCAGGGCGAGCGCCGCCACGCTGACCACGGTCAGCGCCTCCATCTCTACCCCGGTGCGGTCCGCGGTGCGGACCGTGGCGGCGATCCGCACGCCCTCGTCCACCACCTGCAGGTCGACCTCGACCCCGTGGATGCCGACCGGGTGGCACAACGGGACGAGGTCCGGAGTGCGCTTCGCGGCCTGGATGCCGGCGATCCGGGCGACGGCGAGGGCGTCGCCCTTGGGCACGTTGCCGCCGCGCAGGGCGGCCACGGCGTCGGCCGACAGCAGCACCACCCCGGCGGCGCTCGCCGCCCGGGCGGTCACCGGCTTCGCCGACACGTCCACCATGTGCGCCGACCCGTCGGCACGCACGTGGGTCAGCCGGTCGTTCATGACTCCATGATCGGCTCGAGCAGGTGGCAGCGCAGCGTGTCACCCGCGCGCACCTCGGTCACCTCGACCGGCACCACCGCGAGGGCGTTGGCCAGGGCCAGGCCGCCGAGGATGTGCGAGCCCTGCCCGCCGGCCAGGGCCACGGCCAGCCCGGCACCAGCCCGGTGGACCACCACGCGGGCGAACTGGGTCTTTCCGGCCGGGGCCGCCCAGCCGTGCGTCGCGACGGCTTCGACCAGGGGCTGCTCGTGCACCGGGCGCCCGGCCATGGCGCGCAGCGCGGGTGCCACGAACACCTCGAACGACACCAGCGCGCTCACCGGGTTGCCCGGCAGGGTGAACACCGGCCGCTGCTGCACGGTGCCGAAGCCCTGCGGCATCCCCGGCTGCATGGCCACCTTGTCGAACTGCATGGTCCCGTGCCGGGAGAGCACCTCCTTGACCGTGTCGTAGGCCCCGGCGCTCACCCCGCCGGTCGTGATCACCGCGTCGGCCCGCATCAGCTGCCGGTCGAGGGCGTCCAGGAACGAGCGCGCGTCGTCGCGAATGCCCCCGACCCGGAACGCGACCGCGCCCAGCGCCGAGAGCGCCGCCGCCAGCATCAGCCCGTTGCTGTCCACGACCTGCCCGAACCCGGGCCGGCGACCCGGCTCGACGAGCTCGTCACCTGTGGACAGGACCACGACCCTGGGGCGCGGCGTGACCCGGACCCGGCCGACGCCCGCGGCCGCCAGCAGCGCGAGCTGCCGCGGGCCGAGCCGGACCCCGTCGGCGAGCAGCAGGTCCCCGGCCCGGACGTCGGTGGCCGCCTCCCGCACGTGCTGGCCTACCACCACCGAGCGGTCGACCCGTACCCTGGCGATTCCGCCGTCGGTCAGCTCGACCGGCACCACGGCGTCCGCCCCGCGCGGCAACGGGGCTCCGGTCATGATCCGCATCGTCTGCCCTGGCGCCAGCGACAGCGCCGAGGTGTTCCCCGCCGCGACGTCGCCCGCCACCGGCAGGACCACGGGGACCTCGCGCACCGAGTCCGCGCGCACGGCATACCCGTCCATTGCCGAGTTGGTGAAGCCGGGCAGGTCGACCTCGCTGCGGACCGGCTCGACCAGGACGCACCCCTGGGCGTCCAGCAACGACAAGTCGATCGGCGCCAACCGCGCCACCGTCGCCAGGATGCGCGAGAGGTGCTGCTCGACCCCGATCACGCGCGGGCGGACTCCGCGACGAACTCCCCCAGCCAGGCCTGGAAGTCCGGCCCCAGCTCGCGGTGGCCCACGGCCAGCCGCACCACGGCCTTGAGGTAGTCCAACCGGTCACCCGTGTCGTAGCGCCGCCCGCGGAAGATCACGCCGTGCACCCCGCCACCGGTGGTCTGCGCGGCGGCGCGCTCCTGCAACGCGTCGGTGAGCTGGATCTCACCGCCGCGCCCGGGCTGGGTGTTGGCCAGCGTGGTGAAGATCGAGGGGTCCAGCAGGTAGCGGCCGATGACGGCCAGGTTGCTGGGGGCCGAGCCAGGGTCGGGCTTCTCCACCAGCCCGGTGACGCGGACCACGTCGCCGGCGTCGGCCACCGGCTCCACGGCCGCGCAGCCGTAGAGGTTGATCTGGGACGGAGGAACCTCCATGAGGGCCACCACGCTGCCGCCGACCTGCTCGCGGACCTCGATCATCTGCTCCAGCAGGTGGTCCCGTTCGTCGATCAGGTCGTCGCCGAGGAGGACCGCGAACGGGTCGTCGCCGACGTGGTCGGCCGCGCAGAGGACCGCGTGGCCCAGGCCGAGCGGCTCGCCCTGGCGGACGTAGTGCACGTTTCCGAGGCCGGTTGACTTGCGGACCCGCTTGAGCCGCAGGTCGTCCCCCTTGGCCTGCAGCGCGCGCTCCAGCTCCCAGTGCCGGTCGAAGTGGTCCTCCAGGGCAGTCTTGTTGCGCCCGGTGATCATCAGCACGTTGCGCAGCCCGGCGCGGGTGGCCTCCTCGACGACGTACTGGATCGCCGGCTTGTCCACGACCGGCAGCATCTCCTTCGGCGTCGCCTTGGTCGCCGGCAGGAACCTGGTGCCGAGTCCGGCGGCCGGAATCACGGCCTTGGTCACCCGGCGCCGCTGGGGCTCAGTCATGCGCGCAGACTAACGGGAGGCCACGACCGTCTGCGCCACTCGGTCACGTCCTGAGCGCTTGGCCTGGGTCACCGCCGCATCCGCCGCCCGCAGCAGCTCGGTGGAGGTCTTGGCCTGCTCCGGCCAGGAGGCCACGCCGACGCTGACCCGCACCTCGATCGTCTGGCCGTCGACCTCGAACGGCAGGTCCCGCAGGGCGGCCCACAGGTGCTCGGCGAGCTCGCGCGCCCCGGGCCGGTCCAGCTCGGGGCAGACGACCGCGAACTCCTCCCCGCCGTAGCGCGCCACCCGGTCCACGCTGCGCACGCTGGCGGTCAGCCGCGCCGCCACCGCGGCCAGCACCGCGTCGCCTGCGGCGTGGCCGTAGGTGTCGTTCAGCACGCGGAAGTGGTCCAGGTCCACGATGAGCAGGGACACGCTGCGCCCGAAGTGCCGCGCCCGCTCCACCTCCCCGGCCAGGGTGTTGGTGAGCATCCGCAGGTTTCCCACCCCGGTGAGCGGGTCGATCACCGACATCCGCTGGGCCTTGCGGTGCAGCAGCGCGTTGTCCATCGCGATCCCGGCAGGCCCGGTGATCGACATCAGCGTCGCCGCGTCCTCATCCTCGTATGCCGGGGCGCTCGCCTCCCGCTCGACCACCACCGCGCCGAGCATGCTGTCGCCGCGCTGCAGCGGCGAGCCCATGCTCGGGCCGCGGGCACCCGAGAGCGCGAGCTCGTCCCCGGCGGCGAGTCGCACGGGTGCGCCGGCCTCCACCACCCGCCCGGGCAGGGTGCCGGCCCGGGGGACCCGGCCCGCCCGCGACCGCAGCTCGTCGACCGGCCACGCCACCCGGCATACCAGGCTGTTGCCTTCGAGCAGCCACGCCGAGGCTCGGATGCTGCCGGTGGAGGAGGCCGAGATCGCGCACACGGTGGCCAGCAGGCCGTCCAGGTCGTGGGTGCGCTGGAGCGCGTCGCCGAGTCGTTGGAGGTTGTCCGCGAGTTGGTCGCGAGAGTCCCGCAGCTCCCGCATCCTGGCGTCCAGCTGAGCCGCCATGTGGTTGAAGCTGGCCGCCAGCCGGCCCAGCTCGTCGTCGCGGTCGGCCGGCAGCCGAACCGCGAGGTCACCCTCGGCAGCGCGGGCGGCGGCGTCGGTCACCGCGATGACCGGCAGCGTCAGCTGACGGGCCAACCACCACACCAGGGCGGCACCGATGAGCGCGGCCAACCCGAGCACCCCCCAGGTCGCCCAGGCGCTGGTGAGCCCGCCGACCCTGGGGGTGGCGGCCAGGACCAGGCATGGGTGGCCGGCACCTGGAGGGGCGACCTCCCGCTCACCGGCGAGGGTGACGGCCTGCCCGGCCAGCGCGGCCCGGGCGGCCCGGGTGAGCCGGTCCTCCCGGCTGCCGCCCGCGGTGCTGACCGCCCCGCCGTCGGGGCAGGCCAGCGCCAGCTCCACCGCGGGGTCCCCGCCGATCCCCCGCCACCACGCGCCGAGCTGGGCGCGGTCAAGCGGGAGGGCGACCACAGCCCGCACCCGGCCCGACGCGGACGGCACGTCCACGGAGTCCTGCAGGGCGGGAACGCCCGCGACGGCGGGCGGCGTAACCGTCTCCCCCGAGCAGGGCCGGGCCCGCTCGGTGTCAAGCACCAGCCCGTCGGGGATGTCCTCGGAGGTGGCGATGGTGCGCGACCCCCGGAGCAGCGCGGCGTATCCCCCGCGACGGGCCAGCCCGTTCCTCAGCGCGGACGACGCCGGCTCGTCCTTGGCCAGTGCCAGTGCCATCAGCCGGGCGCTGTCGCCGGCGCCCAGACATGCCTGCGCCTGCAGGGCCGCGACGCTCGCCGCGGCCAGCCGCAGCCGGTCGTGCGCCTCCACCTGCAGCCGGTCCGGGATCGCCACCGCCACGACGAACCCGGCGCCGAGCAGCAGCGGCAGCAGGACGACGGCGAGGATGAGCGCGAGCCGGTTGCGCACTGACACGTGGGCAGCTCCCCTCGTCGGGCTCACAGGTGGCGTCTGAGGCATCGTCCCACGTGCGAGCCGGCGCACTCGGCATCCGCCGACGCGGCAGACTCGTAACCGTGCCCCGCATCCCGGGCGGCCACGCGCCCCAGACCAAGCCGGCACTGCGGCGGCAGGTGCGGGAAGCCCGCCGGCGCCGGCTCGCGACCGCCGACCGGGCGGCCGAGGCCCGCGCTGTCGCCGCGGCCGTGCTGGACGCCTTCGACCCGGGCCTGCTGGTGGCGGCCTACGAGGCACTACCGACGGAGCCGCCCACGGACGCACTCGTCCAAGCCCTGCTGGCACGAGGCGTCCGAGTCGTCGTCCCGCTGCTGCTGGCGGACCTGGACCTGGACTGGCGGCTCGCCGGGGGGTCTGCCGCGCTCGGCGTGCACGCGGTCGGCGACGCCCGCCTGGTCATCGTCCCGGCGCTGGCGGTCGACACTGCCGGGACGCGGCTGGGGCAGGGCGGCGGGAGCTACGACCGGGCGCTGGCCCGGCGTTCTCCGGCCGCGACCGTCGTCGCAGTGGTCAACGACGAGGAGTATGTGGAGGGGCCGCTTCCGCGCGAGCCGCACGACGCGCGGGTGGACGCCGTCGTCACCACCGGCGGCGCGGTGCACCGGACCGGTCAGCCGGGCTGACGGCCGGGGACCAGGGTCAGCTCGTCGCGCTTGGCCGCCTGCACCGCCTGCAAGGTGAACGGCCAGGCGAAGGTCTGTCCCGCGGCCCAGGCGCCGACCTGGTCGTCGTAGTGCTCGGCGTACGGGTGCCCGGACGTCCCCGTCATCGTCACCCAGCGAGACCGGTCCAGATCGCCCAGGTCCACCACCATCCGCATCGTCGGCGCCCAGTCGACCTGGTAGCCCTTGGCGGCGTCCCAGCCGTTGGCGTTCACGATCGAGCTGCCGCCGGGCAGTTGCACCGGCCCCCGGTTGAACAGCATGGAGATCAGCCCGGGAGCTGCGTCGCCGCCGACCGCCGCGTTGCGCAAGGTCAGCGCGTGCAGCCGGCCCCACTGCCAGATGCCGGGGTTCTTGCCCAGCTCGCGGGTCAGATCCAGGCGCGCGTTCACCATCGACTGGCGCAGCACCTCCGTCATGTCCTCGGTGACGTTCGCGGTGAGCTTGTTGTCCCACCAGGGGTCGTTAGGCGTTGCCACCAGCCGGGTGACGGCCTGCATCCACCGGCCTCCCCCGTCGGCGTCCAGCCCTGCGGGCAGCTCGTCGTTGAACGTGAGGTCGAGCAGGTTCTTCCAGACGGCGTTGAAGTATGCCGCGGCGGCAGCGGACTTCGACTGTCCGGTCGGTTGGGTGTAGTCCCAGCCGCGGAGCAGGTCCTGCGCCTCCCGGATGAACGGGTCGCCCTTGAGGTTGACCTTCAGCAGCAGCTTCACCAGGGTCGGGGCGAACTCGTTGCGCGTATCCAGCTGGATCTGCGCCATCCGCTCCGGGGTCACCTTGGGGGACTCCGCCAGCAGGGTGCGGATGCGCTGGGCCCGGTAGCCGTAGTCCCACTCGGTCGTCAGGAACGGGCGACGGCCGGCGGTGACCGGCTGGTTCGCCGCCACGATGACCCCGCCGGCCGGGTCGTAGGCGTACGGCAGCTGCTCGAACGGCACGTAGCCGGACCAGTCGTACTCGCTCTTCCACCCCGGGGCAGGCCAGTAGCCCGGCGGCGCGTCCGGGTCGGCGGAGACCCGGACCGGAATCATGCCCGGCGCCTGGTAGCCGATGTGCCCGTCCACGTCGGCGTACACCAGGTTCTGCGCGGGTGCCGCGAACTTGCGGGCCGCCTGGCGGAACTCGGTGAAGTTGGCCGCCGTGTCCAGCGCGAAGATCGCGTCCGCGGTCTGGGCGGGGACCAGCCCTGTCCAGGCGAGCGACACGGCATACTCGCCGCTCTCGTTGCGGCCCTCGACCGGCGCGTTCTCCCCGGCCTGCTGGACCTCGCGGACCACGTCCGACAGCAGCGGCCCGTGCTTGGTGGAGCGCACCGTGATCGGGACGTCCGCGGCACCGGCCACCTTGACGGTCTCCTGCCGGGTGGTCAACGGGACCAGCGCGCCGTCCACCAGCACGCTGTCGCCGACCACCTGCTCGAGGTAGAAGTCGGTCACGTCGGGGGCAAGGTTGGTCAAGCCCCACGCGATCCGGGCGTTGTGGCCGATCACGACGCCGGGCAGTCCGGCGAAGGAGAACCCGGTGACGTCGAACGGGCAGGCGTCGGAGACGGTGCGGCAGTGCAGCGCGGTCTGGTACCAGATGCCCGGGATGCTCACCCCGAGGTGCGGGTCGTTGGCCAGCAGCGGCTTGCCCGTGCTGGACCGCGCGCCGCTCACCACCCACGAGTTCGAGCCCACGCCGTCGCCCTGGCCTAGCAGGTCCGGCAGCGCCTGCATCGCCTGGTCGACCCGCCGGTATGCCGCGTGCGCCGCCGTAGTGGTCAGGGCGGCGGGCAGCGGGCTGGCCGCCGCCCTGGGCGACCCCGGCCCGGACGCGACGGCCCCGGTCGGCTGCCAGTCGCGCTGGGACAGGACCGGGGCGTGCTGCTGGGTGGGGTAGGGCGGGAACAGCTGGCCGATCCGCTTCTCGGTGACGGTGCCGGAAAGTCGCGCCCGGGTCAGCTCGTTGCTGTAGTCGCTGCGCAGGTCCCAGGCGATCGCCTTCAGCCAGGTCAGGGAGTCCAGCGGGGTCCACGGCTCGACCTCGGCGAGCGGCAGCTGCCGGCCCAGGACGGCGTACTCCAGGGCCATGGCCGGTGCGGACCCGGCCTGGTCGATGTAGGCGTTCACCCCGTCGGCATACGCCTGCAGGTAGGTCCGCGTCGCCGAGGAGAGGGTCGGCAGCTCCTGCTCGGCCACCTGGCGCCAGCCCAGCGTCCGGACGACCGTGTCCGTGGCGACCGCGGAGGACCCGACCAGCTCGGACAGCCGGCCGGCGGCGACATGGCGACGCAGGTCCATCTGGAAGAAGCGGTCCTGCGCGGCGACGAACCCCTGCGCCTTGAACAGGTCGTCGCTGTTGTCCGCGGTGATGTGCGGGACACCCTGGGCGTCCCGCACGACCGAGACCCGGCTGGTCAGGCCGGGCAAGCTCAGCTCCCCCTGGGTCTGCGGGAACGAACGACGCACGGTAGTCACCGCAAGCACCGTGCCCACCACCAGCAACACCACGACCAGCGCCGCAACGCCGAGCAGGACCCGGCGTACGACGTGGCGGCGCGGCACCCTGCGAGACTAGGACACCCCGCGGGCCAGGCCGGCTGATCTGCCCCCGCTCTGCGCGTCTCGTCCCGGCTGCAGCGTGGGCCGCAGGCTGCTGCAGGTGCCGGGAGGAGGACGACGTGAGCGCGGCGTCGACGTTCACGCTCCCCCAGCTCAACTTCGCCCTGCTCGTCGGCGCCGTCGTGCTGCTCGTCGCGGTCGCCGCGGTCCGGCTCTCGGTCAGCTCGGGGCTGCCCTCGCTGTTGATCTACCTGGGCATCGGGCTGTTCCTGGGCGAAGCCGGACCGCTGCGGATCGCCTTCGACGACGCCCAGCTGACCCAGGTGCTCGGCTACAGCGCGCTCGTGCTGATCCTTGCCGAGGGCGGCCTGACCACCTCCTGGGAGGGCATCCGTTCCGCCATCGCCCCGGCGGCCGTGCTGTCCACGGTCGGCGTCGTGGTCTCCATCTTCGTGGCCGGCCTGGCCGCCCACGTCGTCCTGGACGTCGGCTGGTCGACCGCCCTGCTGGTCGGGGCGGTGCTGGCCTCGACCGACGCCGCCGCGGTGTTCTCGGTGCTGCGCCGGGTGCGGCTGCCGCGCCGGCTGACCGGGCTGCTGGAGGCGGAGTCGGGGTTCAACGACGCGCCGGTGGTCATCGTGGTGGTCGCCCTGGCGACCCAGGCGAGCCAACCTCAGCCGTGGTGGCTGCTGCCGGTCAGGGCGGTCCTGGAACTGGTCGGCGGGAGCTTGGTGGGGCTTGCCGTCGGCTTCGGCGGTGGCTGGCTCGTGCGCCGCGTCGGCTCGCCCTCGTCCGGACTGTTCTCGATCGCGGTGATGACGCTGACCGTGCTGGCGTACGCGGGCGCAGCCATGCTGCATACCAGCGGGTTCATCGCCTGCTACCTCGCCGCCCTGGTGCTGGGCAACCTGCGTCTGCCGCACCGCCCGGCGATCCGCGGTTTCGCCCAGGCCATGGGGTGGCTGGCGCAGATCGGGCTGTTCGTGCTGCTCGGGCTGCTCGCCTCGCCGGAAGCGCTGCCCCGCCAGCTCGGCCCGGCGCTGGTGCTGGGCTTCGTGCTGCTGATGGTGGCGCGGCCGCTGTCGGTGTTCGTCTCGCTGGCGCCGTTCCGCCGGTCCCTGCCGGACCAGCTGTTCCTGTCGTGGGCTGGGCTGCGGGGGGCGGTGCCAGTCGTGCTGGCAACGGTGCCGGGCACGCTCGGAACCCCGGGCATGGACTGGCTGTTCGACCTGGTGTTCCTGCTCGTGGTGATCTTCACGCTGATCCAGGGGCCGACCCTGCCGTGGGTGGCCCGATGGCTGGGGGTGACCGACGCCGACCGGGCGGTGCACTTGGAGGTGGAGTCGACACCGTTGGAGGAGCTGCAAGCCGACCTGCTGCAGATGCAGGTCGGCCAGTCCTCGAAGCTGCACGGGGTCGAGGTGTTCGAGCTGCGGCTCCCCCCGGGCGCCGCGGTGACCCTGGTCGTGCGGGGCGGAAAGGGGTTCGTGCCCACGCCGAATACGGTGCTGCGCCGCCACGACCAGCTGCTCATCGTGGCCACCGCCGACATCAAGTCGGCCGCGGAGGCCCGGGTGCGACAGGTGTCCGAACACGGGCGGCTGGCCGGCTGGGCCTAGTACACTTAGCACTCGACCTACCACAGTGCTAGTGACGTTTGGAGGACCCGTGCCCACGTACGCCTACGCGTGCACCGAGTGCAGCCATCGGTTCGACATCGTCCAGGCGTTCACCGACGACTCGCTGACGGTTTGCCCCGCGTGCGGCGGCCGGCTGCGCAAGATGTTCAACGCGGTCGGGGTCGTCTTCAAGGGCAGCGGCTTCTACCGCACCGACTCCCGGGCCGCGAACGGCGACACCTCGCCGAAAGAGCCCAGCCCGGCCAAGAACGGCGACTCGCCGGCTGCCGCATCCGCGGACAAGGCCAGCAACGGGAGCAAGGCGACGAGCCGAAGCAACGGCGCGGGCGGCAGCAAGGCCGGCGGCGGGAGCAACGGCGACGGCGCGGGCAAGGCCACGCCGGCGAAATCGGCCGGCTCCGCCGCCTGAGCCGAGGCTGCCTCCCCGCGTCCTCCCGCCGCGCTGCCCGTGACGTCACGGATTCGCAGCTGCGCGGCGCCGATAGCGCACCAGTCCAGGCAGCAAGAGGTGGCAGCGACACTGACGCCAGCCGCTCCTCGTCCACCCACCTCAACGGTGTGCTCGACTTGTCCACAGGGTGAGCGGCGACCGCCGAGGGCCCTGCCGCCGCACGGCTAGTCTCCCCGGGTGACCACCGCAGCGCAGCCACCGGCGCGAGCCGCCGTCGGGGTCATCGGCGGGTCAGGCCTCTACCAGCTGCTGGACGACGCGCGACAGCTCGTGGTCGAGACGCCGTTCGGTGCTCCGAGCGGCCCGCTGACCATCGCCGAGGTCAGCGGCCGGCGGGTCGCCTTCGTCGCCCGCCATGGCCCCGACCACCACTTGCCTCCACACCTGGTTCCCTACCGAGCCAACCTCTGGGCGCTGCGCTCCGTCGGGGTCCGCCAGGTTCTCGGGCCGTGCGCGGTCGGTTCGCTCGTAGCCGACTGCGGCCCCGGCACGCTCGTCGTTCCAGACCAGGTCGTCGACCGCACCTGGGGGCGGGCACACACCGTGTATGACGAGCCCGGGCCGGTCGTGCACGTCTCGTTCGCCGACCCGTACTGTCCGAGCGGGCGGGCCGCCGCCGCGGCGGCCGCGCGCGCCGGTGGGTTCGAGGTGGCAGAACACGGCACGCTCGTCGTCGTCAACGGCCCCCGCTTCTCCTCCCGCGCCGAGTCGCAGTGGCACCAGCAGGCCGGGGGGACCGTGGTCGGCATGACCGGCATGCCCGAGGCGGCGATCGCTCGGGAGCTGGCGATGTGCTACACCGCGCTGGCCCTGGTGACCGACCTCGACGCCGGCGTTCAAGGCGCGGCGTCGGTGTCTCAGACCGAGGTGTTCCACGTGTTCGCCGGCAACATCGACCGGCTCAAGCAGGTCCTGCGGACCGTGATCGGGATGCTGCCTGGGGACCAGAGCGACGCCGAAGCCTCATGCCCGTGCCGGCGGACGCTGGACGGGCTGACCCTGCCGTTCGAGCTGCCGCAATGAGCAGGCCTACGACGACATGCCGATGACCCTCCCGCGACCGGCGCAGGTGCCCAGGCCACCGGGCGGGCGACCCGCGGTTCCCGCGCCGCGACGCCGCCGGCTGGACCGAATGCTGCCCGGACCGTTACGCGGCACGAGTCGCCGCGCGGCATACCGGCGATCCCAGGCGCGCCGCGCCGTCGCGGCGCTGCTGGCGGCCGCCGCGGTGTGGCTCGTCCTGGACACCCTGCTGCCGGATCCACGCCCAGCCGGTGATCCGGTACTGGTCGCGGCGTCCGCGCTCCCCGCCGGGCACGTGCTGACCAGCGGGGACCTGCGCGAGGCGCGCTGGCCACCCGCGCTGCGTCCGGCCGCCGCCCTGTCCGACGCCGCCCGGCTGATCGGCCAGACGCTCGCCTCGGGGATCGACCCCGGCGAAGTGATCACCTCCTCGCGGGTGCGGGGCGCCGGGCTGCTCAGTGCCGCCCCGCCCGGGATGCTGGCAGCGCGGGTGCCCCTGAGCGACCCGGGGACGGCCCGGCTGGTCGCAGCTGGCGACCGGGTGGATCTCGTCGCCCCGGCGACAGGCGCTGTGCTGATCCGGGCGGCGGCGGTGCTGGCGGTGGACCAGGCCGGCAGCCCAGGGGGTGGGCTGCTCGGGAACACGCCGGTGGAGGAGTCGGCGGGCATCGTGGTGGCGGTGGACGAAAGCACGGCCGTTGAGCTGGCCAGGACGACGGCAGGCGGCGCAGGCGTCTTCGTCGTCCTACGCCGGCCCGGCCAGTAAGGTATCCGGGCGGGACCCAGCCGCATCGCCGCGGACCGGGGTCGGTGCACGCGACGACGGGGTCGGTGCATTCGACGACGGGGTCGGTGCACGCCACGACCGGGGTTCGCGCGCGCGACGACCGAGGTCCGCGGCGGCCACGAGGTCTTTCCACACTGGCCGAATCGTGTCCCGATCAATTACCTGGCACCCAGCCGCGTCGCGGCAACAGCTGCAAAGGACTGCACATGCTCAAGGGCTTCAAGGACTTCCTCATGCGCGGCAACGTCGTGGACCTGGCGGTCGCGGTCGTCGTCGGCGCCGCGTTCGCGAAGGTGGTGGACACCTTCGTCAGCGCCATCATCACCCCGATCCTCAACTCCTTGGGCGCACCGTCCTCGGCAGGCTGGGGCTTCTCCCTGCGTGGCGGCGAACTGGCACAGAAGACGTTCGTCAACCTCTCCACGATCGTCAACGCGATCGTGGTGTTCGTGCTGACCGCAGCGGTCGTGTACTTCATCTTCGTGCTGCCGATGAACCGCTTCGCGGAGCTCCGCAAGCGTGGGATCGAGCCGGAACCGGACAAGCCGAGCGAAGAGATCCTGCTGCTCACGGACATCCGCGACGCCGTGCGCAGCCGCTGACGCCGCGATAGCGGCGTCCTCGCGTCACTCCCAGTGCGGTGGGCGCTGGGCCTGAAGCCATTCGCTGCGGTCCCGCTCTCCGGGTAGGTCGCCCCATCCGACGTCGGAGTCGTCCGGGGCGCGCACCGGCTCCGCTAACTCGACCGGCCGCCGCGCCGCCTGGTCAGTGGCCGCGCCAGCAGACGCCGGCGAAGCGTCCTCGGACCCGGTCGGCTCGGCGCCCAGGGGCTCGACGCCCAGGGGCTCGACGCCCAGCGGCTCGGCGCCCAGGGGCTCGACGCCCAGGGTCGCGAGCAACCGGGCCACCTCCCCGTCCGGGTCGCGGTAGGCGTCGGTCGACCAGACCCGCAGGTGCCGCCAGCCCAGCCGTTCGAGCTGCTCGGGCCGGAGCCGGTCGCGGTCCCTGCTGCTCGGCATAGCGCGATACCCCAGGCCGTCGGTCTCCACCGCCAACGCCAGTCGCCCCGGCGCGGCCGGGTCCTCCACCGCGAGGTCGACGGGATAGCTGGAGCTGCCGAACGCCTCGTGAACGGTCAGGCCATGCGCGCGCAGCCGGTCGGCAAGCCCGCTTACCAGCGCTGCGGGGGCGGGACCGGGCACCACCGTCGCCGGTGGTGCCGGGGGGGCCGACGGCAGCGGTTCCGGGGACCAGTTCACACCCGTGGCCACCTCCGGCACACCGGCGGGCGCCGCGCCTCGCTCACCGGTCACCGCGTCCGGCACGCCGAGCGCCGCGTCCGGCACGTCGAGCGCCCCGTCCGGCACGCCGAGCGCAGCGTCCGGCACGTCGAGCGCCGCGTCCGGGACACCGGCGACACCCTGCTCCGGCTGCGGCTCCTGAGCTGCCGTGACCACCGCGGGAGTTGGCGGGGCCTGCATACCCTGCGTTGCGGCATACGCGAGGAAGTCCCGGAGCATGACCGACCCGCGGGACCGCAGCCGGCCCGGGTCCAGGTCCTCCGCGCGCAGCGCCGACACCACCGTCATCTGCCGCCGGGCGCGGGTGATAGCGACGTTGAGGCGGCGCTCGCCACCGTCGAGGTTCAGCGGGCCGAACCGATGCAGCACCCGACCGTGCGGGGTCTTGCCGAACCCGATGGTGAGAATAATTCGGTCGCGCTCGTCCCCCTGGACCCGCTCCAGGTTCTTGACGAAGAACCGCTCAGCCACGTCGTCGTCGAAGAAGTCTGCGACGTCCGGGGCCGACTGCAGCGCCCGCCGCAGAGCCTCCTCCACCCGTTGCGCGTGTCGGATGCCGAGGGCGATCACACCCAGCGACCGCTGCGGGCTGGTCCGGGCGTGATCCAGCACCAGTTCCACCACCCGGTCCACCTCGGCGATGGTGGACTCGATGGCGTCCTGGCCGGCCTGGACCGCGCCGACGCCGTCGACCGGCTCCAGTGTCAGCACCGGCGCGCCACCGACACCGGGGAAGGTCACCAGCGAGCCGTCGTACATCTGCGCGTTCGCGAACGCGACCAGCCGTTCGTCCAGCGAGCGGTAGTGCCAGGTCAGCCGCCTCATCGGCAGGGCCGCCGCGAGCACGTCCAGCACCGACTCGGCGCCCTCGGTGAGCGTGTCGGTGAACGGCTCGCCGTCCTCGTCCTCCTCGGTGGCGACGGTGAAGAACGACGTCGGCGGGAGCTGCCGCTCGTCCCCGGCGACGACGACCTGGCTGGCGCGGGAGATGGCGGACACGGCCTGCGCCGGCGGGATCTGCGACGCCTCGTCGAAGACCACGACGTCGAACCAGCGGCCCGCGGGCAGCAGCGAGGCGACCACCAGCGGGCTCATCGCCCAGCAGGGCTTCACCGCGGTGAGCACGTCGCCGGCCGCGGGCAGCAGTTCGCGCAGCGGTCGGTGACGGCGCGACTTCGCCGCCTCGCGCCGGACCAGTGCCTCCTGGTCCGGGTGCTGGGCCAGAACCTCGCGCAGCCGCTCCCCTGCGTCGGCCCGGACCCGCTGCACGCTGGCCGCGAGGTGGGCCCGGTCGGCCTGGCGGTACTCCTGGCTCACCTTGCGCAGGTGGTCGCCGTCGTGCGCCCCGTATGCCGGGTCGCTCACCGTCACGCTGTCCAGGATCGAGGCCCACCAGACCGCCTCGAGCTCGGCGGGCACGTCGTCGGCGGCGACGTTGCGGGTCGCCAGGTCGTCCAGCAGACTCCCCAGCCCGGCCGAGCGGAGCTCGTCGAACGCGCCGATCACCCGCGGGATGACGGCCAGCCGCTCCGGTGCTGCCGCCAGCCGGTCCAGCCGGGCCCGGAGCAGCGGGAGGTCGGCGCCGATGAGGTCGCCGCCCTCGGCGGTCCGGGCGAGCCGACCCTCCAGCCAAGCCAGGTCCCGGGCGACGGCGGCGTACGCCTGCTCCGCCTCGGCCAGCCCGGCGGGAGTGTCCGGTCGCCCGCCCCCGCCGGCGACCTGGTGCCAGCCGGCCCGCTGGGCCTGCGCCAGCGCGAGGGCCGCGTGCAGGTCGGCCGGGGGCCGACCGGGCCGGAGCAGGCCGCGGGCCTGCCGCCGCAGCTGCCACCGGGCCCACCAGCTCAACGAGATCGCGGCCCGGCGGCGGAAGTCCTTGCTGCCCGTCGCGGCCACCAGGTCGGTCAGCGGCTGGTCGTAGATCTCCGGCCGGAACGTCTCCAGCGTGTCACGCACCTGGGCGAGCACCCCCAGCACCCGCCCCCAGTCGCCGACCCTGCTCGCTGCGGGCACACCGACGGTCGCGGTCGTCGCGTCCAGGTAGGTGCCGACTTCGCGCAGCCCCCCGCCGGCGAGGCGGCTGACGATCTCGTGCGCCTTGGTCGCCTCCTCGGTGGAGGTGACCCGCGCGGCATACCAGGGGTCGTCGTCGTGACCGGGCAGCCAGGCCCCGAGCGCGACCGCTTCCCGCAGGTCGTCGGCCAGCCCGAGCATGCGGTCCCGGGACAGCGAGGACAGCGTGGCTGCTGGGATACGGACGGCGGACAGGTGACTGCGCAGCCCGCAGAGGGCGACCTGGGCGTCGAACGCGCTGACCTTCCACGGGTCCCGGACCGCGTGCAGGGCGGCGGCGTGGCCGACGAGGACCCCCCGCCGGTGGGTGAGCGTGCGGTGGATCGCGGCCGTGTCGGGGTCGCGTGCCTCCGCCCCGCGTTCCAGCGCCGCCCCCAGGTCCTGGGCCACCCGGCGCTTGCTGGCGACTCCGTCGTAGGCGTCCAGGACCAGGTCGGACAGCCCAAGCCGGTCCAGCCGGCCGAGGACCGCGTCGATAGCGGCCCGCTTCTCGGCAACGAAGAGCACCCGCTTGCCGTCCGCGGCGAGCGAGGCGATCAGGTTGGCGATGGTCTGGCTCTTGCCGGTGCCCGGCGGGCCCTTGACCACCAGGTTCGCGCCGGCCCGGACGGCGTCGACCACCGCCTGCTGGGAGGAGTCGGCGTCCAGGACCAGGTGCTCGCGGTCCGGGTCGGGGTCGGTGGTGGGCTCCGGCAGGTGGGAGCGGACCGCCCGCAGGGCGTCCGGGTCGCCGGCCAGCGCGGCGACCACGTCGTGGTCGGCCAGGCCGGCCCCCTGCGCGGCCAGGTCGGCCACCATCGGCAGCTTGGCGTAGGAGAAGGTGCCGACCACCAGCCGCGGGGCGACCTCGAAGCTGGGCACCGACTGGCACAGCCCGGCCAGGGCCTGGAAGGCCGGGTGCGGGTCGAAGGAGCCCCCGACCGTGGCCATCTCCTCCAGCGCCTCGGCGTCGACCTCGATCCCCTGCTCGGAGCGCAGGTAGTGCTCCAGCACCGGGTTGAGCTCGACGTCGGGGCCCAGGTCGACGGCGAAGTCCTGCTGGGCCGCGCCGGTCGGCTTGAGCTGGCACGACCGCAGCAGCACGGGAGCGGCCGGGAACCGGGTGCTGCCCCGGACCTTCCAGCTGGCCATCCCGATGGCCAGGAAGCCGGCGCTGATGCCCCGCTCCTCCTTCAGCTCCAGGGTCTTGGCCCGGATGGTGCGCGCGCGGCGGCGCGCCTCGTCCAGCGCCGCCGGCTCGCGAACGAGGTCGGACAGCTTGGTCGCCCGGCCGGCCATGAGCATGGCGACGCCGCCAGGGTGGGCGGTGGTCAGGTCGAGGGTGCCGGAGCGCAGGTCGCGGTACCACAGCAGGCTGTTCCGACCGCCGAGGTCGACCAGGTGCCGCTGCCACGCCGCGACGGCCTGCGCCACGCGCTCGGCCCGGGCATCGGTCGCCTCCGCCTGCACACTCACGTCCTGCAGGCTAACGACTCGGTATGACGCTCCCGTCGCCCGCGCCGGATGCTGGGCGCGATCCGGCCCGCGTGGCTAGCACCGACAGGAACAGGACCACCGCCGAGACGACGGCGACCAGCGCGACAGTGACGCGGCATACGGCCCGGATCGCCAGCGTCGGGCTACCTGGGGGTCGCGACGTCGAACACGTTGCCCTCCGGATCCTCGAAGCTGACCCACTGCGAGCCCCACTCGTCGTACTCGCCGAGCTTGGTCGCGCCGAGCCGGGACAACGTGGCCAGGTCGGCCGGCACATCGGAGGCACGAAGGTCCAGGTGCAGCCGGTTCTTGGCGGTCTTGGCCTCCGGCACCTTGATGAACAGCCACGCGGGGCGCAGGTCGTTCGGCCGCTTGCCGATCGTCGCGAAGTACGGGCTCGCACCCTCGTCCACCGGATGGCCGATCACCTCCGCCCAGAACGCAGCCAGCCGCCTCGGGTCCTCCGCGTCGAATGCCAGGTTCTCGACCGTCATCACCATCGGGGTCGCCTCCCAGTCCTCACTCGTATGTGGTGCGGGTCGCCCTGGTTGTACCAGCCGCCGCCGACAACCCCACCCGGCTTGTTCGGCCGGCTCCGGCAACCGGAGCCGGGCGACCACCGTTGACGGCGACTCGGCCAGCCCCGCCTCCAAAAGCTGCCGGTCGGCGCTCACTAGGGGATGTCGGTGTCGATGGCGGTCCCGGCCCAGAGCGCGTCGAAGAACGTCAGTCGATGCTCCTGCGACAAGCCGCGCGGCGAGGTGGAACGCCGGGGTTCGGAGGACCAGCGGGGGTCCGATGATCGCGTCCAGGTCGTCGAGCTGGGCGGTCACGGACGCGGCGGCCCAGCCGGGCCCCCACACGAGGACATTCCCACCTCCGGACCAGATCCGCCGACTCGAACGCCCCTGCGGCGGCGAACCGAGCCCGGGACCGTTCGATGGCCTCATGGACAGCCACTTGGGTTCACGGCGGTCGAGCTCGCGGCGCGCGGTGGCGAGAAACGCGCTGCGGCTCGTCGAGCACCGCCTCGGCGTCGACCTCGGACAGCAGGTTTGCAGGCAGCGAGACCCGACCTTGGACATACTCGGATATAGCCGCAGGTGTTGCCCGATGGCGGGCGGGGCAGGCTCAGTGCGTCGATACGGCGAACGCCCCGGGGGTAGCCTGGCCCGGTCGCACGGCCCGGAACTACACCACCGCGCGACCCCCCGCCCTCGTAGCTCAGGGGATAGAGCACCGCTCTCCTAAAGCGGGTGTCGGCAGTTCGATTCTGCCCGGGGGCAC
>DASSLY010000036.1:0-27189 GCA_035689185.1 Dermatophilaceae bacterium
GGGTGCCGCCATGCACCTGCTCGCCCGGCGCCGCTGAGGCCCCCTCGGCCACACCGGTGACACCCCTGACAGCCCGGCTCACAGCACGGCCGACAGCCCAGCTCACGGCCCGGCCGGCAGCCCGGCTCACAGCCCGGCCGGCAGCCCGGCTCACAGCCCGGCCGACAGCCCAGCTCACAGCCCGGCCGGCAGCCCGGCTCACAGCCCGGCCGGCAGCCCGGCTCACGGCCCGGCCGACAGCCCAGCTCACGGCCCGGCTCACAGCCCGGCCGACAATGGCGGTTCCGGCGAGGCCTGGTCAACGCAGCGACGAGCCGTCGGCGCCGCGGTACCTGCCGGTGGTGATCCCATGACCCGGCGGCAGTTCGCCCCGCCGCGGCGGCAGGTCGGTTCGGAGCCGGACGACACCGGCTGCACCGTCCTTCACGTCGACATGGACGCGTTCTACGCCTCGGCCTCGCTGATCGACCGGCCGCAGCTTCGGGGCACCCCGGTCATCATCGGCGGGGGCGGCAACCGCGGAGTGGTGCTGTCCGCGACGTACGAGGCACGCCGGTTCGGCGTGGCCGCGGCGATGCCGATGGCCCGGGCCCGACGGCTCTGCCCGCACGCCAGCATCGTGCAGCCGGACTACCCCCGCTACGAGCGGATGTCCAAGGCCGTGATGGCCGTATTCGCCGCAGTGACCCCGGTCGTCGAGCCGCTGTCCCTGGACGAGGCGTTCCTCGACGTCGCCGGCGCGCGGCGCCGGCTCGGCCGGCCGGCCGCGATCGCGCGGATGATCCGAGACACCGTCGCCGACGAGCAGGGGATCACCTGCTCGGTGGGGGTCGCCCCGACGAAGTTCGTCGCCAAGCTCGCCTCAAGCCTGGCCAAGCCGGACGGTCTGATCGTCGTGCCCGAGGCCGAGGTGGTGTCCTTCCTGCACCAGCTGCCAGTGGGCGCGCTGTGGGGGGTAGGCGAGCGGACCGAGGAGACCCTTACCCGGCTCGGGCTGCGAACCGTGGGCGACATCGCCCACACCCCGGTGGAGACGCTGCGCAGGGCGCTGGGAGACTCCGCCGGGCCACACCTGCACGACCTGGCCTGGGGCCGCGACGAGCGCACCGTCGTGCCGACCCGGCGGGAGCGCAGCATCGGGTCGGATGAGACCTTCGCGCACGACATCGACGACCCGCTGGTCATCCACCGGCACCTGCTCAAGCTGAGCGACCGGACCGCAGCACGGGTGCGCTCGGCCGGACTGATGGGCCGGACGGTGACGGTCAAGGTGCGGTTCGCAGATTTCACGACCATCACTCGGGCCCGGACGCTGCGGGATCCGACCGACGTCAGCCGCGCCATCTACGCCACCGCGGTGCAGCTGTTCGACGGGCTCGGCTTGCAGCGGGCTCGGCTGCGGTTGGTCGGCGTCCGGCTGGAAGGCCTGGTCGAGGTGGCGCGGGCACCCATCCAGGGGATGCTCGACGAACCCGAGCACGGTTGGCGAGACGCCGACCGTGCGGTGGACCGGGCCAGTGCCCGCTTCGGCGCCGGGGCGGTGCGTCCAGCCAGTTTGGTGCGGGGTCGGGACTCGGCTACCACAACGCCAGCGCGGGACCTATCCTGAAGCCCTGCAGAATGGGTAGATGGACGTCCAACAACGCAGTCGCCGGGGGCGTGCGCAACGTTTCCCGCGGCTCGGGCGTTTGGCGCTCTAGAAGCCCTAGACCGCGGTACGTCCGCGCACAGGAGGTCTGAAGTGCCCCTCTCCGAGCACGAGCAACATCTGCTGGAGCAGATGGAGCAGGCGTTGTACGCCGAGGATCCGAAGTTCGCCTCGCAGATGCAGGGCGCCAGCGCTCGGGCACGCCTGCGACGCCGGCTCATGCTCGGCGGCGCCGTCGTGGTCGTGGGCCTGGTCCTCGTCGTGCTCGCGGTGACCCGGGAGACGGTCTGGCTCGGCGGCCTGGGCTTCGCCCTGATGGTGGCCGGCGCGGCATACGCTCTCACCCCGCCGAAGGTGTCTCGGCCCAAGCTGGGCACCGTCACCGCGGAGGGCAGCGTCACCGCCCGTCCGGCAGCTCCCTCGCCCCCGTCGGGCAAGGGCGGTAAGCCGGCCAAGGCCCCCGGGTCGTTCATGCAGCGGATGGAGCAGCGCTGGGAGCGCCGCCGTCACGACTGGCAGTGACCAGCCTCCTCCCGCGGGCGTAAGAAGGAGAAGTGACGGTCCGCCAGGGGCTGGCCACCGTTGGCGTGGAGTCTCCGGCGCGACGCCGCCCGGTTGGGACCTCCGGCAGACTCAGGTGAGGATGACGCCGACGATCCAGGTGGTCGCGACGAGCAACCCGGTGACCAGCTCGATGCCGATGGACAGCCCAACCGCCTTCAGGGCGAGCTTGGTGGACGGCCCGGCCGCCACGTGCGAGCCCAGGCGAAGCCGTTCGGCCAGGTAGATCCCGAGCACGAAGCCGAGAAACAGCCCCACCACCGGCACCACGAAGAAGCCGACGATGCCCAGCGCCACCCCGCTCAGCGTGGTCTGCCAGCCGACCCCGGCGGCTCGCAGCCGGCGACCAGGCAAGCTGTACTGCAGCACGAAGCCGAGCGCGGCCAGCACGGTCGCCACCGCAAGAACCAGGAAGCCGCCGCCATCCGCTCGCTCCGACGCCCACACCAGCACGCCGACCCAGACCAGGGCCAGGCCGGGTAGCACCGGGACCGCGATACCGACCAGCCCGACCAGGATGATCAGCCCGCAGACGACTTCGACCGGCTCCACCGTTGCCGCCGCTAGGGTCAGGCGGGGTCAGTGCTCGTCGACAGGGCCGCTCGCCGGGGTCTGCTGCAACTGCCCCGACTCGTCGTGGATCTCCACGGCCAGACCCTGCAGCTTGGGCAGGTGCTGCCGGCCGTGGTGGGCGCAGAAGAACAGCTCGCCGCCGGTGCTGAGCCGAGCGCGGACATAAGCCCGCGCGCCGCAGCGATCGCAGCGGTCCGCAGCGCTCAGCGCGGGTGCCAGTGCGGTAGTCACGCCAGCCTCCTCATGTCCTCGTCGGGTGCTCGTCCTGCCGGTCCTGCCGGGCGGGGGGTGGTGCCGTCCGCTGTCGTCGGTCTCTCGTAGTTCGTAGACGTCCAACCTACGGTTGCCGTTTCACCGCCTGGCTGACCGTTGCCACATCGTTGCCGTCTGCGCTGGGGTGTGCGGGCCATCATCTGTGAAGTCGCCATCGACGGTGTCAACAGTGAAGCACGGCCAATGCTTCCTCCGCCGGATTCCAGGGGTGACGGACGTTACGCGGGGCGGGGTTACGCCCAACGCGGAAATCCCCGGTGCTGTGAGGCATCCCACCGGACGGCCCGGTTCGGGCTGGTCCGGCCGGGTATGCCGCTCCCGTCGCCCTCGCAGTCCGGCACGCCGATTGCCTGGCGATGCGCAGGTCGCCGCCGACGGACAAACCGCCGTCCCGCTGGACAGAACGGTCGCGCCCGGTCGAGCCGTGGCAAGTCGGCGTCTTGTCCAGGACCCAGGTCGCCGCCCAGCGGGGTGCGGTTTCGGGGCGTGCTCCAGGCCCGCCGGGCGAGGCGGCGACCCGGTCGACTCGCGAATGTCGCCGCGTTGGCCTGCGCGCGCCGCGTCGGCGTCAGCTCCGACGGCGAATGCGGCCGCCGCGTCCCCGGGGGGCGTGGCCGTGCGGTGCTGGTCAGCGGCAGCGCCGTGCTGGTCAGCGGAAGCTGACGCCCGGCAGGTCGCGCCGGGTCTGTCCGACCTGGCGGCTAGTCTCGCCAGGACACGATGCCGGACCGAGGCCGAGGAGGACCGTGACGACCGCCGCTTCCCCGGCACGACCCCGGGTCACGTCCACGGATTACACCGCGCGCCACCTTCAGGTGCTCGAGGGCCTCGAAGCGGTGCGCAAGCGTCCCGGGATGTACATCGGGTCCACGGACAGTCGCGGGCTGATGCACTGCCTCTGGGAGATCATCGACAACGCCGTCGACGAGGCGTTGGCGGGGCACTGCACCCACATCGAGGTGGTGCTGCTCGCCGACGGGTCGGCCCTGATCAGCGACGACGGCCGCGGCATCCCCGTGGACATCGAGCCCCGTACCGGTTTGTCCGGGGTCGAGGTGGTCTTCACCAAGCTGCACGCCGGCGGCAAGTTCGGCGGGACCTCCTATGCCGCGAGCGGTGGCCTGCACGGCGTGGGCGCTTCGGTGGTCAACGCCCTCTCCGGCCGGCTGGAGGTCGAGGTCGACCGCGGCGGCAAGACCTATGTGATGAGCTTCCGGCGCGGTGAGCCGGGGGTCTTCGGCGACGGCGCCGGCATCGCCGACGGACTGGCGCCCGAGGCGAGCTTCACGGCATACACGGACAACAGCGAGTTGCGGGTGCGCGGCCGCGCTGCCCGGGGACGGACCGGAAGCCGGATCAGGTACTGGGCGGACCGGCAGATCTTCCTCGCCTCGGCGACGTACTCCTATGACGAGCTGGTCGCGCGCGCGCGGCAGACGACCTTTCTGATCCCGGGCCTGACCTTGGTCGTTCGCGACGAGCGCGACCCGCAGGACGTGCGGCAGGAGAGGCTCCGCCACGAGGGCGGGATCGGGGAGTTCGTCGAGTTCCTCGCACCCGACCCGGCGCTGACCGACGTGTGGCGGCTGCACGGGGCAGGGCGGTTCACCGAGACCGTGCCGGTGCTGGACGGCCAGGGGCACATGACTCCGACCGATGTCGAGCGGGAGTGCGTCGTCGATATCGCGCTGCGCTGGGGGACCGGCTACGACACGGTCGTGCACTCCTTCGTCAACATCATCGCCACGCACAAGGGCGGCACGCACCTGGCCGGGTTCGAGCAGGCGCTGGTGAAGGTGTTCCGCCGGCAGCTGGAGCTCAACGCCCGGCGGCTGAAGGTGGGGGCCGACAAGGTCGACAAGGACGACCTGATGGCCGGCCTGACGGCGGTGGTGACCGTGCGCCTCGCCGAGCCGCAGTTCGAGGGGCAGACAAAGGAGGTGCTCGGCACGGCGGCCGTGCGGGGGATCGTGGCTCGCGTGGTCGAGCAGGAGCTCACCGCCCTGCTGGTCTCGACCGCGCGGGGGACCAAGGCGCAGGCCGCGCTGCTGCTGGACAAGGTCGTCGCCGAGATGAAGTCGCGGATCAGCGCCCGGCTGCACAAGGAGACCCAGCGGCGCAAGACCGCGCTGGAGTCCTCCTCGCTGCCGGCGAAGCTTGCCGACTGCCGCAGCAACGACGTGGACCGCTCGGAGCTGTTCATCGTGGAGGGTGACAGCGCGCTGGGGACGGCCAAACTGGCGCGCAGCAGCGACTACCAGGCGCTGCTGCCCATCCGGGGGAAGATCCTCAACGTCCAGAAGGCCTCGGTCGCCGACATGCTCAAGAACGCCGAGTGCGCGGCGATCATCCAGGTCATCGGCGCCGGGTCGGGGCGCAGCTTCGACCTGGACGCGGCCCGGTACGGCAAGGTGATCATCATGACCGACGCGGATGTGGACGGTGCCCACATTCGGACGCTGCTGCTCACGCTGTTCTTCCGGTACATGCGGCCGCTGGTCGAGCAGGGACGGGTGTATGCCGCGGTGCCGCCGCTGCACCGCGTCGAGGTGGTCAACCGCGGTGGGAAGAACGAGCTGATCTACACCTACTCCGAGGCCGAGCTGCGCCGCACCCTGGCAGCGCTGGACAAGCGTGGCCGCACGGTCAAGCAACCCTTGCAGCGCTATAAGGGACTGGGGGAGATGGATGCCGATCAACTGGCCGAGACCACCATGGACCCCCGTCACCGGACGCTGCGCAAGGTGCGGCTAGCCGACGCCGAGCGCGCGGAGGCGGTGTTCGACCTGCTCATGGGCAACGACGTGGCACCGCGCAAGGACTTCATCGTGGAGTCCGCCGCCCGGTTGGACCGCGAGCGCATCGACGCCTGACCGGCCGTCGATGCTCGGCCGGGCCGGGTCCGCCACCTACCGGGCGGTATCAGGCCCCACGTACCGGCCGGTCCGATCGAGCCTCCACCTACCGGCCGGCCCTATCGAGCCTCCACCTACCGGCCGGCCCTATCGAATCGGCCACCAACCGGTCCTATCGACCGGAGATTTCCGGTCGATAGGGCCCGCATCTGGCGGTGCTGACGCCCCGCCGGTGCCGCAGGGTGCCGACGGGAGCCGACAGGTGCCAGCGGCGACGGGTGCTGACGGCGCAGGGTGCCGCGGGGTGCCGACAGGTGCCAACGGCGACGGGTGCTGACGGCACCGGCGTGTCGCCCGGGCACTGCCTGCGGCCCTCCCGTCATCCGTGCATGGCCCCGGCGATCGCGGCGATCGGAGCGATCGCCGGGCTGCCGGAGCCGTCACGCCGACCGGTTGCAGGTGGCAGGTCGACCGGCACCCCGCCGGCGCTGCTGGCTCGCGCCGGAGCCGCGCCCGCCCAGGCCAGCACGAGGGTGTCCTCGCCGTGCAGGAAGCGGTGGCAGCGCACCCCGCCGGTGGCTCGACCCTTGGCTGGGTACTCCTCGTACGGTGTCACCTTGAGCGATCCCGCCTGGGTGCCGGGCAACGCGCCCGACGAGCCGGCCGAGGTGACCACGATGTTGGCCGCGGACGAGTCGACCGCGCCGAAAAACACCACTCGGGCGCCGCGGGCCAGGTTGATGCCGGTCATCCCGCCCGCGGCCCGACCCTGCGGGCGCACGGCGGACGCGGAGAACCGCAGCAGCTGTGCGTCGGAGGTGATGAAGACCAGGTCCTCCTGCCCGGTCCGCAGTTCCACTGCCCCGACGACCTCGTCGCCGTCGCGGAGCGCCACCATCTCCCAGTTGTCCCGTCCCGGGTAGTCCGCTGTCACTCGCTTGACCACCCCGGACGCGGTGCCCAGCGCCAGGCCGGGGGAGTCCGCAGCCAGCGAGAGAAGGCTGAGCGGTTGCTCGCCCCGGGGCAGGTCGACGAACGCGGCAAGGGGCGCGCCGCCGGAGAGCGAGGGCGCGCCGCTGGTGGGTGGCAGCGCCGGAAGTTCCAGTGCGGCGACCCGGACCACTCGGCCGCGGGAGGTGACCAGGCCGAACTGCCCCCGCGCCGTCGTGCGGACCGCGGCGACCACCGCGTCGTGCTTGGCCCGGCCACCCTCGGTGGACAGCGGCTCCGCCGTCGAGGTACGCGCCATCAGCCCGGTCGAGGAGAGCAGCGCCCAGCAAGGGTCGTCGGTGACCTCCAGCGGGGTGGCCGCGAGCGGCATACCGGCGCTTTCGAGCAGCACCGTGCGGCGCGGCGTGCCGTGCGCCTTGGCCACCTCGGCCAGCTCATCGGACACGGTCCGCAGCAGCAGCGCGGGGTCGGCCAGCACCGCTTCCAGCTCGGCGATCTGAGCCCGCAGCTGGGCCTGCTCGGACTCCAGCTCCAGCCGGGAGAACTTCGTCAGCCGGCGCAGCTGCAGGTCCAGGATGTAGGACGCCTGCGCCTCGGACAGGTCGAACACCTCCATCAGCCGGGCCCGGGCGGCGCTCGCGTCGTCGCTGCCACGGATCAGCTGGATCACCTCGTCGATGTCGAGGATCGCGACGAGCAGGCCCTCGACCAGGTGCAGCCGCTCCTGTCTCTTGCGTAGCCGGTACTGGCTGCGCCGGCGGACCACGTCGGTGCGGAAGTCGACGTAAACGCGCAGCAGGTCCTTGAGCCCGAGGGTGCGCGGCTGGCCGTCGACCAGCGCCACGTTGTTGATGCCGAAGGAGTCCTCCATCGGGGTCAGCTTGTACAGCTGCTGCAGCACCGCCTCGGGGTGGAAGCCGTTCTTCACCTCGATCACCAGCTGCAGCCCGTGCCGGCGGTCGGTGAGGTCCTTGACGTCGGAGATGCCTTGCAACCGCTTGGTCTGGACCAGGTCCTTGATCTTCTCGATCACCTTTTCCGGGCCGACCAGGTAGGGCAGCTCGGTCACCACGATCCCGCGCCGTCGCGGCGTGATGTCGTCCACGCGCGCGGTGGCCCGGGTGCGGAAGGTGCCCCGGCCGGTGGCGTACGCCTCACGGATGCCGTCCAGGCCGATGATGCGCCCGCCGCCGGGCAGGTCCGGCCCGGGCACGAAGCGCATCAGGTCGTCCAAGGTGGCTTCCGGATGATCGATCAGGTGCCGGGCCGCGGTGACGACCTCGACCAGGTTGTGCGGGGCCATGTTCGTCGCCATCCCGACGGCGATCCCGCTGGCCCCGTTGACCAGGAGATTCGGGTATGCGGCCGGCAGCACTTCGGGTTGCACGAGGGAGTCGTCGTAGTTGGTGACGTGGTCGACTGTCTCCTCGTCCAGGCCCGCGGTCATCAGCAGCGCTGGCGCGGCCAGCCGCGCCTCGGTGTAGCGCGCGGCCGCCGGCCCGTCGTCCAGCGAGCCGAAGTTTCCGTGCCCGTCCACGAGCGGCAGCCGTAGGCTGAACGACTGGGCCATCCGCACCAGCGCGTCATAGATGGGGGCGTCGCCGTGCGGGTGGTACTTGCCCATGACCTCGCCGACGACCCGCTGGGACTTGACGTGGCCTCGGTCCGGCCGAAGCCCCATCTCGTTCATCGCGAACAGGATCCGCCGCTGCACCGGCTTCAGCCCGTCCCGCGCGTCGGGCAGCGCGCGCGCGTAGATGACCGAGTAGGCGTACTCCAGGAACGCCCCTTGCATCTCCTGCTCGACGTCGACGTCGACGATGCGCTCCTCGACGGGCGTCTCGTCGGCCGGGCCGCTACGTCCGCGTGCCATCGGGCTCCTTCCCGTATGCCGGGTGCTTGACTCCAGCCTCATCCTCGCCGAACCGGCGGGCCGGTTCCCCGCGCCCCGCCGCTGCGGATCGTGCGTGGAGTCGCGGGGATGGCGTTCCGTGCTGCGCCGGGGGGCTTCCGGCTCGCTGCTCGGTGTGGGGCACGGTCCGGGTTCGCTGCGTGCGGTGGAACGTCCCCGTTCGGGGCAGCGAGTGCGGAAGAACGGCATGCGCGCGGGAGGGGCGCCGGCCACGACAGCAGGTGGCACCGGCGACCTGCGTCGACGGTGCCACCGTGGGGGTCAGCGCGCGGTCAGCTCGCCGCCCCGAACACCTGCACCTCGGTCATGTCCATGAACACGCATCCGCCGAAGGCGCCGGCGGGGCAGTTCGTGGCGAAGTCCGGGACTTGCGGGCTGTCCATCCAGAACCGGACGAAACGGACCCCGCCGACCGCCTGGTTGGAGGCGACGTCGAAGTACCGGCCCCGGGTGTCCGGGTCGGCGATGGTGCCGAACGCGGCGTCGACCACCGTCGTCCAGGTCCGGCCATTCGCCGACACCTGGATCCGGTACTCGTTGGTCGAGGAGCTACCGGGGTCGCCGCAGACATTGGACGGGTCCACCCGGAAGGCAGTGGTGCCGTTGGCGGCGCGGCCCTTCTTGATGTCGATCGCTCGCGGCAGGGACACCTCGACGAACTTCGGGATGGCCCTGTTGGTCGGCGTGCCGGCGTTGTCACCGGTGGTGCTGCCCCACCCCGAACCCTGCTTCAGGTCGATGGCCTGGGCCGGTCCGCAGCCGAAGAAGCTGAAGTCCGGACCGTTGAAGTCGACGATCGCACCGCCGCCGCTGCCGGCGGCCCAGTCGCGCCGCACCGTGAAGTCGGTGCGGGCGGCGCCGCCATCCTTCGGTACGGTGACCGGCTTGACATCCAGGGTGAAGCCGGGCCCGCCGGCGACCACCTTCTTGTAGGTTCCGCCGCGCACGTTGTCGATCACGTACACGCCATTGGCGTCGGTGGTGTCGGAGTACTCCGGATGTCCCGTGACCTGGACCGTGGCGCCGGAGACGCGGGCGCCGGAGTCGGAGTCGACCACCAGGCCGAATGCGGTTCCCCGCGGCAGGTCCGGCGACGGCGGCAGCCGGAAGTCCTCGGCCGGAGTCGTGTCACCGGCGTCGACCGTGCCGGCGAACCAGCCCATCCCACGTGCGGCGAAAATCCGCCACAACGCGAGCGAGTGGCTGCTCCGGTAGTTGAGCTTGTCGGCCTGGATGATCGCGTTGCGCATGTCGAGCATCGTCGGCTCGGTCACCGACAGCTCCATCCCCCGGGCAATGAGGTTGTTCGCCGCGCTCTGGCCGAACCTCTCCCGCATGTCCCACAGCAGCTGGGCCCAGACCTCGCCGCTGGAGTGCACCTCCGGGAAGCCGCCGATCGTCGGGAGCTCGCCATAGGTGTAACCGCCCTTGGTGCCGTCGATCTTCGTGCAGGCCGCGGCGGTAGAGCCGGGGTCGCAGTCGATCGCCTCGGTCCGGAACGGCTCCTTGTCGGCCAGGGTGTACTTGGCCGCCCTCACCTGCCCGTCGACGGCAGTTGTGTCCGGCTGGAACCCCTTGCCGACTAGGAAGTCCATCGCGAAGTAGTCGCTCCAGGCCTCGCCCATGGAGCCGTCCTGGAAGCTGTTCAGCCCGGAGTTGCCGTCCGCGTCGACGACCAGCCGGTTGGACAGCCCGTGGGTGTACTCGTGGTACAGGATCGAGGCGTCGAAGCTGCTGCTGATCGGCAGGAACGGGTCCTGTGCCGCGCTGGCGCCCGGAGCGTGGAAGAGGAACATCTGCATGGTCGGCGGGATGCCGTCCGGTGGGGTGCTCATGTTCGCGTTGTTCACGTGGTTGCCGTCCGGCAGGCCGCTGGCAGTGTTCGCGCCGTCCAGGGCGTTGAGCAGCACCGGGTCGCCGTCGATCCGCTCGAAGTTGCCTGCGGCGGGGGTGAAGCCCACGCTGCTGCGCTGCAGCCAGTCGTGGAACGTGTTCGCCAGGTAGAACGCGTTGGTCACGTCGGCAGCCTTGTTTGTCCGCCAGGAGAACTCGGTGCGCGGATCCCAGGTGCACACGAACCGGGCGCTGCAGAACCGGTTGGAGTCGAACGGCTGAAGCCGGAACTGCGGGCGGCCGGCCGTGGTACCGGGCACCGGGGTGATCTCGTTGTCGGAGAACAGGTTGTCGTCGTTCACGTCGGCCCAGGCCGAGACATTCGTTCCCTGCAGCCAGGTCTTGTTCCGGCCCAGCCAGCCCTTGTCGTAGAAGTTCACGACCTTGGCCGTGCCACCGCGGCTGGCACCGGGGTAGTAGTCGTAGACCAGCGCGTCTCCCTTGTCCTGGCTGCGCAGGTCCTTGCGGAGAAGCACCGACCCGGTGTCGGCGTCGAGGACGTGGGCGTAGTTCAACCCCCCGCCGGCCTGGGTGTATGTCGACCACGCCAGCCGGGCGGTGCCGTTGCTCACGAACCAGACCAGCCTCGCCTGGTCGTTGTTCGACCAGCGGGTCAGCGCACCGCGCGTGGCGGCGGTCCCGGCCGCCGCAGCGCCTCCGACGTCCTTCGCGGCGCCGGACCGCGCCGCCGCGGCGGCCAGCTTCGGGCTGATCGAGGCTGCGCCGGTGAGCGCCTTGAGCCCGGCGATGGGGGCGCCCTGCAACGCCAGCAGCCGGCCGTCCTTGCCGACGTGTGCCTTCAGGCCGTTGCCGTAGACGGTCACGCCGCGCGACACCTGGTTGAACGACAGGTGGTGGGCGCCCGCCACGTCGACGTAGTCCTTGCGCAGGACGAAGGAGGCCACGTCGTCGGACGACAGGCCCAGCGCGGCGGCGTGCCGGCGCACGTACCCCAGCGCCACGTCCTTGGCCGCAGCCCGGCTGGGCCCGGTGAGGTACCCGGTCCACGACGCCAGGTTGGCGACGGTGCCGGTGGCCGGGTCGATGCTGATCATCGCGTCCTTGCCGACGAGCGCGCGCAGCCTGGCTGTGGCGTCGGCGGAGCCCTTCGCCCGCAGCGCGGCGGCCGAACTCCCGGTCCGGCCGGCCGCGGCCGCGCGGGCGTCGTAGTTGCCCTTGCGTTCCTTTGCGGTGGTCGAATGGGCGGCGGTCTTGTCGCCCTCGACCGTGGGTTTGGCCCCGGCAGCGCCCGCGGCGGTGGTGCCCGCGAGGTTGATCGCGGCCGCCGCCGCGACGGAGGCGACGGCGGCGACGGTGGTGGTGAAGCGTTTCGACATGATCCAGCTCCCCAAAGTTGACGCGTGTCGACGCGATGGCGTGACGCTCGGACCTTACCGTCAGGGCCCGGGCACTCGCCTGGGAAGCGGTGGTGCCGCTACAGGAGCTCGAGCAGGGTTGGGTCTGCCAGCGCCGCGACCGCGTCGCGAGCACCCTCCGGGGACACCTGCTCCCGGGCCGCGGTGGCCATCCGCTGGCAGGTGGCCAGGTCGTGCAGGGACAGCGCGATTCGCACGGCGGACACCCTGGACGTCGCCATCGACAGGCTGGACACTCCCAGGCCGACCAGCACCAGGGCCAGGAGGGGATCGCCGGCGGCCTCGCCGCAGACGCCGATCGGCTTGCCGGTGGCGCGACCTCCCTCACAGGCGGCGTTGACGATGTCGAGCAGAGCCGGCTGCCAGGGGTCGAGTAGCGTCGACAGTTCTCCCTGCATCCGGTCCGCGGCCATGGTGTACTGCCCGAGGTCGTTGGTCCCCAGCGAGGCGAAGTCCACCTCGGCCAGCACGTGCCGGGACCGAAGGGCGGCCCCGGGGACCTCGATCATGACGCCCACCTTGGGCAGGTTGTGCTCGGCGACCCGGCGGGCGAACCAGGCCGCCTCCTCCGCGGTCGCCACCATCGGCGCCATCACCCGCACGTCGGCTCCGGTCGCCTTGGCCGCATTGGCCAGCGCGTGCAGCTGGGTGTCGAGCAGGTCCTGCCGCAGCGCCGACAGGCGCAGTCCGCGTCGGCCCAGCGCGGGGTTCTCTTCCGGGCCGAGGTCGGCGAAGGCCAGGGGCTTGTCGGCCCCGGCGTCCAGGGTGCGCACGACCACCCGGCGGTCGCCGAACGCCTCGAACACCTTGGTGTAGGTCTCCGTCTGCTCCTCCAGCGTGGGCGCCGTCTCCTTGTCCAGGAAGACGAACTCCGTGCGGAACAGCCCTACCCCCTCGACATCCTCGGCCCCCGCCTTCACCGCGTCCTTGACCCCGCCGATGTTGGCGAGGAGCGCGACGGCGTGTCCATCGGCGGTCATGCCCGGCCCGCTGGAAGTGGACAGCGCCTTCGTCCGCCGTTCACGACGCGCCACCAGCTCGGCTTGGTACTCCTCGTCCGGGTCGATGACGACCAGGCCGGAGCCGCCGTCCACGGCGACGATCGTCCCGACCGGCAGCTTCGTCGCGTCGGCCAGCTGCACCACGGCCGGGATGCCCATCTGCGCCGCCAGGATCGCGGTGTGGCTGGTCGGGCCGCCCGCTTCGGTGACGATGGCCCGTACCCGCTCGGGGGACAGACCGGCGGTCTCTGCCGGGGCCAGGTCCATGGCCACCACCACGCTGGGCTCGTCGAAGTCGGGGATGCCCGGCTCCGGCGCCCCGAGGACCCGGGCCACCGCCCGGTCCCGGACGTCGCGCAGGTCGGTGACCCGCTCGGCCATGTACCCGCCCATCGCGGCGAACATGGCGCAGAACTCCTCCACCGCGGCGTCGATGGCGCTGGCCGGACCCTTGCCCTTGGCCAGCTGCTTGTCGGCCGAGCTGCCGAGCCCGGGGTCGCGGGCCATCATCGCGGTGGCGGTGAGGATCTGCCTGGCGGTGGCGTCGGCCTTGGCGGCACGCTCCTCCAGCGTGACGGCCACCGACTCCATCACCTCCCGGATCCGCTTGCCGGCCTCGGCGGGGTCCGCGGCCGCGGCCTCGTCGGCCGGCGGGCGCACCGGCGGCCGGACCTGGACGACCGGTCCGACAGCGGTGCCGGCGCTCACCCCGATCCCGTAGTGCTGTGCCTCGGAGTCCCTGCCGCTCATGCCTCTCACTCCTCGGCGTCGAGGTCACGCGACAGGAGAGCGACCAGGCCGTCCAGCGCCTCGTCGGCGCCGTCGCCGTCGGCGGCGAGCACGACATCCTCGCCGTGCTTGGCGCCCAGCGCCATCACGCCCAGGATGCTGCGGGCGTCCACCGGGTCCTCGCCGGGGCGGCCGATCGTCACGGGCACGCCGGTCGCCGACGCCGCCTGCACGAACATCGCCGCCGGGCGCGCGTGCAGGCCGACCGAGGAGGCGATGCTGACGGTGCGCTCTGCCATGTCTGGTGTCTCCCTCGAAGCTGGTGGATCGAACAAGGTCGCTGTGCCGGCACGGGATCGGTCCGGCTTTCGGTGAAGCCTGCCACGCTCGTATGCCGCGCGCCGCCTGAGGTGAGCAAGCCTCGGAGGTGGCACGCGGCATACGAGCCGGTGGGTGCGGGTCAGACCCCGGCGTGCGCGGTCTCGGCGACCGCCTCCTCGGCCGCTTTGGCCTTGGTCGTGGATTTCAGCGCGATGACCACCAAGGCCGTGATGGCGGCGCCGACGGCGATGGCCAGGATGTAGAGCAGGGGCGCGCTGATCAGCGGGACCACCCAGATGCCGCCGTGGGGGGCGCGCAGGGTGTTGCCGAACAGCATCACCAGGGCGCCGGTGACCGCAGACCCCGCCATGCTCGAGGCGATGACCCGCCAGGGGTCGGCGGCGGCGAACGGGATGGCGCCCTCGGAGATGAACGACGCGCCGAGCAGCCAGGCGGCCCGGCCGTTCTCGCGCTCCGGCTCGGAGAAGATCGCCGGCCTGATGGTTGTCGCCAGCGCCATGCCGAGCGGGGCGACCATGCCGGCGGCCATGACGGCGGCCATGACCTTCAGCTGCGGGGCCGTGGTGGAGGTGCCGGCGGCGGCTAGGCCGGTCGTCGCGAAGGTGTACGCCACCTTGTTGACCGGCCCGCCCAGGTCGAAGCCCATCATCAGGCCGAGGATGATGCCCAGGATGATGGCGCTGCTGCCGCTCAGGCCGTTGAGCCAGCTGGACAGCCCGTCGGCCAGCCACTTGATCGGCCGGCCGAGGATGAGCACCATCGCCGCTCCGGTGATCAGCAGCGAGACCAGCGGGATGACGACGACCGGCATGATGCCGCGGACCCCCTTGGCGACCTTCCACCCCGAGATCCACTTGGCCGCGAAGCCGCCGATGAAGCCGGTGGCGATGCCGCCGAGGAAGCCGGCGCCCATGCTGGCAGCGATGAACCCGCCGACGATTCCCGGGACCAGGCCAGGGCGGTCAGCGATGGCGAAGGCGATGAAGCCGGACAGGATCGGGACCAGGAAGCCGAAGGCGGCGCCGCCGATGACGAAGAGCACCGCCGCCCAGTGCATGCCGTTGGTGGGGTCGAAGATCTGCGCGATGCTGGTCGGCGTCCCCGGGGTCAGGGTGTACTTCACGACCTTGATCGCGCCGTCCTCCCCGCCGGCGAGCTGG
The DNA here is from genome assembly GCA_035689185.1 of Dermatophilaceae bacterium. Lineage (GTDB taxonomy): Bacteria > Actinomycetota > Actinomycetes > Actinomycetales > Dermatophilaceae > DASSLY01. The sequence continues at coordinate 15,275 of DASSLY010000036.1, forward strand.
GCCAGCATGAAGGACAGGGCGATGAGGATCCCGCCGGCAGCGACGAACGGGATCATGTAGCTGACCCCGGTCATCAGCCACTGGCGGATCCGGGTGCCGACGGGCGCGGTCATGTCGACCTTCGTCGCCAGGCCACCACCGCCAGCGGCGGGGGCGGCAGCCGACGCGGCATACGCCTGGGGGTTCGCCTTTGCGTCCTCGGCCATGGCGGCCGCCTGGGAGATCAGGCCGGGGCCGTCGGAGATGGCCTTCTTCACTCCCACCGCGACCGTCGGCTTGCCGGCGAACCGGGCCCGGTCGCGGACCTCGACGTCAGCGGCGAAGATCACCGCGTCGGCTGCGGCGATGGTCGCCGGGGACAGCGGGGTGGAGCCGGCCGAGCCTTGGGTCTCGACCTCGATCTCGTGGCCCGCGGACTTGGCGGCCTGTTCCAGCGCCTCCGCGGCCATGTAGGTGTGCGCGATGCCCGTCGGGCACGACGTCACGGCAACAAACTTCATTGGTTGATGACCTCTCGGTTGACGACGTCGACGACAGTGGCGGCGTCGGGGGCGTCGAGCAGTGACTGACGGAACTCGGCACGCATCAGGCGGCGTGCCAGGGACGCGAGGATGGTCAGGTGCTCCTGGCCACCTCCCTCTGGGGCGGCGATGAGGAAGATGAGGTTGGCCGGGCCGTCCTCGGCTCCCCAGTCGATCCCCGTGCTCGCCCGGCCGAAGACCAGCGACGGTTCGGTGATGTGGGCGCTGCGGGCGTGCGGGATCCCGATCCCGCCGGGAAGGCCGGTCGGCATCTGTTCCTCGCGCTTGCGGACGTCAGCGAGGAACCCGTCCAGGTCGGTGACCCGACCGTCCTTCTGCAGCGTCTCGGCGAGCGTGCGAGTCGCCGCGTGACGGTCCTCCGCAGCCAGGTCGAGCACGACTTGGTCCTCCGTGATGAGCGACATGCAGTTCCTTTCGTCGAGTCGGGATGTCAGTCCGCGACAGCTTGGGTCAGGTCGGGGGCGGTGGTCAGGTCTACGACGACGCCTTTGACGTCTTGCGGGGTGGGCATCACGCTTCCGGGCAGGCTCACCGCGGCCGCGCCCCAGGCGATGCCCGCGGCGAGCGCCTCGCCGGGGCTGGCGCCGGTCGCCGTCGCGTGCAGGTAGCCGGCCAGCAGCGAGTCGCCGGCGCCGACCGTGGACAGCGGCTTGGCCACCGTCGCCTTGCCGTGAGCCGTGACCGCGGGGTGCACCAGCAGCGCACCGTGGCTGCCCAGGCTGACCAGCACGGTGCCGACGCCGCCCTTGACCAGCTCTGTGGCGGCGTCGTGGACCTGCTGCAGGGTCGACAGCGGCCGGCCGACGATCTCTTCCAGCTCCTCCTGGTTCGGTTTGATGAGGTCCGGACCGGCCCCCACCGCGTGCTGCATGGAGGACCCGGAGGAGTCGATGCACACCTTCACACCGGAGTCGTGGCCGCGAGCGACCAGGTCGGCGTAGAAGGTGGCGGGCATGCCCGGGGGCAGGCTGCCGCAACCGACCAGCCAGTCGGGGGAGTCCTTCAGCGCGTCGGCGACCCCGTCGAGCAGGGCCCCGATCTCCGGGCCGCTCATCGTCGGGCCGGGCTCGTTGATCTTGGTCGTCGTGCCGTCTGGCTCGACCAGCGCGACGTTCATCCGCACCGAGCCCGCGATCGGCACCGACAGCCGGGCGATGTTCGCCGCGTCCAGCAGCTCCTCCATCAGGTGGCCCTCGGGGCCTCCGGCAGGCAGCACGGCAACGGTGTCCAGGCCGTGTGCGGCCAGGGCCCGGGAGACGTTGATCCCCTTGCCACCGGGGTCGATCCGGCTCGCCGTCGCCCGGTGCACCTCGCCGTGCTCCAGCGAGGTGATCGACACCGTGCGGTCGATACTCGGGTTCGGCGTCAGTGTGACGATCATGCGCGGACGACCTCCGGTCCCTCGGCCTCGATCTCATGGGCGGTCTCTGGGTCCAAGCCGCTGTCGGTGATCACCATCGCGAGGTCGCGCAGGGCGGCCACGCGGGAGAAGTGGTCCACCCCCATCTTGCTATGGTCAGTCAGGACCACGCTGCGGCGCGCCGCGGCGATCATCGCCTGCTTGGCCGCCGCCTCCGACTGGTCGGGGGTGGTCAACCCCCGCCGGACGGAGAGGCCGTTGGTCCCGACGAAGGCGACGTCGACGAAGATGTCCGCCAGCGAGGCGGCAACCCAGGCGCCGACGGCGGCCAGCGTGCGCGGCCGCACCCGCCCGCCGAGCAGGTACAGGTCGATGTTGCCGCGCTCGGCGATCACCGCGGCGATCGGCAGCGAGTTGGTGACCACGGTCAGCTCGCGGTCGCGGGGGAGCGCCTCGGCCAGCCGCAGCGTCGTCGTCCCCGCGTCCAGCAACACGGTCCCCTCGTCAGGAAGCTGCTCCAGCGCGGCCTTGGCGATGCGTTCCTTCTCCGCGACGAACCGGTCAGACCTGGTGGCCACGCTCGGCTCGAAGCCGAGCCGCTCCACCGGGATCGCGCCGCCGTGGACCCGCCGGAGCACGCCGTGCCGCTCCAGGCTGGTGAGGTCACGGCGCACCGTCTCCGGGGTGACCTGGAACAGCGACGCCAGCGACGCCACGTCCACCCGGCCGAGCTCGCGAGCGCGTTCAAGGATCAGCTGTTGCCGTTCCTCCGCGTACATCCGGCACTTCCTCGGGCTGGATCTTGGACCGTCTGCGTTTCCGTTATGTATATGGCCTGGTGGCAGGCCAGGCAAACCGGGTCAGAACCAAAATCGGGCAACAGTCACACCGGCTCGGTCCGGGCGGGTGTCGGGCCGTCTTCGGTTGGGTCGGACCGCGTCACGACGGCATCTGGTAGGGCACGCCGAAACGCCCCGAGTGTGCCACCTCGGCGAGTCCCCGGCGAGTGCGACGAGGTGCGCGACGCGGCGTGTCGGCGGCCTCGTAGCCCAGGGCCACCACCGCGACGATGGTCCGGTCGAGCGGGATGCCCAGCATGGCGTGCACGTCATCGTGGTGCTCCGGCGCGACGCCGAAGAACAGCGCTCCCAGTCCCTGGTCAACCGCGCTGAGCAGCATGAGCATGGCGGCCATCCCGGTGTCGATGTCCCAGTAGGGCACCGGCCACCGCGCCTCGTCCTGGTCGGTCCAGCCCTTGTCCGGCTCGGCGTACCGCCGCAGGTAGGTTCCCTTGTCCGAGCAGCAGACGACGAGCACCGGGGCTCGCTGCACGCCCTGGAGCCACCGGTCTAGCGGGTCCACCTCGTCGCAGGTCGCCGACCAGAATGCCGCTCGCTGCTGCGCTGTCGCCAGGACGACGAAGTCCCAGCCCTGGCTGAAGCCCGCGCTCGGTGCGCGCGTCGCGTTGCGAAGCAGCAGGTCCAGGACTCGCGGCGGCACCGCCCGGTCCGGGTCGAAGCGACGCACCATGCGCCGGCGCCGGAGCACGTCGGTGAACTCCACGAGCCTCATGCTGGCATGACCCTGCCGGCCCCCGCGCGAGCGAAGGTCTGGGGTGCCGGCGAGCCTGCGTCTTCGCGCAATCCGGCGATGACGTGGCCCGAGTGCGGGTGCGGGGTTGTCGTCTTCGCACAATCCGGCGATGACGCGCGGCCGGGGTGGGGGTGCGGGGGTGTGCGGGTGTCGTCTTCGCGCAATCCGGCGATGACGCGGCCCCGGGTGGGGGTGGGGGGTGTCGTCTTCGCACAATCCGGCGATGACGCGCGGCCCCGGTGGGTCTGGGTGTGTCGTCTTCGCGCAATCCGGCGAAGACGCGGCCCCGGGTGGGGGTGGGGGGTGTCGTCTTCGCGCAATCCGGCGATGACGCGCGGCCCCGGTGGGTCTGGGTGTGTCGTCTTCGCGCAATCCGGCGATGACGCGGCCCGCCGCCCCTGTGAGCGATGACCCCTCGTGCGATCGGACGCGCCGGGGGGCCTCAGCCGCGCAGCCCGGGAAAGTCGGCGTCCCAGTACTCGTGCTCGCCCGCCCGCTCCCGCCCGGCGCTGTGCGCCTCCTCCTCCCGGTTGCGCAGCTCGACCCGGCGGATCTTGCCGCTGATCGTCTTGGGCAGCGGCACCTCCGCGGTGGTGAACTCCAGCCGGCGGACCCGCAGGAACGGCGCCAGGTGCTGGCGGGCGTAGCCCAGGACCGACTCCGCGGTCGCGGCGTCCGCGTGGTGTCCCGGCGCCAGCGCGACATACGCCTTGGGCACCGCAAGCCGCAACGGGTCGGGGGAGGGGACGACCGCCGCCTCGGCGACGGCCGGGTGCTTCAGCAGCACCGACTCCAGCTCGAACGGGCTGACCCGATAGTCGGAGGCCTTGAAAACGTCGTCGTCCCGGCCCACATAGGTGAAGCTTCCGTGCTCGTCTCGCACGGCCACGTCGCCGGTGTGGTACCAGCCGCCTCGGGTCGCGCTCGCGGTGAGCTCGGCGTCCCCGTGGTAGCCGACCATCAGGCCGACCGGGCGGCCGAGCGGGCCGTCCAGCCGCAGGCACAGCTCCCCTTCCTGGCCCGGCTCCCGGCATTCGGCGCCGGTGCTCGCGTCGACCAGGACCACGTCGTACCCGGGCAGCGGGCGGCCCATCGACCCGGGAGTGACCGACTGCCCCGGTGTGTTGCCGACCTGGGCCGTTGTCTCGGTCTGCCCGTACCCGTCCCGGACCGTCAGGCCCAGCCCGGCGTACACCCGCTCGATGACCTCGGGGTTCAAAGGTTCGCCGGCGCCCACCATCTCCCGCAGCGACAGCCGGCCCCGCCAGGCGGACAGGTCCTGCTGGATGAGCATCCGGTACACCGTCGGCGGGGCGCAGAACGTGCTCACCTCCTCGGCCGCCATCACCGAGAGCAGCGCTGCGGCGTCGAAGCGCGGCTGGTTGACCACGAGCACCGTGGCCTCGGCGTTCCAGGGGGCGAAAACACAGCTCCAGGCGTGCTTGGCCCAGCCGGGGGAGGAGATGTTCAGGTGGACGTCGCCGGGCCGCAGCCCGATCCAGTACATCGTGGACAGGTGACCCACCGGGTAGGACAGGTGGGTGTGCTCGACCAACTTCGGCGCCGCGGTGGTCCCGGAGGTGAAGTAGAGCAACATCGGCTCGTCCCCGCCTGCACCTGCCGGTATGACGCCCGGCTCGCCGGCCGCGGCGGCCGGGGTGCCTGAGTCGGCCTGGGCGCCCGAGTCGGCCGGGGCGGTTGAGAGGGCTGGGGTGCCCGAGGTGGCTGGGGTGCCCGAGGCGGCCGGGGTGCCCGAGGCCGCTGAGACGGCTGGGGTGCCCGAGTCGGCGGGGGCGATTGAGACGGCTGGGGTGCCCGAGGTGGCCGGGGTGCTCGAGGCGGCCGGGGTGCCTGAGTCGGCCTGGGCGCTCGAGTCCGCCTGGGCGCCCGAGTCCGCCGGGGCGGTTGAGACGGCTGGGGTGCCCGAGTCGGCCGGGGTACCCGGAACCGCCGGGGTGCCCGAGGCGGCCGGGAGGCCCGGGACCGCCGCGGTGGCCGAGGTCCGCGCGGCGGCCTCGCGTGCGGTGGGGTAGGCGATCCAGCCGGGCGGGACCACGGCGTCGCCTCCGGTGACCGCGATTCTGGTGACCGGGCTGTCGACCGAGTCCAGCTTGGGCGCGTCGGCGGCGTTCATGACGACGTGGCGGACCCGGCCGCGGTCGATCCGGTCGCGCAGGTCGTCGGCCGTCAGCAAGGTGGTCGCCGGGATGACCACTGCGCCGAGACGGATGCAGGCGAGCAGGGTCTCCCACAGCGGCACCTGGTTGCCGAGCATGAGCAGCACCCGGTCTCCCGGCGCGACACCCTGCCCCCGCAGCCAGGTGCCCACCGCCTGGGAGCGCGCCGACAGCTCGGCGTAGCTGAGCTGCTCCGCGGAGCCGTCCGACTCGACGACGCGCAGCGCGACCCGGGAGGCGGTCGGTTCGGTGGCGGCGACACGGTCGAACCAGTCCGTCGCCCAGTTGAACCGCTCCGGCCGAGGCGGGTCGTACTCCCGCACCGCGCGGTCGTAGTCGGTGGCCGCGTCCAGCAGCAGGTCCCGTGCGCGGCGGAAGGAACCGAAGGCGTCGATGCTCACCTCGGCAACCTAGCCAGGTTCAGCCGGCGCTTCCGCTCGTGCCGTGCCGAGACAGCGCAATCTCGGCCACCAGGTCCCACAGGTAGAGGTGGCCCCGGGTGCGCAGCTCGATCAAGCTCACGGCCGGGAACTCGACCGTCGGCGACACCGCTGTCCCGTCGCCGGTGCGCGCAAGCGCTGCGACGGCGGCGTCGGTGGGCGTCGCGGCGTTGGCGTAGGCGATGGACACGTGCGGCCAGATGCGCTCGCCGTCGCTGCCGGGCACGGTGTCCAGCACGTCCCGGATGGCGGTCCGCAGGGCGGCCCGCAACCGCGCCACCGGCTCGACCGGCCCGCCGGAGTAGAGCACGCCCTCGCGATGCACTTCGACCACCGGCGACATTGACAGGCGTAGCGGCGGCAGGGCGGCTATCGCCACGCCGGCCCGGTGAACCAAGGCGTCCCGCTGCGGGCGGGAGATCTCCTCCCTGAAGGCCACACCCTGCACGGTCAGGTGAAGCCATTGCGGCGGCACCAGGTCCAGTCCCGGCAGTCCTGCCAGGGCCGCCTGGTCCCGCTCCACAGCCGCCAGCAGAGCGGACCCGGAAGCGGGCGGGAGGAGGTGAAAGGTCAGGTACCGACGAGCCTCGCGCCAGCCGGGCCGGTCGTACCAGTGCGTCTGGAAGGACCGGGGCGGGCTCGTCGCGGCACCGTCGGGCGCCCGCTCGCAGGTGGGTGCGGCATAGTCGGACACGCGCCCGACCCTACGTCGAGGGTCCGCGCACGAACTCGACCAACCAGGTGGGCAGGACCGGCGTCCCTTAGGTCATGACCACCGCAGCCGGGCTGGCGCTTCGCCCTGTCCCGTGGGGAGTGGTGATGCCGCGGGGGCTGCGAGCCGCGTCGGACGCGAGCGCGCACGGGCGCGCGTCTGTGCGGTCCGCCGCTGACGCCGAGGTCGCCGTCCGGCAGGTGTATGACGCCCACTACGGCCGGCTGACCGGCTGGACGACCAGGTTGGTCGACGACCGCGACTTGGCGCACGACCTGGTCACCGAGGCGTTCGTCAAGCTGATCAACCACTGGGCCGAGGTGGAGGAGCCGCGGGCCTGGCTCTACGCCACCGTCGCGAACCTGGTCCGGGACCACTGGCGCAAGCGCGGGCGGGAGGCCGCCGCATACGGACGGCACCAGGCGGGCAGCAGCGAGGTCGGCCAGCTCGGCGGCCAGCCTGGGGGACACGGCCTGGACCCCGCGACCCGGCTCACCGTCCGCGAGCTGGTGCAGCGGCTGCCGGACCGGCTGCGGGTCGTCGTGCTGCTGCACTACTACGCCGACCTGCCGGTGGCCCAGGTGGCCCGCCAGCTGGGCAAGTCGGAGGGCACGATCAAGCGGGACCTGTTCGACGCGCGCGCCAGGATGGCGGCTCAGCTGGGGGAGCGCCGATGACCACGGGTGACCGGCAGGGCGACGGCTTCGACCCGGTCGCCGAACTGTTCGCCCGGGAGCGCGACGGTGTCGTCAGCGAGGCTGCCGACGACCTGCGCTGGCAGGCGATCCGGCGGGAGGCCAGGCGGGAGCGCCGGGCCAGGACCGCCCGGTATGCCGCCGGGCTGGCCGCGGCGGTCGCCGTCGTCGCCGGCGGGGTGAGCGTCGGTCTCGGCCTGCTCGGACCGGACACCCGTGCCCCGGTCGTGGCCGAGCAGAGCACGTCCGGCACCCCGCTTCCGGAGGTCGGCGCGTCCACGGCGGCCGCGCGGCAGCGGTCGGCGGCCACCTCCCCGGCGGAGCGGATCACGCCGACGCCGAGCTCGACCGTGACCATCTCCGCGGGCCCGGTGCCCGGCGACACTCGAGTCACCTCGGTGAGCTACGCCGGGCAGGGGGTGATCTACGCCCTCAGCGCCGCGTCGTGCGGCACCTCGCAGTGCCCGACGCTGCTGGGGTCCGCGGACGACGGCCGCAGCTGGAGGGTGGTGAAGACCTTCCCCAAGGCCGCTGCCCCCAGCACGGGTCCGGCCACCGCCGCCAGTGCGCCCGGCCCCGTCCCGGTGCCGCGGGCGCTGAGCCAGGTGCGCTTCGCCAACCCCCAGGTCGGCTTCGTCTTCGGCGGGGGCGTCCAGCTCACCCGGGACGGCGGCCGGACCTGGCGGGAGTACGCCCACCCGGACGACGTGGTGCTCGACCTGGAGACCAGGGGCGGCACGGTCTACCTCACCACCGCCAGCCGCTGCGCGAAGGACTACTGCGAGGGGGTCTACCAGGTCAGCCGGGCGCCGCTGTCCGCCGACGGCGCGACCGCTGTGGGGACGCCGACCGAGCTGAGCGCCGATGGCGCCGTGGCGCGGTTCGTGGCAGCCGACATCGACCTGTCGGGCGACACCCCGTTCGTGACAGCGGTGCCTTGGCCGGCCGCCCGGGTGCTGGCAGCCCAGCGGGTCGACCCCGACGGCGTGACCAGGGTGGCAGCGGACGCGGGCGGCCACCCGGTGGTCGCGGTCGTCGGGTCAGCGGACGGCTCGGGGGTCGTGCACGGGGTTTCGGTCGCCGCCGGCAAGGTGGTGCTGCAACGGTCCTCCGACGGCGGCCGGACGTGGGGGTCCGGGCGGCAGCTGCAGCTGAGCGTGCCGCCCCGGTCGGTGCACTTCGCTGCCGCGACCGGCTCCGACGTCGTCGGGGTGGCCGGCGGGCTGCCCGGAGTCGCCGCGTCGATGGTCGCCAGCCACGACGGCGGGCGGAGCTGGCCCACCGTGCGCGACGCACCGGCGATGGACCAGGCCGGCTGGCGCTGGGTGGGCGCCGCCGGGGGCAAGACCTACTTCGCGGTGCCGTATGCGGGGCGGGCCGGGTTCTGGCGCAGTGACGACCTGGGCAGGAGCTGGCGGTTCGTGTCGGTCCGGTAAGCGACTCCCGTCGTTGGTCACGAACCGTTCATGCCGGCCGTGAGAACCTGGCTCCGTGGCGATGCCAGGGTCCGGTGGTGGCGCGCGGGAAGGCTTCCCAGCCGCATACCCGGTGCAGTGGGAGGCCGACGTCGTGCTGCGCGACGGGTCGGTCGCCCACGTCCGGCCCATCCGCCCCGATGACGCGGACGGCATCCGGCGGTTTCACGCCGGGCAGTCGGCCGAGTCGATCTACCTGCGTTTCTTCGCGCCACTGAAGCAGCTGAGCGACCGCGACGTCGCTCGCTTCACCGAGGTCGACTACGTCGACCGTGTCGCGCTTGTCGTGACCGTGCGGGGCGCGATCATCGGCATCGGCCGCTATGACGTGGTCGACCCAGGCACAGCCGAGGTGGCGTTCAACATCTCCGACCACTTCCAGGGCCGCGGTGTGGGCTCGGTGCTTCTGGAGCACCTGGCGGCGATCGCCCAGGAGCAGGGGGTCAACCAGTTCGTCGCCGACGTGCTCCCGCAGAACCGCAAGATGATTCAGGTGTTCTCCGACGCCGGGTACGAGGTGAGCCACCACTACGACGACGGGGTCATCTCGGTGGCCTTCGGCATCTCCCCGACCGAGCGCTCCCAGGCGGTGGTGCTCGCCCGGGAGCACCGGGCCGAGACGGTGAGCATCCGCACGGTGCTGCACCCCGCCTCCATCGCGGTCGTCGGTGCGGGGCGGCGGGCCGGGTCGATCGGGCACGAGCTGTTCGCGAACATCCTCGCCGGCGGCTACACCGGAACGGTCCACCCGGTGAACCGGGAGGCGGTGGAGGTGCTCGGCGTGCCGGCCGTCGCGCGAGTCACCGAGATCGCGGGCTCCGTCGACCTGGCGATCATCGCCGTGCCAGCGGACGCGGTGCTGCCGGTCGTGGCCGACTGCGCCGCTGCCGGGGTCAAGGCGTTGCTGGTCGGGTCGGCCGGGTTCGCCGAGAGCGGACCGGAGGGCCTGGCCCGGCAGCAGGCACTCCTGCGAGCCGCACGGGAGAGCGGGATGCGGGTGCTCGGGCCCCACTCCTACGGGCTGCTGAACGCCGACCCCGCGGTCCGGCTCAACGCCACCCTGGCCCAGGACATCCCGCCTGCCGGTTCGCTCGGCCTGTTCGCCCAGAGCGGGGCGCTCGGGGTGGCCGTCCTCGCCTCGGCCTCCCGCCGCAACCTCGGCGTGTCCGTCTTCGCCTCCGCCGGGAACCGGGTCGACGTCTCCGGCAACGACTTCATGCAGTACTGGATCGACGACGACAGCACCCGGGTCGCGGGACTGTACCTGGAGTCGATGGGCAACCCGCGCAAGTTCTCCCGGATCGCTCGCGAGCTGGCCACCCGCAAGCCGGTCGTCGTCGTGAAGCACGCCATCAGCGCGTACGGCCTGCCGCCAGGGCACCGGGTGCGGGAGACCAAGGTGCCGTGGGCGGCCTTCGACGCGATGCTGCGCCAGGCCGGGGTGATTCGGGTCGAGAACGTGCACCAGCTGTTCGACGTGGCGCAGTTGCTGATCCACCAGCCGCTGCCGGCCGGGCCGCGGGTCGCCATCGTCGGCAACAGCGACGCTCTCGGCGCGCTCACCGCCGAGGCGTGCCTGTCCTGGGGGCTGGAGGTCACCCATGGTCCGGTCAGCCTGCCGCACGACGCCGACAGGGTCCGCTACGCCGGGGAGCTGAGGGCGGCGTTCGACGACCCGGCCGTCGACAGCGTGCTGACGGCGTTCATCCCGCCGCTCGCCACCCCGGACGAGGAGGTCGCCCGGGTGGTCGCGGCTGCCGCGGCGGGGTCGGACAAGCCGTGCGTAGCCACCTTCCTGGGCATGCGGGGCATCACCGCCGCCCTGTCCGGCGCCAGCCGGGCCGAGGACGGGACCCCCGAGACCGTCCCGGCATACCTGATGCCCGAGGACGCCGTCCGGGCACTGGCGGCTGCGACCCGCTACGCCCAGTGGCGCTCTCGCTACCGGGGCCGGCCGGTCGCCCCGGACGGCATCGACCGGTATGCCGCGGAGCAGCTGGTCGAGCGCGTGCTCGCCGAGTCGCCCGAGGGGCGCGCGCTCAGCTCGGCGGAGTGCGGCGAGCTGCTCGCGGCATACGGGGTGCGGTTGTGGGAGGCGGTTGCGGTGGCCGACGCGGACGAGGCCGTGGCTGCCGCCGCGTCGATCGACGCGCCGGTGGTGCTGAAGTCGGTGGCGCCCACGGTGCGCCACCAGATGGGGGTCGCCGGGGTGCGCGCCGACCTGGGCACCGAGGCGAGCATCAGGGAGGCCTACGACGCGTTGTCGGATCGGCTGGAACCGCTCGGCGCCGACGACTTCGTCGTCCAGCGCATGGCGCGCCCGGGGGTCGCCTGCGTCGTCGGGACCAGTGAGGACCCGCTGTTCGGCCCGGTGGTGCGGTTCAGCCTGGCCGGGGCTGCGACCGAACTGCTGGACGACGTGGTCTACCGCATCCCGCCGCTGACCGACGTCGACGTGAAGGACCTGATCACCTCGGCCCGGGCCGCCCCGCTGCTGACCGGCCACCGCGGCGCGACGCCAGTGGACCGGGCGGCGCTGGCCGAGGTCATAGCCCGGGTCTCGGTGCTCGCCGACCAGCACCCGGAGGTGGTCGCCTTGGAGCTCAACCCGGTGAACGCCCATCCCGGCGGGGTCGAGGTGCTAGGAGCAGAGATCCGGCTGGCACCCGCGCCCGTGCGCAAGGACGCCGGACGGCGGGCCATGACGTAGTGCGCCGCCGGACGGCGGGCTATGACGTAGTGCGCATAGGGCGCCGGTCGGCGGGCCATGACCTAGCGCACCGCCGGACGGCGGGCCATGACGTAGTGCGCAAGGATGGGTCGTATGCCTGAACGCTCCCCGGCCCCCTCGCAGGTGCTGCCGCAGGGCCTGACGGCCGCGATCGAGCGCGCCGGGTACTACCCGGCGCTGGTTGCCGACG
>DASSLY010000037.1:0-35166 GCA_035689185.1 Dermatophilaceae bacterium
GACGATTGATTGGGGTGGCTGGACGCCGGCCCGACGATGATAGGCGGTCGCTACTGCGCGGCCTTCTCCTTGTCCTTGTCCTTGTCCTTCGGCTTGGCGGCCTTGGCGGCGCCCTTTCCGCCCTTCTTGTCGCGCGCGATGGTGACCTTCTTGATGACCACGTCGGTGACCGGCTTGTCGCGCGGCCCGCGCGGCACGTTGGTGATGGCGGTGACCAGCGACAGCGGCTCGCAGGCGCCGAAGATGGTGTGCCGCCCGGTCAGGTGCGACGGCGTCCCCTCGGTGATGAAGAACTGCGACCCGTTGGTGGCCGGCCCGGCGTTGGCCATGGCCAGCAGGCCCGGCTTGTCGAACTTCAGGTCGGGCGCGAACTCGTCCTCGAACCGATAGCCGGGATTGCCCGTCCCCATGCCCAGCGGATCGCCGCCCTGGATCATGAACCCGGGGATGACCCGGTGGAAGATCAGCCCGTCGTAGAACCCCTTGCCCCGAGGTTCGGCGGACTCGTCCACCTGCTGCCAGTCCCGGCCGTGCCGGGCCAGCCCGACGAAGTTCTTCACCGTCTTCGGCGCGTGGTCGGGGAACAAGGTGATGGTGATGTCCCCGTGGTTGGTCTGCAGCGTCGCCTTCATGCCGGCCATCCTTCCAGACGCCGGTATGCCGGCTCTCCGGCCCGGGCTGTCGGACCCCGGTATGCGGTGCGGCTGGGTCCTCGTCGGCCGGGTCCCTTGCCCAGCGGGTGGGCTCCGGTGCGCCGGGCTGGGCCAGACTTGGCAGGATGGGTAGCGAACGCCACGAACCTGGCACCAGAGGAGGACCCGTGTTCGCGAGGATGAGCAAGAAGGAGCAGGCCAAGGCGCGGGCCGCGGAAGAGCTGGCCGCGCGGTCCGCCACCCTGCGTGGCCGCGCGGAGAAGCTGCGCGGCAAGGTCGGGCCGACCGTCGGCGACGCGGCCGGCCGGGCCCGGGGCCGCGCTGCGGAGACCGCCGTCGCGGCCCGGGAGTGGGGCCAGCCGCGGCTGGAGCACGGCGTCGAGGCGGCCCGGGAGTGGGCCAAGCCCAAGCTGGAGCACGGGATCGAGGTCGCCGCCCCCAAGCTGGACGAGGCGGTGCACAGCCTGGCCCCGAAGGTGGACTCGGCCCGGGACAAGATCGTCGACGAGCTGCTGCCCAAGGTGTCCGAGGCTATCGCCGCCGTCGCGGCGGCATCGGCCGCGGCGGCAGCAGCAGCCAAGTCACAGGCCAGCGACGCCTACGACGAGGCCCACAGCCGAGGCTCGGGCGCCCTGGCAGTGCTGGCGGGCGACGCGTCCGCCACGAAGAAGAAGAAGGGCAGTCGCACCAGCACGGTCTTGCTGGTGCTGGGGGTGCTGGCCGCCGCCGGCGCGGCCGTCTTCGCCTACCTGAAGCACTCCGCCCCCAAGGACGACCCGTGGGCGACCCCGGCCGCCGACCCCTACGTCCCGCCGGTGCGCAGCGACGAGCCAGCCGGAGACGGCACCGGTGCGCTCAACGCGGCGATCGCCGGGGACGCCGGCGCAACCGCCACCGAGGCGGTCGCCGACGCCACGGAAGACATCGACGACGGGACGCCGGTCGACGTGGACAGCCCCGTCGAGGACGCGGTGGGCGACGCGACGCCGGGCTTCACCGAGCAGGGGAAGGACGCCAGCCCGCTGGCCGGCGACGGCGAGGGCGAGAAGCCCGGCAGCTGATGCACTACGCGCTGGACGGCGCCACCGGCTTCGTCGGTGGCGCCGTCGCGCGCCTGCTGCGATCACGCGGCCACCGGGTCAGCGCGCTGGTCCGCGACCCGGCCGGGGCCGCCGGCCTGGACGGCGTTCGGCTGGTGGTCGGTGACCTCGACGACCGGGCGGCGCTGGCGGACCTGCTCGACGGTGTCGACGGGTTCTTCCACGTCGCCGGCTGGTACGGGCTCGGCGGGGACCGCAAGGCCGCCGTCGCGGCCAATGTCGTCGGCACCCGTAACGCCATCCAGGCCGCCGTGGCCGCCGGCGTGCCGCGAGTCGTCCACACCAGCACGCTGGCGGTGAACTCGGACACCGGCGGCCAGGTGGTGGACGAGACGTACCGGTTCACCGGGTCGCACCTGTCGGTCTACGACGAGACGAAGGCGCAGGCCCACCAGGTCGCTCATGACCTGGCCGCCGAGGGCGCGCCCGTGGTCACGGTGATGCCGGGAATGGTCTACGGGCCCGGCGACACGTCCGCCACCGGCACGATGATCCGACGCGTCGTCGACGGCCGGCGGCCGGTCGTTCCGGCCGGGGGCGGGCTCTGCTGGGGCCACGTGGACGACATCGCCGCCGGGCACCTGGCCGCGATGGAACGCGGCCGGGACCGTGAGGACTACATGCTCGCCGGCCCGCGACTGGCGCTGGCGGACGGGCTGCGGCTGGTGGCCGAGCTGGCGGGCACCTCCGGTCCGGTCGTGCTACCCCGACAGGTGGTCGCCGGGGCCGCCCGGGCGGCCGGGCTGCTGGGCCGGGTGCTGCCGCTGCCGGCGACGTACGGCCAGAGCGCCCTGCGGTCCGCTCTGGCCACCTACCTGGGCAGCGCCGCGAAGGCGCAGGCGGAACTGGGCTGGACCGTCCGCCCGGTCCGGGAGGGCCTGCAGCAGGTGGTCGACGCGCAGCGGCGAGGTCGCTGACCGGTGGTCAACCGATGTCGCGATGACGGTATGCCGCCACGCCGGCCAGCAGGAGCGCGGCGGCCACCAGGGTCAGCCCGACCAGCGGCGGCCAGCTGAGCTCGCCGCCGGGCAGCGCCGGCACGTGCCGGTACGGGGACACCCACAGCAGCCAGTCCGGGAAGCGCAGCAGCTGGCCCACCTGGCCGATCAGCACGACGAGGCCGTAGGCCGCCCAGACCAGGCCGGCCCAGGTCGACCGGGCCCCGAGGCAGAGCATGGTCAGCCCGGTGAGAACCCAGACCGCCGGGATGGACACGAGCGCCGCCGCGGCGACCGGCCCGGCCACGCCGAGGTCGCCCACGGCGATGCCGTAGCCGAGCCCGGCACACAGCCCGGCCACGGTCATCAGCACGACCGGGCTGACGATCGCGAGCGCCAGGTGGCTGCCGGCGAACGCGGTTCGCGTCACCGCCGTGGCCAGCACCTGCTCGGCTCGCAGCTCGGCCTCCTCGGTCCGCAGCCGAAGCACCGCCTGGATGCTGTGTGCCGTGCCGATGGTGGCCAGCACCGGGAACACGTAGGCGAGGTAGGCGTCCACGACGCTGCGGGAGCCGCCCAGCTGCCGCAGCATGGCCGCCAGCGTGGGGTTGCCCTCGAACATCTGGATGACTCCGGGGGCGATCGCGCCCACCGCAGCTCCCATCACCGCCAGGCCGACCGTCCAGGCCAGCAGGCTGCCCCGCTGCAGCCGCCAGGCCAGGGCCACCGGCGAGCCGAACCAGCCAGCCCCGCGCGCTGGCCCCAGCCGGGCGGGGAGGGCGCCCGCCGCGAAGTCCCGGGACGCCTCCAGCAGCCGAGCGGTGACGAGCAGCACGGCCGCCGTGACCGCGGGGAGCAGCAGCACCCACCAGCGCTCGCCGGCGTAGGGGCGGACCCGGTTGGCCCAGGCCACCGGCGACGACCAGGCCAGCCACGAGAGGTCGTCGTTCGTGTCCCCCACCGAGTGCGCCAGGAAGGCGGCGGTGAGGGCCCCCAGCCCGATCCCGCGCGCCGACCGGGTGCTCTCGCTCAGCTGCGCCCCCACGGCGCCGACACCGGTGAAGACCAGGCCGACCGAGGCGAACCCGGCGCCGAGAGCCGTTGCGCCGGCCAGCGGCGTGCCAACCGCCACCAGGCCAGCCGTGGCAGCAAGGCCCAGCACCAGGTTGCCGCCCACGGTGACCAGGACCGCGGCTGCCAGTGCTGCGTGCCGCCCCACCACCCCGGCCCGGACCAGCTCGAGCCGGCCGGTCTCCTCCTCCTCCCGGGTGTGCCGGACCACCGTCAGCACGCTCATCACGGCCACCAGCACGCAGGTCATCGCACCGATGCGCCACGCGGTGAACCCGCCCGGGCTCTCCAGGTCGTAGGGCAGGCCGTACATCGCGCGCAGCGTCGCGTTGCTGCCCATCGACGCCGTGATCGTCCGCCGCAGCTCCGCGGTGGGGTACAGCCCCTCGTAGGCCGCGGCAGTCGCGGCGGTGTACCCGGCGAGCGGGACGATCCAGGCCGGCCACCAGACCCGGTCGCGGCGAACCGCCAGGCGAACCAGCGCCGGTATGCCGCTCAGCCGGCTTCCTTGACCGTCCTCCGCTCCGTCCACGGCCCGGCTCGCCCGTGCCGCCGAGGTCGCCGTGCTCATGCCGACAAGCCGTAGTGCCGCAGGAACAGCTCCTCCAGCGTGGGCGGAGTGGCGGTCACGGACGCGATGCCCACGCGGGACAGCTCGGCCACGAACGCGCCGGCCTGGGCGGTGTCGACCTGTGCCGTCACCGAGACGCCGTCGACGTGCAGGTCGTGGACTCCCTCGAACCGGTCCAGCCCGACCGGAGGGACGGCGCGCAGCGTTGCCTGCACGTGGGTCCGGGTGAGGTGGCGCAGCTCGGCCAGAGTCCCGACCTCCACCCGGGTGCCCGCCTTGACGATGCTGACCCGGTCACAGAGGTGCTCCACCTCGGACAGGATGTGGCTGGACAGCAGCACGGTGCGCCCGCGCTGGCGCTCCTCCTGGATCTCCGCGCGGAACGTGCTCTCCATCAGCGGGTCCAGGCCGGCCGTGGGCTCGTCCAGGATGAGCAGCTCCACGTCGGAGGCCAGCGCCGCCACGAGGGCGACCTTCTGCCGGTTGCCCTTGGAGTAGGTGCGCCCCAGCTTGCGCGGGTCCAGCTCGAACCGGTCCAACAGGGCGGCGCGGCGCCGCTCGTTCAGCCCGCCGCGCAGCCGGCCGAGCAGGTCGATCACTTCCCCGCCGGACAGGCTGGGCCAGAGGTTCACGTCACCGGGCACGTAAGCGAGCCGCCGGTGCAGCCGGGCCGTGTCCCGCCAGGGGTCCCCGCCGAGCAGTTCGGCCCTGCCGCTGTCCGGCCGGAGCAGCCCCAGCAGCACGCGCAGGGTCGTGGACTTGCCGGCGCCGTTGGGGCCGAGGAAGCCATGCACCTCACCGGTCTGGACCTCCAGGTCGAGGTGGTCCAGCGCACGGGTCGGGCCGAAAGTCTTGGTCAGATCGCTGATCACGATCGCGGCGCTCATGGGCCTGAGGCTACGCTGCCTTCATAAGTTTGTGAAGATACTGTTTCTTTGCGATCCTGTGACATGTGGGACGCGAGATGCCACGGGCGACCGAGGCCGACGGCATACCGGCCTTTGTCGAGCGGGTGGCCGACGAGTTCGTCCGGGCCGGGATGACCCGGATGCCGTCCCGAGTGTTCGCCGCGATCATGATGTCCGACCAGGGGCGGCTCACCTCGGCCGAGCTGTGCCAGCGGCTGCGCGCCTCGCCGGCGGCCATCTCCGGCGCGGTGCGGTTCCTGGAGCAGCAGGGGATGCTGCGCCGGACCCGGGAGCCCGGTGGCCGTCGCGACCTGTTCACCATCGGCGACGACGCCTGGTACGAGACGCTGTCGCACCGCGAGTCGCTGCTCAAGGTGTGGGAGACCGCCATGGGCGACGGCGCGGCCATCGCCGGGCCGGACACCCCGGCCGGGCGCCGGTTGGCCGAGATGCAGGAGTTCTTCGCCTTCGTCGGGCAGGAGATGCCGCTGCTGCTGGAACGCTGGCGCGAGCACCGCGACCGGCTCCGCCGGGCGGCCGGCTCGCAGGAGCGCTGACCGGAGGGCTGCACTACCCAGCGGGTGACCTCGCCAGGTGCCGCCAGCCGGCGAGCAGGGCCAGGCCGTAGAGCAGTCCCGCCACGAGCAGCAGAGCGTTGAAGCCGAGGACGAGCGCGAGGTACTCCAGCGCGCCGCCGACCATGGCGCCGAGCAGGTTCGCCCCGAACGCCACCGTGGTGGAGCCCACCCCCTTGAACCGCACCGCGAAGATGAGGTTCGCGAGGAACACCGGGGCGAACGCGATGCTCACCCCGGCCAAGAACCGCGGCGCCGGGTCGAGGTCGAGAAGTGCGGCCTGGGGGATCAGCCAGGCGGCGACCAGGGCCGCCACCAGCGCGGCATACAGGAGCAGCGGCCGGCGGATGGTGACCCGTCGGGCCACCTCGATCGCGGCGAGCACGCTCAGCAGCACCCCGGCGAACACGGCGGCGTTGACCGCCCAGGTCGTGCCGAACAGCAGCGCGAACTGGACCACGTTCTTGGTCTCCAGCAGCAGGAAGGCGCCGCCCATGAAGAACAGGTCCAGGTAGGGGCGCATCGTGCGCAGTGGTCCGGCGGTGGCACGGACCAGGACGACTGAGGCGAGCAGGACCAGTCCGAGCAGCCACAGGTAGAAGCTAGGGATGGTGCGGGTGCCCAGGTAAGGGAAGGGCCGGTCGTCGACCGAGGGCTCCAGGGCGGCGCCGGCCCAGGTGTTGGTGCAGCCGCCGGTGCTGGCGTCCTTGCGCAGGGTCAGCACGGCCTGGGTTCGGTTGCCCTGGGTCGGGCCGAGCTGCACGCACGGGGCGGTGCCGTAGACGGTGCGGACGGTGTTGGCATAGCGGTCCAGCAGCCACGGCTCGTAGTAGTTGTACATGGCGAACGTGCCGCCGGGCTTGAGCAGCTCGCGGGCGCGGGCCAGCGCCTGGGTGGTGAACAGGTAGTTCTCCAGCCGTAGCGCCGACTGCCCGGTGACGATGGTGGCCGAGTCGGGCAGCGCCAGCAGCACCAGGTCGTAGCGGCGGCTCGTGCGTTCCATGAAGGCCCGGCCGTCGTCGGTGTATGCCGTGACGCGCGGGTCGTCGTACGGCCGGTCGGGATGGTGCTCGCGCCCCAGGTCGAGCAGGACGGGGTCGATCTCGACGGCGTCCACCCGCTTGGCGCCCATGGCCAGGGCCACGGCCACGTCGTTGCCGGTCCCGGCGCCGATCACGAGCACGTCGTCCCGCGCGCCGGCGTAGGTGTAGGGGTAGAGGTAGAAGGGGGAGTTCTTGCGGATCTGCTCAACCGAGAAGGTCGTCTGCAGGGGGGTGTTGTTCACCTCGATCCGGACGTTGCCGCCGGCGGCCTGCTCGGCGTGGATCTTGTAGTAGGGCGACCACTGAAACGGCCCGACGAGGCTCTCGACCGCCAGCAGCGTCACGAACACCGCGGTCCCGACCGCGGGCCAGCCCCTGGCCCGTCGGCCGAGCAGGACGGCGAACGCGGCCGCGGCCCCGATCGCCCAGCCGAGCGGCGGGGTCCGCAGGAACGACAGCCCGGCGAAGGCCGCGATGCCGCTCAGGCTGCCGACGATGTCCAGCCGGTATGCGGTGAGCGCGTCGAACCGCGCGAACAGCCGGGCCACCCGCTGCGCGATCGCCGTCATCGTCGCGACCGTGAGCAGAAAGACCACCGTCAGGCTCACCGGCCGAGGCAGCGGGGGCATCCCGAACAGGCCGGTCAGCACCCAGCTGCCGTCCCGGGTGCCGGTGCGGACCGGGAAGGCGAGCACGAACCCGACCAGTCCCGCCAGCAGCACGGGAGCCAGCGGGAACAGGTCCCGGCCCCTGCCGCCGCGCAGGAACCCCAGGCCGATGCCGAGGAAGCTGGCCAGCAGCACGAAGTTGGTCAGGTGGACCAGGTAGAGATTGTTCGACGACGCCCACCGGATCAGCGCGAGCTCGACGAACAGCATCAGCGCGCTGGCCAGCACCAGCCGGGATCGGTCCCCGGTGCCGGGCTGTGCAGGGGGTGCGGCCTCGACCCGGGTCCGGCTGTCGGCGGTCACCAGCGGTCCACCCCTTCGTCGAGTCACCTGCCCGCCGCAACGTAACAGGCGCCCGCGACGGGGCAACCGTCAGGCAGCTCGCCGCGCAGGGGTGACGGGTGTGGCAGCGGTGGCGACAGTGGCGGCGGTGGCCCCGATGTCCGGGTTGTCGGTGAAGAAGCCGTCCATGCCCGCGCGCAGGAACGCGGTGATCTCGCCGCGCAGGTCACCTGGGGCCTTGGGGTCGCTGCTGCTGCGGTACTGCAACGGCAGGAAGGCGTTCTCGCGCCGGAAGGTCCAGCCGATCACGTCCAGGCCGGCCGCGTGGGCGCCCGCGATCACCGGCGTCGGCTGGAGCAGCAGTCCGTTGGCGTCCCGGGGGATCAGCACGTCCTTGCAGCTGCCCACCGCGTCCGCGTAGCGGGCGACGCCGCGCAGGCCGGCGGGGGTCACCAGGTCGGCGTAGGTCCGCGGGTCGCCGGCGGACCTCAGGTCGTATGGCGCGCCCGAGCAGTCGATCAGCTGGACCAGTGGCACGTCGGTCAGCCGGTTCAGCCGCTTCAGGTTGCCCGTCTCGAAGCTCTGGATGACCACCGGCGCGGTGCGGTGGTTGAGCCCGGCCGCGGTCAGCGCCTTGGTCAGCGGCCGCTCGAGCGGCATCCCGATGGAGGCGAAGTAGCTGGGGTGCTTGGTCTCCGGAGCGACCCCCACGGTCGCTCCCGTGCAGGTGCGGGAGTGCCGGGCCAGGTCCAGCACCTCGGACAGGGTCGGGATCGGGTACTTGCCGTTGAACAGGGTGTTCACCGGCCGGAGGTCGGGAAGCCGCTCGATCGCGCGCAGGGTGCGCAGCTCGGCCAGGGTGAAGTCCTCGGTGAACCAGCCGCCGACGGCGACCCCGTCGATGGTCTTGCTGGTCCGGCGACCCGCGAACTCCGGGCGCGCAGCGACGTCCGTGGTGCCGCTGATCTCGTTCTCGTGCCGGGCGACGAGCACGCCGTCCTTGGTCGCGACGACGTCGGGTTCGATCATGTCGGCGCACTGCCGGATCGCCAGCTCGTAGCTGGCCAGGGTGTGCTCGGGCCGGTAGCCGCTGGCGCCCCGATGGCCGATGACCAGCGAGTCGTGGCGCTCCGCCCGGCCGGCGCGGGGGTCGACGACGACCATCTCGACGTCGTCGGGCGTGCCGGGCCTGCGGGCGGCGTTGCCGGGGTAGTTGTTGTCGTTGGCGATCAGCAGGCGGCCGTCGGACAGCGGCACCAGGGTCTCGACCGACTGGAACCCGAACGAGAAGGGGTCGCCGGTGCCCCAGCCGTCGCCCCGGCCGAGCGCAGCCGGGTTGCCGATCTTCAGCAGGTCCACGACCAGTGACTTGGCGAGCTGCCCGCTGGTGTCGTTTCGCCCGAGCCGCACCTCATACACCCGCTTGGTGACCGCCGCCTCACCGTCGAAGTCGTCGCGCTCGAGCACCAGCATCGTTCCGCGGCTGGTGACCTGCGCGTCCGCGACCAGGTTGGCGTCGGTGTCGACCCGGTAGCTCCACGTCCGCGCGGTGTAGCGGCCGGTGCGGGTGTCGAACTCGGAGATGACCCGGCGCCGGGGGTCGGTGTCGTACAGCAACGCCTTCTCCACGATCGGGTAGAGGAAGCGGCGGTTCAGCGACCTCGCCAGCGCCTCGAAGCCGCCGCTGGCCGCGGTGTTGGGCTGCCCGGCGCCCAGGGTCGGGTTCTGCGGGGACTTGCCCAGCGGGAAGGGGACCGGAGCGGCCAGCACCCGGCCGCGGGAGTCGACGTGCAGCAGGAACGGGCCGAACTCGTCGCCGATCCAGAACGACCCGTCGCCACCACGCTGCAGCGACTCGATGTCGAAGTCGCCGCCGGTGAGCAGCCGACCGCGTGTCTCCCCGTGCACGATCGGGAAGCCGATCTTGTGGTTCGGGTCGGACAGGGTGATGAAGCGCAGCACCTTGATCGCGCCCGCCCCGCCGGCGGCCCGCTCGAACTGAGGCCGGACCAGGTAGAGCCGCAGCAGGAAGTCGGCCGAGTTGGTCTTGGCGCCGAACCCGTTGTCCGGCATCGCCCAGAAGGTGCCGTCGCCGTTGTCCACCGCAGCCGAGAAGCCGGGGACGACCTGACCGGGAAACGGCCCGACCCGGCCGTTGGCGGGTGTGGCCTGCGCCCCGGACGGCGGTCCGGGGGCGAGGTAGTCGGCGGACAGGGTGGCGCGGGCCAGCAGTCGCGGGCCGCCCTCCGCCCGGCTCGCCGCGACAGCCGCGGGGTCGCTCGCGATCGCGGTGGCCGGGCCGGCCGGGATCAGCATCCCTGCCGCGACCAAGGTCCCGATCAGCGCAGCGGCTACGGCCCTGGCGGGGACGCGGCGGGAACGCGGTCGTAACAGGGCGAGCACGCGCATGTCAGTGGCTCCTGAGCTCGGCACAGCATCGTGGGTCTGCGAGGGCGGCGGATGGACACGCAACCCGACGCGGCACAACGGCAGGCCGTCATCGGCGGGTCGCAGCGGTGAGCAGTTCGTGAACATCGAGAGCATGCTGGTGAGCCAAGGAGGCCGAAATGACCCCGGTTTCTCGCACCGCTGGGTGGTGCCTCGTCGCGGCGGGCGTGCTCATCGCCCCCACCGGGTTCCATCCCGACATCTTCGACGTCTCGCTGGCCGAAGCCTCCGGGCAGCGGTACTGGGCCGCCGGCCACGCCACGGGTGTCCTGGCGATGGTGCTGTCCCTGTATGGCGTCGCCGGGTTGGCTGCGCGCTTCGGTGCCCGGCTCGGCGTGCTGGGCCGGGTGGGCCTTCTCCTCACCATCCCCGGGATCGTGGCGACGGCCATCGCCGCATACATCGAGGCTTTCCTGCTCCCGCCGCTCGCCCGGGTAGATCCCGGACTGGTAGACGTCAACGGGCCCCTGTTCGGGTCGACGCCGCTCCGCCTGCTCGGCGCAGTCGCGCTGCTCTGGCTGGTCGGGCTGGCGTTGGTCGGTGCCGCGCTGTGGCGGGCGCGGCTGGTCTCCCGCGGCGCGGCTGGGCTGCTCGCCGTGGGGGCCGTCGCGTTCGGCGCGTTCGAGGGCCCCTTCGTCCCCGTCCTGGGTGTCCTGTCCGTGATCGTGTTCGCCGCCGGCTATGTCTGGACCGGCGTGGCCGTCATGGGCAGCGGTGATTGACGGCGCTTGTCGAGCCGCCGGGCCGCGAACCTTTTTCGCCATTCGACATCACGGTGCCACCGGAGGTAGAAACGCTATTGCGCCTGGTCGCGGGACATGGGGGACAGTTCTTCCTCCCGCAGAAAAGCATCGTTTCCCGGACGAGGAGGACAAATGCGACGTCGGATATCCGGCTTGACCGCTGCACTCATGACCGCGGCTGCCGCGCTGGCCGCCGCGGCCGCACCCACGGCCGATGCCGCGGCCGGCCCCTGCGGGACCGCGACGACGCCGCCAACCCGCTACCAGCACGTGGTGCTGGTCGTGTTCGAGAACAAGAACCAGGACCAGGTTCTCGGCGGCGCAGCCGCGCCCTACCTGAAAGCCCTGTCCGCGCAATGCGGACGCGGCACCGACATGAACACCCCGGACCCCCTCACCAGCTTGGGCAACTACATCGCCCTCACCTCCGGGTACGTCGGCCACCCCGACCACATCACCGCCAACCGGGGGCCAGCCATATGGCCGCAGGACTCGGTGAGCATCTTCGAGCAACTGCCCGGACAGTGGAAAGAGCTGGCCGAGAACATGCCGAGCAACTGCTACACCGGAGCCAGCTACGACTTCACCGTCAACCACACCCCGGCGCCCTACTACACCAGGCTCGGTTCAGCCTGCAAGGCAGGCGACATCCCGATGCCCGCCACCCCCGACCTCTCGGCGGCGTTCACCTTGCTGACCCCGAACAAATCGCACATCATGCACGAGGACGATGCGCCGGGGACGACGACGCAGGAGCAGCGGATTGCCGCGGGTGATGCCTGGGCAGCCAACTACCTGCCCAAGGTCTTTGCCAGCCCGCAATACCAGGCCGGGACGACTGTGGTGATCGTGACCTGGGACGAAGGCAGCAAGAATCGCACCGATGTGCCATTCATCGTCGCATCCCCGTACACACCGGTCGGTTATCGGACGAATGTGCGCATGGATCACTTCTCTACCCTCAAGGGTATGCAGCAGATGCTCGGGCTCCCCCTGCTCGGCCACGCGGCCGACCGGGGGACCGTGTCGATCCGGGACTACTTCGGCCTGCGCTAGTCCCGTCTGACAAGGTCAGCCCGCATCGCCAGGCCCGGTCATCGCCGCCGCCTGGGCCACCGGTTAGCCGGTGACGGCAAACCCGCCCAGGCGGTACACCGGATCGCCCTGCAGAAGCGTGAACTCGCCGCCGACCCAGAGCCGGCTGGATGTGGCCGCCTCGGCCCAGACGCCCATCGCGGAGTTCATCGTGACGTGCCACGCGGAAAGTTGGCCCGTCGTCAGGTTGGCGGCCGCGATGTGCTTGCGGTCCAGGCCGTCGGTGGTGGAGAAATGTCCGCCCGCGTAGACCATGTTGCCCACGATGACCATGGCCTGGACGTTGCCGTTCGTGCGATGCACCCACAGCGGGGCGCCGCCGGCGTGGTTGAACGCCTGGAACCGATTGCCCCCGTTCTTGGACCCCGCGCAGCCGACGGTGATCCGGTCTGCTGCGGCACTCGCCGCGATGTCCAGAACCGGGCATCCGGAGGTGGCGAAGGAGTAGGACGACAAGGCGTTGCCGGGCGCCGCCTGGGACACCCCGGCGAGGTTCGGCCGGGCCAGCCCGCCGATGTGGGAGTAGCTTCCACCAACCAGCAGAGTGGCGGAGTTCCACGCCCGCAGGGCCGAGACCCGGCCGTCCGGCTTGGGCGCCCAGGTCGTCCGCAGTGCCCCGCTCGTCACGTCGGCGGAGGCCAGGTTGCGCAACGAGACGCCGTTCACCGTGGCGAAGGTGCCGCCGAAGTACAGCGTCGAGCCGTAGCCGGCGACGGCAAGAACGGGGCCGGACGGGCGCCACGCGGTCGCGCGGACTGCGCCAGTGGTCGTGATCACGGCCACATAGGGGCGGGCCTGCCCGGCGACGGTGGAGAAGGAGCCGCCGACCGCGATCATGCCGTTTACCGCGCCGAGCGCCCAGACCGTGCCGTTGGTGTCGGCCCGCCAGGACAGCAGTTTGCCCGTGGTGGCGTCCAGCGCCGCCAGGTTGACGCGCCGCTGCCCTCCGACCGAGCTGAATGAGCCGCCCACCACCAGGACGTTGCCGACCACCGCCGAGGCGTACACCGGGCCATTCACGGCCGCTGTTCCCGCCACCGGCTTCGTGGAGATGGTGCCTGTAATCGCACCTGCAGGTGACGCGGGCAGCGTGAGGAGGCTAAGTACCGCCACGAGGGCGGCGGACTGGCGCAGCAACCAGCGCATGACAGGGATCCTTTCGACGGGCGCAACAAATCTCCGCAAGGGTAGGGGACAAGCCCGCCGAGCGGCGCCGAACGAGCAGAAAATGCCTGTCACCGGGCGTGAGCACCGCACGGATCTGCCGCCAAGTGGAGGCGATCGAACTCAAACCGGCAACAAGGCTCGTGCATCGAGCGGAGATCTGTGGAGGCGATCGGACTCGAACCGACAACCCCCTGCTTGCAAAGCAGGTGCGCTACCAATTGCGCCACGCCCCCGTGGGTGTCCCGATATGGAGTTGTGCGCGGCACCCAACCGGGCACCGCGGCATACCGCGCTCAAACCTTGTCGGTCGCCTCAGCCCACAGCTCCTGTTCGGCCTGCTGGGCCTTGAGCTTCTGCTGGACGGCAACCGCACCAACCGCCGCGGCGACCAGGATGAGCAGCCTCTTCACGGGTGTGCCTTCCCTCGGTGGATACGGCGACCGGCCGAGCCGACGCCGCCATCGCCGCAGCAACCCTACCGCCCGGCGGCGCCCGCCCGGCGGCGTTCAGCCTCCGGCGACCGGCTGGAGCTCCGCGAGCACCAGGTGCGCGTGCTCCCGCAGCGGCGCGAAGTCGGCCGGTTGGGTGACCGCACGCTCCGCGTCCGCGAGGACCAGCGCGGCCTGGTGGGCGAGCACCGCACGCACGGCGGGGTCGGTGCAGAAGCCGCCGACCTGGGCCAGCGTCCGCAGCAGCGCGGCCACGACGCGCGGCTCCTGGCTGCCGTAACGGCGGACCTGGCCGAGGGCCAGGTCGAGGTAGTAGTCGAAGTCCCGGCCGCGAACGTGCAGCCGCACGCTGCCCGATCCGTCGGCGATACGCAGTGAGCCGAGCCGTCTCGGTCCCAGCTCGGCCAGGATGACTGCGAGGTGGTCGACGGCCTGGACCGCGGTGTAGGGGTCGTTGATCGCGGGAGACAGTGCCTTGGAGCCGATGTCGGCCAGCTGCCGGACCCCGAACGCGGCGTCCTGCTCCATGGTGCGCTCCCGGCCCAGGCGGATCGACTCCCGCGCCGCTTGGCGCAAGCCGGCGACGTCCTCCGCCCGCACGCTCGCCCCCTCCTGGTGCCGGGCCGTCCACACCCACAGCAGCGGCGCGCCCTGGATGACGTGTTCGCCCATCATCGGGACCACCTCGGCCACCAAGTCCCGCGTGGCGAGCACCTTGAGCAGGCTGTCGAAGTGGAACGTCTGCACGTAGCCGGACCGGGTGGCGGTGACCGCGAGCGCGCCCATCGGCCGGACCGGCCGCCTGTCCAGCCTGCCATCACCGGAGGCCATCGAGGCGCGGATGACGTGCAGCGTCGACTCCTGCACGTGTTGCATGACCTCGTCGACCTGGATGGAGTGCACGAGGTGGTGCACGAAGTACACGAGCATGAGCAGGCTGGCGAAGAGCAGCACCAGGGCACCGGTGACCGCCATGCGCGGGAAGTCGTCGGTGCGCTGGCCCGCGGACACGCCGACGGTGTACAGCCCGGCCGTGCTGTAGGCGAACGTCGCGACGAAGATGCTCAACGTGACCTGGTTGACCCGGTCTCGCAGGAAGTTGCGCAGCAGGCGGGGCGAGAACTGCGTCGAGGCCAGTTGGAGGGCGACGACGGTGAGACCGAGCACCAGCGCGATGACGGTGACCATGGTGCTGGCGATGCCGATGAGCAGGTTCCTGGCGTCGTCCGGGGTGCCCTGGAAGAGCAGCTTGCCCATCGGCCCCTCGTCGGTGAGGTTTATTGAGGACAGCACCGACCCCGCGGCCAACGCGACGACCACGGCCACCGTCGGCAGCGCCCACAGCGCACCCTTCAGGTACTCCCAGAGGGCTTCGCGGCGCACGCCATACCTCGCTTGTCTCCTGGTCCCGTTGCGGCACCTCGACTGTGGCTCGACCCGGCAGGCCCGTCAACCGAACACCGGCTGTACGTATGCTCGACGCCTCGTGAGCAAGCTGGTGGACCGCGTGGTCCCGCGCGGATGGGTCGCGCATTCCGCCTCCTGGTCGCCTCATCCTGGACCAGCAACGACGACGACGGGATCGCGCTCGCGGGCGTTCCGCCACCGGTCGCCTCCCACGCCCGCAACGCCGCGCTCGTCGCTCTCGCCGGACTGTTGCAGCAGCAGCGTGTACCGGGTCGGCCTTTTCCTCGGCCTCGTCGTCGGCCAGGGCCTCGGCGGCCTGGTGGCCCCAGCGATTCGATTCGGTCTCACCGCGCCGTTCTGGTTCGCCTTCGCCGGCCCGGGCGTCATCCTTGCCCTGGTCTGGCGGCAGTTGCCCACCTCGCGCATGCAGGCGCCGCGACCCCGCCGCCGTCGGCGCGATGACCGCCTACCCGGACTGTCCTGCGTTGGGCAGCCGCACGCCTGAGTCGAACACCAGTGTCACAGCGGTCATGTGGCCGGCGGAGACCACCACGGGTACCGGCTTCGCCGGGGTGGGGCTGAGCGAGGCTCGTCCCGTCACTGCATACTGTCCGGGCGGAAGGTGGAGGCGGAAGGCGCCGTCTGCTGCCGTGTCCACCTCGGCGACGGGCTTGCCCGCCGGGCCACCATCGAGGACCGTCACCCGTGCCACCACCGGGCGCGTCGGACAGGTGCCGCCTTCCGCCGGCAGCGTCGGACACCCGATATCCATCGTTGCAACCCCCGAGATGCCCGACGTCGGAGTCTGCCCGGAACCCGACGGCTCCCGGGCGCACCCGACGAGCACGAGCACAGCGACACCTAGCCACATGAGGCGGACCACTGATGTCTGACGCGCGGGCCGGACCTCAGGTTCCCAGCGACCCGGGCTGCCACGTCCCCCGCCGGTCCTCATGCTGCGATGCACCGCCCGGGACGGCGGCACCGACGGGAGCACCGCCGGATCGCCGCCGTCCCCTGCGGCCCCGGCAACCAGCGACCGGGAGTAGTGCTCAGCAGGTGCCGACTCGAGCCAAGCGGACCTGCCAGTGACCAGCGTTGAACACCTGGTTCACGACCAGAGCCTGCGTGGTCCTATTGCACGTCAACGAGACGTTCTTGGTGTCCATCGACACCGAGGAGTAGTCACCGAACCGGGTCTCGGTCGGTGACCCGCCGCCGGTGAACAGCGTGGTGCCGATGCCGGCGAGGCTGGGTACGCCCTCACCCGGGCCGACGCCGCTGACCCGCTGTCCGACGTTCACCCCGGCAGGAGGGTCGTTGACCGCCCAGTTCAGGAAGATCCGGACCGAGTTCGTGCTGACCTCGGCCAGCGCGATCGAGGGGTTCCAGTCGTTGCTGGTGCCCGTCGCGAACGCGAACTCGGCGGTGACGCCGACGCCGCCGACGCCCGAGCTGCCCAGGTCGATGGCGCCGTACCGGACGGCGGGGAAGCCGGCGAGGTTGACCGCGTGAGTGAACCACAGGAACAGGTCCGTCTGGACCGGCGGCGCCTGAATCCGCCCGTCGAGGGTGTCCAGGAAGACGCCGTTGTTCGGCGGGGGCTGCGACGCCGACGGCGGGGGGCTCCAGAGGCTGTTGGCGGTGGTGCCCTGGAAGGTGAGGGTGGGTGTGCCCCCGGTGTTGGTCAGGAAGTACACCGTGTACCCGCCGGAGGCGTTCGCGGCGAGCAGGTAGGACCTGGCGTAGTTCTTCATGGGAATACCCCGGGCGATGGCGGGGTGGGTGCCGAATTCCACGGAGAACGCCGGGAAGGAGAAGCCTGCGCCCGCGTAGATCAGCGACTTCGGGATGGCGAACGCCGTGCTGTTGATGTAGGTGAATCCCACACCGTTGAACTGGAAGTTGTTCGTACCGAGAATGATGGCTCGCACGTCATGCCCGAGCATGGGATAGTCCAGCAGCGTGCCGGCCGGGAACAGGGCACCGCCGAAGCTGATCGTGTACTTGAAGTACGTGCCGATCGGGTCAGCGCTGGTCGAGACCGCGAGGAACATTTGCGGTGTGGCCGTGGTGGTCGTCGGGATCGGGATGAACACGAGCACCCACCGCTTGGCGGTGGCGTCGAAGATGACGCGCGGATCCGAGATTGGCCGGGTGGTGGGGAAGAACGAGGCGAGCGAGGTGCGTGAGACCAGGCCGCCCCCACGCGTGTACACCGTGTAGGCGAGGTTCACCGCCTCGACGATGTTGGTATTGCTGATCGCGCCGTTCGTGTCCGGCGGTTGGCAGCCGCAGGAGGACTGGGAGCGCTTGGTCCCGCCCTTGTTCAGACGGATCACCGTAGGCGTCGTGACCAGCGGACCACGCACCGAAGTCGACTTCGTCAGCGACGCTCCGACCCGTGGTCCCGTGAACCATCCGGGTACCTTCAGGGCGGCCGTCGAGGAGGCCCGGCCGAGCCGATTCGCCTGAGCCGCCGACAGCTGGGGCAACTTGGCCACATTCACCCGACCGGTGTAGGTGACCGAGCCACGCCCCCCTGCGGGGATATTGCGAACCTGCGCCAAAGAAGTGGCCGGCGAATGCGCCACGCCACTGTTCGGCCCGGCCGAGGCGGCCATCGCCGAGGAAAAGGCGGGAGAACCCGCCACGCCGATCACCAGCACAACGCCGGCACTCAATGCTATGGCGCGGGATCGCACCCTCAACGTGCTCATGACTTTCCCTTCAGAGCATCACCGATCACCGAAGAAACGATCCTGGCGGAGTCAGGTGCTCTGTCCGGAACGGACCGGGCAGGGTGGCCAGACCGGCACCCGGGTCATCAGGGCAGCGGTGGCGGCCTGTCCCTGACAGCAGGCGAGGTTACTCGGCACATCGGCGCCCGACAACCGCATATTTTTGGGTCCGGGACCCCTCTTCGCCCGTCAACGACGCAGCGTGAAAAAGCCTAGTGCCCGCAAGTCGGCGGCTGACGGCGTAAGGCGATTCAGGACGTCGGGCGGCAGCGGGCGGCGGTCACACGGGTAGCAGTTCCCGCAAGCCAGCGACTGCCGCCCGCGACGCTCAGCCGCGCGGGCCGCATCCAGCCGGACGGGTGGGCCTAAGAGGACTTGAACCTCTGACCTCTTCCTTATCAGGGAAGCGCTCTAACCGTCTGAGCTATAGGCCCGCAAGCGGCCCAGGCGACCTCCGGGCACGGCCACCGAGGCTACCGCACCCGCCGGAGGCCGCCCAAACCCGCGTCAGTCGTCGGTCAGGGTCACCTGCAGGCCGCCGACCAGGCTGGAGCAGACGTTGTAGAGGAACGCCCCCAGGGTGGACAGTGCGGTGAGCAGGATGACGTCGACGACACCGATGACGATGGCCAAGGACACCACCCGGCCGAAGCCGATGTAGTCCATCAGGTCGAACTTGGCGGTGGTCGTCGAGGAAGTCTGCAACTGGTCGATGATGCTGTTGATCTGGGAGAAGACGCCCATCCCGTTGAGGACCAGCCACAACACCGCCATCATCACCACACCCGCGATCCCGATCGCGACGGCGATGAGGAACGACAGCTTCATCACCGACCACGGGTCGGCCCGGGAGACGGTCAGCTTCACCCGGCGGGGCGCGGGGGGCACGGGCTTGGTCGGCGTCGTCACGCGCGTCGGAGCCGTGGCCGGGCCCCCGGCGGCCGGCCACGCAGTCGGCCCCGCGGACGCGGCCGTCCCGGTGTGCTCGCCGCCGGCGGGCACCGGGGCGGTCTGCGCGGATGCCGACCCGGCCGCATACGGCGAACCCGGCGAACCCGGCGAACCCGGCGAAGTCATGGTGGAGCCGCGGCCCGGGGTCCCGGCCTGGCCTGCGCTGCTCACGAACTACCTCCGTCGACATCGTCGGCCCTTGCCACGTCTACCGTAGCCGCCTCGTCCGGTCCAGTAGACGCCAAAGCGGGCGCGTCGGTTGGGTCGCCGTTCAGGTCGCGCTCGATATTGCGGGCCACAGCGACGATCTGGTCGCCGCGATCCGGCTTGGCGAACTGCACCCCCTGAGTGTTGCGGCCGGTGCGGTGCACCTCATCCACCCGGGACCGGACGATCTTGCCCTTCTCCATGACGACCATGACCTCGTCGTCGTCGTTCACCGTCAGGGCACCGACCAGGTCGCCGCCACGCGCGGAGATCTTGGCCACCAGCACACCCAGGGTGGCCCGGCCCTTGGTGGGGTAGTCCGAGGCGGGCGTCCGTTTCGCCAGGCCGTTCTCGAACACGACGAACACGTCCGGGTCGGTGCCCTCCCGCACCACCTGCATGGACAACAGGTAGTCCCCGGAGCGGAACTTCATCCCGCTGACCCCGGAGGTGGCCCGCCCCATCGGCCGCAGCGTCGCGTCGTCGGCGCGGAAGCGCACCGACTGGCCCTTCACCGAGACCAGCAGCAGGTCGTCACCGGGCGAGACGACGGCCACCCCCACCAGCTCGTCGCTCTCCCGCAGGTTGATCGCGATCAGCCCGCCGGAGCGGGGTGAGTCGTACTCGGACAGCCGGGTCTTCTTCACCAGACCATCCCGGGTGGCCAGCACGAGGTACGGCTCGACCTGGTAGTCCGGCAGCGCCAGCACCGCCGCGATCTGCTCCCCGGGCAGGAACGCCAGCAGGTTCGCCACGTGCTGGCCTTTCGCGTCCCGTCCGCCTTCCGGCAGCTCGTAGGCCTTCGCGCGGTAGACCCGGCCCAGGTTGGTGAAGAACAGCAGCCAGTGGTGGGTGGAGGTGGTGAAGAAGTGCTCCACCACGTCCTCGCCACGCAGCTGCGCCCCGCGAACGCCCTTGCCGCCGCGCCGCTGTGCCCGGTAGAGGTCCACCTTGGTCCGCTTGGCGTACCCGCCGTGGGTGATGGTGACCACCACGTCCTCCTGCGGGATGAGGTCCTCCATCGACATGTCCCCGTCGAACGGGATGACCTGGGTGCGCCGCTCGTCGCCGTACTTGTCGGCGATCTCGGCCAGCTCCTCGCTGACGATGCCGCGCTGCCGCTCGGGGGAGGCCAGGATTGCCTGGTAGTCCTCGATCAGCTGCTGCAGCTCGTCGTGCCGGTCCTGGATCTTCTGTCGTTCCAGGGCCGCCAGCCGGCGCAGCTGCATGTTGAGGATCGCCATCGCCTGGGTCTCGTCGATTCCCAGCAGCTCGATCAGGCCGGCGCGTGCGTCCTCTACCGTCGCGGACGCGCGGATGAGCGCGATGACCTCGTCCAGTGCGTCGAGGGCCTTCAGGTACCCGCGGAGGATGTGCTGCTCCTCCTCGGCCTTGCGCAACCGGTATGCCGTGCGCCGCACGATGACGTCGAGCTGGTGGTCGACCCAGTGCCGCACGAACGCCGACAGCGGCAGTGTCCGCGGCACCCCGTCGACCAGGGCGAGCATGTTCGCCCCGAACGTCTGCTGCAGCTGGGTGTGCTTGTAGAGGTTGTTCAGCACCACCTTGGCCACGGCGTCACGCTTGAGCACGATGACCAGCCGCTGCCCGGTCCGCCCGGAGGTCTCGTCCCGGATGTCGGCGATCCCGGCCAGCCGGCCGTCCTTGACCAGTTCGGCGATCTTCTCCGCCAGGGTGTCCCGGTTCACCTGGTAGGGCAGCTCGGTGGCCACCAGGCAGGTCCGGCCCTGGATCTCCACCACCTCCACCACGGCCCGCATCGAGATCGACCCGCGGCCGGTGCGGTAGGCGTCCTCGATCCCGCGGCGGCCCATGATCTGCGCCCCGGTCGGGAAGTCCGGTCCCTTCACGATGCTCATCAGCTGCTCGAGCAACTCGTCCTTACCGACCTCCGGGTGTGCGAGATACCACTGCACGCCCTCGGCGACCTCGCGCAGGTTGTGCGGCGGGATCTGGGTGGCCATCCCGACCGCGATCCCGGACGAGCCGTTCACCAGCAGGTTCGGGAAGCGGGCGGGCAGGACGTCGGGTTCCAGCGTGCGCCCGTCGTACACCGGGGAGAAGTCGACCGTCTCCTGGTCGATGTCGCGGACCATCTCCATGGACAGCGCCGCCATCCGGCACTCGGTGTAGCGCGGCGCCGCGGCCGGGTCGTTGCCGGGGGAGCCGAAGTTGCCCTGGCCCTGCACCAGCGGATAGCGCATCGACCAGTCCTGGACCAGCCGGACCAGGGCGTCATAGATGGCCCCGTCGCCGTGCGGGTGGTACTGCCCCATCACGTCGCCCACCACGCGCGAGCACTTGCTGAACCCGCGGTCGGGACGGTAGCCGCCGTCATACATGGCGTAGAGCACCCGCCGGTGCACCGGCTTGAGCCCGTCCCGGACGTCCGGCAGGGCGCGGCTGACGATCACGCTCATCGCGTACTCGATGTAGCTGCGCTGCATCTCGGTGTTGAGATCGACCGGTTCGATCCGGTCCACCATCGGCTGGTCGGTCACGTGTCAGTCCTCTGTATGCGGTCTGGCTGGCTGGGGTGCCTCAGATGTCGAGGAAGCGCACGTCGCGGGCGTTGCGCTGGATGAATCCCCGCCGGCTCTCGACGTCCTCGCCCATCAGCACCGCGAAGATCTCGTCCGCCGCGGCCGCGTCGTCCAGGGTCACCTGCAGCAGGATCCGGTTGTCCGGGTCCATCGTGGTCTCCCACAGCTCGTTGTAGTCCATCTCGCCCAGGCCCTTGTACCGCTGGATGGCGTTCTCCTTCGGCAGCCGCCAGCCCCGTTCCTGCCCGGCCAGGACCATCGCGTCCCGCTCCCGGTCGGAGTAGGCGAACTCGTGGTCGTGGTTGGACCACTTCAGCCGGTAGAGCGGCGGCTGCGCCAGGTAGACGTAGCCCGCCTCGATCAGCGGGCGCATGAACCGGAACAGCAGGGTCAGCAACAGCGTGCGGATGTGCATGCCGTCGACGTCGGCGTCGGCCATCAGCACGATCTTGTGGTAGCGGGCCTTGGTGATGTCGAAGTCCTCGCCGATGCCGGTGCCGAAGCCGCTGATGAGCGACTGCACCTCGTTGTTGGCGAGCACCTTGTCGATGCGCGCCTTCTCGACGTTGAGGATCTTGCCGCGGATCGGAAGGATCGCCTGGTTGTGCGGGTTGCGGCCTTGCACGGCGGAACCGCCCGCGGAGTCGCCCTCGACGATGAAGACCTCGCTGACGGTCGGGTCGTTGCTCTGGCAGTCCTTGAGCTTGCCCGGCAGGCCGCCGGACTCCAGCAGCCCCTTGCGCCGGGTCGCCTCGCGGGCCTTGCGCGCGGCCATCCGGGCCGCCGCCGCCTGGACCGCCTTGCGGACGATCTCCCGGCCGTCGCCGGGATGGGCTTCCAGCCAGTGGCCCAACTCGTCGGTGACCGTCCGCTGGACGAAGCCCTTCACCTCGGAGTTGCCGAGCTTGGTCTTGGTCTGGCCCTCGAACTGCGGCTCGGCGAGCTTGACCGAGATCACCGCGGTCAGGCCCTCGCGAATGTCCTCCCCGGTGAGGTTGTCGTCCTTGTCCTTCAGCATCGCCCGGCCCCGGGCGAAGTCGTTGACGAGCTTGGTCATCGAGGCCCGGAACCCCTCCTCGTGGGTGCCGCCCTCGTGAGTGTTGATGGTGTTGGCGTACGTGTGCACGGACTCCGAGTACGCCCCGGTCCACTGCATTGCCACCTCGAGGCTCATCTTCTTCACCGGGTCCTCCAGCTCGAAGGCGATCACCTCCGGGTGTACCGGTTCCGAGCGCTTGGAGGAGTTCAGGTGCTTGACGTAGTCGACCAGGCCGCCGTCGTAGCGGTAGGTCACCGAGGTGGGCTCGCCCTGCACAGTCGGCTCCACGCCCTGGTCCAGGCCCTCGTCGTCGTCGGCAGCCGCGACGGTCCGCACCCGCTCGTCGACCAGGGTGATGGTCAGCCCCTTGTTCAGGAACGCCATCTGCTGGAACCGGGCGCGCAACGTCTCGAAGTCGTACTCGACCGCGTCGAAGACGTCCGGGCTGGCCCAGTGGGTCACCGTGGTGCCGGTCTCGTCGGCCGGGATCTCCTCGTCCATCGACAGTCCGGCGACCGGGACGCCGGACTCGAAGGACTGCCGCCAGACGTGCCCTCGCTGGCGCACCTCGACGTCGACCCGGTCGGAGAGCGCGTTCACCACGGAGATGCCCACCCCGTGCAGGCCGCCGGACACGGCATACCCGCCGCCACCGAACTTCCCGCCGGCGTGCAGCTGGGTGAGCACCACCTCGACGGCCGGCTTGCCCTCGCCGGGCATGATGTCGGTCGGGATGCCGCGGCCGTTGTCGCTGACCCGGACCCCGCCGTTGGCCAGCAGGGTGACCACGATGTTGTCGGCGTGCCCCGCAAGGGCCTCGTCGACGGAGTTGTCGACGACCTCCCAGACCAGGTGGTGCAGACCGCGCTCACCGGTGGACCCGATATACATCCCCGGCCGCTTCCGGACCGCCTCCAGGCCCTCCAGCACGGTGATGGCGCTCGCGTCGTACGCGCGCTCCTGCCCCGCCTCGATCCGGGCCACCAGTTCGTCTACCGCCTCCGGCCCGGTCGGCTCGGCCGCCGACTCCCCGGCGGGGTCCCCTGCCGACGTGGTTGGCTGCTCGGTCACGGCGCTCCTTCAGCTGTGGCGGCACGGCGCGCGGCCGGTTAGGCGGGGTTCAGCGCAGTTGCTCTCGTCCCAGCCCGACAGGCCGCGTGCCTCCCAGTGTAACCCGCCACGGACGAGGAGATGGCCATGGGAGGCCCCGTCCGGGCCGCGTGCCGCGCGAAACCGGGCAGTTCCGAGTCCCCCCACGCGCCCCGGGTCCGCCAGGCGTCAGATCGGGCGCGGCGCCCTGGTCGGAATGGGTGCGGCGCCCGGGCATGACGGCGCGGGCTACCGGTCAGCCGTAGGTATCCCGGGGACCGCGGCCGCCGTCGGTGCGGCGCGGGCCGCGAGACCAGCTGGGCGCGGAGGGCCCGACCACCCGCAGCTCGGCCACCACGCCCGGCCCCACCTCGGCCTCGATCCGACCCGTCAGGGTGGCCTCCAGCAGCCGCAGGTTGGTCGCCCACGCGGTGGACTCCGCTCGAACGGTGAGCACCCCGTCGGCGAAGGTCACCGGTGCACAGTGGGCCGCCACGTCCGGTCCGACGATCGCCGGCCAGCGTGCCATCACCGCCCCCGCGGACACGTCCGCGCCCCAGCCCCGCTCGGTCAGCAGCCGGTCGACCTGGTTCCCCAGGGTGGCCGGGTCACGCGCGTCGGGTGCCGACCCGGCATACCTGCGGGGTGACCAGAACTCGCGGCCGGCGCCGCGGGAACCGGGCCGAAGGCCCTTGGCCCGGGCTACCGCGCGAGCCCGGGCCAGCGCCTCGGCCGCGGCCCGCTCGGCTCCGGCGGCCTGCTCTCCCCCCTCGGCTCCCTCGGCTACCGCCGCCTCCCCGGCACCCTCTGCCCGCTCGCCGGGCTCGGCTGCCGCCACCTGCAGGCCCCACTCGCCTGCCTCGGGTCCCGCCGTCCGCTCAGCTCCCGCGGGTCCCGGCGCCTGCTCGGCAC
Organism: Dermatophilaceae bacterium; assembly: GCA_035689185.1. Lineage (GTDB taxonomy): Bacteria > Actinomycetota > Actinomycetes > Actinomycetales > Dermatophilaceae > DASSLY01. The sequence goes on from DASSLY010000037.1 coordinate 24,622, forward strand.
CCTCCGCCCGCTCGCCGCGCTCGGCTGCCGCCACCCGCTGGGCCGGACCGGACCGGCCGGCACGAGCCCGCGGTCGCTCAGTCGACACGGGTGACCTCCGAGTCGCTGATCCGGTACGTGCGCCCCGCGGTCACCAGCACCTTGGGAATGTCCTCCGGCACGGCGGCGGTCACCAGCACCTGCTCGCACCCGGCGATAAGCGCGGCCAGCCGCTCGCGCCGGCCGGCGTCCAGCTCGGCGAACACGTCGTCCAGGATGAGCACCGGATCCTCGCCCAGGTCACGCCGCAGCAGCTCGTACGCCGCCAGCTTCAGTCCCAGCGCCACCGACCATGACTCGCCATGGCTGGCGTAGCCCTTGGCCGGCAGCTGGCCCAGGCTCAGCTGGACGTCGTCTCGATGCGGCCCGACCAGGCTGACGCCACGCTCGACCTCCTGGGTCCGCACCTCGGCGAGGCTGGCCAACAGCTCCTCCCGCAGCTCCTCCCTCTCGGGCACCTCCCCGGCCGCGACCCGCGCCGAGGTCGCCGGGCGCAGCGAGCAGCGGTAGCCGGCCCCGGCGTCGCCGGCCCCGGCGCTCACCGCGTCGTATGCCGCGCCGAGGAACGGAACCAGGTCGCGCAAGAGCCGCAGCCGCGCGTAGAGCAGCGACGAGCCGACCGCGGCGAGGTGGCTGTCCCACACCCCCAGCGTGTGCAGCGCGGTGTCCTCCGCCGCCGGGTCGTCCGTGGGACGTTGGCGACGACGCGGACCCCGCAGCAGCGGGGCGGCGCTCTTGAGCAGGGCGTTGCGCTGCCGGACCACCCGGTCGTAGTCGGCCCGGACCCCCGCCCACCGGGGCTGCCGGGCCACCAGCAGGTCGTCCAGGAACCGCCGCCGCTCCGCCGGGTCGCCCTTGACCAGGGCCAGGTCCTCCGGCGCGAACAGCACGGTGCGCAGCGTGCCCAGCAGGTCCCGCGGCCGGGCCAGGGGTGAGCGGTTCAGCCGGGCGCGGTTTGCCCGGCCGGGGTTGAGTTCGAGCTCGACCAGCGACTCCCGGCCGTCGCGGACCACGACCCCGCGGATCACCGCCTGTGTCGCGCCGTTCCGGACGAGGGGAGCGTCGGTCGCGACCCGGTGCGACGACAGTGTCGCCAGGTAGCCCGCGGCCTCCACCAGGTTGGTCTTGCCCTGCCCGTTCAGCCCGATGAGGGTGGTGACGCCAGGGGCCAGACCGACTTCGGCGGCTGGGTAGTTGCGGAAGTCGCTGACGGACAGGTGCCGCAGGTGCATCCCGGGCCGGTCGGACTCAGCCGGTCGAGCCGGACCCCGAGGTCGGGCCGGCCTCGGGAGCGCGCTTGTCCTTGGGCTCGGGCCGGGCGCCGTGGCGCTCTCCGCCGTTGCGCTTGGGCTCGGCCGCGGGGCTGACCTCGACGTGCTCCTCGATGTGCCGCACCGCATGACCGCCGAACTGGCCGCGCAACGCCGCGACCGCCTGCATGGTCGGGGAGTTCTCCTGCCGCGACCCGAACCGGGCGAACAGCGACGCGGCCAGGACCGGCATCGGCACGGCCAGGTTGATCCCCTCCTCCAGGGTCCAGCGGCCCTCGCCGGAGTCGGTCGTGTACTCGCTGACGCCCTCCAGGCCCGGGGTCTCCTCCAGCGCCTTGACCAGCAGGTCCAGCAGCCAGGACCGGACCACGGTGCCCCGGGTCCAGGCCTTGAAGCAACCGTGGACGTCGTTGACGATGTCCTTGGCCTGTAGTAGTTCGAAGCCTTCAGCGTAGGCGTGCATCAGCCCGTACTCGATGCCGTTGTGCACCATCTTCGCGTAGTGTCCGGCGCCGATCGCCCCCGCGTGGACGAAGCCCTCGTCGCGCGGCCCCTCCGGACGCAGTGCGTCGAAGATCGGCATCGCCTGCTCGACCGCGGCCGCCTCACCGCCGACCATGAGGCCGTAGCCGACCTCCAGCCCCCACACCCCGCCGCTGACGCCGCAGTCCAGGTAGCCGATCCCCTTCTCGGCCAGCAGTTCGGCGTTGCGTGCGTCCTCGGTGAACTTGCTGTTACCGCCGTCGATGACCACGTCGCCCTCGGCCAGCAGTTCGCTCAACCGGAGCACCGTCTTGCGGGTCGGGTCCCCCGCGGGCACCATCACCCAGACCGTGCGCGGCGGTTCCAGCGCCTGGACCATCGCCTCGATCGTCTCGGCGTCCCGGACCTGCGGATTGAAGTCGAAGCCCACCACCTCGTGGCCCGCGCGGCGGATCCGCTCGCGCATGTTGCCGCCCATCTTGCCCAGCCCGACCAGTCCCAGCTGCATGTCGTTCCTCTCCTGACGCACGTCGGTCCGACGTCGTGGTACCCAGCCAGCCGGCCGGCATACCGGCTCAGCTGGCGAACCGCACCGGCATCAGCACGTAGCGGTACGCGGGGTCGGGCTGCCCCTCGGCCTCCGCCTGCCCGGTGAGCACGGCTGGCTTGCCCGGCACGGTGAACGACAGATGGCTGTATGCGGTGCCCACGGCACCCAGCCCGTCCAGCAGGAAGTGGGGGTTGAAGGCGATCTCCAGCTCCGGCCCGGTCAACCTCGCCTCGACCGCTTCGCTGGCCTGCGCCTCCTCGCCGGTGCCGGCCTCGATCGACACCTGACCTTCGGTAAACCGTAGCCGGACCGGGGTGTTGCGCTCGGCCACCAGTGCCACCCGTTTCACCGCCTCGACCAGCTCCGCGGTGTCGACGACCGCCTCGGTGTCCACGCTGGTCGGGAAGATCGAGGTGACCTTGGGGTAGTCACCGTCGAGCAGCCGCGTGGTGGTCCGCCGCGACCCGGCTTCGAAGCCGATCAGGCCGTCGCCGATGCCAGGGGGGTTCAGCGACACCTGCACCGAACCGACCGCGCCCAGCGAGCGGGCGGTGTCGGACAGGGTGCGGGCCGGGACCAGTGCGACCCGGGAGATGTCGTCCGCGTCCGGGTTCCATGTCAGCTCGCGCACGGCCAACCGGTAGCGGTCGGTGGCGAGCAGGGTGATCTTCTCCCCGTCGATCTCGACCCGGACTCCGGTCAGGATCGGCAGCGTGTCTCCCCGGTCCGCCGCGATGCTGACCTGGGCCACGGCCTGGGTGAAGACGTCACCGGGGATGCTGCCGCTCGGGTCCGGTGCGGTCGGCAGGGTCGGATAGTCCTGCGCCGGCATCTGAGCCAACGCGAACCGGCTGGAGCCGCAGACCACCTCGACCTTGTTGCCGTCCGTGTGCATGTCGACCGGCCGGTCCGGCAGGTTGCGCGCGATCTCGGCCAGCAGCCGCCCGGTGACCAGGACCGTCCCGGGCTCGGCCACCTCTGCCGCGATGTCGACCTTGGCCGAGACCTCGTAGTCGAAGGAGGACAGCGTCAGCACGCCCTCCGTTTGGGCGTCGAGCAGCACACCGGCCAGCACCGGGGTCGACGGGCGGTTGGGCACGCCGCGGGCGACCCAGGTGACGGCCTCGGAGAGCAGATCGCGCTCCACGCTGAACTTCACGGCAACCCTGCCCTTCGACCCCGTGCGACGACCCGAGCGACCGCGCCCGACTTGGGTCGGCACCCGCCCGCCGACCATAGTGCCCCCCACCGTCAGCGTGCACACCGCCCGACCACGACCGGTTCCGGGATCCGCCGGGCGGCACCCGGGCGGCACCCGGGCGGCACCATGGCGGCACCATGGCGGCGACCAAGCGCGATCAGGCGGTCCAGCTTTCCCCGGGTCCGCGGGTTCGGCTCGACTCGATAGGGAGTCTCATCGTGGTCGTCGCGGCTGTGGATGCTGGGGATAACCGCCGTTTGGCCACCTCGCGATGGGCGACCGGTTGTGGACAAGCTGAGCGTTCTTTCCCTGCCGTGGCCGGATCCCTGTGCATCCCGCACGTCCGTGCACACCCGCAGGCACCCGTGCACCGGAATGTCCGCAGCCAGGAGCTGCTCGTGCACCGGTTGTCCACGGTTCGGCGCCCACTGTGGCGCTGGGTCCGCGCCGGGTCGTCGCCGGGTTCGCGCGCGTCTTGTTGCGCCCGCCCATCATGCCTTGCCTGCCTTTGGCACTGGTAGCGTCGATGCGCTAACGTCACGACACCGGGTCGCGACCACGCCCGGCACGGAGCGCACCGTCCACACAGTTATCCCCAACCTGTTGACTAAGGCGGGTCCGGGGTGCTGGACAGGTTGCGTTCACGTAACGGACAAGCCACACCTGTGGACAGCCCTGTGGGCGACCGCTGGTTTCCCTGGCTCGGTCAGCGCGGAGCGGTGCGGATGCGGTTCGTGAGTTCGGTGACCTGGTTGTAGATGGCCCGGCGCTCGGACATGAGCTGACGGATCTTGCGTTCGGCGTGCATGACCGTGGTGTGGTCGCGGTTGCCGAACTGTTGGCCGATCTTGGGCAGCGACAGCTCGGTCAGCTCCCGGCAGAGGTACATCGCGATCTGTCGCGCGGTGACCAGCACGCGTGACCTGGACGTGCCGCAGAGGTCTTCGATGGACAGTCCGAAGTAGCCGGCGGTCTGCCCCATGATCATCGCCGCGGTGATCTGGTTGTTCTCCTCGTTGGGGAAGATGTCCTTGAGCACGATCTCGGCGAGGTTCAGGTCGACCGGCTGCCGGTTCAGGCTGGCGAAGGCCGTCACCCGGATGAGTGCCCCCTCCAGTTCGCGGATGTTCGTCGAGATCTTGCTGGCGATGAACTCCAGCACCTCGTCCGGGGTGGCCATCCCGTCCTGGATGGCCTTCTTGCGCAGGATGGCGATCCGGGTCTCCAGGTCGGGCGGCTGCACGTCGGTCAGCAGCCCCCACTCGAACCGGCTGCGCATCCGTTCCTCGAAGCCGGACAGCTGCTTGGGCGGCAGGTCGGAAGTGATCACGACCTGCTTGTTGGCGTTGTGCAGGGTGTTGAAGGTATGGAAGAACTCCTCCTGGGTCTGCACCTTGCCCTGGAGGAACTGGATGTCGTCGATGAGCAGCACGTCCACGTTGCGGTACCGGCGCTGGAAGTGCGAGGACTTGTCGTCCCGGATGCTGTTGATGAAGTCGTTGGTGAACTCCTCGGAGTTCACGTAGCGCACCCGCACGTTGGGGTAGAGGTTCTCCGCGTAGTGCCCGATGGCGTGCAGCAGGTGGGTCTTGCCCAGCCCCGACTCCCCGTAGACGAACAGCGGGTTATACGCCTTTGCCGGTGCCTCCGCGACCGCGACCGCCGCCGCATGCGCGAACCGGTTGCTGGCGCCGATGACGAACGTGTCGAACGTGTACTTCGGGTTCAGCCGGGCGCCCTCGACGTCAGGCCGCGCCCCTGCCCGGTGTCGTCCGCCGTTGCGCAGGCGGAAGGGTGAGCCGTAGTCCCCGTCCTCGACCGTCTCCTCCAGTTCGGTCAGCGAGACCAGGGTGTCCACGGCCTCGGCTCGCGGTATGCCGCTGGCCGGGCGGTCCGCAGGCTGGTCCGCCGGTGCCGTTGGTGCCGCCGGGAGGGTCGCCGGCGACGCGGCGGTGCGGTCGGGGTCCACGGTCACGGCGATCCGCACCGGGTGTCCCAGCTGGTCGCCGAGGGCTGACATCAGCGGACCGCGGACTCTGGACTCGACGTAGTCCTTGGTGAAGTCGTCGGGAACGGCGATCAGCGCCGTCTGGTCGAGGATGCCAGCCAGCAGGCTACGGTGCAGAAAGGCCCGCCGACCTGCGGCAATGCCGGCGAGATCGAGGGCGTCGAGGGTCTGCTGCCAGACCTGGGCAAGATCCAGCGGTGGTCTGGCGGTGCCGTCAGTGCGGCGGGTGCCGTCGGTGCCGCTCATCGCGGTGCCGTTCTCAGCCAGCTCCTCATCGCCAGACTCCCCTTCGACGCTCGGCCGTCCACCGGATGACCACTACCCGAGTTCCCATGGTCGCACCAGGCCGGGGCCGGCCAAGCCAGGGACCGGTGCGTTGGGTCCGCGAGCGTCTCCTCCCGGTCCGCCGCTCAACATTCCCCGACGGGCAGCTGGTCCGCAGTCGACCCAACGTCTCACGTGGAATTATCCACAGTCTGTGCACAGTCCTGTGCATAGATGGGCGACCGCGACGCTAACAACAGCGTCCGGTGAACAGCAAGGGCCGCGATCAGTTCAGCGATCAGCTCAGCGACAGGCGAGGAGGGGCCGGTGTCATCAGCGAGATGTCCGTCGACGTCCGGGAGGGTTGCGGGACGGGCTAGGAGGGGCTGCCGCGGCTCCGGCCCCGGGACGGGCTCGGAGCTGGCTAGGGGGGCTGCCGCGGCGCCGGCCCCGGGACGGGCCAGGTCGCGGCTGTGGTTTGACCCCCCATCCGCGCTCCCGTACGGTGGCCTTGGCCTTCGACGGCCGTTTTCGCATGCCCATGATCCGCCCTTGCCAGCCGCGGCCTCGTGGGCTTGCCGACTGCGGCCGTCGAGAAGGTCGTTGCCTTGGTTGCCGCCCACGGGGCGCTCTACCGGCCTCGACCTCGGGCTGCCCGGCGAGGCCGCCGCACCGCGGCGGCTGCTGATCGGCACCGGCTGATCGGCACTTGCCGGTTGGGCGCGGGCTGATCGGCACCGACTAGACGACCACACGACGGACGAGCACGACGGAGCCTCACGTGAGCAAGCGAACCTTCCAGCCGAACAACCGGCGCCGGTCCCGGACCCATGGGTTCCGGCTGCGCATGCGCACCCGCGCCGGCCGGGCCATCCTGGCCGCGCGGCGCCGGAAGGGCCGTACCGAGCTCTCCGCCTGAGCGCGCGAGTGCTACCGGCTCGGCACCGGCTGACTCGGCCGGCCGACTTCGCGGCGGTGGTCCGGGGGATCCTCCCGGGTTCCGGTCGCGCAGCGGTCGTCCGCGCCCGAGTCGGCTCTCCCCTCGTGGTGGTGCACGCGGCCGCAGTGCCGGCGCGTGCCGGGCAGCCGCCCCGGGTCGGCTTCGTGGTGTCCAAGGCCGTCGGGCGCGCAGTCGTGCGCAACCGGACCAAGCGCGTGCTGCGCGCCCTCGTCGCGAGCCGGCTGCCCGGCATACCGGACGGGTGTGACGTGGTCGTGCGCGCCCAACCAGCCGCCGCCGGGGTGAGGTCGGCGGTCGTCGACGAGCAGCTCGGCCAGGCGCTGCACAGGGCCGTCGAGCGCCTGGCCGCGAGGGCGCGTCGATGAGCTGGGCCGCCCAGGCCGCAGCCTGGGTCGTCCGGCTGCCCGGGCTGCTGGCTGTCGGGCTTATCCGCGGGTACCAACTGGTGCTGTCGCCGATGCACCCACCCAGCTGCCGCTTCTACCCCTCGTGCTCGGCCTACGCCCTCGCAGCGATACAGCGCTTCGGCTTGATCCGGGGTGGGGCACTGGCCGCACGCCGGTTACTACGCTGCCACCCGTGGAACCCCGGTGGAGTCGACCACGTTCCGCACGTGGGGGAACTCCGGGCCCGGCGGGTCCGCGGCCTGTTCCCCGCCGACCCGCCGCGACCTACCTGACGTCGCCAACTTGACTCAACGTTTCGCCTGAGCACACTCCGCTGACCTAGAGGACCCCGTGGACCTGGACAAGCTTCTCTTTCCGCTCGAATGGTTCGTCGCGACCATCATGGTGGGCTTCCACAAGCTGTTCACCGTGGTCGGGCTCCCGTCAGCCTCGGGCCTGGCGTGGTCGCTGTCCATCGTCGGCCTGGTCATCGTGCTGCGCATCCTGCTCATCCCACTGTTCGTCCGGCAGATCCACGCGTCGCGGCGCATGCAGCTCATCCAGCCGGAGATGCAGAAGATCCAGAAGAAATACAAGGGCAAGACCGATCCTGAGTCTCGTCAGGCGATGACTCAGGAGACGATGGACCTGTACAAGCGGTCCGGCACGAACCCGTTCTCCTCCTGCCTGCCGATCCTGCTGCAATCACCGTTCTTCTTCGCCCTGTTCCGGGTGCTCAACAACCTGCCCAAGCTGGCGGACGGCAGCCACGCCGCGATCGGCCCTCTCACCAGGGACCTGGCCTCCCAGGCAGAGCAGTCCACCCTGCTCGGCGCGCAGCTGTCAGCGGGATTCCTGCACGCCAGCAGCACCCAGGCCAAAGTCGTGACGATCGTGCTCATCGTCGCCATGTCGGTGACCACGTTCACCACGCAGCGGCAACTGATGATGAAGAACATGCCGGCGTCGGCACTGGACAACCCGTTCGCCAAGCAGCAGAAGGTCCTCCTGTACCTCATGCCGGTCTTCTTCGCCGTCTCCGGCATCAACTTCCCCATCGGGGTGCTGCTGTACTGGTTGACGACGAACCTGTGGTCGATGGGACAGCAGTTCTACGTGATCCGGCGTATGCCTGCTCCCGGGTCGCTGGCCGAGAAGGCGCTGGAGGAGCGCCGTCGCCGCCAGGGCAAGGAGCACAAGCGTTTCAGCATCCCCGGGTTCGGCCACGACGAAGATGGGCCGCAGGACTCGCCGCCGGGCCCCCCGGAGGGACCGAAGGACACCCCCCCCAAGCCGACGTCCGGCCAGCGGCAGCAGCCCAAGCGCAAAAACCGGCAGAAACCGGGCTCCGCTGCCAGCCGACCCGAGGCGCCGCCGAGTGGGTGATCCGAGACGACCCGCGGCTCTGGCAGCACCGCAGGTCCGCCCGGAGGGCCCGGCGGTGCGCCCACTGCCGGCACATGCACCCGCCCCATTCGCTGACCGCTGCGCATGGTCGCAGCGCGTCACCTGGACACGCACGGAGGACTGATGTCCGATCTCGCCACGGACGACGCCGTCACCACCGACGCAGGTATGGCCGCCGAGGCCACGACCACCCCACCTGAGGCGCCCGCCGACCCCCACCAGGCTCCTGCGGAGCCTTCCCCGGTAGCCGAGCCGGGCGACACGGCCACCGGGCAAGGCGAGCCGTCGTCCATCCCGGCCCGCGCTGCTCAGCTGGAACGAGAGGGCGAGGTCGCGGCGGACTTCCTCGAACGGCTGCTGGACATCGCCGACCTGGACGGCGACATCGACGTGGACATCGACGGCGACCGTGCCTCGATAGCCATCGTCGACTCCGAGGAGGGCCAGGTTCCGCGCCGTCTTGTCGGCCCCGGCGCGAAGGTGCTCGAGGCGCTGCAGGAGCTGACCCGCCTCGCGGTCCAGTCGGCCACGGGAGAGCGAAGCCGTCTCATGCTCGACATCGCCGGTCACCGCGCCACGCGCAAGGTGGAGCTGATCCGCCTCGCCCAGTCGGCGGTGGAGCAGGTCCAGGCCGGCAGCACCCGAGTCGTGCTCGAGCCGATGTCGGCGTTCGAGCGCAAGATCGTGCACGACCACGTGAGCGCAGCCGGTCTGACCTCGCAGTCTGAGGGCACCGAACCGACTCGGTTCGTCGTGGTGCTGCCCGGGGAGTAGCCCTGTCAGCGTTGCCCCCCGCTCCACCGGCGGCCGCCACGGTCTTCGCGGTGCGGCTACCGCTGGCGATCCGGTATGCCGGGCTGCTCGCCGACACTGGGGTACGGCACGGCCTGATCGGTCCCCGTGAGGTGCCGCGGTTGTGGGACCGGCACCTGCTCAATTGCGCTGTGGTGGCTGACGGCATCCCGCACGGTGCTTCGGTGATCGACGTCGGCGCCGGTGCGGGACTGCCGGGCATCCCGATCGCGATCGCCCGACCGGACCTTCGGGTGGTGCTGCTCGAACCACTGCTACGGCGCACGCGTTGGCTGGACGCGACCGTGCACGAACTGGGCCTGGACACGGTGACCGTGCGTCGCGGCCGCGCGGCGGAGGTGGTGGGAGCGCTGAGCGCCGACGTGGTGACGGCCCGGGCGGTCGCGGGCCTTGGCGTGCTGGCGACCTGGTGCGCTCCGCTGATGACGAGGGGCGGCTGCGTGCTGGCGCTCAAGGGCGCCGGGGCGGCCGAGGAGGTCGAGCACACGCTGCGCTCGTGCGGGCTGACGGCTGTGGTCCAGACCTACGGGGTGGGCCTGGTCGACCCGCCGACGACCGTGGTCCGGCTGAGCGCCGGCGCCGGTGGGGCGGCGGCTTCCGGCTGATGTGCGGGCTGGTTGTCACGCAGGCAGGGTGAGGCGCCGCCGGGCCGGGTGCTCGGCCGCGCCTCCTCGTTCACTGTTGCCGGTATGGAAGGCCCCCGGTCGGGTCGATGATGGCGCTGGCCGACTGGTGGGGGCTTCCCGCAGTGGCCGCAGCCGAGTACCTTGGCTTGCCGGGCCAGCGTCCCCGTGTCTAAGAAAGGGCGAAACGATGCCGCAGTTCATGGATGTGCACACCAGCATGGTGGGGGTTACGGCTGAGCAGCTCAAGGCTGCGCACCAGGCGGACCTGGACATCCAGGGGGACGAGGGAGTCGACTTCCAGCAGGCGTGGGCTGATCCCAGAACCGGCCACGTCTTCTGCCTGTCGGAGGCACCCAGCGCCGAAGCGGTTCAGCGCATCCACGAGCGAGCCGGTCACCGGGCCGATGAGGTGCACGAGATCACGGTGACCGCGTAACCAACTGCCCAGGCCCCTTGGCGCACGCCCGGGCTTCGTTGCGAGGGTTGGGCCCGTGACAACGCGACAAGGCAGTCTCGATTTTGTTGGCAGACCCTGT
>DASSLY010000038.1:0-2740 GCA_035689185.1 Dermatophilaceae bacterium
TCCCAGTCGATGCCGCGGACCTGCTGCATCATCAGGAAGCCGACGACGACCAGCGCCGGGGTGGCCGCCTCGTAGGGGACGATCTTGACGAGCGGGGCCAGGAACGTCGCGAGCAGGAACAGCACGCCGGTGACGACCGACGCCAGCCCGGTGCGCGCGCCCTCGCCGACACCGGAGGCCGACTCGATGTAGGACGTGTTCGACGAGACAGAGCCCGCGCCACCGGCGACGGCGGCGAGGCTGTCGACGAGCAGGATCTTGTCCGAGTTCGGGGGGTTGCCGTTCTTGTCGAGCAGCTTGGCCTCGGCACCGATGGCGACCATCGTGCCCATCGTGTCGAAGAAGTCGGCCAGCAGCAGGGTGAACACGAGCAGCACCGCCGAGACGACGCCGATCTTGCCGAACGAGCCCAGCAGCGAGAAGTGGCCGAGCAGCCCGAAGTCGGGCACGTCGAAGATCTGGGACGGCCAAGCCGGGACGTTGAGCCCCCAGCCGGTCGGGTTGACCACCTTGCCGGTGGCGTCGGTCTGGCCGCCGATCTTGGCGACCGCCTCCACGATGATCGCCAGGACCGTGGCGCCGATGATCCCGTAGAGGATGTCCCCCTTCACCCGGCGGACCCGCATGACGATGATCGCGAGCAGTCCCACCACGAAGACGAGCAGCGGCCACCCGGCCAGGAACCCGCCGATGCCGAGCTCGACCGGGACCGGACCTGCGGGCTTGCGGACGAACCCGGCGTCGACCAGCCCGATGATCGTGATGAACAGCCCGATGCCGACGCTGATAGCGGTCTTCAGCTGGGATGGCACCGCTCGGAACACCGCACGGCGGAACCCGGTGAGGACGAGCACCAGGATGATCACGCCCTCGAGCACGACCAGCCCCATCGCGTCGGCCCAGGTCATCTCGGGCAGCTTGGCGATCCCGAACGCGACGAACGCGTTGAGGCCGAGCCCGGTCGCCAGCGCCAGCGGGTAGTTCGCCACCACCCCCATGAGGATGGTCATCACCCCGGCGACGAGCGCGGTGGCGGCGGCGACCAGCGGCAGGTTCGGTGCCGTGCCGCCGCCGAGGAAGGCGCCCGTGCCGTCGGCCTGGGTGCCGATGATCAGCGGGTTGAGCACGACGATGTAGGCCATCGTGAAGAAGGTGGCCAGGCCGCCCCGGATCTCCCGGCCCACGGTGGAGCCGCGTTCGGTGATCCGGAAGAAGTCGTCGAGTCCCCGGGTACGGCTGGGTTCGACCTGGCGGGTGGCGGAGCGGGCAGCGCTGGACATGCCGCACACTGTAAGGCCACGGCCGGCCCCCGCCGCCACCAGCCCACCTGTCGGCCGGTGCGCCAATCCGCTTGTTACGGCAGCATTTCCGGCTCATCGCCGGCAAAGTCCCGGTATGCGGTGTCGCCTGCCCCAGGTCGGGTCACCGTCATCGTGCGCCGGGATGGCGGTGGTCGAAAGCCGCCGTCCCGCCGCTCAACCCGCGCGGGGGGAGCTTGGGTCATAGGCTGGGCCGGTGCCAGCCAGGACGCACGACCTGCCCGAGCCGCCGCCGATGCGCGTGGACACCGGCCGGGTCATCGTGGCCGGTCTGCTGGCCTGGCTGGTGGCGCTGGTCGTGCTGCTGCTGGTCCCGGGGCTGCGCGAGGGCGAGCGCTCCTGGTGGCCGTGGACCTGCGTGGTGGCGATCGGCGGCGGGCTCGCCGCCTGGGGCTACGTCCGCCGCGGCCGGGGAAACGCTGCGGGCTCCTGACCCACGCCGGCCCGCCGAGATGCCGGCCCGCCGAGATGCCGGCCCGCCGAGACGCCGGCCCGCCGAGACGCCGGCCCGCCGAGATGACGGCGCGCTCAGACCAGCACGTCCAGGGCGAAGTCGTCCAGCACCGGGGACTCCGCCGGCCGGACCGGCTGCGGGGCGACGTCGACCTCGCTGTGCGCCCCGCATCCGTGGTCCAGGCTGACCACGCGACCGTCGTCGGGCGACCACTCGTTGGCGCAGACCCCGAACACCGACCGCAGCGCGCCCGCCATCGGCAGGTAGAACCCGCAGCTGCTGCACCGGGCCGGCGCCTGCGCGGCGACCGGCGCCGCGGGCCCGTGCGACCCGTCGTACCAGCGCTGCGCCGCCTCGGCCCGGCCCTGCGCGGACAGCACCCGCGCCCGGCCGAGCCCGAGCTCGAAGAACCCGACCGCGTCCACGTCCTCGTCCCCGGTGGCCTCGAAGCCCGGCTCCAACCGCGGGTCGTCGGCGAGGTACGGCAGGACGTCACCGGCCCCGAGGTCCCCGGGAGCCAGCCGGTCGACATACGGGACCCAGGTGGGCGAGAGCAGCGCCCCGTCACCGGGGACCAGGTTGGTCTCGCAGACCGTCGGCTTCCGCGACCGGGGCACCCGGGCCAGCGACACCGCCCACCGCCACCCGGCGTAGGCCGCGGCCAGGTTGGCGAAGTAGTGCGTCGCCACCCGGTCCCCGGCCATGACCGCACCGAGGTGCTCTCCGACCGCGCCCGGCTCCGCGACCTCCTCCGCGGCGGCGCGGGCCAGGTCCGCCGCGGCGAACAGGACCGCGTCCGGGCGTGGCGTGGGCACCGTCTCAGGCCCCGTCGAAGTCCGCGGCCACCCCGCGCAGCACCGCGGCCAGCTTGCCGGAGGTGGCCGGGTCCGGGTACTTGCCGCGGCGCAGCGAGCTGGAGACCCCGTCGAGCAGCTTGATGACGTCCTCGACGATGACGACCATGTCC
>DASSLY010000039.1:0-47575 GCA_035689185.1 Dermatophilaceae bacterium
CCTGGTCAAGCTGGTCGGCTCCTCGCTCTAGCCGCTGGCCGGGAACGGTAGGGAGAAGGCGATGCAGACCGTCGACGACCTGGTGGCAGCGGGCGGCCTTCGCGGCAAGCGGGTGCTGGTGCGCAGCGACCTCAACGTCCCGCTGGACAGTGACCGCAACATCACCGACGACGGCCGGGTCCGCGCCTCGGTGCCGACGATCAAGGCCCTCACCGGGGCGGGCGCGCGGGTGGTGGTGTGCGCCCACCTCGGCCGGCCCAAGGGCGCGCCGGAGGAAAAGTACTCTCTGGCGCCGCTCGTCGGAAGGCTTTCCGAGCTGCTCGGCCAGGAGGTGAAGTTCGCCTCTGACACGGTCGGCGAGTCGGCCCAACGGGTCGTCGCCGGGCTGGCCGACGGCGAGGTGGCACTGCTGGAGAACCTGCGGTTCAACCCCGGCGAGACAGCCAAGGACGAGGCGGAGCGCGGCGCCTTCGCCGACCAGCTCGCCGCGCTCGCCGACGTCTTCGTCAGCGACGGCTTCGGCGTGGTCCATCGCAAGCAGGCCTCCGTGTATGACGTCGCGCAGCGGCTGCCGCACGCCGCCGGCCAGCTGGTGCTGGCCGAGGTGGAGGTGCTGCGGCGGCTCACCCAGGACCCGCAACGCCCGTATGCCGTGGTGCTCGGTGGTGCCAAGGTCTCCGACAAGCTGGCGGTGATCGCGAACCTGCTGAAGACGGCCGACCGGCTGCTGGTCGGCGGCGGAATGGTGTTCACCTTCCTCAAGGCCAAGGGGCACGAGGTGGGCAAGAGCCTGCTCGAAGAGGACCAGGTGGACACGGTGCGCGGATACCTGTCCGAGGCGCAGGAGCGTGGGGTCGAGATCGTGCTGCCCGTCGACATCGTCGTCGCCGACGCGTTCTCGGCCGACGCGGCGCACCACGTGGTAGCAGCCGAGGAGATCCCGTCCGACCGGATGGGCCTGGACATCGGGCCCAAGTCCGCCGAGCTGTTCGCCGCCAAGCTGGCGGACGCGCGCACGGTGTTCTGGAACGGGCCGATGGGCGCTTTCGAGATGGCGCCGTTCGCGGCGGGCACCCTCGCGGTCGCCCGGGCGCTGGTCGAGGCCACCGCCGCCAAGGGCACGCTCACCGTCGTCGGCGGTGGCGACTCCGCGGCCGCGGTGCGCCAGCTCGGCTTCGACGACGACCAGTTCGGCCACATCTCCACCGGGGGCGGCGCGTCCTTGGAGTACCTGGAGGGCAAGGACCTGCCCGGCATCACCATCCTGGCCCGCTGACGTGCCAGAACGTGGTCGCGCCCAGGGCCCGACCACGTTCTGACATGTCGAGGTGGCCACGTCAACCGACCCGCACGACCCGACCGGACGGCATACCAGATGAGCGACACCCGCACCCCGCTGATGGCGGGCAACTGGAAGATGAACCTGGACCACCTCCAGGGCACCCACCTGGTGCAGAAGCTGGACTGGCTGCTGCGCGACGCCAAGCACGACTACGGTGCCGCGGAGGTGGCGGTGCTGCCTCCGTTCACCGACCTGCGCAGCGTGCAGACCCTGGTCGAGGGCGACAAGCTGGAACTGAGGTACGGAGCGCAGGACCTGTCGGCTCACGACGCCGGGGCCTACACCGGGGAGATCTCGGGGGCGTTCCTGGCCAAGCTCGGCTGCACCTACGTGGTCATCGGGCACAGCGAGCGCCGGGAGTACCACCACGAGGGCGACGACCTGGTCAACGCGAAGATCCAGGCGGCGTACCGGCACGGGCTGACCCCCATCTTCTGCTGCGGCGAGGGCCTGGACGTCCGCAAGGCCGGTGACCAGGTGTCGCACACGCTGGCCCAGGTGGACGCGGCGCTGGCGGGGATCGCCGAGGAGCAGGTGGGGTCCATCGTCGTGGCCTACGAGCCGATCTGGGCTATCGGGACCGGCGAGGTCGCCACCCCGGCGGACGCACAGGAGGTCTGCTCGGCCATCCGGGGCCGGCTGGCGCAGCTGTACTCCCAGCAGGTCGCCGACGGCGTCCGGGTGCTGTACGGCGGGTCGGTCAAGGCCAGCAATGTCGCCGCGATCATGGCCGAGGAGGACGTGGACGGTGCGCTGGTGGGTGGCGCCTCCATCCAGGTGGAGGAGTTCGCCTCGATCGCGCGGTACCGCGAGCATCTTCGGACCAGCTGAGACGCAGGTATGCTGGCAGACGGTCTGGTATCAACGATCGTCGACAGGAACCCTGGTGGAAGCAGTCAAGATCGGCCTGCAGGTGCTGCTGGTGCTGGGCGGGTTGTTCCTGACCCTGCTCATCCTGCTGCACAAGGGCAAGGGTGGCGGGCTGTCGGACATGTTCGGGGGCGGGATGTCCAGCACCATGGGCGGGTCCTCGGTGGCCGAGCGCAACCTGGATCGGTTCACGGTGGCCGTGGGCCTGGTCTGGTTGGCCTGCATCGTCGGCTTGGGTCTGATCGAGCGCTTCTCCGCCTGATCGGCCGGTCCGGCGAGTCCCCCAACCCTCAAGCCACGCGGCACCCGCCGGTCGCCGCGTCCTGGTCGCACACGAAGGAGTGACAGGTGGCAGGTGGCAACGCGATCCGCGGCAGCCGAGTCGGCGCCGGGCCGATGGGTGAGGCGGAGCGGGGCGACACCGCCCCCCGCGTCTTCGTCTCCTACTGGTGCACCAACGGGCACGAGACCCGGCCCAGCTTCGCCGAGGAGCCTGGCCTGACGGTCCCGGAGATGTGGGACTGCCCGCGGTGCGGTTTCCCGGCCGGCCAGGACCAGGCCAACCCGCCCACCCCGCCGCGGGTCGAGCCGTACAAGACCCACCTGGCCTACGTGAAGGAGCGGCGCAGCGACGCCGACGGGCAGGCCATCCTGGACGAGGCGCTGAGCACTCTGCGGGGCCGAGGGCTGATTCGCTAGCGGCGCCCGGCCTCTTCATCCAGCGGGTGCCGGGGCCGGGACCCGGGCCGCAGCCGGACCACCCGGCCGCGCAGGTCGACCTCGGCCACGTCGGGCCACGGGGCCCGCAGCTCACGCCGGTGCAGGAAGCGCACCAGCTTGCCCACCAGCCACGGACCCTGGTGCCGGTCGCGGTTGTAGCCGAGCACCGAACCGGTGCCTCGCGGCCCGAAGCTGAGGTCGGTCACCACGATGGCGCCGACCCGGTCGCCGTCCCAGCGGAGGTCGGCGTGCACGTCGTTCACCCCGCCGAGCGCCCGGCCGTCGGCGTCGCGCACCTGACACTGCAGCAGCTGGCCCAAAGAGACCAGCTCGCCGCTGACCGGCAGCACCGGCGATTCGAACCGGTATGCCGGGCGGCTGTCGTCCTCTCCCGAACCGGGGATGGGGGCGATGACGTGCTCGCGCAGCCAGTTCTCCGCGCCGAAGGAGGCCTCCAGCCGCCGCGCCGCCGGGGCGGTGACGGCCACGGCCGAGGTGATCGCGGTGATCTCGCCCACCGGGACCAGGCCACTACGGGCGTCCTCGCCCGGGTGCAGCCGGCGCCAGCCTGCCACCGTCCAGGCGCCGAGCCGGCCCGGCCAGCGGTGGCCCAGTGAGCCCACCCCGACGCACAGCGCCACCACGGCGCAGCCCTGGGAGTGCAGGTCCAGGCCGATGTCGTCGACGTTGCCGACCGGCGCGTCGTCGGGGTCGACCACCTGGTGGTCGAGCAGGCGCAGGACGACGTCGACCCGAGCCGGCCTGCTCACTGGCCGGCCTTGGTCAGCAGCATGAGCGGGATCGCAGCCACGGCCGCGACCACGACCACGACCAGGTAGACCGTGCCCAGCCCGTTCGCGAGCCGGCCGTTGACGTGCCGACCCATGTAGTCGCGGTCGTTGGCCACCACCAGGATCGGGAAGTAGGTCAGCGGGAGCGCGACCGCGCTGAACACCACGGAGTACTCGGTGAGCATGATCGGGTCCACCGTGGTGAGCAGCACCGCGACTGCCGCCACCGTGCTGAGCAGCACGACGACGTGGAAGCGCGCCGCTTTCACCGGCTTGACGAACTTGCCCCACCGCCAGCCGAAGTACTGGCTCACGCTGTAGCCCACCGACAGCCCCGTCTCGCAGGCGGCTCCGAACGTGGCGGCGAAGAAGCCGACGAGCACGACGGCCAGGCCCAGCTTCCCGGCGCCCACGACGACCGGCAGGGCGACCTGGCCCAGGGTGTCCACTTGCACTCCGAGAGGCCCCAGCACGAGCGCGGTCGAGGCCGCGATGGCGACGGACAGGATGCCCCCGAGCGGGAATCCGAGGAACACGTTGAGCCGCATGGTCCGCAGGCTGTCGGCGGTCCACCCCTCCTCGACCCCGCCGGAGGAGAAGAAGAACACCTCGTATGGCGTCATGGCCGCACCGAACAGCCCGACCGCGTAGTACAGGTAGGTGGTGTGCCCCTCGCTCGCGGGCACAGTGGGACGCAGCATGTCCGCAGCCAGCGCCGACCAGTCCGGTCCGAGCTGCCAGACGGCCACCGCGAACACGACCAGCGCCAGGCCGAGTAGGCCGAAGACGTTCTCCAGCACGGCGAACTTCACCCGCCACAGGACCAGCCACACCGCGGCCCCGACGACCGGCATCCACAAGTAGCTGTTCACGCTCGTCGCCAGCTCCAGGGCCAGCGCGACCCCGCCGATCTCGGCGACGAAGGTCAGGAAGGTGACCGCCATCGAGGCGAGCAGGTTGGCCAGCCCCATCCGCGGGCCGAGCCGTTCCCGGACCAGGTCGAAGACGGCCCGGCCGGTCACCGCGGCGACCCGGCCGCTCATCTCGGCGAAGACGCAGATGCCGACGACCCCGACCACCACGACCCACACCAGCGACAGCCCGAACCGTGAGCCGACCAGCGCGTTGGTGACCATGTCGCCGATGTCGACGAAGCCGCCGATGGCGGTGAGGACGCCGAGGGCGACCGCGAAGACCTTCTTCACGAGAGCCGCTCGCTCAGCCCGGCAAGCTCGCCGAGCACCTGACGGAGCTGCCCGGCGGCCGCCGCGCGCCCGGCTGCGTCGTCGCGGCGCAAGGCGATCCGGGCCGCGGCGATCGCGTCGTCCGCGTCGCCCAGCGCGGTCATCACCGCGGCTCGCACGGGGTCGAGCGCCGGGGACGGCGGTTGGACCGACCCGAACGACGCCTCGAGCGGCGCGATCGCGTCCTCGGCCTCGCTGACGACGACCTCGGCGGCTTGGTCGGTCACCCGGCGACGGTCCACCTGTGCCAGGACCAGCGCGACGGTCTGGGCCTCGCTCTGCGCGGACTGGACGGCCGCCGTGGCGTCATCGCGGTAGTGGCCTGCGCTGCGCGCCGGGACGACGCAGCCGCCGAGCAGCAGCGCCAGCCCCAGCGTCAGCGCCGGCGCAGCACGAACCAGCACAGCACGCCCACGAAGGCGGCAGACATCAGCCACGCCAGCCCCAGCGGCCATCCTTCGACCACCTCGTCACCGTCCCCGTTCCTCGGTCCCCAACCCGCGCCCGCTCACGGGCTGGCCGGCCGGACCAGGGCAGGCGGCACGTGCGCCGCCGCCTCGCGGTCCAGCAGCCAGATGGTGGACCGGACGCCGTGCACACCTGCCGCGGGGGCCTGCAGCTCACCAGCGCCGGATAGGGCAAGCGCCACCGCGCCGGCCTTGTCCGCGCCGGCCACCAGGAACCACACGTCCCGGGCGGCACACAGCGCCGGGAAGGTCAGCGAGATGCGCAGCGGCGGCGGCTTCGGGGCGCCGCGGACCGCGACCACGCTGGCGTCCCGTTCGTGCAGGGCCGGGTGCTCGGGGAAGAGCGAGGCCACGTGGGCGTCCGGGCCTACCCCCAGCATCAGCACGTCGAACACCGGGACCGGATGCCCCGCGGGCGCCGCGGCGGCCAGCTCGGCGGCATACCGGCGCGCGGCCGCGTCGGCGTCGGGGCCGTCGGGCCCGTCCGTCGCCGGCATGGCGTGCAGCCGGTCCGGGTCGAGCGAGCCAGAGCCGGCCAGCAGGTCCAGCAGCGCCTCGCGGGCCTGGGTCTCGTTTCGGTCCGGGTCACCGCTGGGCAGGAACCGCTCGTCGCCCCACCACAGGTCCAGGTGCCGCCAGTCGACGGCGTCCCGAGCGGCCGACCGGCCCAGGCTGACCAGAACCGCGGCGCCCATCGACCCGCCGGTCAGCACCACGTCGGCGCGCCCGCGGCTGGCCTGGGCGTCAACCACAGCGGTCACCAGGCGGGCGGCGGCCGCGTCGGCGAGCAGCGCCTTGTCCCGGTGGACCACCACCTGAGGGCCGCGCGTCACGTCCGGCGGCTCGGCTTCTGGGGCGTGGCCGTCGCCTCGGCGAGCTGCTCGGCGGCGGCCTGCTTGACCTCTTCCGTCGAGGGCTTGCCGGAGACCGGGGGGTGCTCCACCATGGCGGCGCTGGACTGGCGGTCGGCCGAGCGGGCGATCCTGCGGGAGGCCCGCCGGGCCTCGACCAGCGACGGTGCCTCGCCCTCGGCGACGGCCTGGCTGGCGGTCATCGACCCGCGCGAGCCGACCTTGGTCAGGCCCCGGGTCAGGGTCTCGGCGTAGATCTCGTCCGGGTCGAGGCGGCGCAGCTCGTCGGCCAGGCACTCGGCCAGCCCGCGTTTGGCCAGGCTGATCCTGCGCACCGGCTGGCCGGGCTGGGTGAGGGTGGCGACCGACCCGTCGGGCCGCACCAAGTCGACGTCCCCGCTCTTGCGTTCCAGCCGCACACTGAGCAACCCGCTGCCGGCGCGGGCCCGGGCACGCCGCACCGGGCAGCGCAAGGTGTTCGCCAGCCACGCGGCCAGCAGGTCGGTCGACGGCGAGTCGACGCCGCCCGTCACGGTCGCCTCGCTGACCGGCTCGTACGGCGGCTGGTCCAGCGCGGCGGCGAGCAGGCCGCGCCAGAGCGTGGTCCGGGTCCAGGCGAGGTCGGTGTCGCCGGGTGCGTACGTGGCGGCCCGGCGGTGCAGCTCCCGGATCGCCGAGCGGGCCTCGGCGGCGTCGGTGATCCGGCGCTGGGCCATCCGGCCGATGAGGTCCGCGCTCAGGTCGGGGGGCGCCTCCTTGGGCCACCAGGCCACGATGGGGGAGTCCGGCAGCAGGAGCGGCAGCACCACACTCTGCCCGTGCGCGGCCAGCTGGCCGTACAGCCGGATGATCACGACCTCGCTGGCGCCGGCGTCGCCGCCGACGCGGATCTGCGCGTCCAGCCGGTTGGCTCCTCGCCGGTTGCCGGCGATGACGGCGATGATCCGGCAGGGGTGCTGGCGGCTGGCGTCGTTCGCGGTCTCGATCGCCTCGTCCGCGTCGGTCTCGTTGATCACGACCACCAGGGTCAGCACCCGGGACAGGGCCATCGCGCCGACGTCGCTGCGGACCTGCACCAGCTTGCGGCTGATCGCCGAGGTGGACGTGCTGGGCAGGTCGACGATCACGGCATCCTCCACTGGCGGCCGTCGCGGCGCATCATCTCGTCCGCGCAGTCCGGTCCCCACTCGCCGGACAGGTAGGACTGCGGCTTGCCCTGCTTGGCCCAGAACGCCTCCACCGGGTCGAGGATGCGCCAGGACAGCTCGACCTCCTCGTGCCGCGGGAACAGCGGCGGGTCGCCCAGCAGCACGTCGAGGATGAGCCGCTCGTAGGCCTCCGGGCTTGACTCGGTGAACGCCCGGCCGTAGCCGAAGTCCATGGTCACGTCCCGGACCTCCATCGCGCTGCCCGGCACCTTCGCCCCGAAGCGCATGGTGATCCCCTCGTCCGGCTGCACCCGGATCACCACCGCGTTCTTGCCCAGCTCCTCGGTGGCGGTGGTCGTGAACGGCAGGTGGGGCGCCTTCTTGAAGACCACGGCGATCTCGGTGACCCGCTTGCCCAGCCGCTTGCCGGTGCGCAGGTAGAACGGAACGCCCGCCCAACGGCGGGTGTCGATCTCCAGCTTCAGCGCGGCATACGTCTCCGTCGTGGAGCTCTTGGCGATGCCCTCCTCCTCCAGGTAGCCCACCACCTGTTCCGCGCCCTGCCAGCCGGCGGCGTACTGGCCGCGGGCGGTGGACCGGCCCAGGTCCTTGGGCAGCCGGACCGCGGAGAGCACCTTCTCCTTCTCCGCCCGCAGCTGGTCGGCCTCGAAGGAGACCGGCTCCTCCATGGCGGTGAGGGCCAGGAGCTGGAGCAGGTGGTTCTGGATGACGTCGCGCGCAGCGCCGATGCCGTCGTAGTAGCCGGCCCGGCCGGCGATGCCGATGTCCTCGGCCATGGTGATCTGCACGTGGTCGACGTAGTTGGCATTCCAGACCGGTTCGAACAGCTGGTTCGCGAAGCGGAGCGCCAGCAGGTTCTGCACCGTCTCCTTGCCCAGGTAGTGGTCGATCCGGAAGACCGCGTCGGGCGGGAACACGTTCTCCACGATCGCGTTCAGCTCGCGCGCGCTGGCCAGATCGTGCCCGAACGGCTTCTCGATGACCACTCGCCGCCAGCTGTCCGGTAACGGGGTGGACAGGCCGCTGCGTTCCAGCTGCTCGCACACCGTGGCGAAGGACCCCGGCGGAACGGACAGGTAGAACGCCAGGTTGCCGCCGGTGCCGCGCTCGGCCTCCAGGTCGTGGACCGTCTGGGCCAGCAGGTCGAACGCCGCGTCGTCGTCGAACACCCCTGGGACGAAACGGAACCCGTCGGCAAGGTTGCGCCAGACGGTCTCCCGGAAGGGGGTCCGGGCATACCTGCGGACCGACTCGTGGACCACCGAGCCGAAGTCTTCCTTGGCCCAGTTCCGCCGGGCGAATCCGACCAGGGTGAAGCCGGGTGGGAGCAGACCGCGGTTGGCCAGGTCGTAGATGGCCGGCATCAGCTTCTTGCGGGCCAGGTCACCGGTCACCCCGAACATCACCAGCCCGCACGGGCCGGCGATCCTGGGCAGCCGCCTGTCCCGCGGGTCGCGAAGCGGGTTCGCGCCCGCGCCGACGCGGCTTGGACTCATGCGTCTCCTGCCGGGTCCAGCTCGTAGGCGTCCACCGGCACGCCGAGGGCGTCCATGAGCTGGGCCAGGCCGGTGTCGTGGTCGGTGAGGTGCAGCTGGAGCACGGGCCGGCCCTTGGCGGCCAGCACCTGGGCGTCGCCGCCCGCCTGGGCCTTGATGAAGGTGCCGAAGCTGAACTCGCGGCCGGGGATGGCCAGATCCTGCCGCGGCGCGGTGGTGACCTGCACGTACACGCCGGTGTCCGGGCCACCCTTGTGGTATTGGCCGGTCGAGTGCAGGAACCTCGGGCCCCAGCCGAAAGTGGTCGGCCGGCCCGTGTGCCGGGCCACGACCCGGCGGCACTGCTCCAACAACCCGTCGCCGATGCGGTCCAGGTAGGCCATGACCGCGACGTAGCCGCGCTGCGGGTCGAGCTGGGCGTACAACGCGTCCAGCGCCTCCCGGACGGTCGAGGAGGGACCGAGGAAGTCCGGGCCCAGGCTGCGGACCTCGATCGCGCGGTCGGTGAACGCCGGCGCGTCGCCGGCGCCGCCGCTGGCTTCGAGCAGGCCGCGGGCGGCCTTCTTGGCGCTCTCCACGTCCGGCTGGTCGAACGGGCTGATGCCGAGCAGCCGCCCGGCCACCGCGGTCGCCACCTCCCACAACAGCAGCTGAGCGCCCAGCGACCCGCTGACGTGCACCTCGCTGCGGCCGTCCGTGACGTCGGTGCCCCTGGTGGCCTGGGTGGCCTGGGTGGCTTCGGCCGCCTCGCCGACCAGCCGGGCCACCGTGACGTCCGGGGCTGGTGTGGCGACCTCCGGATCGTCGTCGTCCTGGACGACCACCGGCAGGATGCCGGTGCCGTCCTTGCCGGTGCTCTCGGCGATGAGCTGCTCGGCCCAGTCGGCGAACCCGACCAGGCCCGACCCGTGGTCGACGATCACCAGCTTGTCCCGCAACGGCTGCGTGCCCCCCATCGCCGCACCCAGCCGCAATCCCGGGTTGGCCTCGTCGTCGGCGGCGAGCAGGTCGGTCACCGACTCCGCTTCGTCCAGCAGCCGCTCGATGTCGGCGCCGGCTAGGCCGCTGGGGACCAGCCCGAAGGCGGTGAGCGCGGAGTACCGGCCGCCGACGTTGGGGTCGGCGTTGATCACGCGGTACCCCGCGTCCCGGGCGTCCTTGTCCAGCGGGCTGCCGGGGTCGGTGACGATCACGATGCGCGCCGCGGGGTCGATCCCGGCGTCGCGGAAGGCCGCTTCGTAGGCGCGGCGCTGGGAGTCGGTCTCCACGGTGGAGCCGGATTTGCTGGACACCACCACCACGGTGTGTTCCAGGCGGTTCCGCAGCGCCGCGCGGACCGAGTCGGGGTCGGAGGAGTCGAGCACGGTCAGGTCCGCGCCGGCCGTCCCGCAGATGACCTCCGGCGCCAGCGAGGACCCGCCCATCCCGCACAGCACGATGTGGTCCAGACCGTGCTGGTGCAAGTCTGCTCGCAGCGCCGATATCTCCCCGAGCAACGGTCGCGAGGACCGGGCCAAGCCGACCCAGGACAACCGGACCGCCGACTCGGCCTCCGCCGCAGGGCCCCACAGCGTCGGGTCCTGCGCGAACAGCTTGCTCGCGAACCCGGCCGAAACCAGCTCCGGGACGTGCGTGGCGACGGCGTCGGCCGCGGCCCCGGTGGCGAGCACACCCAGGCCGACCGTGCTCACGCCCGGCCCGCCTCGGCGTCGCGGGTGTCGGCGCGCTCCTCGCCGTGCCGCACGGCTGCCTCGTCGGACCCCTCTTGGAGCCCGTGTGAGCTGCCCGTGGCCTTGGTCAGCTCCTCCTCGACGTCGGTCAGCAGCTCGGTCCACGACTTCTCGAACTTGTCCACGCCCTCACGCTCCAGCACGCCGACCACGTCGCTGTAGGAGATGCCGAGGTGCTCCAACGCGTCCAGCAGGGCCCGCGCCTCCTCGTATCGACCGGTGACCTGGTCGCCGGTGATCTGGCCGTGGTCCGCGACCGCCTTCAGCGTCTTGCTGGGCATGGTGTTCACGGTGTTCGGCGCAACCAGGTCGTCGACGTACATGGTGTCCCGGTAGGCCGGATCCTTGACCCCGGTGGAGGCCCACAGCGGTCGCTGCTTGTGCGCGCCCGCCGCGGCCAGCACCTCCCACCGCGGGGTGGAGAACACCTCTTCGTAGGCCTGGTAGGCCAGCCGGGCGTTGGCGATGCCCGCCTTGCCGCGCAGCCCCAGCGCCTCGTCGGTGCCGAGCGCGTTGAGCCGCTTGTCGATCTCGGTGTCCACCCGGGAGACGAAGAACGAGGCCACCGAATGGATCCGGGAGAGGTCCTTGCCGGCTTGGCGGGCCTGCTCCAGGCCGGTGAGGAAGGCGTTCATCACCCCGCGGTAGCGGTCCAGGGAGAAGATCAGGGTCACGTTGACGCTGATCCCGTCGGCGAGCACCGTCGAGATGGCCGGCAGCCCCTCCGCCGTGGCCGGGATCTTGATGTGCAGGTTGGGCCGGTCGACGGCGGCCCACAGCTGCCGGGCCTGGTCCACGGTGGCCTCGGTCTCGTGCGCCAGCCGGGGGTCCACCTCGATGGACACGCGGCCGTCCTGGCCGTCGGTGGCGTTGTAGACCGGCGCCAGGATGTCGCAGGCGTGGCGGACGTCCTGCGTGGTGAGCTCGAAGACGGCCTGGTCGACGGTGCTGCGCCGCTCGGCCAGCGACTTCACCTGCTCGTTGTACGCGTCGCCCTCGGCCAGCGCGCTGGCGAAGATCGTCGGGTTGGTGGTCACCCCGACCACGTGCTGGGCGTCGATGAGCTCTTGCAGCCCGCCGCTTTGGATGAGCGGCCGGTTGAGGTCGTCCAGCCAGATCGACACCCCTGCGTCGGACAGGGCCTTGAGGTTGTCGGACATGTCAGTCATCTCCTAGCGGACTGTCGGAGCCGGTCGAGCTGCCGAGGAGGTCGGCGTCGAGCCGGCCCTGCGGGTTGGCGGGGGTGTCGTCGCGGTGGATGGCGGGCGCGGGCATCCCGCTGGCGGCGCGCAGCGAGTCCTTGGCCGCCGCGACCACCGCTTCGGGGGTGAACCCGAACTCCCGGAACAAGGTCGCGGCGTCGGCGGAGGCGCCGTAGTGGTCGATGGCCACGATCCGGCCGGCGTCGCCGACGATGTCGCGCCAGCCCAGGGGGACCGCCGCCTCGACGCTGACCCGGGCCCGGACCCCGGGGGGCAGCACCTCGTCCCGGTAGGCCTGGTCCTGGCCCTCGAACCACTCCCGGCACGGCATGGACACGACCCGCGTCGGGATGCCCTCGGCCTCCAGCTGCTCGCGAGCCGCGACCGCGACCGACACCTCCGAGCCGGTGGCCACCAGGATGACGTCCGGCGCGAAGCCGTCGTCCTCGTCGGCCGCCTTGGCCAGCACGTAGGCGCCCTTGGCGACCCCGTCGGCGGAGGCGTACACGTTGCGGTCCAGGGTCGGCAACGGCTGCCGGGACAGCGCCAGCCCGGCCGGCCGGTCGCTGTGGGACAAGATGGTAGCCCACGCCACGGCGGTCTCGTTGGCGTCTCCCGGCCGGACCACGTCCAGCCCGGGGATGGCCCGTAGCGCCGCCAGGTGCTCGACCGGCTGATGCGTCGGCCCGTCCTCACCCAGCCCCACCGAGTCGTGGGTCCAGACGAAGGTCACCGGCAACTGCTGGATCGCCGCCAGCCGGACTGCGGGCCGCATGTAGTCGGAGAAAACCAGGAAGGTGCCGCCGTAGGGCCGGGTCAGTCCCTCCAACGCGATGCCGTTGAGGATCAGCCCCATCCCGAACTCGCGGATGCCGAAGTGCAGGGTCCGTCCGTAGGGCCCGCCCTTCCACTCCTTGGTCTGCCGGTCAGCGGGAACGAACGAGGGCTCGCCCTCCATGGTGGTGTTGTTGGACTCCGCCAGGTCGGCCGAGCCGCCCCACAGCTCCGGCAGCACCGGGGCGAGCGCCCCGAGCACCTTGCCCGACGCGGCCCGGGTGGCGATCCCCTTGGGGTCCGCCGGGAAGGTGGGCAGCGCGGCATCCAGGTCGTCCGGCAGCCTGCGCTCCCGGACCCGGTCCAGCAGCGCGGCCCGTTCGGGATGCGCGGCCCGCCACCCGTCATACGACTGCTGCCAGGCCTGGTGCGCCTCGCGGCCGCGGTCGAGCAGCTTGCGGGCGTGGGCGAGGACCTCGTCCTCGACTGTGAAGTCCTGGCCAGGGTCGAACCCCAGCAGCCGCTTGGTCGCGGCCACCTCGTCCGCGCCGAGGGCCGACCCGTGGGCCTTGCCGGTGTTCTGCTTGGTCGGCGCCGGCCAGGCGATGATCGTATGCAGCACCACCAGCGTCGGCTGGTCGGTCACCTGCTGCCCTCGCTGCACCGCGGCCAGCAGCGCGTCGACGTCCTCGACGTAGGTGGCCCCTTCGCCGTCGCGGCGCCAGTCCACCTCCTCGACGTGCCAGCCGTATGCGGCATACCGGCCGGCCACGTCCTCGCTGAACGACACGTTCGTGTCGTCCTCGATGGAGATCTGGTTGGCGTCGTAGAAGACCATCAGGTTGCCCAGCCGCTGGTGACCGGCCAGCGAGCTGGCCTCCCCGGAGACGCCCTCCATCAGGTCGCCGTCGGAGGCGATGACGTAGATGCGGTGGTCGAACGGGCTGGTGCCGGGCTCGGCGTCGGGGTCGAACACGCCGCGCTGGCGGCGCTGGGCGAAGGCCATGCCCACGGCGGAGGCCAGGCCGCTGCCGAGCGGGCCGGTGGTGATCTCCACCCCGGGGGTGTGGTGCACCTCGGGGTGGCCCGGGGTCCTCGACCCCCACGTGCGCAGGGCCTGGAGATCGGCCAGCTCCACCCCGTAGCCGGACAGGTACAGCTGGATGTACTGGGTCAGGCTGGAGTGACCGCAGGACAGCACGAACCGGTCCCGGCCCAGCCAGTGCTCGTCGGCGGGGTCGATGCGCATGACCTGCTGGAACAGCAGGTAGGCCAGTGGCGCGAGGCTCATCGCCGTGCCGGGGTGGCCGTTGCCGACCTTCTGCACCGCGTCGGCGGCCAGCACCCGGACGGTGTCCACGGCCCGGATGTCCAGGTCGGTCCAGCCCGCCTGGACCGCTACCGGGTCCGGCAGCGAGGCGTCCCGTCGTCTGGCTGCCCCGCGCTGATCAGCTGGCTCACTCACGTGCAATCACGCCTCCTTGGCCGCCGTTGTCCCGGCCGGGGGTGTACCCAGAAGGCGACGCCCCAACAGCCTCCGGCGCGAAGTGTCGGACCAACTCCGCGAGCCTATCGGGGCTCACCGGCGGACGACACCGCAGGGCTGCGGGCCGCCCGCGCCATCGCGGTCCGGCGTGCAGGGATAGACTCCGCCAGGGTCGGGGCCGCCCCTGCGCGCCGCGGCCACGCCCCAGCCGTCACCGGCCTCGCCCGCCGGCTCAGCCCGAAGGACGACGTGACCGCACTGCAGCCGAGCACCGACCATGGTGCCGACGAGGGCGTGCTGGGGATGTCGGGCGCGGCGGCCGCCAGCGGTAGGCGCGCGGCATACCGGAGTCCGTGGCGAGGGTTCTGGCAACAGACGGTCCCCGACTATGTCGCGCTGACCAAGCCGCGGATCATCGAGCTGCTGCTGGTGACCACGTTCCCGACGATGTTCCTGGCCGCTGGCGGGTTGCCGAGGTGGTCGCTGGTCGTCGCGACCCTGGTCGGCGGCACCCTGTCGGCGGCCTCGGCGAACACGCTGAACTGCTACCTGGACCGCGACATCGACAAGGTGATGCACCGGACGCGGCGCCGGCCGCTGGTCACCGGTGCCGTCCGGCCGCGGTCCGCGCTGGCGTTCGGGGTGCTGCTGGGGGTGCTGTCCAGCCTCTGGCTGGCGGCGTTCGTCAACCTGCTGTCCGCGGCGCTGTCGCTCGGCGCGATCCTGCTCTACGTCGGGTTCTACACGATGCTGCTGAAGCGGCGCACGTCCCAGAACATCGTCTGGGGCGGCATGGCGGGGTGCATGCCGGTGCTCATCGGGTGGTCGGCGGTGACCGGCTCGGTCGGCTGGCCGGCGCTGGTCCTTTTCCTCGTGGTGTTCTTCTGGACCCCGCCGCACTACTGGCCGCTGTCGATGCGGTTCAAGGACGAGTACGCCGCGGCCGGGGTGCCGATGCTGCCGGTGGTCGCCAAGGACGTGGCCGTGGCCAAGCAGGTCGTGGCGTATGCCTGGGCCACCGTGGCGGCCTCGTTGGCAATCGTGCCCGTTGCCTCGATGGGCTGGGTCTACCTGATTGCTGCGGTGCTGGCGGGTGCGGTCTTCCTGCTGGAGGCGCACCGGCTGCTGCGCGCGGCCGCCGCGGACGAGACGGCCGGGCGGCCGGTGCGGCCGATGCGGTTGTTCCACTACTCGATCAGCTACCTGACTATCGTCTTCCTCGCCGTGGCGCTCGACCCGCTGGTACACCTGCCGCTCTGAGCGCACCGGGCGCACCGCCGAGGTGGGCGTGGCGGCGGCGCCGGCGCGACCGGGCGCACGAGCGGGTCGCCGGCGCATCGGCGGGGGTGCGCCTGAGGCTCCAACGGTGTGCGTGGCGGCGGCGGCGGCGCTGGCGCGACCGGGCGCACGAGCGGGTCACCCGGCGCACCGGCGGGGGTGCGCCTGAGGCTCCAACGGTGGGCGTGGCGGCGGCGCTGGCGGTGGCGCTGGCGCGACCGGGCGCACGGGCGGGTCACCGGGCGCACCGGCGGGGGTGCGCCTGAGGCTCCAACGGTGTGCGTGGCGGCGGCGGCGGCGCTGGCGCGACCGGGCGCACGGGCGGGTCACCGGGCGCACCGGCGGGGGTGCGCCTGAGGCTCCAACCGTGTGCGTGGCGGTGGCGGTGGCGCTGGCGCGACCGGGCGCACGGGCGGGTCACCGGGCGCACCGGCGGGGGTGCGCCTGAGGCTCCAACCGTGTGCGCGGCAGGTGCCGGGGCCCACCGGGCTGTGGATAACCGGAGGGGCGGGGGCCGGCTTTGGTCGAAGATCGCCTGCATGCATCCTGCGCTCACGATCCGGCTGGCGACCCAGGGCGGCGTCGTCACGACCGCCGATGCCGTTTCGTGCGGTGTGCAACGCC
Source organism: Dermatophilaceae bacterium (assembly GCA_035689185.1). Lineage (GTDB taxonomy): Bacteria > Actinomycetota > Actinomycetes > Actinomycetales > Dermatophilaceae > DASSLY01. The sequence goes on from DASSLY010000039.1 coordinate 16,045, forward strand.
GCGACCTGACCAGGCTGGTGCGCTCAGGAGCCCTCGTTCGGGTGCGGGCTGGGGCCTACGTCGAGGGCATCAAATGGCAAGCTGCCACCGAAACCGAACGGCACGGGCTGACCGCAGTGGCGGTGGCCCGTAGCTTCGGTGGGCGCTGGGCCGTGAGCCACTGCTCGGCCGTCGCGGTCCACACGCTGCCATTGCTGGCCCGGAGCACCGAGGTGCACCTGTCCCGGTTGAGCCCAGGCCGGGCCCGGAGCCGGGCCGGAATGCGGGCGCACATGGCGGTCGACCCGGGGTTGACGCTCGACGTCACGGGGGTGCCGGTGGTCAACCCGTCGGCAGCGGTACTTCAGGCCGCTGGCGCACATGGGGTGGAGGTCGGCGTGGTTGCGGCCGATGCGGCAATTCGCCGGCGCCTGGCGACCGCGACGAGTCTGCGCTCGACGGTAGGGCTCCTGTCGCTCGGCGCCGGCGCGCGGTGGGCCGGGCTTGCCGTCGAGCTGGCCGACGGAAGGTCCGAGTCGCCGGGCGAGAGCCGGACTCGCGTCATTCTCCATCTCGGCGGGCTTCCTGGCGCCGAGCCGCAGGTGAACATCTACGACGGGGCCAGGCTGGTCGGCCGGGTCGACCTGCTGTTCCGCCGGGAACGCGTCATCGTGGAGTTTGACGGGCGTTTGAAGTATTCCGGGGAGGACGGTGGTGCGGTGCTGTATGCCGAGAAGCGCCGGGAGGACTACCTGCGGTCCTTGGGCTATGAGGTGGTGCGTCTCAGCTGGGCGGACTTGGCCGATCCGGCGCGGGTGATCGGCATGGTCCGTGCCGCCATGGCACGGACGGCGGCGCGGTAGCGCACGCCATCACGTCCCCGCGCGCACAAGCGGGTCACGGAGCGCCAGGCCGGGGGTGTGTGCAGGGCTCCAAGGGTGGTGTGCCCGTGTCCGTGGCTGGCGCACCCCGGCGTGGCCGTGGCTGGCGCACCCGGGCGCACGAGCGGGTCACCGAAGCACCGCCGGGGGTGTGTGCAGGGCCCCAAGGGTGGCCGTGACCGGGGCTGGTGCACCCGGGCGCACCAGCGGGTCACGGGGCGCATCGCCGGGGGTGTGTGCAGGGCTCCAACGGTGCGTGCAGGGCTTCAAGGGTGTGTGCCCGTGGCCGTGGCCGGCGCACCCCGGCCTGACTGCGGCTAATGCACCGGGCGCACGAGCGGGTCACCGAGAGCACCGCCGGGGGTGTGTGCAGGGCTCCAACGGTGCGTGTGGGCTCCAAGGTGTGCCCGTGGCCGGGGCTGGCGCACCCGGGCGTACGAGCGGGTCACGGGGCGCATCGCCGGGGCTGTGTGCAGGGCCCCAAGGGTGTGCCCGTGGCCGTGGCCGGCGCACCCGGGCGCACGAGCGGGTCACGGGGCGCATCGCCGGGGGTGTGTGCAGGGCTCCAACGGTGCGTGTGGGCTCCAAGGGTGTGCCCGTGGCCGTGGCTGGCGCACCCCGGCGTGACCGCGGCTAATGCACCGGGCGCACGAGCGGGTCACGGGGCGCATCGCCGGGGGTGTGCGCAGGGCTCCAAGGGTGTGTCCGTGGCCGTGGCTGGCGCACCGGGCGTGACCGTGGCTGGCGCACCCGGGCGCACGAGCGGGTCACGGGGCGCATCGCCGGGGGTGCGTGCAGGGCTTCAAGGGTGTGCCCGTGGCCGTGGCTGGCGCACCCGGGCGCATGAGCGGGGGCAGGCGTGACCGCGAGTGGCACGCGACCGCAGCTGGCACGCGTGACGGCGGCTGCCGTCGCAACCCCGCACGGCGGTCAGCGGGTCCGCAGTGACAGCACTCCGTCCGTCACGGCCACCACCAGCAGGCTGGCGCCGAGCAGGTGCAGCAGCACGACGGCCTCGGGCAGGCCGGTGAGGTACTGGGTGTACCCGACCACGCCTTGGGCCAGCGTCACGCCGAGCACCACGAGCCAGGCACGCGCGGCCCGCTCCGACGGGGCGGTCGGTGCCGACCGCGCGGTAAGGCGCACCGCGACCAGCACGGCGATCACCAGGCCGAGGAACAGCATCACCGCGTCGGCGTGCAGCCAGGCGATGGTCCGCGGGTCGAAGCCGAACCGTGCCGGCCGGTCCGCGTCACCGGAGTGGGGCCCGGACCCGGTGACCACCGTGCCGAGGACCAGCACCACCCCGGCCAGCCCGGCCGTGGCCCGGGCCAGCCATTGCACCTCGGACCGGACCAGGGGGACCGGCGGGGCGTCCCCCTCGCCGGCGCGGTGGAGCAGGTATGCCGAGAAGGCCACGAGCACCATCGAGACCAGGAAGTGGGCCGCCACCGTCGCCGGGTTCAACCCGGTCCGCACGGTCACCCCGCCCAGCAGCGCCTGGAGGAGCACGCCACCCAGCGGCAGCAGCGACAGCCGCAGCAGGGCCCGCCGCTGGCGTGCCCACCGCCAGGTGGCCAGGACCACGAGGACGGCCACCAGGGTGAGCACCGTGGTCAGCGTCCGGTTGCCGAACTCGATGACCTTGTGGAACCCCTGCTCCTGGTGCGGCACCGGGGTGAACGAGCCCGGCACGCACTCCGGCCAGGTGGGGCAGCCCAGGCCGGAGCCGGTGAGCCGCACCAGCCCGCCGGTGACGACGATGAGGACCTGGAGCGCCAGGTTGGCCAGCAGGGTGCGCCGAAGCCACGGGCTGGAGGCGCCGACCACGGCCGGCGTGGGCGCGAGCGTGGCCGTCACGGCCCCAGCCTAGTTTTCAGTCGGACCAGCGGAACGCCCGCGTCGCCAGCACGCTCGCCGCCACGCCCCATACGGCGAGTACGAGCACGGGTATGCCGGCCGGTCGCCCCTCGGTGAACGACGCCCGCAGACCGTCCCCCAGGGCCGAGGAGGGCAGGAACGCCGCCAGGTGGGACAGCCCGGCCGGCAGGGACGAGCGCGGCACGACCACCCCGCCCAGGGCCAGCAGCAGCACCCAGACCAGGTTGGCCACTGCCAGCACTGCTTCCGCCCGGAGCAGCCCGGCCAGTAGCAGCGCGAGCGCGACGAAGGCCCAGGTCCCGAGCAGGCCGACGACCGCCGCTGCCGGCAGCCCGGTCCAGCCCGGCCGCCAGCCCAGGGCCAGCCCCAGGCCGCCCACGACCACCGCCTGCAGCAGCTCGACGGTGAGCACCGCGGCCGCCTTCCCGAGCAGCAGGCCGCCACGGCCGAGCGGGGTGATGCCGAACAGCCGGAGCACGCCGTACCGCCGGTCGAACCCGACAGCGATCGCCTGCCCGGTGAACGCCGTGGACACCACGCACAGGGCGAGCACCCCCGGGACCGCCAGGTCGATCCGCCGGCCGGTCCCCAGGGAGGGCGCCGACGTGGTCGCCAGCCCGACCAAGGCCAGGCACGGCAGCACCACCGCTACCAGCAGCTGTTCCCCGTTGCGCAGCAGCACGGCGGCCTCGAACCGCGCCTGGGCGAGGACCCTGGCGGCGGCAGGCGCGGGTGCGCTCACGCCGCGGGTCGGGTGAGGGAGAGGTAGACGTCCTCCAGCCGGCCGGCGGACGTCACCGAGGCCAGCGTCCCAGTGGCCAGCACGCGCCCGGCGGCGACGATGACGACGTAGTCGGCCAGCCGCTCCGCCTCCTCGAACGAGTGGGTCGTCACCACCAACGCGCACCCCGCGTCGCGCTGCTCGCGCAACAGCGTCCACACGTCCAGCCGGCCGTCCAGGTCCAGGCCGGCGGTCGGCTCGTCCAGGAAGAGCACCTCCGGTCGGCCGACGAGCGCGGCCGCCAGACCCAGCCGCTGCCGCTGGCCGCCGGACAGCCGGCGAACCGTCGGCGCCCGGAACCCGTCCAATCCCAGGCGCCCTGCGAGTGCCGCGCTGTCGGCGGGTGCGGCATACAACGAGGCAAGGTGCCTCAGGAGGGACATCGGCCGCGCGCCCCCGGGAAGGCCGACCTCCTGCAGCATCACCCCGACCCGCGCGCGGTGTGCCGGCCCGGCCCGCCACGGGTCCGCGCCGAGGACCCGCACGGTCCCGCCGTCGGGACGCTGCAAACCCTCCGCGCACTCGACTGCCGTCGTCTTGCCGGCGCCGTTGGGGCCGAGAACCACGGTGACGGCACCGGCGGGGGCGCTCCAGGACATGTCGGTCAGCACCGTGTGGGCGCCGAAGCGGCGGGTCAGGCCGTCCAGCTGCACCGCGGCGTCGCTCACGATCGCCGAGTGTAGAAGGCCTGGGTACTTAGGGTGGCCTGACTAGAACCCACGCCGGCATTTACGTCACAATGGTGTTGTGTTTTCCGTCCGCGAGCAGGCCGCGACCCCCGCCCGCGACCAGGCAGGGACCCGGGACCGGGTCCGCGACCTCGTCTCAGCGGAGGGCCCTGTTACCGCGTCTGCCATCGCGACCCGGCTCGGCCTCACCTCCGCCGCCGTCCGCCGGCACCTGGACGCGCTCACCGACGACGGCACCGTCGCAGCGCGGGAGCAGGCCGTCCACCCCCGGCACCGGGGGCGGCCGGCGCGCGCCTACGTGTTGTCCGAAGCGGGTCACCGCAGGCTCGGGTCCAGCTACGACGGCATCGCCTCCGCGGCGCTGCGCTTCCTGGCCGACCGGGCCGGGGAGGAAGCGGTGGCCCAGTTCGCGCGCGAGCAGATGGACGCTCTCGCTGCCCGGTATGCCGCGCGCGTCGCCAGCGCGCAGGGCCCGCACGAACGCGCGCAGGCGCTGGCCGCCGCGCTGAGCGACGACGGCTACGCCGCCTCGATCCGGCCCGTCCTCGGCCCCCTCCCCGGCTCCCCGTCCGGCGCCCCCTCCGGCGCCCCCTCCGGCGCAAGGTCCGGCTCCCCGTCCGGCGCCAAGGCCGCGTCCCCGTCCGGCGCAAGGGCCGCCTCCTTGTCCAGCCCTTCCTCCAGCCCGCGGGCCGGGACCGGCTCCGGAGTGAGATCGGGTGCGGGAACATCGCTGCTCGGCGTGCAGTTGTGCCAAGGGCACTGCCCGGTGCAGCACGTCGCCGCGCAGTTCCCGCAGCTGTGCGAGGCCGAGACCGACGCCTTCTCCCGCCTGCTGGGCGTGCCCGTCCAGCGGTTGGCCACCCTGGCCCACGGCGAGCACGTGTGCACGACCTTCGTCCCGACCCCGGCAACGCATCCAGCCACACCGTCTCCAGACACCCGGCAGCCAGCCGCACCGCAAACGGAAGAGGACCCGCGATGACCACGCACATCGAGGAGCTGAACCCCGGCCTGAAGGACCTGGGCCGCTACGAGTACGGCTGGGCCGACTCCGACGTCGCCGGGTCGGGCGCCCGGCGCGGGCTGTCCGAGGAGGTCGTCCGCGACATCTCGGCGCGCAAGAGCGAGCCGGAGTGGATGACCACGCTCCGGCTGAAGGCGCTGCGGCTGTTCGACAAGAAGCCGATGCCGGCGTGGGGCTCGGACCTGACCGGGATCGACTTCCAGAACATCAAGTACTTCGTCAAGTCCACCGAGAAGCAGGCCACCACCTGGGACGAGCTGCCCGAGGACATCAAGAACACCTACGACCGGCTGGGCATCCCCGAGGCGGAGAAGCAGCGGTTGGTGGGCGGTGTGGCCGCGCAGTACGAGAGCGAGGTCGTCTACCACCAGATCCGGGAGGACCTGGAGGCCAAAGGCGTCATCTTCGTCGACACCGACACGGGCCTACGCGAGCACGAGGACCTGTTCCGGGAGTACTTCACCTCGGTGATCCCGGCCGGCGACAACAAGTTCGCGTCGCTGAACACCGCAGTGTGGTCCGGCGGCTCGTTCATCTACGTGCCGCCGGGGGTGCACGTGGACATCCCGCTGCAGGCCTACTTCCGTATCAACACCGAGAACATGGGCCAGTTCGAGCGGACCCTGATCATCGCCGACGAGGGCTCGTACGTGCACTACGTCGAGGGCTGCACCGCGCCGATCTACAAGTCGGACTCGCTGCACTCCGCGGTGGTGGAGATCATCGTGAAGAAGCACGCCCGGGTGCGCTACACGACGATCCAGAACTGGTCGAACAACGTCTACAACCTGGTCACCAAGCGCGCCACCTGCGAGGAGGGCGCGACCATGGAGTGGATCGACGGCAACATCGGCTCCAAGGTCACGATGAAGTACCCGGCGGTCTTCCTGCTCGGGGAGCACGCCAAGGGCGAGACGCTGTCCATCGCCTTCGCCGGTGAGGGCCAGCACCAGGACGCCGGCGCCAAGATGGTGCACGCCGCCCCGCACACGTCCTCCACGATCGTGAGCAAGTCGGTGGCCCGCGGCGGCGGCCGCACGTCATACCGGGGGCTGATCCAGATCCTGGACGGCGCGCACGGCAGCAAGTCGACGGTGCGCTGCGACGCGTTGCTGGTCGACCAGATCAGCCGGTCGGACACCTACCCCTACGTCGACGTCCGCGAGGACGACGTGCAGATGGGCCACGAGGCCACCGTCTCCAAGATCGGCGACGACCAACTGTTCTACCTCATGTCCCGCGGGCTGACCGAGGAGGAGGCCATGGCGATGATCGTCCGCGGCTTCATCGAGCCGATCGCCCGGGAGCTGCCGATGGAGTACGCCCTGGAGCTGAACCGGCTGATCGAGCTGCAGATGGAAGGCGCGGTGGGCTGACGTGCCGCTGCTCACCGAAACACTGCGACCGAAGACACACCGGGACCCGGCCGCGCTGCTCGCGGCGGTCCCGGAACAGTCCCGCGCCGAGCGCCGGACCTCGTATGCGGTGGCGGACTTCCCGCTGCCCGGCGGCCGGGAGGAAGAGTGGCGGTTCACCCCCGTCGACCGCCTGGGCCGGGTGCTGGCAGACGAACCGGGCGACCCCGGCGCGGTCAGCATCGACCTTCCGTTCGACTACGCGCAGGCCCCGCTCGCGCAGGGGCAGGCCCCGCGCGGCCGGGCGCTGGTGCCGGCCGACCGGGCAGCGGTGCTCGCCTCGGCGCACACCGACGAGGCCGCGCACCTGCTGGTGCCGGTCGAGTCCGCACCGGAGCAGCCGCTGCGTGTCGTGACCACGGGCAAGGGCGCCCAGCTACGCAGCGTGGGTCACCTGGTCGTCGAGGCCGAGGCGCACAGCCGGGCCACCGTCGTGCTGGACCACGTCGGCTCGGCCGCGCACACCGGCAACGTGGAGGTGCTCGTCGGCGACGGCGCGGACCTGACCGTCGTGTCGCTGCAGCGCTGGGACGACGACGCGGTGCACCTGGGCCAGCACGACGCGCTGGTAGGCCGCGACGCGGCATACCGCCACATCGTGGTCACCCTGGGCGGGGCGATCGTGCGGATCAACACCAACGTCCGGTTCGCCGGACCGGGCGGGGACGCGACCCTGCTCGGGGTGTACTTCGCCGACGCCGGGCAGCACCTGGAGCACCGGTCCTACGTCGACCACAACGCGCCGAGCTGCCGCAGCCGCGTCACCTACAAGGGCGCCCTGCAGGGCGAGGGCGCGCACACGGTCTGGGTGGGCGACGTGCTGATCCGCGCCGAGGCGCTGGGCACCGACACCTACGAGCTGAACCGCAACCTGGTGCTCACCGACGGCGCCCGCGCCGACTCGGTGCCCAACCTGGAGATCGAGACCGGGGAGATCCTCGGCGCCGGGCACGCGTCGTCCACCGGCCGGTTCGACGACGAGCAGCTGTTCTACCTGCAGGCGCGCGGCATCCCGGCGGACCAGGCGCGCCGGATGGTCGTGCGCGGGTTCTTCGCCGACATCGTGCACCGGATCGGCATCCCCGAGGTGCAGGAGCACCTGATGGCAGCGATCGACGCCGAGCTGGCCCTCTCGGCAGAGGACGCCGCGTGACCGCGCAACGCAGCGAGGACCTGGACGACTTCGAGTACGTCTGCCAGCTCGACCAGTTGCCAGCCGTCGGAGCCGCGCTCGCCGACGTCGACGGCCAGCGGGTCGCGATCGTCCGAGACGCGAACGGTCACGTCCACGCGGTGGACGACACCTGCAGCCATGCCAACGTCTCGCTCTCCGAGGGTGAGGTCGACGGCTGCACCATCGAATGCTGGCTGCACGGATCGCGGTTCGACCTGGTAACCGGCGAGCCCACTGGACTGCCAGCCACTTTGCCCATCGCCGTCTTCCCGGTCCGGGTCGAGGACGGCGCCGTCTGGATATCGACCACACCGAAGAGCTGAGGGAATGACGTTGTCAGTACTCCAGATCCGCGACCTGCACGTTACGGTCGACGTCGACGAACGACCGAAGGAGATCCTGCGCGGGGTCGACCTGACCGTCCGCTCGGGGGAGACGCACGCGATCATGGGCCCGAATGGCTCGGGCAAGTCCACCCTGGCATACAGCATCGCCGGGCACCCGCGCTACACGGTGACCCGCGGCAGCGTGACGCTGGACGGCGAGGACGTGCTGGCCATGAAGGTGGACGAGCGGGCCCGGGCCGGGCTGTTCCTGGCGATGCAGTACCCCGTCGAGGTGCCCGGCGTGACCGTGTCGAACTTCCTGCGCACCGCCAAGACCGCGGTCGACGGGCAGGCGCCGAAGCTGCGCACGTGGGTCAAGGAGGTCAAGACCGCGATGGCCGACCTGCGGATGGACCCGGCCTTCGCCGAGCGCAACGTCAACGAGGGCTTCTCCGGCGGGGAGAAGAAGCGCCACGAGATCCTGCAGCTGGAGCTGCTGCGGCCCAAGGTGGCCATCCTCGACGAGACCGACTCCGGCCTGGACATCGACGCCCTCAAGGTGGTGTCCGAGGGGGTGAACCGGGTCCGCCAGCGGTCCGAGGTCGGCGTCCTGCTGATCACCCACTACACCAGGATCCTGCGCTACATCACCCCTGACTTCGTGCACGTCTTCGTCGACGGCCGGGTGGTCGAGGAGGGCGGCCCCGAGCTGGCCGAGCGGTTGGAGGCGGAGGGCTACGACCGGTTCGTCGGCGCCCCCGAGCCGGCGCAGGCCTAGATGGCCCACGGCCCGTTCAGCCCGCAGGAGTCGGCCCGCATCCGGGCGGACTTCCCGATCCTGGGCCGGCGTGTCCGCGACGACCGAGAGCTGGTCTACCTGGACTCCGGCGCCACGTCGCAGAAGCCGACCCCCGTGCTGCAGGCAGAACGGGACTTCTACGAGCAGCACTACTCCGCGGTGCACCGGGGCGCGCACCAGCTCGGCGAGGAGGCGACCGACGCCTACGAGGATGCCCGGGCGACCGTGGCCGGCTTCATCGGGGCACAGCCGGGCGAGGTGGTCTTCACCAAGAACGCGACCGAGGCGCTGAACCTGGTGGCCTACGCCTTCTCCGGTGGCGCGCCCGGCGACCCGCTGCGGCTCGGCCCCGGCGACGGGGTCGTGGTGACCGAGATGGAGCACCACGCCAACTTGGTGCCGTGGCAGGAGCTGTGCCGCCGCACCGGGGCGACGCTGCGTTGGCTGGGGGTCACCGACGACGGCCGGCTGGACCTGTCCGACCTCGACGCGGTGGTCAACCAGCGCACGCGCGTGCTGGCGTTCACCCACGTCTCCAACGTCCTCGGCACGGTGAACCCGGTCGCACGACTGGTCGAGGCCGCCCGCTCGGTCGGCGCCGTCACCGTGCTGGACGCCTGCCAGTCGGTGCCGCACCTGGCTGTCGACGTGCGGTCGCTGGGGGTCGACCTGCTGGCGTTCAGCGGGCACAAGATGTTCGGCCCGACCGGCGTCGGCGCCCTGTGGGGACGGGCCGACCTGCTGGCCGCGATGCCGCCCTTCCTCACCGGCGGGTCGATGATCGAGACGGTCCGGATGGAGCGGACCACGTATGCCGCTCCGCCGGCCCGGTTCGAGGCCGGGACTCCCGTCGTGGCCCAGGCGGTCGGTCTGGCCGCCGCGGTGCGCTACCTCACCGGTCTGGGGATGGACCGGGTCGCCGCGCACGAGCACGCGCTGACCGAGGCCCTGCTGGCCGGGCTGGCGCAACGGCCCTGGGTGCGGGTCGTCGGCCCGGCCGAGGCGACGGGCCGGTCGGGGCTGGTCTCCTTCGTCGTCGACGGCATCCACCCGCACGACGTCGGACAGGTGCTCGACGAGCAGGGCGTCGCGGTCCGGGTGGGCCACCACTGCGCCGCGCCGCTGCACCGGCGGATGGGTATGGCTGCGACGACCAGGGCGAGCTTCGCGGCATACAACACCGCTGGTGAGGTGGCGGCGATGCTGACCGCGCTGGACCGCGTCCCCGCGGTGTTCGGGGTGGCCGTCTGAATGGACCTCTACCAGGAGCTTATCCTCGACCACGCGAGGCGGCCCCGGCACGCCGGTCTGCGCGAGCCGTACGACGCCGAGGCCCACCAGGTGAACCCCATCTGCGGCGACGAGGTGACGCTGCGGGTGCGGCTGGACGGCGACCGGATTGCGGACGTGTCGTATGACGCGCTGGGCTGCTCGATCTCGATGGCCTCGGCGTCGGTGCTGGCCGAGCAGGTCACCGGCCGGCCCGTGGCCGAGGCGCTGTCCACCTGCGCCGCGATGCGCTCGATGTTGACCAGCCGCGGCGCGGACCCCGGGGACGAGGAAGTGGTCGGCGACGGGGTCGCCCTGGCCGGGGTGGCGCGGTACCCGGCGCGAGTCAAGTGCGCGCTGCTGGGATGGATGGCGTTCACCCAGGCGTTGGACCAGGCGAGGAAAGGTGGAACCGATGACTGAGCAGGCGACCTTGCCGCCCAACGTGGCCGACGTGGAGGAGGCTATGCGCGACGTCGTGGACCCCGAGCTGGGGATCAACGTCGTCGACCTGGGCCTGGTCTACGGGATCACCGTCGACCAGCACAGGCACGCGGTCATCGACATGACGCTCACCAGCGCCGCCTGCCCGCTCACCGACGTGATCGAGGACCAGACCGCGCAGGCGCTGGACGGGCTGGTGGACACCCACCGGATCAACTGGGTGTGGATGCCGCCGTGGGGGCCGGACAAGATCACCGAGGAGGGGCGCGACCAGCTACGCGCCATGGGGTTCAACATCTGAGCCGGCTGGCTGCCCGCGCCCGAACCTGCCCCGCGACACCAGCAGGGTGACGCCGGTGGCGAGCAGGAGCAGGACGAACGCGTCCGCCGCGGTCGTCGGCAGCGACTGGTCGGCGAGGACGGCCAGGTCCTTGATCCCCACGCCGATTCCCAGTGCCAGCCAGGAGGTGAGCAGGGCGACGGCCAGGGCCCGGTCACGCAGCGTCACCCCCAGCAGCGCCATCGTCACGGTGAGTGCGCCGACGTAGACCGCCTCGCCCTGCCACCACGCGTTGTCGGGGACGACGGCGACGGCTTCCACCAGCATGGCTGCGGCGCCGAGCGCGGCGAAACTCAGCAGCAGCCACCCGGCCACGCTGCGCCGGTCGAACCGCTGCCGGCCCAGCCGCCGGGTTCGCACCAGGACCACGAGCGCGCAGCCGGCGCCGAGCAGCAGCACGAGGGCGGCCGCGACCGCCATCTCCCAGCCGGGTTCGTCGTAACCGCCGTCCTTGACCGCGCGGCCGAGCAGCGTCGACAGTGCCCACAGCGCGGCGGCGCCGCAGGACAGCACCGTGCCGGCCCCGGCCGAGCCGGCCGGGCGTCGGAGCAGCAGCACTCCGGCGACCAGGCTCAGACCGCTCAGCAGCGGAAACGCGACCAGCAGGTCCGTCGCCTGGGTGGGGAAGTAGTCGCCGTACTGGAACGGCCGCGTCATGGCGAGGCCCAGCAACACGCCACCAAGCGCGGCGGCACCTCCGACGGCCCGCATCACCGGTCTCCCGTCGCCAGCTGCCGGCCCGGCATGGCGCAGGGCGAGCAGGCCCAGCGCGACCATGACGGCGGTGATCCCCACCACCCGCGCCCAGTCGCCGGCACCGGCATCGCCGGAGGGAAGGGCGGCCGGGGCGAAGCTGAGGCCGCCCACCGCGAAGGCGCCCAGCATGGCGGCGCCGAAGGCCACCGGACGGACCAGGACGGCGAGCACCGGCGCCAGCAGGGTCACCACCGCGGCCCACCACTCCGGCGTGGCGAGCAGGCCGCCCGAGCTGCCCTGGACCGTGAGCAGCATCGCCCCCGTCACTGCCAGCGTCGCGGCCAGCAGCAGCGAGCTTGCGCCCCGCCCTGGGCCGAGTACGGAGCAACCCTGCTGCCGAGCGGCCACGATCGTCGCCACCCCGGCGGCCAGCAGGACCAGGACGGCCAGCGCGCTGAGGGTGAACCCGGCGGACACCGAGCTGCCGGCGACGACGACCACCTCGCTGAGCAGCGCCGCCGTCACGGTCGCCGTCACAGCGGCGCCGGCGAGCAGCCCCAGCTCCGCAGCCGGGGAGCCGCGTCCGGTCAGGACGGCCACCCCGGCGGTCACCGCGAGCGCGCCCGTGACGAACAGGACGGCGCCGACCGGCACGCCGCCGGGGAGGTTGAGGATCAGCTCGCCGGAGGCGAACGGCAGTGTCATCGCCAGCAGCTGCGCCGTCCCGCCGCTGGCGGCGAGCCACCCGGCGACGCGCTGGCCGCTCGGCAGCGGCTTGACCCCCTGCGACTTGTCAAAACCGGGTGGCGCCATGACCGGCTCTCGTTCTGACAACTCGGCGGGCGCCGCCGGCTGCCGCTGCGAGTTGTCAAAACCGGGTGGCGCCATGACCCGCTCTCGTTCTGACAACTCGGGGGGAGCAGGGGAGCCCAGCGACGACAGGGCGGCGGAGGCGGCGGTCGCGACATAGGAGATGTCGTTGGCGGCCAGTCCCTTCAAGGCGATCCGGGCGCCGAGGGCGACCGCCGGGTCGCTGCTGCGCAGCCGCGTCCCGAGCTCGCCGACGGCGCCGAGCCTGGCGAACATGTTCTGGTCGGCCAGGGCGGCCGCCAGCTCGGGGGGCAAGGCCGCCGGGAGCACCTTCTTCCGGCCGCTGCGGGCCAGGTACACCTCGCCCTGCATCTCCACGTCGCGGGTCGGCGTCTGGTTCGGGTTCTGCTCGCGGACCTTGTCGAACACGTAGTCGTAGAGCTCGTTCAGCGACACCAGGCCGTCCTCGTCGCGGTCGGCCTCCCCGGTCCGCAGCCCGTGCACCAGCGCGGTCGTGAACACCGACGGCGTGGCCTGGCCCTGCGCCAGCTCGGTGCCCTCGAAGGCGTACTCCATCGCCGACGACGCGCTGATCACCGCCCGGCCGCGCCCCCCGCCGAGCCGGTCGGCGGGGAAGGCCTCCAGCACGTTCGCCGACCCTGAGGCCCGCACCGAAACCCCCTGGGCGAACGCGCCCCCGTAACAGCAGTCCAGGAACAGCACCATCCGCCGGGCCCGGCTGGAGCGCATGCACCGCTGCACGAACTCGGCCGCCACCGCGCTCGACCCGAGCCGGTCCGGGCGGGTGTTGCGCGCGGCGAAGAACAGCTGGCTGGACTCGTCCTTCAGCCCGTGGCCGGAGAAGTGCAGCAGCAGCAGGTCGTCCGGGCGAGCGTCGCTGAACAGGTCCTCGATCGCCGCGGCCACCTGGTACGACGGCTCGTCGTGCAGCACCCGCACCTCGAAGCCGGCGACCTCCGGGTCGCGGAGCACCTCGGCCAGCGCGGTCGCGTCGGCGGCGGGCGATCGCAGCTGCCGGAGGCTCTCGTGCTCGTACGCCTGGCTCGCCACCACCAGCGCCAGCCGCCGTCCGGTCATGTCGTGCCCGGTTTGCGCACGTGCCGCAGCAGGAACAGCTGCACCAGCCGCTCCTGGTCCTGTGCGCTCGCGCCGGACAGCTCCAGCACGTCCCCGTCCAACTCCAGCCGGACGGTCTGGGCGGAGGCGGACTGGTGCGAGCGGTGCAACCACCTCCGCAGGACATCCACGACCTGGCTCAGGACGCCGGACCCCGCCAGGGTCACCGCAAGCTCGGCCACCTGCATCGCGTCCACCGACCGGGTGCCGGGCAGGGCCGGGGTGGTGGCCCGGGCCACCTCGACGTCGTCGAGCTGGCGCAGCTCGTCGCTCAGGCGGCTGGTGAGCAGGTCGAGCCGCTCGTCGTCGGCCCCGTCCTCGGACAGCGAGATCCGCAGGTCGTTCGCCATGGGGACCACTCCTCGCACCATCGACGCGCACCGGCATGCTGAGGGCACACGCACCCAGTAGGAGCAAGCATGGCGGCAGGCGAGCCGGCCGGTCTACGGCGATTCGAGGTGGCCGCGGCCCGGGTCGAACGCTGGGTTGCCGGGTTCGAGGAACGCCACGGCCCGGCCCGCCGTTCCGGTGCGCTGGTCCTCACCGCCGCGGACGGGTCGGTCGCCCGGCTTACCCCGTTCGTCGCCAACGACCGGTATGCCGTGTCGCTGGCCTCCTGGGCCGCCCACCCACCGTCGGTCGCCCTGCTGCTGGTCCGCCGCGGCGGGTATGCGGTGGGCCTGGCGGACCGGGACGCGCTGGTCGCGCACAAGGTGGGAACCAGGTACGTGCAGTCGCGTACCGCCGCCGGCGGGTGGTCCCAGCAGCGGTTCGCCCGGCGCCGGGCCAACCAGGCGGACGCCCTGGTGGACGCGGTGTCCGGACACATGCTGGCGGTCCTCGGCGGCAAGCGCCCGCAGGCGTTGGTCGTCGGCGGAGACCGGGGGCTGGTCGCGGAGGTGCTGGCCGACCCGCGGCTGGCCCGGCTCACGGCGCTGCCCCGGCGCGAGCTGTTCGACCTGCGCGACCCGCGTCGCTCGGTCCTGGCCGACGCGCTGGTCCGGGGCCGGTCGGTGCGGGTGGAACTACGCGAGACCGCGCCGCACGGCACCTCCGAGCCGTACCCGTGGCCCGGGGAACGGCCCCAGCCCCGCTGAGCGCGGCGTCGGGGCCGTTCCCGCGGCCATCAGTGCGATGTCCGCCTGTCATTCGGTGATGTGCAGGACGGCTCCCGACACGCCGGGTTCGAACACGAGGGCATAGAGCTCCCGCTGACTGTCCTGGCCGAACCCGATGAGCTGGACGTCCAACGGCCCGTCGCGCAGCTCAACGATCGTGTGGGCCCCGGTCTTCGCGCCGGAGGTGGCAAACAGTCGGCCGTGAGCGTTGTTGAGACGTCGCGACGTGTCACCGAAGATGTACTGCCCAGCCAGCGAGGGGGACTGGCCACCGCGGTAGACGTAGCCGCCGATGATGGCCGTCCCGTCGTCGTGGTCGTACTGGGCCACCGGGTCGGTGAACTGTGCTTGACCGGGCGCGTTGGCGAAGACGAAGCCGTCCGAGCGTGACCCCTTGAGCTGGAACTCACTGGGGGTGAAGGCGAAGGTGCCCTCCTTGACCCGCCATCCGTAGTTTCCCCCCGAGTTGACCACGTCGACCTCTTCGACGTCGTTCTGGCCGACGTCGCCGACCCAGAGCGTCCCGGGCTCGCCCGCGTTGGCCGCAGCGAAGTCGGCTGCGTCGAAGGAAATCCGGAACGGGTTGCGGAATCCGGTCGCGAAGATCTCGGGGAGCTCCCCGCGGGGTCCGTTGACAGCGAACGGGTTGTCGGCAGGGATCCCGTATTGCCCGTTGGCCGAGTTCGTGCCACCTGGGTCGATCCGCAGAATGTCGCCGAGCGGGTTGGTCGGGTTCTGCCCGTTGCCGTCCGCCCCATGGCCGAACATCGGCTTGCCGTCGAAGTTGGTCTGGCAGTTCTGGTCGTCTGCACCGCCGCCATCACCGAAGGCGACGTAGAGCTTGGCGTCGGGACCGAAGGCCATGTCTCCGGCGTTGTGGTTGCTCTGCGGCTGGTCAACGGTCATCAGCACCCGACTGGATGCGGCTGGTTCGAAGCGCAGCGGAGAGACACTGACCCGGTCCCACTCCCGGATCACGCTGCGGTGGTTGGCCTGCACGCCGCTGAGGTCGCACGGCCCGGGCGGGTCAGGCGGCAGCGGGAAGTCCGCGGGCGTGTTCGGGTCGAATGCCTCTGAGGTGTAGGTGTAGAGATGACCGTCGGTGACGAAGTGGGGCGAGAAGGCGGCGCCGAGGAAGCCGCGTTCGTCCTTGGGGTCCTGGGGTCCGACCAGGAGTCCGCTCACATCGAGCACCGTCGGTATCCGCGGCACCGGACGGGTCGCGGTCAGGTCGAGCTCCTTGAGCTGGCCGATCTGGTCGACCACGTACAGTATTGTGGGGCGTCCCGGTGCGGTCACGCCGGCCAGCGGCGCTGTGACGTCTCGCGTCACGGGGTCCAGTTCCACCCGTACGGGCCCTCGGACCACGTCCGGAACCGGATCGCCGATCGGCGCGGGCTCGGACCCACCTGCAGGGCTGGCCATTGCGGTGGCGACTACCAACAAGGCAGCCGATCCGGCAACGGTGCCGACGCGTCGACCTGGCTGCGAATGGGATCGATAACGAAGAGATGCGTTAGGCATAAGGAACTCCTCCTATCCTTTCGCGCGGGTGCCCGCGCCCGGCGCGGGCTCCCCAGCCCCTCGGTGGAATGGCGGTTCCACGAAAGACACGGCAGCCTCACGCGTCGCGCGAGGCACGAAAACAGTCCACACAAGCACCGACCTCCGCCGCGGTCAAGGCCTGCCTGACGCATCAGAAATCCGAGCGGCTTCCCGTCGCCGAGGCCAGCACGACGGGTCTTCGCCTAGGCTGCCGGCGTGCGGGCCACGGACGCCAGGGGGGTGCGGTGACCTCCGGTGGCCACGTCCTGCTCGTGTGCACCGGCAACGTATGCCGCTCACCGTTCGCCGAACGCGTGCTGGCGCACCAGCTGGACCAGCTCGGCATACCGCCGGATCGCCGGGTTCGGCTGGCCAGCGCCGGGACCGCCGCACTGGTGGGGGAGTCGATGGACCCGCGCTGCGCCGCGCACGTGCGGTCGGCCGGCGGGACGGCTGAGAACTTCCGGGCCCGTCAGCTGACCGCGGACATGGTGGCCGATGCCGACCTGGTGCTCACCGCGACCCGGGAGCACCGCGCCGCCGTGGCCCGGCTGCACCCCCGTTCGTTGGGGTACGCCTTCGCCCTGCGGGACTTCGCCGTGCTGGTGGGGGATCTGCCTCGACCGTGGCGGCCCCACGACGGTCCGGCCTCGACGGTGGCCGGTCGAACCGCGGCTCAGGCCGCGGCACGACGGGGGCTGAGCCCACCACTGCCGGTCGGCGAGGCCGACATCGTGGATCCGTTCGGGCGGCCCGAAGCCGTCGTCGCTGCGATGACCCGGCAGGTGCTCGACGCGCTGCGGCCCATCCTGCGCGTCCTGGCGACCTGAGACCGCGCCGGTGGCACTGTCCTCAGCCGTTGGTGCTTGCCGTCGATGAGCGGCCGCCGTAGTAGGCGTAGCTGTCGGCGCCCTTGACCGGCAGCATGTTGAGCACCAGGCCGAGGACGTGACCGTTGACCGCCGCGAGCGAACTCAGTGCCTTGCCCAGCTGCTCGCGGTTGACCATCCCGCAGCCCACGACGACCACCGTTCCACCTGTGATGCTGCTGAGCACTGCCGCGTCGGTGACGGGCAGCAGCGGCGGGGAGTCGAGGATCACGTAGTCGAACCGAGTCTCCAGCTCTTGTAGCGTCTTGCTCATGGCGGCCGACCCGAGCAGCTCGCTGGGGTTGGGCGGGACCGAACCCCCGCCCAGGGCCCACAGGTTGCCGTCCGCGAAGGGCTGCAGCACGTCATCCAGCTCGACCTGGCCGATGAGGACGTCGCTCAGGCCCACTGCCCCTTCCAGCCCGAGGTAGTCCAGCAGTCGCCGCCGGCGAAGGTCGCCCTCCACCACGCAGACCCGAGCGCCCCCGGCCGCCAGCGTGAGCGCGAGGTTGGCGGTCGTCGTCGTCTTCCCCTCGCCCGGCAGGGTCGAGGTCAGCACGATCGAGCGCGGCGCGTTGGCGATGTCGACGAAGCGCAGGTTGGTCCGCAGCGCTCGGAACGCCTCGGCCCGCGGACTGTGCAGGTCGGCCTGGACGACGAGGGGCCGCACCCGAGCGTCCGGGTCGAACGCGATGCCGCCGATGACCGCGGCAGGGGTGACGTCGGCGAGGTCCTTCTCGGTCTTCACCGAGGTGTCCAGCATGTCCCGCGCGACGGCCAGTCCGACACCCAAGACGAGCCCGAGGAGCAGGCCCAGCAACAGGTTGCGGGTGGGCCGCGGGCTGACGGGGGAGGTGGGCACGGTGGGACTGCTGACGATGGTCACCTTGACCGGGGACGGGCGCCCGTCGGTGCTCTCCAGGTCGGTCACCGTCGCGGTGAACTGCTGGCCGACCGCATCCGCGATCCGGGCGGCCTGGGCCGCGCTGCGGTCCCGCACCGCGATGTCGATCAGCACCGTGTCCAGGGGGACGGTGGCGGTGACGCGCGGGCCGAGGGTCGCCGCGGTTGCTGGCAGCCGCAGCTGGCGGATCACCGGGTCGAGGACCTTTGGTGTGGTGATGACGTCGGCGTAGGACTTGACCCGCTGCTGGGTGAAGCTGCTTCCCTGCAGCAGCGAGGTGTTGTCGTTGCTGGCGGTGGAGACGAAGAGCCTGGTGGAGGCCGAGAACTCGGTCGGCGTCATCACCGTGGCCACGGCCGCCATCGCGACCACCGCAACGACGGTGGCGATGATCAGCCGCCAGCGCTTGCGCACCAAGCGAATTGACTCGTGCAGCTCCACTGTCCCGTGTGCTCCTCACCTCAGCTGTAGCTGGTCCGACCTGGGCGAGGACGGCGTGCCGCCGGCCGGCCGGCGACGCCTGGCCTCACCTGGGCCCCGGCGGCTCAGGGTAGTCCAGCCCAAGTCCTTCGTGTCCCAGATACGCCTCTTGGTGCGGTGTCGGTTACAGTCGAGCCGGTTTGCGCGGACTTACGCCCTATGCAGGTGACTTTCCGACGGCACGGCAGGGAGGGGAGCCGATGGCACAGCCGGGGCGCAACGGCGCGGTAGTGCGCCGGGCTCACCTCAATCGATGGCTGTGGGCGGTGGTTGACGCCGTCGTCTGGATGCTGGCGGTCCTGGTCGCCTACCTGCTCAGGTTCGACTTCGACCCCCAGCGGGCGGTGGTCGTGGGAGCGGTCTGGTTCGCCCTCGCCGTCGCGGTCACCCACGTGGGGATCGGTGTCTTCATCGGCCCGTATGCCGTGGGGCACCAGCGCGGGTCGTTCGAGGAGACCTACGACATCGCCCGCACCGCAATGTGCACCGTCGTCGTGGCCTTCCTGGGCGCCGTCCTCGCCCATCCCCCCGGAATGCCCCGCAGCATCCCGCTGATCGCCGGGCTGGTGGCCATCACCGCCATGTTCGCCGCCCGCTTCGTCCTCCGGACGCTGTCGGTGAACTCCCCGGCGACCTCCGCCACGGACACGCGGGTCGTCCTGTTCGGAGCCGGCGACGCGGGCCGTCAGCTGCTGCGGAGCATGGTGCGCGACCCTGCCTCCGGCTTCACCCCGGTCGCGCTGCTGGACGACGACCGGAGCAAGGCACGGCTGCGCATCGAGGGGGTGCGCGTCTGCGGCAACCGCGACGACATGGCCGCCGTCGCCGAGCGCTACGGGGCCCAGACCCTGGTCATCGCGCTGCCGTCGGCCGAGGCGAGCCTGATCCGTGACCTGTCCCAGCGGGCGGCGGCCAGCGGGTTGCAGGTGCTGGTGCTGCCGGCCCTGCGGCAGATCATCACCGCCGCTCCGACCGCCGGGGACCTGCGCAACGTGGACCTGCAGGACCTGCTCGGCCGGCGGCCGGTCGACCTCGACTGCACCCAGATCGCCGACCAGCTCGCCGGCCGGCGGGTGCTGGTCACCGGAGCCGGTGGCTCCATCGGCGCCGAGCTGTGCCAGCAGATCAGCCGGTTCGGACCGTCCCGGCTCTACCTGCTGGACCGGGACGAGTCGGGACTGCAGGCGACCCAGCTCAACCTCAGCGGTGAGGCGCTGCTGGACTCCGAGGATGTGCTGCTGGTGGACATCCGCGACGGCGCCTCGCTCCGCTCGATCTTCCGGGCAGTGCGCCCGGAGGTGGTCTTCCATGCCGCGGCGCTGAAGCACCTGCCGCTGTTGGAGAGCTTCCCGACCGAGGCCTGGCAGACCAACGTGCTAGGGACGCTGAACGTCCTGCAGGCCGCCGCGGAGGTCGACGTGCTCACCTTCGTGAACATCTCCACCGACAAGGCGGCCGACCCGGCGTGCGTGCTCGGCCTCAGCAAGCGGGTCGCGGAGCGGCTGACCGCCCAGTTCGCGCTGACCGAGGTGGGGCGATACGTGTCCGTCCGCTTCGGCAACGTGCTGGGCTCCCGCGGCTCGGTCCTGCACGCCTTCCGCGCACAAATCGCCAGGGGCGGGCCGGTGACCGTGACCCACCCGGAGGTCCAACGCTTCTTCATGCTTATCCCGGAGGCCTGCCAGCTGGTGCTGCAGGCCTCGTCCCTGGGCTCCGACGGCGAAGTGCTCGTCCTGGACATGGGCGAGCAGGTGAAGATCGTGGAGGTGGCCAACACCCTCATCCGGTTCTCCGGGCGCAGCGGCGTTGACATCGTGTTCACCGGCCTGCGTCAGGGGGAGAAGCTCGGCGAGGAGCTGTTCGCCCGGGCCGAGCAGCCGCGCGCCACCGAGCACCCGCTGATCTGCTCGGTCAGCGTCCCGCCGCTGGACTCGGACCTGGTCCTGGACACCCCGGTGCCGACCGCCGCGGCCGCCGTCGACGCGCTGCGCCACTTCGCCCTCGACCGAGTCGCGGTCCCCAGCTGATGGCTCGCGTCCTGCTGTCGAAGGCCGACATCGGGCCGGTCGAGGAGCGCTACGTCCTGGAGGCGGTGCGCTCGGGCTGGGTCGCACCTCTCGGGCCGCACGTCGACGCCTTCGAGACCGAGATCGCGGCGAGAGTGGGCGTGCGGCACGCGCTGGCGCTGTCCTCCGGCACCGCGGCCCTGCACCTGGCCCTGCTCGGACTCGGCGCGGGACCCGGCTCGGTCGTCGTGGTGCCGACCATGACCTTCGCCGCCTCGGCCAACGCGGTGTGCTACACCGGCGCCCGCCCTGTCTTCGTCGACTCCGACACCGCCGACGGCAACGTCGACGCCGAACTGCTGGTCCGGGCCGTCGACGCGCTGCGCCGCGAGGGGACGCGCGTGGCCGCCGTGATGAGCGTCGACCTGTTCGGCCGGTGCGCGGCATACGCCGATTTCGAGGCGGAGCTCGCCTCCCGCGGGGTTCCGCTGCTGGAGGACGCCTGCGAGGCGCTCGGTTCGCGGCGAGCCGGGCGAGCGGCCGGCAGCTTCGGCGCCGCGGCAGCGCTGTCGTTCAACGGCAACAAGATCATCACCACCTCCGGCGGCGGGATGTTGCTCAGCGATGACGCTGATCTGGTCGCCCGGGCTCGGCACCTGTCGACCCAGGCTCGGGCCCCGCTGCCCTGGTACGAGCACACCGAGGTGGGCTTCAACTACCGCCTCAGCAACGTGCTGGCCGCGCTCGGCCGGGCGCAGCTGACCCGGCTGGACGGCATCGTTTCCCGTCGACGGCTGATCGGGGCGACCTACGCGCGGGCGCTGGCCGACGTGCCCGGCATCCGCTTCCTCGGGGATCCCGCGTCGGAGACGGAGTCGAACTGCTGGCTGACCGCGCTGGTCCTCGACCCGGCGCAGAGCCCGGTCGGTGCCGAGACCCTGATCAAGGGGCTGGCCGAGGAGGACATCGAGGCGCGGCACCTGTGGAAGCCGATGCACGCGCAGCCGGTGTATGCCGGTGAGCAGGCCTTCGTGACCGGCGCGGCCGACGCGCTGTTCGCCAATGGTGTCGTGTTGCCGAGCGGCTCGTCGTTGACCGCCGACGAGGTGGACCACGTGGTCAGCAGCACGCGGCGATGCCTGGGGATGGGCTGACCGTGCCCGGCGATTCGGTGAAGCGGTCGATGGACCTGCTCGTCGGGGTTCCGCTGCTGCTGCTCAGCCTGCCGGTGCAGCTGGTGGTCGCGGTCCTGGTCGCCGCCCGGCTGGGACATCCCGTGCTGTTCCGGCAGGAGCGGATCGGGCTGCACGGCCAGCCGTTCCAGCTCGTGAAGTTCCGCACCATGCACGACGCGGACCCGGCCGGCGGGCTGGACTCCGACGCCGCCAGGCTGACCGCACTGGGTCGGGCGCTGCGCGCGGCCAGCCTGGACGAGCTGCCGAGCCTGTGGCACGTGGTCCGTGGTCAGATGTCACTGGTCGGCCCACGCCCGCTGCTGGTGCCCTACCTGCAGCGGTACTCCCCGCAACAGGCCAGGCGACACCAGGTGCGTCCGGGGCTGACGGGGTTGGCTCAGGTCAACGGACGCAACGCGCTCAGCTGGGAGGAGAAGCTCGCCCTGGACGTGCAGTATGTCGAGCAGCGCTCCGTTGGTCTCGACCTGCGGATCCTGCTGGCCACGGTGCCCGTGGTGCTGCTCGGGCGGGGGGTCTCCGCGCCCGGCCATGCGACCATCCAGGAGTTCCGGGGCTCGCCGGGCACGGCCGTCTCGACCGGGCGCGTCGAAGGATGACCAGCCCGCTGTATGTCGTGGGTGCAGCGGGTGTCGGGCGGGAGGTCTGGGAGGTCCTGCAGGTGCTGTCGGAGGCCGAGCGCCCCTGGGCGTTCGCGGGTTTCGTGGACGACGACCCCGCCGCCGTGGACGTCGGGCGCGTGCATGCCCTCGGGGCGCAGCTTCGCGGCACGGTGTCCTGGCTCGCCGGGCACGCCGACCCCTATCACGCCGTCCTGGCCATCGGCGCGCCCACCGCTCGGGCGCAGGTGGCGGAGCGGCTGCGCGGGTCCGCGGTGACCTACCCGAGCCTGATCCACCCGGACGCCCGCCTGGGTCGCACGGTGCGGGTCGGCCAGGGAGTCCTCGTCGCCGCCGGCGCCCGGGTGAGCGCCAACGTCGTGCTCGGCGACCACGTGCACGTGGACCCGAACGCGACCGTGGCCCACGACGTCGTCCTCGGCGACTTCACCCGGCTGAACGCCCAGGCATGCGTTTCCGGCTCGGTGACGATCGGCGCGCGAGCCCTGATCGGCGCCAACGCGACCGTGCTCCAAGGCCTGCGGGTGGGCGCGGGCGCGATCGTGGGCGCCGGCGCCGTCGTCGTCCGCGACGTCCCCGCGGACACCGTCGTCAAGGGCGTGCCCGCTCGATGAGCCGGATCACCGTCGTGCTGAAGACGAACGAGGGCGGCATGTGGGTGGTGCCGCAGGTCCGCGCCCTGCAGGCGGCGGGCGAGACGGTGACGGTCGTCCTGCAAGCGGGCAACGGCAGGCTGCGTCGTGCCCTGGACCGGGAGCAGGTCCCGGTGGTGGAAGCTCCGCTCGACTTCCGGCTCCGTCCGGGCCTGCGCGCCGCGCGCGGCCTGTGGGCGCTCCGCCAGGTGCTCCGGCGGACCCGCCCGGACGTGCTCTTCTACCACCTGTACGCCTCGGCGCTGGCCTGCCGTGTCGCCTCGCTCGGGCTGGGCTGCCGGCGCGTGCACATGGTCGCGGGGCCGCTGTACCTGGAGTCCGCGCCCATCCGGCACGCCGAACGGCTGCTCTGCCGGCTGGACGCCACGATCGTCGCCGGCTCGGAGTTCACCGCGCAGCGCTACCGCGAGCTCGGTATGCCGGGCGGCCGGGTCTGCGCCGTGCCCTACGGCGTGGACGTTGAGCACTACACCCGCGGTGCGGACCGGCGCCAGGAGCTGTTCGGCTGCGGGCCGGGGACCTTCGTCGTCGTGATGGTGGCCTACGTGTACGCGCCGAAGGGCGCGGTCCATCGGGGCCGTGGCATCAAGGGCCACGAGGTGCTGCTACCGGCGTGGCAGGCGTTCCGGGACCACCACCCGCAGTCCCTGCTGGTGCTCGTCGGCGCCGGCTTCGACACGGCGGGGGAGGCGCACCGACAGCGCCTGATGCGACGTTTTGACGTCGGCAGCGACCCGGGCATCCGCTGGCTGGACTCCGTCGAGGACGTCCGCCCGCTCTACAGCAGCGCCGACCTGTCGGTGACCCCCTCGCTGTCGGAGAACCACGGCGCCGTCCTGGAGGCATCGGCGATGGGCTTGCCGTCGCTGGTCACCGACGCCGGCGCGCTGCCCGAGACGGTCACCGAGCACACCGGCTTCGTCGTGCGCCGGGGGGACGAGACTGAGCTGCGCCTCGGGCTGGAACGCGCCCACACGGCATACCGGCAGGGAAGGCTGGCGGCCATGGGGTCCGACGCCCGGCGGCTGTGCGAGGACCGCTTCGCTCACCAGGTCGTGCTTCCCCGGCTGGTCCGCGCGGTGCACGGCTGCCCTGCGGAGGACGGCCACATCCTGGCCCTCAGTGAGCAGCGTGGCTGGCTGCGCGAGGGGCAGGTGCTGGTGCGCAAGCAGTTGCCCCTCGTGCAGCTGCTGGGAGAACGCGCTGATGTGCGGCTGGCCCTGCGGGTGGGGCCGGCGGAGCGCGGCGGCGTCCCGCCCGCGACCTCAGCCACGGTCGTCCCGCTCCCCGCGCCGCGACGGTCCAACCCCGTGCGCGCAGTCGCCGGCCGCCTGAGCGCGGCCCGGCTGCTTGTGGCGCAGATTCGCGCCGCGACCGTTGTGTATGCCGATCAGCCGGGGATCGTCGGCGCCGCCGGGCTGCTGCTGGCCAGGACGTTGCGCAAGCCGATCGTCGTCAACGTGGTCGGCGACAGCCGGGAGTCGGTGCATCCCTCCGTCCTGCCCGGGATGAAAGGGCAGGTCGCCTACCGCCTGCTGCCACGGCTGCAAGCATGGGCGTGTGCGCGCGCGACGTACGTCAACTACGTGACGTCCTCGGTGTTGCAGCAGCGATACCCGGCGCTGGCTGCGCGGGCGACGTTCGCGTCCTCCACGGTGCGTGCCCTAGGCCCGCCCAGGGAGCGCTGCGTGCCGGCAGGTCCGGTCCGTGTGGTGACCGTGGGGAGCCTTGAGCAGAGGTACAAGGGGGTCGCCGACCTGGTGGAGGCGGTGCGCTGCTGTCGCCGCGGCGGCCTGGACCTGCGGCTGACCGTGGTCGGTGAAGGGCGGCTGCGACCCGCGCTGGAGCGGTTGGCCGAACAGCGGCTGGGGCCAGGCGTCGCGCGGTTCACGGGGCACCTCTACGGCGAGGACCTGTATGTCGCCCTGGGACAGCACGACGTCTTCGCGCTCGCCTCGTGGACCGAGGGGCTGCCGAGGGCCCTCATCGAGGCGATGGCCGACGGCATGCCAGCGGTGGCGACAGCCGTCGGCGGCGTGCCGGAGCTGCTCGAACCGCACCGCACCGTCCCGCCGCGTGCGCCGGACGCGCTTGCCGAGGCACTGCTCCGGCTGCTGTCGGACCCCGCCGCGTGGCAGGCGACGATCCGGCACAACCAGAGGGCCACTGCGGAAATCCTCTCCCGACGGGACGGCATCCTTTGCCAATTCACAAAAGCCGTGGCCGCGCTCGTCTGCAGGGCCGGGATGGACAGGGATGGCAGCAGCGTGGGGGCCGACGATCAAGAGCGTGAGGCGCCTCGCATGGCTACGAGCAGCAGCGCGTAGAATTGGGCTCGGTCAACGCGAGTCTAGTGTGTGAGCGAGTGGCCGTCTGTTAACCGGGAAAGTCTCCTGAGCCCGGCCTCGGCTGCGGGAGGGCGGCCAGCGCCCTCGCCCACGTCTGTGTTCCGAAGGCTGGTGACCACAACGAAGAACAAGCCTCCGTAGAGCATTGACTTGAGCACCTGCTCGCTGTCGCCACGGATGGCATACATGAAGATCGTCGCGTAGTAGACGCTTGCATAAGATGCCCAGTCGCTCCTGGCAAAACGTCTCGAAAGGCCCCCCAGCACCAAGCCAAGGACCAGAAATGCGCCGAAAATGCCGTAGTAGCCAAAGTTGAGGTAGGCTTCACCTGTCAAGGAAAAGCCATACCCCGAAGGCGAGCCTGGCGCATAGATGCCCACCAGCCACTCGCTGAGACCGACGTGTTTGGAGTCGTAGAGCCAGGATGGGGCGACACTGGCAAGGGCACTTACGTAGGTTGTCCCCGAGGCGAAGGCGAGCTGGACGGGGACAAGGCTCATGACAAAGGTGTCGACGAAGAGGACTGAGCCTTGGTTGAGAAGGCCGGCAACGCTGACCTCAGAATCCCCCCGCTGCGCAAAGAGAACCGTTGCGACCGCCGCTGAAGCCAACCCAGCGAGGACTAGGCGTCCAGGCTTGCTGTGTTTCCGGGAGAAAAGCTGATAATGCAGAAAGACGCTGAAGAACACGAACAGGAAGTCGCGCTCGAACGTGATCAGACAGTAGGCGACATAGACGCATGCATTTGCTATCCAAAGCTGGTATCCAAGCCTGTCCCGCCTCAGCATGAAAAAGGCCGAGACTGCTGCAAGCTCGGCCAGCAGGTAGACATAGTGACTAGAGCCGGAAACTTGTAGAGACTGGATCTTCGATCCCGTGGTGAAAACCGGGGCCAGCGCCGCCACACCTATTAGTCCGTAAACGATGAGAACTCCGAGAGCAAGGTAAACAAGTGGATACTTCGTTACCGCCGCCTCGGCGGCCGGACGCACCTCAACGGCACCGCGCCGACGCCTTGCTCTTGATAGCACTTGTGAAAGTGCAAGTGCGGCGATCGCCACGGCAAAGCCAAAGGTGGCACGGCCTATGTACTGCGGCCGGATGCCAGCGAATATGCTGGCCCCTGTTATATAGTTTACGACCGGACCCAGAGAGAAGAGAGCAAAAAAACTGGCAACGAAGAAGTGGATGCTGCGACCGCGGCTACTAATGTACATCAGTCCAAGTAGCGCCAGACATGCAGTAAGACTGGTGTAGATGAGTGCCTGGTCACTCATGGCAACTCGCCCCCGTACCAGCCGCCGTCGCTGCCGGATCCACTCTTGTGACCTCCTCGGGGCGCCTTCATGACGACTCCCATCGAGGTTGCCGTCTGCGGCGCAGCTGCGCGTGAACCATGAGGCTCATCAGGCTGCACTGAAGAGCGAGCGTGAGCATCATGCCCCAGGCCGCGCCGGTGAGCCCCCACGCCTGGGTCGTCAGCCAGGTGGCGGGGACACCCGTGAGAGCTACCAGAGTCATGACGAGGGGGTGTCGGGAGAAGCGTCCGGTAGACGTGAGCACATAATATTGAACTGTCGCTAGGCCACCCACGATGGCGACTCCTAAGAGGATGAGGCCGAGGTCGAAGTACGATCCGTAAGCCGAGCCCAAGATCAGCGACATTCCAGCACTGCCCAGGAAAACGAGCACAAGAACCGCCGCCAGACCCAGTGCGCCGACCAGTGCGGACATCTTAGCCGACAGACGGGTCAGCCTCCGCCGATCCTCATCCCTGAAAGCATCGCGAAGCTGTACCAGGTAGCTCTGTCCAAGCGAGTTCGCAAACACCGCCATGACCATTGTTGGGTAGGCTAGGACGGCAAAGACACCGAGCTTGCCGGTGCCCAACAGGCTAGCAACCAGGTAGCGTGGAGCAGCGTCGGTGAACGATGTCAACGCAGCGGCCAAACCGAGCGGCCATGATCTCTTCGCTAGTTGCGACGCTAGGCCCCAGCGTGTGTGGCCCATTGCCCCAGGTGTTACCAGACGTGTCCGCGCCGCGGCCCGGCGAACATCCAACGCTATGAACTGTGCCACCCACGCCAAATTGATGGCGACGGCAGCGCCAACCACCCCCTGGCCGAGCAGGACTCCCCCGGTCGCGGCACAAAGAGTGAGAACTCCCCGGAGCAGCTGCGACTTCGCAATCGCCGCCATCTGGCCGTGTCGCTGCAGCTCTCCGTACGAAATGTCGATCAACGACTCCACGCCCTTGCTCAGGGCGACGACCAGGACGACGATGCGTGTGCGCTGGTCGGGAATGACCAGATAGGCGATGGCCGTGGAAAGCATGGCCGCTGTAGCGGCTGTCAGCATGCCGACGTTGAAGTACGTCCGCAGCGGAAACGTACGCGCGTCCATCATGACCCTGGCCGTCCGCAGTCTCATGCCAAGACCGATCTGGATCGGTGACGTGATAGCTAGGGCCAGAGCGTACCGGCCGACTTCCGCCGCTGTTGTGAGGCGCGCCAGGACGATCAGAACGCCCAGCAGGGATGCTGCATACGCCGCGTTGCCGACAACCGTCGCGAATGACGGCTGCGCGAGTGCCCGTTGCCAGGCGCGGACTGTCACTTCGTGTGGAGGCCTACGGCCTGCCCAGATACTGCTGCGTTGGCTGGTCACGTGGCGATTTCGGCTAATCGACCGTACGGCGCGGGGCAAATCGCGCCGGTATCCAGCCGGACTCTCGATAGAGTCAGAGGCGCTGCACGTTTGTCGATAGCGGCATTACCCCTCTCGTGTCGATGGCAAGGCGTGCGGTGAGGGAAAGTCGTTTCAGGTCGTACTCGGCATGCGGCTGCAACAGCACCACCGCATCGGCGGTTCCCGCGGCTAGGTGCGGGTCGTCGACTCGCGTCACCGAGGCAGCCGACCCGTTGGACCGGAACGACCAGGTGGGCACGTACGGGTCGTGGTACGAGACGTGCGCCCCCCAGGCGGCGAGCCGTTCGGCCAGGGGGATCGCTGGTGTCTGGCGGCAGTCGGCCACGTCCGGCTTGTAGGTGACTCCGAGCAGGAGCACCGTCGCGCCCATGAGCGGCTTCTTGACCTCGTTCAGCGCTCGCAACACCCGGTTGGCCACGTACAGCGGGGCGGCGGAGTTGATCTCCTCGGCCAACTCGACCATCCGGAAGGCGTAGCCCAGCTTGGCGCGGACCCGGTGGCTGAGGTAGGCGGGGTCGATCGGTATGCAGTGACCTCCGACGCCGGGGCCGGGCCGGAACGGCAGGTAGCCAAACGGCTTGGTTGCGGCGGCGTCGATGGCGTCCCAGAGGTCGATGTCCAGCTCGTCGCAGAAGCGCACCATCTCGTTGACCAGGGCGATGTTCACGTGGCGGAAGGTGTTCTCCAGCACCTTGGCCATCTCGGCCTCCTTGGCCCCCTTGGTCTCCACCACGGTGTCGACGAAACCGGCGTAGAAGTCCCGTGCGGCTCTTGTGCAGGCGGGGGTGAGACCACCGACCACCTTCGGCGTGTTCTGGACGCGGTAGGCGCGGTTGCCCGGGTCGATCCGCTCCGGGGAGAACGCGATGTGGATGTCCGCACCGAGCCGCCAGCGGTCGCCGAGAACCAGCGGTGCGAACACCTCCTCGGTGGTCCCGGGGTAGGTCGTGGACTCCAGCACCACCAGCGTGCCGGGTCTGATGCGCCTGCCGATCGCGGCACCTGCCCGTTCGACGGCGCGCAGGTCGGGCCCGCCGCCCTCGGCGAGGGGGGTCGGCACGCAGACGAGCACCACGTCGGCGTCCTCGATGCACTGCTCGTCGCTGGCGGCCCGGAAGCCGCCGTCCAGTCCGGCCCGCAGCTGCTCCGCCGAGACGTCGCCGATGTGGGACACGCCGGCGTTCAGGTTGGCGACCAGGCATTCATCGGTGTCCAGACCGACGACGGTCAGCCCCGCCTCGGCCGCCCGCAGCGCCATCGGCAGCCCGACGTAGCCCTGACCGACCACGACCAGGTTCGTCATCGGGTGGCCTCGAACCAGGCCACCGTCTCCGCCAGCCCGGCGCGCAGCGGGACCGGCGTCACGTCGGGGAACAGGCCGCGCAGCACCTCGTTGGCGGCCTGGGAGTGCGCCACGTCGCCCGGGCGCGGCGCCTCGTGCCGACGGGCCGCGGAGCGGCCGGTCACGGACTCCAGCACCGCGATCAGGTCGTTCAGCGACGTGTTGGTCCCGAACGCGAGGTTGACCGGCTCGGGATGGGACAGCCGGCGCAGCGCGCAGTCCAGCAGCACGCGGCATACCGTCCCGACGAAGGTGAAGTCGCGCGACTGGGTCCCGTCGCCGTAGACCGTCAGCGGGCGGCCGTCGAGCAGCGCGTCGACGAACGCCGGGATGGCGGCCGCGTACGCGTGGCCGGCCGCCTGCCCCGGGCCGTAGACGTTGAAGAACCGGAACGCCACCGTCTGGAGGCCGTACGACTGCTGGTAGGCCAGCGTGTACTGCTCCGTGGCCAGCTTCGACACCGCATACGGGCTCATCGGGCGCACCCACTCCCGCTCCGACTTCGGCAGTGCCGGGTTCATCCCATAGACCGAGCTGGACGAGGCGCTCAGCACGTGCCGGACCCCCGCGGCACGTGCCTGCTCGAGCAGCACCAGCGTCCCGGTGGCGTTGGCGGCGTGGCTGGCGAGGGGGTCGGCGATGCTGCGGGGGACGCTCGGCAACGCCGCGAGGTGGGCCACGGAGTCGACTCCGTCGACCGCCTGCTGGACCGCGTCGGGGTCCAGCAGCGAGGCTTCCACGAAAGCAACGGGCAGGTCGCCCAGGTTGTCCTTGGCTCCAGTGGACAGGTCGTCCAGGACGACGACGTCGACGCCCTGGCTGACCGCGAGGCGGGCCAGATTGGAACCGATGAAGCCGGCCCCCCCGGTGATCAACAGACGCACTACAGCTCCAACCTCGGTCCATCCAGCAGCCGACTCATGGGTCTGCACGATCATAGGGGCGACCGCAGCCAAAAGGTCGGTGGAGGTGGCACTCCACCCTTGACGTCGGTCAGGGGAGTCAACGGCCGGGTCGCTGGCCGACCTTCGGATGGCATCATGGTGGCCGGCCCGCCGACGCGGACGGCACGACCTGCCGGACCCCGACCTGGCCGTGCCGCGGCGGGCGTTGGAGGGTGCGGATGAGCGCGCGGGAGGAGACCGATGAGCGCCCGTGACCTGCTGCCGGTCGCGGCGGCCCGGTTCGGTGAGGTGGTGTATGCGGTCCCAGCGGACCGTTGGGGCGCTCCGACCCCGTGCACGCAGTGGTCGGTCCGCGACGTGCTGAACCACGTCGTCGCCGAGCACCTGTGGGTGCCGTACCTGCTCGGCGGTGGCACCGTGGCGGAGGCGGGCGACCGCTTCGACGGCGACATGCTGGGAAGCGACCCGGTCCGGGCGTGGGACGAGGCGATCGGGGAGTCGCTGTCGGCGTGGCAGGACGTGACCGACGAGACCCCGGTGGCGCTCTCGCGGGGCGAGACGCCGGCGGGGGACTACGCCGCGGAGATGTTGCTCGACCTCACCGTGCACGCCTGGGACCTGGCCCGTGGCGCCGGGGTCGACGACCGGCTGGAACGGCGTTCGGTGGCGGCGTCGCTCGGGTTCGCGGAGGCGCATGCGCCGGAATGGGCGCATTCGGGGATGTTCGCCGAACCGGTCGACGCCGACACCGACGACCCGCAGGACCGGCTGCTGGCGCTGCTCGGCCGCGACCCCCGGTGAGCCACGCCCCGGCGGCGCCGGTCGGTTGGTCCTGACGCTCATCGCCTGCGTGCGCTGGTACGGCGAGCGGCGCGTGCCGGGCTCAAGACGGGGCCGACGCCGGAATCACCCCCCGGGGTAGGTCGGCCAGGGCGGCGAAGCTAGGCCGTGCGCTCCTTCCCTGAGATGGCGATCTCCTCAGGTCGACACCTGCGACGGGGCGCCGGGATCGGCGAGGTGGCCGGCATACCAGGCGGGGAAGGCCAGCAGGTAGGGAAGCGTGACGTCGGCCCCCGCGGCGCGCAGTGCCGCCTCGTCGTTCGCGCCCGAGGCGACGCCCACGGCATACGCACCGCAGGCAGCGGCGGCGGCCATGTCGCCGGGGTGGTCCCCGACGTAGACCGACGCCCCCTG
>DASSLY010000040.1:0-15231 GCA_035689185.1 Dermatophilaceae bacterium
CGGAGACATGTGCCCCTCGACCGGGTCGTTCAGGTGGGCGACACCGCGGAAGAGCGCATCGAGGAGCGCCCGCTCCGACACCGACCCCGCGACCTCGGCGGCGACGATCGGCGGCTCGGCGCGGACCACGGGCATCTGGGACACGCCGTACTCCTGGAGGATCGCGACGGCCTCGGCGATGGTCTCGTTGGGATGGGTGTGCACCAGGTCGGGGAGCTGACCGGACTTCCCGCGCAGCACCTCGCCCACGGTCTGCTCGGTGGCGTCGGCGCCGTTGGCGAAGCCGTACTGGGCCAGCCACTCGTCGTTGAAGACCTTGGTCAGGTAGCCGCGTCCCGAGTCGGGCAGCAGGACGACGATCACGGCGTCGGCGCCCTCGGGCGTGCCGGCCAGCTCCTGGGCCACCTGCCGAGCGGCGTACGCCGCCATCCCGGACGAGCCGCCGACGAGCATCGCCTCCTCACGGGCGAGGCGGCGCGTGAACGCGAAGGAGTCGGCATCGGAGACCTCGATGACGCGGTCCGCGATCGTGCGGTCGTAGGTCTCGGGCCAGAAGTCCTCACCGACGCCCTCGACGAGGTAGGGCCGGCCACTGCCGCCGGAGTAGACCGAGCCGGCCGGGTCGGCGCCGATCACCTGGATGTCCGGGTTCTGCTCCTTGAGGAACCTGCCGATGCCGGAGATCGTGCCTCCGGTGCCCATCCCGGTGACGAAGTGGGTGATCTTCCCGTCGGTCTGCTCCCAGATCTCCGGGCCGGTGGTCTCGTAGTGGCTCGCGGGGTTGTTCGGGTTGCTGTACTGGTCGGGCTTCCAGGCGCCCTCGATCTCGCGGACCAACCGGTCCGAGACCGAGTAGTAGGAGTCCGGGTGCTCCGGCTCGACCGCGGTCGGGCAGACCACGACCCGGGCGCCGTACGCGGCGAGCACGTTGCGCTTGTCCTCGCTCACCTTGTCCGGGCAGACGAAGACGCAGGCGTAGCCCTTGCGCTGGGCCACCAGGGCCAACCCGACCCCCGTGTTGCCCGACGTCGGTTCCACGATGGTCCCCCCGGGCCGCAACGCCCCCGAGCGCTCCGCGGCCTCGACCATCCGCACCGCGATCCGGTCCTTCACCGACGCGCCGGGGTTGAGGTACTCGACCTTGGCCAGCAGAGTCGCCTGGATGTCCGCGGTCACCGAGGTGAGCCGCACCAGCGGGGTGCCGCCGACCAGGTCGGTGATGTGCTCGGCGTACTTCACCCCCCCATGGTGTCAGACACCGTCTCAGATGGCGGACATCGGTGAAACCGGCACATCGGCAGCGGGTGCGTCGTTACCGTTGGTATCCGAACGGCAAAGGGAGGGTCTGGGCATGGGCAGGGCACGGCGGGCGCGAAAGGTGGCTGCCGCCGCGGCATACGGCGGTGGGCTCGGCGTCGCCGGGATCGGCGGCATCGGCCTGGTCGGGTACGCCCTGCTGAAGGGGGAGGCGCTGCTGGCCCGGCGAGTGGTAGGTCGTCAGTTCGAGCACGGGCCGGACGACGACGACCTGTATGGCGCCGGGCCGGGTTCGCCGGTCGAGCTGGTCGTGCTGGGTGACAGCTCGGCGGCGGGCCTGGGGGTGGACCATGCCCGGCAGACCGTCGGGGCGATCGTCGCCTCCGGGGTGTCGGCGCTGTCCGGCCGGCCGGTCCGGCTGCGCAACCTCGCCGCCGTGGGGGCGCAGTCAGCGGACCTCGACCGGCAGGTCGCCAACGCCCTCGAACAGGTCGCCCACCCGGACCTGGCGCTGGTCATGATCGGCGCCAACGACGTCACCCACCGGATCGACAAGTCGATGGCCGTCCGGCACCTCGAGCACGCGGTGCGGACGCTGCGCACCAGCGGAGCCGAGGTCGTCGTCGGCACCTGCCCGGACCTGGGGACGATCGAGCCGATCCTGCAGCCGCTGCGGCTGCTCGGCCGGTACTGGTCACGTGACCTCGCCGCCGCGCAGACCGTCGCGGTGGTCGAGGCGGGTGGCCGAACGGTGTCCTTGGGAGACCTGCTCGGGCCCGAGTTCGCCGCGGCGCCCTCGGAGATGTTCAGCACCGACCGGTTCCACCCCTCGCCGGCCGGCTACGCGCGGGCTGCCGCGGCCCTGCTGCCGACCGTGTGCGTGGCGCTGGGGCTGCTCACCGACGAACAGGCGCGGCTACCCGACCGCCGCCGCGGCGAGGGAATCGGGCCGGTGGCGCTCGCAGCCCAGCAGGCGGTCCGCGACCCCGGCACCGAGGTCAGCGCCACCGCCGTCGGCGGCCAGGCCAGGGGTCCGCGCGGACGCTGGGCGGTGCTGCTGCGCCGGCCACGTAACCTGCTGCCGGGCGGCCGCAGCCCGGAAACCGATCGGCAGCCCGCTCGACCGGCCCCGTAACATCGACCGAGCCGACAGCCGCCGGCTCGTGGAGGTCACCATGCCCGAAGCCGTCGTCGTCGCGACCGCACGCAGCCCCATCGGACGCGCCTTCAAGGGCTCGTTGCGGGACCTGCGCCCGGACGACCTTGCCGCGACCATCGTCGCCGCGGCCCTGGCCAAGGTGCCGCAGCTGGACCCCACGCGGCTGGACGACCTCTACCTGGGCTGCGCCGAGCCGTGGGGCGAGCACGGCAACAACATGGCTCGGGTCGTCGCCGTGCTGAACGGCTGGGACCACCTGCCGGCGGTCACGGTGAACCGATTCTGCGCCTCCTCGGTCCAGACGACCCGGATGGCGTTCCACGCGATCAAGGCCGGCGAGGGACACGCGTTCGTCAGCGCCGGGGTGGAGTGCGTCTCGCGCTACGCCGACTTCGCCGGCGCGGGGCGCAACCGCCCGGAATGGCAGAACACCCGGTTCGCCTCAGCGCAGCAGCGCAGCCTGCAGACGGCCCGGACCAACCAGCCCTGGCACGACCCACGCGAGGACGGCTTGGTGCCCGACATCTACCTGGCCATGGGGCAGACCGCGGAAAACCTCGCCACCGCGCGGGGGGTCACCCGGCAGCGGCAGGACGAGTGGGGCGTGACCAGCCAGAATCGGGCCGAGCGGGCCCTCGACGCCGGCTTCTTCGGCCGGGAGATCACCCCGGTCGCCCTGCCCGACGGGCAGATCGTCGCGACGGACGACGGACCCCGCCGCGGCGTGACCCTGGAGGCAGTCGCGGCGCTGAACCCGGTCTTCCGGGAGGGCGGGACCGTCACGGCCGGGAACTGCTGCCCGCTCAACGACGGCGCCGCGGCACTCGTCATCACCAGCGACACGCTCGCTGCCGAGCTCGGCATCACCCCGCTGGCCAGGGTGGTGGCCACCGGCGCCTCCGCGCTGTCGCCGGAGATCATGGGGCTCGGCCCGGTGGAGGCCACGAAGCGGGCCCTGGCCAACGCCGGGATGACCATCGACGACATCGACCTGGTCGAGATCAACGAGGCCTTCGCCGCGCAGGTGCTCCCCTCCGCCGACGACCTCGGCATCGACTACGACAGGCTCAACGTGCACGGTGGGGCCATCGCCCTCGGGCACCCGTTCGGCATGACCGGGGCCCGCATCACCACCACGCTGCTCAACGGCCTGGCCGCCCGGGACGGCCAGCTGGGCCTGGAGACCATGTGCGTCGGGGGTGGCCAGGGGATGGCGGTCATCTACGAGCGGCTGTCCTAGCGCCGTGGGCCTGTTCCGGCGCCGGCGCGACTCCTCCGGCGACGGCCGCGGCCGGGCGATCGAGGCGTTCTGGTCCTGGTGGTCCGCCGGCGGAGCGGACCTGGTCGCCCTGGGCGCGGCCCCCCAGGCTTCCCCATCCGCCCGCGGCGACGCGGTGACGCAGCTGACCACCCGGGTCAAGGCACTCGACCCGAACCTGGCCTGGGAGGTCGCTGGCGGCACCACGTCGGACCACCTGCTGGTGCTGAGCGCCCGGGGCAACGCCGACCTGCGCCCGCTGGCACGGCGCTGGTGGCTGGCCGCGCCCGCCCCGGACGGGCGGTGGGCCTTCGCCGACACGAGACCGCCGGTTCCGGACCCGCAGACCTGGCGGGTCCAGCTCGGCGCCTGGACCATCGACCTGGCTCGCGCCATGGCGGACGCCCGGGTCGACGGCGCGGCCTTGCACGTCAGCGTGTTCCACCCCGACTTCCACCACCTCGACGAGGGCAGCCGCAGCGTCGCGGCGGCCATCCTGCTCGAGGCACTGCTCGGCGAGGCCGACCTGGAGGTCTGGGTGGAGGGGATCCGCGGCAGCGACGTGGAGCCGCTCGACCCGGTGCCCCTGCTGGGCCTGCGCGCGGTCGTGCGCGACCTCAAGGCGGCGCACACGGACCCGTACGGGCGGGCCGGGTGGGCCGAGCTGCGGGGCAGCAGCCCGGACGGGCGGCCCCTGCAGGCCGCGGTGCAGGTGCCGTTGCGGCCCGGCACCGCCCCGCACCTGGACAGCTACGTCGCGGTGGTGGTGCCGTTCGCCGAGGTCACCGAAGAAGGGTTCGCCGGGCCGGGGTCGTCGGGCCGGCTGCGCCAGCTCCAGCAGCAACTCGCCGACCAGCTCGGCGCGGGTGGCGCGGTCGTCGGGCACCAGACGCACGGCGGCACCCGGGTGCTGCACGTGTACCTGGACAGCACCGCGGGCGCACTGGGGAAGGTGCGGGACGCCGTGTCCGGGTGGCCCGAGGGCCAGGTTCACCTGAGCCGGCCGGTGTCCGACCCGGGCTGGGAGGGCGTGGCCCACCTTCGCGGCTAGGCCAACGCGAGCCGCAGCGTGCTCAGCAGCCAGGGGAGCTCGCCAACGGGGACCGGCCCGCCGGCGGCGCAGTCGTCCCAGACGAGCACGGCCAGCTGGTGCATGACGACGGCCGGGCCGAGGTCCGGTGGACCCGACCCGGCTGGGTCCAGCCGGGCGAGCACGGCGCGGACCTGCGGCATACCGGAGCGCGCCTGGTCCAGCGGCAGCTGCCGCCACCGCTGGACCACCCGGGCGAGCTCGACGCGGACCGGCTCCGGAACGACCGTGGCTGGCCGGTCCCCCACTACTCCCGGGTGCGCGCAAGCAGGCGCAGGATC
Source organism: Dermatophilaceae bacterium (assembly GCA_035689185.1). Lineage (GTDB taxonomy): Bacteria > Actinomycetota > Actinomycetes > Actinomycetales > Dermatophilaceae > DASSLY01. The sequence goes on from DASSLY010000040.1 coordinate 5,046, forward strand.
TCCAGGTAGAGCCAGACCAGGCTGACGATCAGGCCGTGGGCCAGCAACCAGGAGTAGCGTTCCGGAACCTGTGCCGCGACCGCCTTGTCGACCGAGTCGAAGTCGACGGCCAGGGAGTAGGAGGCCAGGCCGACGCCGAGCACCGAGATGGCGATGCCGAGCATGCCGGTGCCGCCGAAGCCCCAACCCTCGCCGACGCCGAGAACGGCGGCCACGACGTTGACCAGGGAGAACAGCAGGTAGCCGACGATGGCCAAGCCGAAGATGCGCCGCGACCGGTCGGTGACCTTGATCAGGCCCACCTTCCAGGCGAGGAACATGCCCGCGAAGACGGAGACCGTGGCCAGCACGGCGGTGGTCACGATGCCGGGGTAGATCGTCTCGAAGACCTGGCTGATGGCCCCGACGAAGGCGCCCTCCAGAGCCGCGTAGCCGACGATGAGCGGAACGCTGACCGTCTTCTTGAAGGCGATCACCAGCCCCAGCGCCAGGGTGCCCAACATGCCGGCCCAGAAGATCGGCATGGCCAAGCCGGGGTCGCCGGCGACCAGGAACCAGGAGGCGGCACCGACCACCACCACCAGGCTGAACAGGCCGAGGGTCTTCATCAGCACGTCGTCCAGCGTCAGCCGGCCAGCCTGGGCCGCTGTCGCCGACGGCGCGCTGTAGATGTCCTCCAGCTGCTGGCTGGTCATCGTGTCCTGCACACCCGCTCCCGCGGGCCCGAACCGGGCGTACCGGCCTTGGTCGATTTCCTTGTCGATCCGGTTGAACACCGGGTTGCTCGCCATCGTGCTCCTCCAGCACTGGGGCCGCCACGGTCGCGGCGGCTGTTCATCAACACTAATGGCCGGTATGCCGCGGAAGTTCCGGCCCGCTGGGCGCGGGCGGCAGGTGCCCCCGACGGGACTCGAACCCGCACTGTGGCCATTTTAAGTGGCCCGCCTCTGCCGGTTGGGCTACGGGGACGCGTGCAGCGTACGGCGACAGGCCCCGTGGTCAACGCCGTGGGCGGGGTCAGAGGTAGGTGCGGCGCGGATGGATGCCGCTGGGTGTCGCCACCCGGTCCAGGAACAGCAACCCATCGGTGTGGTCGATCTCATGCTGCAGCGCGACCGCCTCGAAGGCGTCGGTCGACAGGGTGACCCACTCGCCGGTGACCGGCAGCTGACCTCGCGCGACGAGCCGGCGGGCCCGGGCGACGTCCCCGGTGAAGTCGGGGACCGACATGCACCCCTCCCGGCCCCGCTCGCGACGGCTGCCGGAGACGGTCTCGGCGTTGCAGAGGACGAACTCGCCGTGACAGGTCCTGGTCTTGGCATGACCGGTCACGTCGACGCTGAACACTCGGGCGGCGACCGCCACCTGCTGGGCGGCCAGCCCGACGCACCCGGGTGAGACGCGTTGGGTGGCCAGCAGGTCCGCGGCGAGCTGCACCACCCAGTCCGCCGCCGGGTCGACCGTGTCCCCCGGAGTGGACAGGACCGGCGCCGGGGCACGGACCACGGTTCGGGGCCGCCCCGGGGGAAGCCGCGGCATGGTCCAGGTCGGGTCCACCGATCAGAGCAGGTCGTCGGTGACCGCGGTGAGGTGGACGTCCACGCCCAGCTCGCGGGCCGCCAGGTCCAGGTCGCGCCGCAGCGACTCGGCCCCTGCCGGGTCGGGCAGCTGCAGCTCCGCCATGAGCACGTAGAGCCCGCCGGACAACCGGGTGCCCAGGTCGACGATGTTGCCGCGGTGCCGGGCCACGACGCCGGTGATCCGGGCGACGATGCCCGGCCGGTCGGCGCCGTGGACGTGCAGCGCGAACGAGGGCGCCTCCACCGTCGCCGCCGGGGTGTCGCCCAGCTCGCGGGCGTTGATGACCAGGCTGCCGTCGCGGGTCAGCCCGGCAAGCGCCGACTCCACCAGTTGCGGGCTGGCCGTGGTGCGCACCAGCACCACCATCGCGAAGTGGCCGCGCAGCAACGTCATGGTCGAGTCCTCGAGGTTGCCGTCCAGGTCGGCCAGCGCCCGGGTGACGTCGGCGACGATGCCGGGACGGTCCTGGCCCAGGACGGTCACGGCGATGATCGGCGGTGCGTCGGCCATGGCAGCAGACCGTACCTGCCGCTACAGGGACGCGATGACCTGGTCCAGCATGGGTTCGGTGAGCCGGCCGGTGAAGGTGTTCTGCTGGCTGACGTGGTAGCTGCCGAGCAGCCGCACCTGCTGCCGGTCCACGTCGAGCAGCGCCTCGGCGCCGTGACTGAACTTCGGCCGGGGGCGGGGCACCTGCCAGCCCACTCGGTCGGCGGCGGCCAGCGTCGCGCGCCAGGCGAAGCCACCCAGCGCCAGGACCGTCCGCAACCGTGGCTGCGCCAGCTGGAGTTCGCGCTGCAGCCACGGCGCGCAGGTCGCCCGCTCCGCCGGGGTCGGCGCGTTCCCGGGCGGGGCGCAGCGCACCGCCGCCACGATCCGTATGCCGTGCAGCACCATCCCGTCGCCGCTGGCCCAGCTGCGCGGCTGGCTGGCGTACCCGGCCCGGTGCAACGCCGCGAAGATCCAGTCGCCGCTGCGGTCGCCGGTGAAGATGCGCCCGGTGCGGTTGCCTCCGTGGGCTGCTGGCGCCAAGCCGACGACCAGGACCGGCGCCAGGGCGTCACCGAACCCCACCGTGGGCCTTCCCCAGTACGGCTGGTCGGCGAACCCGGCACGCCGGCCGTCGCGGGCGACCTGCTCCCGCCACGCCAGCAGCCGCGGACAGGCCCGGCATACCGAGCTGACCGCGTCCAGGTCGTGCACGGTCGTGCAGCCGGCGGCCAGTCGCCCGACCTCCGCCGGGTCCGCTGCGACCGGGACGTCCGGTGTCGCGGGGTCGCCCGGCCAGCCGGTCCCGGGCGGCACCGGCGAGGCGAACATGCCCCCGGTGACCGGGTGCGGCGACGCCGACGATGCAGCCACCACGCCAGTCTGCCCGGCCGGGCGCAGCGGGCTGGTCCGCGGCGGGGCTGTCGGTACCGGCTGCCGGCCTCAGCCGATCGACAGCGCGATGCCGTCCAGGATGTCGTGCTCGGAGGCGACGACGGTCGGCACGGCCGAGGTCCGCACCAGCCGCCGGACCACGGAACGCCAGACCAGTCCCCCCGCCCCGATGACGTCGACCCGGCCGGGGTGCATGTACGGCAGCGCCGCCCGTTGGGCGTGGCTGAGCCGGAGCAGGTCGGTGCAGGCGGCCTCGACCCGCTCCGGTGACAGCTGGGCCAGGTGGATCCGGGCGGGGTCGTACTCGGGCAGGCCCAGCGCGTGCGCGGTCACCGTGGTGACCGTCCCGGCCAGCCCGACGAGCGTGGCGATGCCGGTGAGGTCCACGGTCGCGGCCGCCAGGTCTATCGCCGCCTCCACGTCGGAGACGGCCGCCGCCACCTCGGCGCCAGTGGGTGGGTCGTCGCGCAAGTGTCGCTCCGTCATCCGGACGCAGCCGACGTCCACCGACCTGGCCTGCTCGACCTGGTCCCTCCCGCGAACGAACTCCGTGGAGCCACCCCCGATGTCGACCACGAGGTACGGCCCGGGCAGTCCGGCCGCCGACACGTCACCGGTCGCCCCGCAGAAGGACAGGGCCGCCTCCTCGTGGCCGGAGATCACCTCGGGCTCGGTCCCGAAGGAGGCGAACGCCTGCTCCACCCCGGCGACGAACTGGGCGGCGTTGCGGGCGTCCCGCGAGGCCGAGGTGGCCACGAACCGGACCCGCTCGACCTTCAGCGACTCGCACTGCGCGGCATACTCCCGGCAGCGGGCCAGGGTGCGGTCCATCGCCTCCGGGGCGATGACCCCGGTCCGGTCCACGCCGTGGCCGAGCCGCACGACCTCCATCCGCCGGACGACATCGGTGAGCTTGCCGCCCTCGCCGACGTCGGCCACCAGCAGCCGGATCGAGTTGGTCCCGCAGTCCACGGCGCCGACGCGGGTCATCACCTCTCCTTCGCGGGGACCGCGACGCAGGGCCCGCTCGCCCACCACGGCGGCAGCTCCGCGAGCGCCTCGTCGCCCAGCGGGTTGACCCCCGGCCCCTCGGCCAGGGCATGCGCCACCAGCACATGCAGGCACTTCACCCGGGCCGGCATCCCACCGGCGCTGACGCCCTTGATCTCGGGCACGTCGTCCAGCTCGGCCCGGCTGTCCAGGTAGGCCTGGTGCGCCCGCCGGTATGCCGCCGCGAGGCCGTCGTCGGTCGCGAGCCGGGTGGTCATCCGGGCCATCATTCCCTGCCCCTCCAGGGTGCTCACCGCACCCGTGAGCCGGGGGCAGGTGGCGTAGAACGTGGTCGGGAAGGGGGTCCCGTCCGGCAACCGCGGCGCGGTGCGCACCACGTCCGGCAGCCCGCACCGGCACCGGTGGGCGACCGCGACGACGCCCCGGGGGGCGCGGCCCAACTGCGCGGCGACAGCGGCGAGATCCGTCGCGAGAGCGGCGCCGCCCGTCCTCACTTCGGCGCGGTCGCCGGCGGCTCGGCCAGCACCATCGACTCCCAGACGCGGTCGTACCAGGTGGCCGCGCGCCCGGTGGCCGACGCCGGGTCACCGGACCCCACCGCGGCAGGGGCGTCGATGACGGAGTAGGACTTCTCCCCCGGCCGGACGAACTTCAGCCGGTCCCGCGCCTGCTGCTCCACGTATGCCGGGTCGTTCCACTGGCGGCGCTCGCGCAGCAGCGCCTCGACGGTGCCGGTCTGCTCACGCACCTGCTCCTGCAGCGAGGCGATCTGGCCCTGCTGGCGAAGGTAGGAGCGCAGGGTCGGGAGCAAGGTGACCGCCAGCATGACACCGATGCAGGCCAGGATCGCGATCCTGGCCATCGACGTCGACCGGCGCGGGCCGGGTGCCGCCGGGGGATGCCGCGGCGCGGCGCCCGGTCGCACGGCGTCGCGCGGGCCGGCCGGCTGGCCGCCCGCGGCCGGACGGGAGGACACACGCGACGCCGACCCCGGCGCGGGCCGTTGCGGGCCGGCGCCGAAGCGGCGTCGTTGGGCGGACATCGGACCTGTTCAGCCCTGGAAGCGCGGAAAAGCGCCGGCTCCGGCGTACTGCGCCGCGTCGTCCAGCTCCTCCTCGATGCGCAACAGCTGGTTGTACTTGGCCACCCGCTCCGAGCGGGCCGGTGCGCCGGTCTTGATCTGGCCGCAGTTCGTCGCCACCGCCAGGTCGGCGATGGTGACGTCCTCGGTCTCGCCGGAGCGGTGGCTCATCATGCACCGGTAGCCGTTGCGCTGGGCCAGCTCGACCGCGTCGAGGGTCTCGGTGAGCGAACCGATCTGGTTGACCTTCACCAGCAGCGCGTTCGCCGTGCTGGAGTCGATCCCGCGCTTCAGCCGGGTGGGGTTGGTGACGAACAGGTCGTCGCCGACGATCTGCACCTTGTCGCCGAGCTCGGCGGTGAGGGCCTTCCAGCCGTCCCAGTCGTCCTCGTCCAGCGGGTCCTCGATCGAGACCAGCGGGTAGGAGGCGACCAGGTCGGCGTAGTAGGCGGTCATCTGCGCGGCGGTCTTCGGCTCGCCCTCGAAGGTGTACGAGCCGTTCGCGAAGAACTCGCTGGCAGCCACGTCGAGGGCCAGCGCGATGTCCTTGCCCGGGGTGTAGCCGGCCTTGGTGATCGCCTCCAGGATCAGGTCCAGCGCGGCCCGGTTGCTCTCCAGGTTCGGGGCGAAGCCGCCCTCGTCGCCGAGGCCGGTGGCCAGCCCGCGGTCCTTCAGCACCGACTTCAGCGCGTGATAGACCTCGGCCCCCCAGCGCAGCGCCTCCCGGAACGTGGCCGCCCCGATCGGGGCGATCATGAACTCCTGGATGTCGACGTTGGAGTCCGCGTGCGACCCGCCGTTGAGGATGTTCATCATGGGCACCGGCAGCACGTGGGCGTTGGGGCCGCCGACGTAGCGGTACAGCGGCAGCCCGGCCGAGTCCGCGGCTGCCCGGGCGAGGGCGAGGGAAACGCCGAGGATCGCGTTCGCGCCGATCTTGCCCTTGTTGTCGGTGCCGTCCAGGGTCAGCATCTCCTGGTCGACCAGGCGCTGGTCGGAGGCGTCGAAGCCGAGCAGCCGGGGCGCGATCTCCTCCAGCACCGCGTCGACCGCCTGCTCCACGCCCTTGCCGAGGTAGCGCTTCTTGTCGCCGTCACGGCGCTCCACCGCCTCGAAGGCGCCGGTGGAGGCGCCGCTGGGGACCGCCGCACGAGCGGTCGTGCCGTCGTCGAGGGCGACCTCGACCTCCACGGTGGGGTTGCCGCGCGAGTCGAGGATCTCGCGGGCGCCGACTGCTTCGATGCTGGCCACCAGGCCTCCTGTGCTGCGCTAGGTACGTCGTCGCCCTGCCACCCGGTTGCCGGACGGTTCGCCGGGAAGCGGTCCGCTCCGGGATTCGGCTCCGGGATTTGGCGGGCCGGGAGGCACGGGCAGGTACTCGCCGAGCCTAGCGTCAGACCCGCTCGCTCCGCAGAACCGAAACGCGCGCGGCCTCGGCCGCCCGGACCTTGGCCTCGACCCGGCGCAGCGCGACGCGCAGGGCCGCCTCCGGGTCGATGCCGCGGGCACGGGCGGTCCGGACCAGGCCCAACAGCTCGGCCCCCAGCCCCTCTTCGCCGCCGGCCACCTCCGCGGCGAGCTCGGCCGCCGCCTCGGCGTGTCCGGCCCGCTCAAGCCGTCCCAGCACCTTCTCGGCGCGGGCCAGGGCCGGCATACCCGCGGGTATGCCGTCCAGGACCGAGGTGCGCCCGGCCTTCTCGACGGCCTTGATCTGCTCCCAATTGTGCGCTACCCGCTCGGCGGACTCCGCGGGAACATCGCCGAACACGTGCGGGTGCCGCCGGACCAGCTTGGCCACGATGCCCGCCGCCACGTCGTCGATGTCGAACGGGTGGCCAGGGTCCTCGGCAGCCACCCTGGCTTGGAAGGCCACCTGCAGCAGCACGTCGCCGAGCTCCTCCCGCACGTGCGCGAGGTCGCCGGACTCCACCGCCTCGATCAACTCGTAGGTCTCCTCCAGCAGGTACGGCAGCAACGACGCCGAGGTTTGCTCGGCGTCCCAGGGACACCCGCCGGGCGAGCGAAGCCGGTCCATCACTGCCACCAGGTCGAGCAGCCGGGCGCCGGGGACGTCGTGCGACCCCACCAACAGCTCGACCTCGGGCGGCCGGGCGGTCCGGCTCACCTCGGCGGCCACGGCGTCGGTCAGTCCCAGGTCGCCATGGTCGCTCACCAGCCACACGACGCGCTGGTCCCGCGCGAGCCGGACCAGCGCGGCGCCGGCCGGCTCCTCGTCGAGCCGGCCCACCTGCATACCCGTGGCCCGTATGCCGCTCGCTTGGCCGGCGTCTGGATCCGCAGCCAGCACGCACGTCGCGGCCTCCAACGCGTGCCAGGCCTGCCGGGACAGCAGACCCGGCGCCACCCGGGGAGTGGTCAGCAGCAGGGTGAGGCGGCCGGTCACCCTACGGGGTGGCCGTCGCGGCGGGTTCTGGGGTCGCCGGGCTTGAGGGCGGGACGGTGCGGACCCAGGACGGGATGACCGGGGTCAGCCGACCCGGCTGCTTCGGGTCGAAGCTGCCGTACCGGGGGTTGACGCTGACCTTGGCCCGCCCGACTTCGGCCAGCACCCGCTGGATTCCGGCGTCGGACAGGGTGTTCTGCGCGGCGAGGATGACTCGGACCAGCTCCACCGTGGCCGGGGAAGGGTCGGCCAGCTTGGTCAGCGCGCTACGAGCCTGGTACTCCGACACACCACGGCCCTCCCGGGCCGCCTCGGCCAGCACGAACGGGGACAGGATCAGCCACGGCAGGGCTGTGGCGGCCGAGAACGGCGCCTGCAGGCCCTCCAGGCCCTTGTTGGCCTCCGCGGCGGCGACCTGCGCGTCCCGTTCGCTGACCACGCGGTCGTTGACCACGGCGGCCGCTCCCGCCTCGTTGACCCCGCACGCGCCCAGTGAGCCCATCAGACCGGCCAGCGCGACGATCGCCGCGGCCCACCGGCTCTTCGACCTCACGGCCACTCCATCTCCCACGGTCATCAGCGAGCAGCGACGCCGGCGGGCACCGCGACCCGCTCCAGCAGGACCGAGGTGACCACCTCCCCGGCCCAGCGCAGCACCGCGGTGTCCCGCAACGGCTGGCCGGCGACCCTGGCGGTCATCGGCCTGGGTACCAGCATGGTACGGACCGCGTCCTTGACGACCGAGCCGGGGTAGAGCCGCTGCAGCCGCAGCTGCGCGCTTTCGGGCAGGTCGACCGGGCCGAACCGGACGTAGCGCCCTTGGCCGCTGATGTCGCTGATCTGGGCCCGCCGGGCCACCGTGCGCAGCCGGGCCACCTCGAACAGGTGCAGCACCGGCTCGGGCGGCGTGCCGTAGCGGTCGGTCAGCTCGGCCACGATGTCGGCCAGGCCGGTCTCGTCCGCCACCGTGGCCAGCTTGCGGTAGGCCTCCAACCGCAGCCGCTCGCCAGGCACGTAGTCGTGCGGCAGGTGTGCGTCGACGGGCAGCTCGATCTTCACCTCCACCGGCGGCGCGGTGCCGGGCTGCTCGCCGCGGAAGTCGGCCACCGCCTCGCCGACCAGCCTGACGTAGAGGTCGAACCCGACCCCGGCGATGTGCCCCGACTGCTCCCCGCCGAGCAGGTTGCCGGCGCCGCGGATCTCCAGGTCCTTCATCGCCACGGCCATCCCGGAGCCCAGGTCGGTGTGGCTGGCGATGGTGGCCAGCCGGTCGTGCGCGGTCTCGGTGAGCGGCTGCTCCGGGGGGTAGAGGAAGTAGGAGTAGGCGCGTTCCCGGCCACGCCCCACCCGACCGCGCAGCTGGTGCAGCTGGGAGAGCCCGAGCAGGTCGGACCGCTCGACGACCAGGGTGTTGGCGTTGGAGATGTCCAGCCCGGTCTCCACGATGGTGGTGCACACCAGCACGTCGAACCGCTTCTCCCAGAAGTCGACGACGACCTGCTCCAGCCGGTGCTCCCCCATCTGGCCGTGCGCGGTCGCGACCCGCGCCTCCGGCACCAGCTCCCGCAGCCGGGCGGCCGCCCGCTCGATCGAACTGACCTTGTTGTGGACGTAGAAGACCTGGCCCTCCCGGAGCAGCTCACGCCGGATCGCGGCGGTGATCTGCCGCTCGTCATAGGAGCCGACGAAGGTCAGGACCGGATGCCGTTCCTCCGGCGGCGTCGCCAACGTCGACATCTCCCGGATGCCGGTGACCGCCATCTCCAACGTCCGCGGAATCGGCGTCGCCGACATCGCCAGCACGTCCACCGCCGTGCGCAACGCCTTGAGCTGCTCCTTGTGCTCGACGCCGAACCGCTGCTCCTCATCCACCACCACCAGGCCCAGGTCCTTGAACCGCACCTCGGGCGAGAGCAGCCGGTGGGTGCCGATGACCATGTCGACCGACCCCTCGGCCAGACCGGCCATGACCGCCCTCACCTCGGCATCGCTCTGGAACCGGGAGAACGCCTTCACGACCACCGGGAACTGGGCGTACCGCTCCGAGAACGTCTGCAGGTGTTGCTGCACCAGCAGGGTGGTCGGCACCAGCACCGCCACCTGCTTGCCGTCCTGCACCGCCTTGAACGCCGCCCGCACCGCGATCTCGGTCTTGCCGTAGCCGACGTCGCCGCAGATCAGCCGGTCCATCGGCACCGGCTTCTCCATGTCCAGCTTGACCTCTTCGATGGCCGCCAGCTGGTCGGGCGTCTCCGTGTAGGGGAACGCGTCCTCCAGCTCGCGCTGCCACGGGGTGTCCGCCCCGAACGCGTGTCCCTTGGTCGCCGCGCGCGCGGCGTACAGCTTGATGAGCTCGGCGGCGATCTGCCGCACCGCCTTGCGGGCGCGGCCCTTGCGCTTGGCCCAGTCGGCGCCGCCGAGGCGGTCCAGGCTCGGCATGTCGCCCCCGACGTACCGCGTGACCTGGTCGAGCTGGTCGGTCGGGACGAACAGCCGGTCCGGAGGGCCGCCGCGCTTGGAGGGCGCGTACTCGAGCAGCAGGTACTCGCGGGTGGCTCCCTGCACCACCCGCTGCTTCATCTCGACGTACCGGCCGACGCCGTGCTGCTCGTGGACGACGTGGTCTCCGGGCTTGAGCTGCAACGGGTCCACCGTGTTGCGGCGCTTGCTGGGCATGCGTCGCATGTCCTTGGTCGACGTGCGCTGTCCGGCGAGGTCGGACTCGG
>DASSLY010000041.1:0-32908 GCA_035689185.1 Dermatophilaceae bacterium
TGCGCCGTCCGGAGCTGGCCGGGCGGCCGGTCATCGTGGGTGGCCGCGGCGACCCGAGCGAGCGAGCGGTGGTGTCGACCGCCTCCTACGAGGCCAGGACGTTCGGCGTCGGGTCCGGGATGCCGTTGCGCACGGCCGCGCGCAGGGCGCCGGACGCGGTGATCCTGCCGGTGGACGCACCGGCATACCAGGCCGCCTCCGCGCAGGTGATGGCGGTGCTGCGCGGCTTCGACGTGGTTGTGGAGGTGCTAGGCTGGGACGAGGCGTTCCTCGGGACGGTGACCGCCGACCCGGAGTCGCTGGCGCAAGAGGTGCAGGCCGCGGTCCTTGCGCAGACCCGGCTGCACAGCACGGTAGGCATCGGGGACAACAAGGTGCGCGCGAAGATCGCAACCGGGTTCGGCAAGCCGCGCGGGGTGTACCGGCTGACCGAAGCCAACTGGTTCGCGGTGATGGGTGACCGGCCGACCCGTGACCTGTGGGGCGTCGGGGCCGCGGTGGCCAGGCGGCTGGCGAGCCACGGCATACGCACGGTCGCGGAACTGGCCGCGGCCGACCGCGACGTGCTCGTCAGCGAGTTCGGGCCGCGGATGGGTGCCTGGTACGCCGACCTGGGCCACGGCCGCGGTCCCGCCGTCGTGGACGACTCGCCGTGGGTGGCCCGGGGGCACAGCCGGGAGACGACCTACCAGCGCAACCTGACCGAGCCGGCCGAGGTGACTGACGCGGTGCGGGTGCTCGCCGCGCAGGTTGTTGCCGATGTGGCGAAGGAGGGGCGCCCTGTTACCCGGTTGACCCTGAAGGTTCGCTACGCCCCGTTCCTCACCAAGACCCTCAGCCGCACCCTGCCGGTGCCGACGAGCGACCCGGCAGTGGTGCTCGACGCGGCGCTGGCGCTGGCCGCCCGACGCGAGGTCGAACGCCCGGTGCGGCTGCTCGGCCTCCGGCTGGAGCTGGCCATGCCGGGCCCCGACCCGGTCCAGCGCACCCCGGTCCGCGGCCGGCTCTAGGGTCGACGCGGGGCTGGCCGCCGCAGGGTGATCCCGGCGCCGCGGGCAGACCGTTGTCGGGGTATTGCGCGACTACCGCGAGGACTGGTAGATGCGGCGCACCACGTCCTCGATGTCGGGCTCCTGGATGGACAGGTCCACCACCTCCGCCCGGGCGGACACCGCCGCCAGCAGGGCAGCGGCGGTGGTCGTCGAGGCGTCGAAGGCCAGCCGTTGCCGCAGGCCCTCACCCTCGCTGGCCAGGAACGAGGCGCCGGGCAGGTCCACCAGGTCCGGCGTCGGCGCGGCCAGGTCCACCACGAGCACCCGCCGCGCGCCGACGGTCGCGGCCAGACCGGGCAGGGTGCCGTCGTAGGCCAGCCGGCCGTGGTCCACCACCAGCACCCGGTCGCAGAGCCGTTCGATGTCGCCCATGTCGTGGGTGGTCAGCAGCAGCGTCGTGCCGCGGGAGGCCCGCTCGTGGCGGAGGAACTCCCGCAGCCGCTGCTTGGACAGCACGTCCAGGCCGATGGTCGGCTCGTCCAGGATGAGCAGCTCCGGCCGGTGCAGCAGCGCCGCGGCGATCTCGGCGCGCATCCGCTGGCCCAAGGACAGCTGCCGCACCGGGACGTCCAGGGTCGGGCCCATCTCCAGCTGGTCGACGAGCTCGCGCGTCCGCTCGGCCGCGACGGCCGGGTCGAGCCGGTGGATGGCCGCGAGCAGCGAGAACGACTCCCGCAGCGGCAGGTCCCACCACAGCTGGCTGCGCTGACCGAAGACCACGCCCACCCGGCGGACCAGGGCCCGGCGTTCGCTCACCGGGGACAGCCCGCAGGTCCGCACCGACCCCGAGGTCGGCACGAGGATGCCGATGAGCATCTTGATGGTGGTGGACTTCCCGGCGCCGTTGGCCCCGATGTAGCCCACCGACTCTCCCGCAGCGATCTGGAACGTCATGGCGTCCACGGCGACCACCGACCGCCGCTCGCGCACCAGCCGCCGCTGCCCGCGGACCCGGACGTGGAAGACGCGGGTCAGCTCCTCGACCGCCACGATCGCGCTCATCCGCCCGCCCCCTGGTAGTGCCGGGTGCCTTGGCGCCACATGACCATCGCCAGCAGCCAGGTCCACGCCGCCGCCACCGGGGTGAACCAGGCCAGCCACGACGGCAGCAGCGCCGCGCCCGGCAGGCCCAGCAGCCACAGCACCGGTAGGTAGCCGGTGAACACCACCGGCACGAGGAACCCGAACACCAGCACCAACGGCGAGGGGAAAACCGAGGCGGGCTGCGCCGAGGCGTACGCCCCGCCATACGTGAACGAGTTGGTGACCTCCGACCCGTCGATGAGGAAGAACTGCACCCCCGCTGCCAGCACGAACACCCCGGCGAAGATCGCCGTTCCCGCGACCAGTCCCAGCGCCAGCACAGCGACCTTGCCGGGGTCCCACGCCACCCCGCCGCGCGCCATCCCGACGCCGAACGCGACAGCGCCGACACTGACCCGGGAGAGCCGGCGCAGGCTGATCTCGGCGGTCATCAGCTGCGCCAGCACCGGCTGCGGCCGCAGGTAGAACGCGTCCAGGGTGCCCTCCCGGATGAACCGCGGCAGCCCGTCCACGTGCCCGACCAGCATGTCGGCCAGCGAGAACGTCATGTTGGACAGCCCGAACACCATGAGCACGGCGGGGAAGTCCAGCCCGCCCAGCACCCGCACGTTGTGCAGGATCACCCACATCTCGCCCAGCTCGACCAAGCCCACCAGCAGCGCGCCGAACAGGTCCAGCGCGAAGGAGACCCGGTAGGTCCGCTGCGCGCGGACTCGCGACCCGATCACCGCCCGGTATGGCGCGAACCTCGCCGACATCCGGCTCGCCGATCCCGCGACCTGCCCGGCTGTCCGCGAACCGGTCCCGGCTCGTGCCTGCGCCGACACCTCAGCCGCCACCGACCACGAGCTTGCGGGTCGCGCGCCGCAGCACAACCCGGCCCAGGACCAGTGCCAGGACAAACCAGCCGAGCTGCAGCCCCACCACCTGGACCGCTTCCCCGCCGAGGACCCGTCCCGACAGCACGTCGACCGGTGCCTGCAGCATCGACGGGAAGGGGGTGAGCCGGGCCACTGCGCGAAGCCAGTCCGGGAAGATGTGCACCGGCACGAACAGTCCCGCCAGGAAGGTGGCCGACACCGTGTAGACGGTGAGGATCCCCCGGTTCTGCGTCACCCAGAAGCCGGCAACGTCGACCAGCAGGAACCGGACCAGGAACGAGACGCCGACCGCCAGGACGATGCTGACCAGGCCCAGCAGGTACGGCAGCGGGGTCGCGGGCAGCACCAGGCCGAATGTCAGCGCACCGACGAGCACGCTCGGCACGCCGCGTGGGATGAAGGTGTAGGTCGCCCGGCCCAGCTCGCCGGCCAGGTAGGACAGCTGGACGTCGACCGGGCGGATCAGGTCGATGGCGATGTCGCCGGTGCGGATCCGCTCGCCGATCTCCGAGCTGCCCATGCCCAGCAGCACCGCGCCGAGCAGTCCCTGGGACAGCCAGATGTAGGCGCTGACCGAGCCCTTGGTGTACCCCGCCAACGCCGCTGAGCCGCCGCTGTCGAGCGCCGCGAACATGATGGCCGAGCGGATGAAGCCGAACACCACGTTCGTGAACAGCCCCGCCGCCATCGCCAGCCGGTACTGCGTCTGCCGGTGGAACGCGGCGACCGCGAGCGCCCAGTACCTCACCTGGCCGGGAGCCGGTAGCGGCCGGCGGGCAGCGGCTCGACCAGCCCGTCGGCGACCAGGCCGGCCAGGCACCGCCGCCGCCGGGCCGGGTCCGTGGGCGAGGCAGCCGTGAGCTCGGCGTCCGTGACGGCGTCTTCGGCCGTGCGCAGCACCTGGAGCAGGGCGCCGCGGACCTGCCGGTCGGTTCCCTCGAACTTCTGCGCGCGCCGCGCCGGACCCTGGTATGCCGGGTGGCCGGCTCGCGCCCACGCGCACCGGTCCGCGACCGGGCACGCTGCGCACCGTGGCGCCCGGGCCGTGCAGACCAGCGCACCGAGCTCCATCACGGCGACGTTCCACCGCCGGGCCACGTCGGGGGCCTCGGGCAGCAGCCGTTCGGCCAGCGCGTGTTCGGCCCGGGTCAGCGACGGTTCCGCTCGGCCCACCCCGGTGACGGCTCGGGCGTGGACCCGCCGGACGTTGGTGTCGACCACCGCGGTCCTCACGCCGAAGCCGAAGCTGGCCACCGCCGCGGCCGTGTAACCGCCGACCCCGGGTAGCGCGCGCAGCGCGTCCACCGTGTCCGGGACCTGGCCGGCATACCGGGTCGTCATCGCCACCGCCGCCTGGTGCAGCCGCAGGGCACGGCGGGGGTAGCCCAGCCTGCCCCAGGCCCGGACCGCGTCGCCGGGGGAGGCGGCGGCCAGGGCCGCGGGGGAGGGCCAGCGGGACAGCCACTCGTACCAGGCCGGAAGGACCCTGGCGACCGGGGTCTGCTGCAGCATCACCTCGGAGACGACAATCCCCCACGGGGTGGCGCCGGGCGCCCGCCAGGGCAGGTCGCGCGCGCAGGCGGCGTACCAGCGCAGGACCGGCTCGTGCAGCGGGTGGCCCACGCGTCAGACGTAGCGTTCCAGGATGCTGGTCTCGGCCAGCCGGGACAGCCCCTCGCGGACCGCGCGGGCCCGGTGCTCCCCGACGCCGTCGACCGCCATCAGGTCCTCCAGGTTGGCGGCGAGCAGCTTCTGCAGGCCGCCGAAGTGGTCGACCAGTCGCTCCACGATCGCGCCGGGCAGCCGGGGGATCTTGGACAGCAGCCGGTAACCGCGGGGGCTCACCGCGGAGTCCAGCGCGTCGCCGACGATGGCGAAGCCCAGGGTCTTGGCACCGGCGGACAGGTCCAGCAGCTCGGTGGAGTCCAGCTCCTGCAGCGCCGCGAGGATCTCCTCGACCATGGCCGACGTGCGGTTGTGGTCCAGGTAGTCGCGGATCACCAGCTCGCGCTCGTTGCCGACGCCGCCGGTGAGCTCGTCCAGCTGCAGGGCCAGCAGCCGGCCGTCGGCGCCGAGCTCGACCACGTAGTCGAGGATCTCCTCGCTGATCCGGCGGACCATCTCCAGCCGCTGCACGACCGCGGCGACGTCCCGGACGGTGACCAGATCCTCGATCTCCAGGGCCGACAGGGTGCCCGTGACCTCGTCCAGCCGCGCCTTGTACCGCTCCAGGGTCTGCAGTGCCTGGTTCGCCCGCGACAGGATCGTGGTGCTGTCCTCCAGCACGTGGCGCAGGTTGCCGACGTAGAGGGCCACGATCTGCATCGACTGGCTGACGGACACGACCGGGAAGCCGGTCTGCTTGGCCACCCGCTCGGCCGTCCGGTGCCGGGTGCCGGACTCGCTGGTCTCGATCGAGGGGTCCGGCAGCAGCTGCGTGGCGGCCCGCACGATCCGGGTGCCGTCGCGGTCGAGCACGATGGCGCCGTCCATCTTGGCCAGCTCCCGCAGCCGGGTACTGGAGAACTCGACGTCCAGCGGGAAGCCGCCGGTGGCCATCGCGTCGACGACCCGGTCGTGGCCCAGCACGATCAGGGCACCGGTGCGTCCGCGCAGGATGCGCTCCAGCCCGTCGCGCAGGTCGGTCCCGGGGGCCACCGCCGCCAAGGTGGCGCGAAGCAGCTCCTCCTCGCCCCGGTCCACGAGCCACATCGTAGCCGTGCAAGAGGTGGCACGATCCCGTTGCATGAGCTGGCTTGCCGACGCAGTCTTCTACCAGATCTACCCGCAGAGCTTCGCCGACTCCGACGGCGACGGGGTCGGCGACTTTCCCGGTGTGCTCGCCCACCTGGACCACCTGGCCTGGCTGGGGGTGAACGCGATCTGGTTCAACCCCTGCTTTGCCTCCCCGTTCCGGGACGCGGGGTATGACGTGTCGGACTACCTGCGCGTCGCGCCGCGTTACGGCACCAACGAGGACCTCGTGGCCGTCGTCGACGCGGCCCGGGAGCGCGGCATCAGGGTGGTTCTGGACCTGGTGGCCGGGCATACCTCGGTGGAGCACGACTGGTTCCAGGCGGCGCTGGCCGGGGACGGGCTGGACCGCTACGTCTGGGCCGATCGGCCCGGGGACCGGCTGGTGCCCGTCTCCGAGCGCCGGTGGTACCTGAAGAACTTCTACGACGAGCAGCCCGCGCTGAACTTCGGCTACGCACGAGCCGACCCGGACCAGCCGTGGCGCCAGCCTGTCGACGCCCCCGGGCCGATGCGGAACCGGGCCGCGCTGCGGGAGGTGATGGCCTACTGGCTGGACCGCGGAGTCAGCGGGTTCCGGGTCGACATGGCGTTCTCGCTGGTCAAGGACGACCCCGGATGGGTGGAGACGGTGCGGCTCTGGCAGGAGCTGCGCGCCTGGCTCGACCGGGCGTACCCGGACGCGGTGCTCATCCCGGAGGGTTTCGAGCCCTCGGTGGACGGGCCGCCCGCCTTTGACGCGGACTTCCTGCTGGTCATCGACGCGGTCCACGGCTCGCTGTTCGACAACGGGGCAGCCGGGTCGCTGCCGTGGGTCGCGCAGGGGCCGTGCTACTTCGACGAGGCCGGCTGCGGGTCGCCCCGGACGTTCCTGGACCTGTGGCGCCGGCGCACGGCCGAGCTGGGCGGCGACCGGCTGACGCTGCTGGCCTCGGCGGACCACGACTACTCCCGGCTGGCCATGGGCAGCCGAAGCGGTGTCCAGCTCGGGACGGCGTGGACGTTCCTGCTGACCTGGCCGTCGATCCCCTCGGTCTACTACGGGGAGGAGATCGGCATGCGCTACCTGCCGGGCCTGCCCGACGTCGAAGGCAGCGTCGTCCACGCCACATACAACCGGGCCGGCTGCCGGACCCCGATGCAGTGGGACGGCACGGCCAACGCCGGCTTCTCCGCCGCGCCGGCGGCCGACCTCTACCTTCCGGTCGACCCCGACCCGAGCCGGCCGAACGTGGCAGCCCAGCGCGACGACCCCGCGTCGGTCCTTCACCTGGTGCGCGACCTGATCGCCCTGCGGCGCGCGACCCCCGAGCTCTCCCCGCGCGCCTCGTTGCGGCTGCTCGGCGAGGGGTACCCGCTGGCCTACCTGCGCGGCGAGCAGGTGCTGGTCGTGGTCAACCCGAGCGCGACGCCTGCCTCCCTGGCGCTGCCCGAGGACCTGTCTGCCGTTGCTTGGACGCCCCTGCACGGCACCGGGGTCGGGGTGGCGGGCGGGCGGGTCGAGGTCGCCCGCTTCGGGCACGGCGTGCTACGGCGGTCCTGACCGACGGCGCGTGGGAGGGTCGGCTCGCTCGCGTCTTTGCACAATCCGGCGATGACGGTGCCCGGGGTGGGTCGGCTCGCTCGCGTCTTTGCACAATCCGGCGGTGACGGCGCCCGGGGTGGGTCGGCTGGCCCGCGTCTTCGCACAATCCGGCGATGACGGCGCCCGGGGTGGGTCGGCTCGGCCGCGTCTTCGCACAATCCGGCGATGACGGCGCCTGGGGTGGGCGGGTTGGCCGCGTCTTTGCACAATCCGGCGGTGACGGGGCGTGGGAGGGCGGGGCCGCCCGTGTCTTTGCGCAATCCGGCGATGACGGGGCGTGGGGCGCACATCGGCGACCCCACGTCATACGAAGGCTGTGGATAACCTGGCCGGGGATCGGCAGCTTGCCGGCAGGATGGGCCGGTGACGTCCGCTCGCCCTAGTCCGCCGCAGGTTGAGGTCCTGAGCCGATCTACGGCTCGCTCGCTCGGGGTGCGGGTCTCCCTGCTGTTGGGCCAGGGATACCAGCGGGTGTTCTACGACACGTACGTCTCCGCGGGCACGGCGTCGGCCGCGGCCGTCCGCTCCCGGGCAGCCTTGTCGTTCGCGCCTCCCGGGAGCCACGTCAGCCACCACACCGCCGCACAGTTATGGGGGGTTTGGGTCCCGCACCAGTCTCGGACGCACATCAGCGTCCCGGCGGGAGCACGGCGGCCGCGCCGCGCCGGTGTCGCGAGCCATGAGCACACCGTGCCGCCGGAGGTCACGACGGTGGCGGGCTTGCCCGTGTCCACGCCGGCGCAGCTGTTCCTCGACTTGGCCGGCCAGCTTGATCTCGTCGACCTGGTCTGTGTCGGCGACGCCCTGATCCGACGCGGCCTGGTCACGCCCGAGGGCCTGCTCGGGACCGCGCGCGGCTGGCGCGGCAAGGGCGCCGTCGCTGCCCGGCGTGCTGCCACGCTCTGCCGGGCGGGCGTCGACTCGGCACCGGAGACTCGGTTGCGGCTACTCGTGGTGCTAGCCGGCCTGCCCGAACCCACGGTCAACTTGATCGTGCGGGACGAGCACGGCGCATGGGTGTTGCGGTTCGACCTGAGCTATCCGGGCTACAAGCTGGCACTGGAGTATGACGGGCGGCAGCACGCGGAGTCCGACCGCCAGTGGCAACGCGACATTGACCGGAGGGAGTGGATGGACCGCAACGGGTGGCGGCTGGTGGTCGTGCGGTCCCGAGGCTTGTGGGTCGAGCCCGCGGAGACGTTGCAGCGAATCCGGGCTGCCATGGTCGACGTGGGTATGCCGGTTCCCGCTGCCTTCTCGCCGGGTTGGCAGGCCCATTTCCCGGGGCGTGAGTCGGCCATCTGACAGGCGTGTGGCCGTGACGCCGGGCGTGTGGCCGTGACACCGGGCGCGTGGCCGTGACACCGGGCGCGTGGCCGTGACACCGGGCGCGTGGCCGTGACACCGGGCGCGTGTGGCCGCGATAGCTAGGCGCGTTTGGCCGTGACGCCGGGCGCGTGTGGCCGTGACGCCGGGCGCGTGTGGCCGTGACGCCGGGCTCGTGTGGCCGTGACGCCGGGCTCGTGTGGCCGTGACGCCGGGCGCGTGTGGCCGCGATAGCTGGGCGCGTGTGGCCGTGACGCCGGGCGTGTGGCCGCGATAGCTAGGCGCGCGTGGCCGCGATAACAGGCAGGGTGGCCGTGACGCCGGGAAGGACGGTCGCTTCAGCAGCGCGGCGACCGCCGCCACGTCAGGCGAGGGATCCGCGACAACACGCAGCCGAGTCTTGCTGCCTACCCGAGACCCGCCACCGGGGCGGCGGAGGCGCCGATTCGTGCCACCTCAGCCACCCCGCTACCCGCTACGCCGCGCCTTTCGTCGCCGGGTGGTCCGGCCATGAGCCGGCAGGCGGTCCACACGTCGGCGACCTCGGTGACCCGCATGCTCTCAGGGACCGGGCCGCATCCCAGGGCCCCGGGGGGGACCACCGCATGGCTGAAGCCCAGGCGGGCCGCCTCCGCCAGGCGGCGGCCGATGCTTGTGACGGGCCTGATCTCGCCGGCCAGGCCCACCTCGCCGAAAGCGACCGTCCCGGATGGCACCGCCCGGTCTAGCACCGAGCTGGCGACGCTCAGGGCCACCGCGAGGTCGGCGGCCGGCTCGCCCAGGCGTACCCCCCCGACGGTGGCGACATAGCAGTCGGCCTGCCGTACGGGGATGCCGGCGCGCCGGTCGAGGACGGCAAGGACCATCGCCACGCGGGCGCCGTCGATGCCGCTGGTGGTGCGCCGGGGGGCGGGCGCCGCCGACGGGGCCACGAGCGACTGCACCTCGGTCACCAGGGGTCGGCGCCCCTCCAGGGTCACTGTCACGCACGTGCCGGGCACGACGAGGTCGCGGCTGGACAGGAACAACCCGCTGGGGTCGGGCAGGCCGACGATGCCGACCTCGGACAGGTCGAAGCAGCCCACCTCGTCGGTAGGGCCGTAGCGGTTCTTCACCGCCCGCATCACCCGCAGCCGGGAGTGCCGGTCACCCTCGAACTGCACCACCACGTCGACCAGGTGCTCCAGCACCCGGGGACCGGCGATCGAGCCGTCCTTGGTGACATGCCCGACCAGCAGCACCGAGATGCCGCGCGACTTGGCCACCTGGATCAGCGCGGCTGCCACCTCCCGGACCTGAGCGACGTTGCCGGCCGAGCCCTCGACCTCGGCGCTGGCGATGGTCTGCACCGAGTCCACCACCAACAGGCCGGGGCGGGTCTGCCCGACGTGGCCCAAGACGGTGGCCAGGTCGGTCTCGGCGACCAGGTACAGCGACGCTGCCATCGCCTCGATCCGCTCGGCCCGCACCCGGACCTGGGCGGCCGACTCCTCTGCGCTGACGTAGAGCACGTCCTGGCCGGAACGCGCGGCCCGCGCGGCCACGTCCAGCAGCAACGTCGACTTGCCGATGCCCGGCTCTCCCGCCACCAGCACTACGGCGCCGGCGACGAGCCCCCCGCCGAGCACCCTGTCCAGCTCCCCGACCCCGGTCGACCGGGCCGACGCGCGCCGGGCGTCCACCTCCCCGATCCGCGGCGCCGCGCGGTCGCTGACCACCGCGGCGGCCGTGCGGACCGCCGCCGCGCCGATCTCGCTGACGGTCCCCCAGGCCTGGCACTGCCCGCACCGGCCCGCCCACCGGACTGCGGTCCAACCGCACTCCGAGCACCGGTAGCCCACCGCCCGTGCCGCTCTCGTCGCCATGCCCGCGAACCTAGGTGCCCGCACCGACAGACCGGCCGACCGGCCGACAGACCGGCCGACCGGCCGACCGGCCGACAGACCGACAGACCGGCCGACAGACCGACAGACCGACAGACCGGCCGACAGCCCGGCCGCCAGCCCGACAGACCGGCCGACAGGCCAGCCCGGGACACGCGGCATACCTCAGCCGAACTGCCGCCACCACAGGTTCACCGCGTAGTCGACGTTGGTGCCCGGGTGTTCGGCCAGGATCGCCTCGGCGGCCGGCCCGGCGAACTCGATCCGCACGACCGCCGCGAAGTCCTCCCGGCACCGCAGCGACCAGCGGATGTCCAGCCGCTCACGCTGCCAGCCGTGCCGGCGCCAGAACCGCTCCACGGCCAGCGGGTCGTAGCCGGGGTGCGCCCGGCGGAACCATCGGCCGAAGGTGGACCGGGTCGCGTCGTTGTCCACCACGAAGGCGGTGCCGCCCGGTCGCATGACCCGCTCCAGCTCTGCCAGCCCGGGCTCGCAGCCCGGCCCGAAGAAGTAGGCCCACCGGGCGTGGGCGACGTCCACGCTGTGCTCGGGCAGCGGCAGCGCCTGGGCAGGCGCCAGCAGCACCCGGACGTGTTCCAGGCCGGCGACCCGGGCACGGGCCAGCGCCGCCAACGGCGGGTGCGGTTCGACTCCGGTGACCTGGGCCGCGCGCCGGGCGAAAAGCGGCAGGTGAAACCCGCTCCCGCAGCCGATGTCGAGCAGGTGTCCGCCGGCCCAGTCGTGGACCGCCGCCATCGCCTGCTCGATCCGGCCGTCCGGGTCCGCGCCGAGGTTCTCCAGCTCGTAGGCGGCCGGGTCGGCCCAGATGTTCGGGCTCGGGATCGGCTCCAGCACGGGTGGGTCAGCGCTTCCGCTGCTCGGCCGCCAGGGTCGCAGGGTGCACCAGCAGCGGCAACAACGTCCTGGTCGCACCGGCTCCCGTCGCCCGCGCGGCACGCACCGCGGCCAGGTGCGCCTCGCAGCGGAGCACCAGCTCGTCATACGCGGCCTTGCCCATCAGCTCGACCAACTCGGCGACACAGCTGCGGAACACCGGCTCGCGACCGACGTGGGCCTGCGGGCTCCCGGAGCAGTACCAGTCCAGGTCGTGCCCGCCGGGTCCCCACCCGCGGCGGTCGTACTCACCGATAGTGACCTCCAGGTATGACGTCTCGTCGGTCCGCTCCACGGTGCGGTAGGACCGGCGGATCGGCAGCTGCCAGCAGACGTCCGGCTTGGCCTCGTGCGGCGCTCTGCCGTGCAGCACCGCGTGCTGGTGCAGCGCGCAGCCGGCGCCGGCGGGAAAGCCGGGCCGGTTGAGGAAGATGCACGCGCCGTCGACCACCCTGGTCTTGGCTGTGCCGTCGTCGTCCTCCCGCCAGCCCTCGCGGCGGCCGACGTCGGCGAACTGCCACTCGTCCTCGCCGAGCTCCGCCACGACCTTGCGGACCCGGCGGACGTCGTCCTTGTCGGTGAAGTGCGCGCCCAACGTGCAGCACCCGTCGTCCGGGCGGTCCCGGTAGATGCCGTGGCAGCCGCTGCCGAAGATGCAGGTCCAGGACGAGGTGAGGAAGGTCAGGTCGCAGCGCAGCCGCTGGGCCTCGTTGTCGGGGTCGGTGAACTCCACGAAGGTCCGGGCGATGTCCAGCGGTGTCTCCGGCACGAGAGCAGCCTAGGAGTAGTTACCGTGGCCGCCATGACCTCGCGCGCCCCCGTCCCGCGGGTCCCGCGGCGCGGCCGACGGGCCGGTGGTGGGGACACCCGGGGGACCATCGTGACCGCGGCTCGCGTGGAGTTCGCCCGGGTCGGGTATGACGCGGCGTCGCTGCGCTCGATCGCGCGCGCGGCTGGCGTCGACCCCTCCCTGGTGCACCACTACTTCGACGGCAAGCCGGACGTCTTCGTGGCGGCGATGCAGCTGCCGGTGCGTCCCGCGGACCTCGTGGCTGGGGTGCTGGCCGGGCCGGCGGAGCAGGTCGGCGTGCGCCTGGCGACCGCGGTGCTGGACGTGTGGGAGGTGCCGGCGGCCAGGGACGCCTTCCTCGGCCTGCTGCGCTCGGCCGTCAGCCACGAGGAGGCGGCCCGGATGGTGCGCGAGTTCATGGGCCGGGAGGTGTTCGGCCGGGTCGCGCAGCGGCTGCAGGTGCCGGACCCGGAGCTGCGGGCCGGGGTGGCCGCCTCGCAGATGATCGGGCTGGCGCTGATGCGGTTCGTGATCGGCTTCCCGCCGGTGGCGCGGGCATCGAAGGAGCAGCTGGTGGCAATCGTGGCGCCGACCCTGCAGCACTATCTCGTCGGCGAACCTAGCCGGGATGCTCCGCGAGGACTAGATTCATCACATGGTGAATAGTGTCGCGGTGGAGGTGCTCGACCTCCGCGTGGTTCGCGGCGGGCAGGTCGTGCTGCCCGGCTTGAGCTGCGCGGTAGCCGCCGGTTCCGTCGTGGGGCTGCTCGGCCCCAGCGGTGGCGCCAAGACCACGCTGATGCGCAGCATCGTCGGGGTCCAGCTGGTCGCCTCGGGCACCGTGACCGTGCTCGGCGAGCCCGCCGGGTCGGCCGGCCTGCGCCGCCGGGTCGGCTACGTCACCCAGGCTCCGAGCGTGTATGCCGACCTGACCGTCCGCGACAACGTCGCCTACTTCGGCCGGATCCTCGGCGCGTCGCGGCGGTCGGTGCATCAGGCGATCGTCGAAGTCGACCTGGCCGACCGGGCCGAGGACCGGGTCGGGGCCCTCTCCGGCGGGCAGCGCTCGCGCGTCTCCCTGGCCGCGGCCCTGGTCGGCCACCCGGAGCTGCTCGTGCTCGACGAGCCCACCGTGGGCCTGGACCCGGTGCTGCGTCGCGACCTGTGGGCGCTGTTCCACCGGCTCGCCGCCGGCGGGACCACCCTGCTGGTGTCCAGCCACGTGATGGACGAGGCCACCCGGTGCGACCGGCTGCTGCTGCTGCGCGAGGGCCGGCTGCTCGCCGATCTGACCCCCGCCGAGCTGGTCGGGCACAGCAGCTCCGGCGACCCGGAGCAGGGCTTCCTCGCGCTGGTCGAGCAGCAGGTCGCGGCATGAACCCCGCCCTCGCCCTGGTCACCGCCGGCCGGGTGCTGAAGCAGGTCCGCGCCGATCACCGCACCCTGGCGATGATCCTCGTCCTGCCCTGCGTCCTGATCGGGTTGCTGGCCTGGGTCTACACCGGAACCGCCGTCTTCGACCGGATCGGCGCCCCGCTGCTCGGTGTCTTCCCGTTCGTCGTCATGTTCCTGGTGACCAGCGTGGCCACCCTGCGCGAACGGACCAGCGGCACCCTGGAGCGGCTGCTCAGCACCCCGCTCGGCAAGGCCGACCTGCTCGGCGGCTACGCCCTGGCGTTCGGTGCGCTCGCCGTGGTCCAGGCGCTGGTCGCCTCGGCCTTCGCCATCTGGGTCGCCGGACTGGACGTCGCCGGCCCGGTGTGGCAGCTGGTCCTGGTCGCCGTGGTCGACGCGGTGCTCGGCACCGCCGTCGGTCTGTTCACCAGCGCCTTCGCCCGCACCGAGTTCCAGGCGGTGCAGTTCCTTCCCGCGTTCGTCCTGCCGCAGTTCCTGCTCTGCGGGCTGCTCACGCCCCGGGACGGCCTGCCGACCGTGCTGCGCTGGCTGTCCGATCTGATGCCGCTGTCCTATGCGGTGGACGCGATGCGCTTCCTCACCGGCTCGCCGGGCCAGACGGCACAGGTGCTGCAGGACGTCGGCATCGTCGCCGGGTTCGCCGTCGCCGCGATCATGCTCGGGTCGCTGACCCTGTCCCGCCGCACGCCCTGACCCGCCCACTAGCCTGTGCCCGTGGTGGACACGAGCGCGGTGCTGCGAGGGGGTCTGCTGCGGCTGTCCCGCAGCAGCCGGGTGCGGGACCTGGTGCTGTCGACCCCGGTCAGCCGGGAGGTGGTCCGGCGCTACGTACCGGGCGAATCCACCCAGGCCGCGGTCAAGGCCGCGGCTGCGCTGGCCGAGACCGGCCGCTGCGCCAGCATCGACTACCTCGGCGAGGACACCACCGACCTGGACCGGGCGCGGCATACCAGGGACGAGTACGTCGAGCTGCTGCGTTCGCTGGCCGAGGCCGGGCTGACCGCCGGCGGGACGGTGGAGGTCAGCGTCAAGCTGAGCGCAATCGGCCAGGCCCTGCCGGGGGAGGGCGAGCGGGTGGCGCTGACACACGCCCGAGACATCTGCCGGGCCGCGGCGAACGCGGGGACGACCGTGACGCTGGACATGGAGGACCACACCACCGCCGACTCGACCCTGGCCGTCCTGCGCGAGCTGCGGCAGGACTTCCCGTGGGTCGGCGCTGTGCTGCAGTCCTACCTGCGGCGCACCGAGGCCGACTGCCGCGACCTGAGCTACGAGGGCAGCCGGGTGCGGCTGTGCAAGGGCGCCTACGACGCGCCGGACCGGGTCGCGTACCAGGACGCCGCGGACGTGGACAAGTCCTACGTGCGGTGCCTGAAGGTGCTGATGGCCGGGCCGGGTTACCCGATGGTGGCCAGCCACGACCCCCGGCTGGTGGAGATCGCGCAGGCCCTGGCCAAGCAGCAGGGCCGAGAATCCGGCTCGTTCGAGTACCAGATGCTCTACGGCATCCGCACCGAGGAGCAGAAGCGGATCGCCGACCGGGGCGACCGGATGCGGGTGTACCTGCCGTACGGGCAGGACTGGTACGGCTACCTGATGCGACGGATGGCCGAACGCCCGGCCAACGCGATGTTCTTCCTCCGGTCCCTCGCGGGCAGGAGCTGACATGGCGACGCTGGCGATCTTCGGGGCAGGCGTGATGGGCGAGACGCTGCTGTCCGGACTGCTGCGGGCCGGCCGCGACCCGGCCGACGTGGTCATCACCGAGCCGCGCGAGCAACGCGCGGAGGAACTGGCCAGCAGGTATGCCGTGCGCGTCCTCCCCAACGCGGCGGCGGTGGCCGCCGCGCGCACCCTGGTCCTCGTGGTCAAGCCGCAGGACATGGCCGGGCTGGTCGAGGAGATCGCCCCGCTCATCACCCCCGGCTCACTGGTGGTCAGTCTCGCGGCCGGCATCACCACCGGGTTCCTGGAACGCCGGCTGCCCGAGGGCACGCCGGTCGTGCGGGTGATGCCGAACACCCCGGCCCTGGTGGACCAGGGGATGGCGGCGGTCAGCCCGGGCCAGCACTGCGACGAGGCGCACCTGGTCGAGGCGGAGGAGCTGCTGCGGTCATGCGGCAAGGTCGTCCGCGTCGCGGAGAAGCACCAGGACGCGGTCACCGCGATCAGCGGGTCCGGGCCGGCCTACATCTTCTACGTCGTTGAGGCCATGATCGAGGCCGGGGTGCTGCTCGGGATGCCCCGCGCGACCGCCACCGAGCTGGTGGTGCAGACCCTGTACGGCGCCGCGACCATGCTGAAGGAGACCGGCCAGCACCCGAGTGTGCTGCGCGAGCAGGTCTCCAGCCCGGGCGGCACCACGATGGCGGCGCTGCGGCAGCTGGACGACCACAAGGTGCGCGCCGCCTTCCTCACCGCGATCGAGGCTGCCGCCAACCGGTCCAAGGAGCTTGCGTCCGGCAATGGCTGAGGCCCCGATCGTCGTGACCAGGCTGACCGAGCAGGACTGGGCGACCTATCGCGAGATCCGGCTGGAGATGCTGCACGAGTCCGCGTTCGCGTTCGGCAGCCGGTATGCCGACGCCGCCCAGTTCGACGAGCGTCACTGGCGGCAGCGGGTCCGCGACAACGGGGTGTTCCTCGCCACCCTCGACGGGGTACCGGTGGGTTCGGCCACCTACAGCGAGGCGATGTCCACCAACTCGCAGGACGCGGAGCTGGTCGCCATGTGGGTGGCCCCGGCCAGCCGCGGCACGTCTGCTGCCCGGCTGCTGGTCGAGGAGGTCCTTGCCGAGGCGGCGCGCCGGGGCCGGCGCCGGGTGCTCCTGTCCGTGGTCGAGACCAACGAGCCGGCCCGGCGGCTCTACCGGCGCTGCGGGTTCGTCGAGACGGGAAACACCGAGCCGCACCCGAACGACGCCTGTGTGAACGAGCTGCGAATGGCTCGTGACGTGCAGATCCCCGCAATGCCGGGTTGGTCCGCGGAGGCCGGGCAGTGAGAGGGTTGGCCGCATGAGCGAGATCACGGTGCGAGCCTTGGGCGAGGACGACTGGCGCGCGTACCGCGACATCCGGCTGGAGGCGCTGCGGGAGTCTCCTGATGCCTTCGTGGCCACCCTGGAGCAGGAGCAGGCCTACGACGAGGAGTTCTGGCGGCAGCGGATGAACCGGTCGCGGCGCCTGATCGCCGTCGTCGGCGACCGTGCCGTCGGCGTGGTGAGCCTCGGCGTGGCCGGCAAGGACTCCGGCGCGAACGTCGGCGAACTGTTCGGCCTGTGGGTCGCACCGGCCCAGCGCGGTCACGGCGTGGCCTGGCAGCTGGTGGAGGCCGGTGCCGAACAGGCCCGGGAGGACGGGCGCAGCCACCTGGCGTACTGGGTCGGCACCGACAACGGGCGCGCGGTGGCGTTCGCGAGCAGCTTCGGTTTCCGGCCGACCGACACCCGCCGCCCCATGCGGACCAGCCGGGACGAGGACGGCGAGGAGGAGATGGCCATGGTGCTGCCCCTCGGTGCCGACCCGGGGTCGGTGCCCAGCTCGATCCTGCGCTGAGCCGCATACCCAGCCGCCGGCCCAGCCAGCCGCCCGGCATGCCCAGCCGCCCGGCATGTCCAGCCGCCCGGCATACCCAGCCGGTGTCGCGAGCAGTCAGGGCCGGCCGGCCAGCCGTTCGATCAGCTCGCTCGGGCCGCTGACGATCAGCGTGTCCGACGCGGTGACCTTGGTCTCCGGGACGGCATGCTTGAAGTCCTGCCCAGGCGACTTCACGCCGACCACTGTCACGCCGTACTTGCTGCGGATCTGGCACTGGCTCAAGGTGAAGCCGATGGTCTCCCGGGGCGGGGCCATCTTCACGATGGCGAAACCGTCGTCGAACTCGATGTAGTCCAGCATCCGGCCGTTGACCAGGTGGGCGACCCGCCGGCCGGACTCGGCCTCCGGGGATATGACGTGGTGGACACCGATCCGCTGCAGGATCCGTGCGTGCGCGGGGCCGACCGCCTTGGCCCAGATGGAGCCGATGCCCGCGTCGATGAGGTTGCCCGCGCACAGGACGGACGACTCGATCGAGGACCCGATCCCCACCACCGCGAGCTTGAAGTGGGAGAACCGGGCCGTCGTGTTCGGGTGCGACGCGTCGGCGTGCACCACCTTGTCCAACCGGCCCGAGAAGTCCTCCACCAGCTGGGCGTCCTTCTCGATCCCGACGACCGTGTGACCGAGGTCATGCAGTTCCAGCGCGGCCGCGGCCCCGAACCGGCCCAGCCCGATGACCAGGACGTCTTCCTGGTGCAGGCGGTTCTTGGGCATGAACTATCTCCTCACACGTGTCATCGCAGCCGGGGCTGCGCAGGTAGCGTGCCATCATGGCTGCGCAGGCTCGGGTCGTCTGGGACCAGAGTTTCACGAGTTACGACTTCGGGCGCGGCCATCCGATGAACCCGGTCCGGCTCGACCTCACCGCCCGGCTGTGCCGGGCGTTCGGGCTGTTCGACGCGGACGACGTCGCGGTGGTCAACCCGCCGCCGTTGTCCGACGCGATGCTTCGCACCGTCCACGACGAGGGGTATGTCGCGGCGGTGCGCCACGCCTCCGCGCACCCGCGCGACGCGGACCGATCGCGCGGGCTGGGCACCGAGGACGACCCGGCCTTCCCGGACATGCACCGGGCGAGCGCGCACGTGGCCGCGGGCTCGGTCGACGTGGCGCAGGCGGTGTGGACCGGTGCGGCCGCCCACGGGGTGAACTTTGCCGGCGGCCTGCACCATGCCATGCCCGGCCGGGCCGCCGGATTCTGCATCTACAACGACGTGGCGCTGGCGATCCGGTGGCTGCTCGACCACGGCGCGCGTCGGGTGGCCTATGTCGACGTCGACGTGCACCACGGCGACGGGGTCGAGCAGATCTTCTGGGACGACCCCCGGGTGCTGACCATCAGCCTGCACGAGAGCGGGCGCATGCTCTTCCCGGGCACCGGCTTCCCCGGGGACATCGGCGGTCCAGGCGCGCTGGGCAGCGCGGCCAACCTGGCCTTCCCCGCCGGCACGGGCGACGCCGGATGGCTGCGGGGGTTCCACGCCCTGGTGCTGCCGCTGGTGACCGCCTTCGGTCCCGACGTGCTGGTCACCCAGCACGGATGCGACTCCCACTTCCTTGACCCCCTCGCTCATCTGACCCTTTCCCTGGATGCCCAGCGCAGCTCCTACGAGACGCTGCACGACCTGGCCCACCAGGTCTGCGAGGGACGGTGGGTGGCGCTCGGCGGAGGCGGGTACGAGCTCGTCGACGTCGTTCCCCGCGCCTGGACCCATCTGACCGCGATCGCGGCGCACCGCCCCATCCCTGTGGATGCGCAGGTCCCCGCGCAGTGGCGGGAGCACGTCCGCGCGGTGTACGGCACGCCGGGGCCGGCGCGGATGGGGGATGGCGTGTCCGAGCCAGGATCGCTGGGCTACCGGCCGTGGTCGGGTGGCATGGACCCCGACGACGCGGTCGACCGGGCGATCATGGCGACCAGGCAGGCTGTCTTCCCGTCCCACGGGCTGGACGTGTGGCACGACTAGGCGGTTTGCCGCTTTCACCTTTCCCAGGAGTCACATCTGCCCCTAGGGTGACTCCTGGCACGGACGTGGACCTCTAGCCGGAGGGGAAGCCGGCGCTGCGCCCGCGCACGGATCGAGGTGCGCCCATGGGCGAGCAGCGTGACATCGGCGCGGTGTCCTTCCTGACCGTCGCCGAGGTGGCCTCGATCATGCGGGTCTCCAAGATGACCGTCTATCGCCTGGTCCATGCCGGCGACCTGCCCGCGGTGCGTGTCGGCCGGTCGTTCCGGGTGCCCGAGCGGGCGGTGAACGACTACCTGCGCAGCTCCTTCATCGATACCGCCTGACCCGCGCCGCGGACGGCGGGGGTGTGACCGCGGCCGGGCCCACGCTAGGCTGGCGGCCATCGGCGTCCGTGCGGTGGGTCGTGCCCGCGTAGCTGCAAACGTCGGCAGACCGTCATCGTCACGAAGGATCGTCCATGGGCTCAGTTATCAAGAAGCGTCGCAAGCGGATGGCGAAGAAGAAGCACCGCAAGCTGCTGCGCAAGACAAGGCACCAGCGCCGCAACAAGAAGTAGCACTCGTCCGACAAGGGGTGGGCAGCCGTGACTGAGGTCGTCCTCGTCACAGGCGTGTCGCGGTACCTCGGCGGCGGCTTCGCGCGGTTGCTCAGCTCCGCCCGGCTGGCCAAGCGGGTGATCGGCGTCGACGTCATCCCGCCCCCGCACGACATCGGGTCGGCGGAGTTCGTCCGCGCCGACATCCGTAACCCGATGATCGGCAAGATCATCGCTCAGGCCGACGTCGACACAGTGGTCCACCTGAACGTGATCGCCACCCCGGTGTCCGCCGGTGGGCGGGTCTCCCAGAAGGAGATCAACGTCATCGGGACGATGCAGCTGCTCGCCGCTTGCCAGAAGGCGCCCAGTGTGCGTCGGCTGGTGGTGAAGTCCTCGGCCGCGGTCTACGGCGCGTCCCCGCGTGACCCGGCGCTGTTCACCGAGGAGATGACGCCGAGCTCGTTGCCGCGCGCCGGGTTCGGCAAGGACTCGGTGGAAGTGGAGGGCTACGTCCGCGGCTTCTCCCGGCGCCGTCCCGAGGTGCAGGTCTGCCTGTTGCGGCTGGCCAACATCGTCGGCCCGGGAATCCGCACCAGCCTCACCGACTACTTCACCCTGCCGGTGATCCCGGTGCCGTTCGGCTACGACGCCCGGCTGCAGCTGCTGCACGAACGCGACGCGCTGCAGGCCCTGCTCCTGGCGACCAGCGGCCCCGCCTCCGGTGTGGTGAACGTCGCGGGTGACGGGGTGATCAGCCTCCAGCAGGCAACCCGGCTGGCCGGGCGACCCACGGTCCCGGTGCCCCTGCACGCCGGCGGCCTCCTCGGCCAGTTCATCCGGCGGGCCGGGTTGGCCGACTTCTCGGCGGACCAGATGGCCTACCTGGCCTTCGGCCGCGGCCTGGACACCACCAGGATGCGCAGCGTGCTCGGGCTGGAGCCCCAGTTCAGCACCCGGGCCGCGTTCGAGGACTTCGCGGCCCACGCTTGCGGCGGTCTGCCAGGCAGCGGGGTCGTCGGGTCGGTCGGCAGCACGATCGGCCCGCTGGTCGGGTCGCTGGTGGATGGGTTGGCCGGGTCGGCGGCTGGTGTGCTTTCACACGCGCTGGCGTCAGGACGGGGGGACCGATGAACGAGCAGCCGGACGGTGGCCGGGTCGTGCCGCTGCGGGGTCCGGGGCGCGACCGCTCGGCTGCCGCGCTGGCCGCCGGCACCGCCCGAGCCGGTGGCGAGCGGGCTCGGCGGCAGCGCACGCCGTTGCTGCCCGAGCCGGTAACCCCGCCGGTGACCGCTCAACCCGCGCCCCGGACCTCGGTCCACCGGCCGCAGCCCAAGGTTGCGCGGCCGAGCCCTGCCCGGCTCCCCGCTGCGTCTGGGTCGCGGTCCCGGTCCGACGGCCCGTCGCAGGCACGCCCGGACCCCGGATGGGCGGCACGGACTCCGGCTCGGGCAGTGCATGCGGTCCCGGCGGCGCCCGCGACGACGTCGCCGGTTGGGCCGCGGCCGGGGCTGGAGGAGCTGGTGGCGGTCGCGGTCTCGCTCATGCGCGCCGCGGCCAGGGCCGGCGGGCTCTCCGGGGATGAGGTGGAGCGCCAGGTGGCGCACACGCTGGCGTTCCTGCGCCGGCGGCTGCGGGGGGACTACACCGTGGACGAGTACGGCTTCGACGAGGAGTTCACCGAGCACGCCTACCTGCCGCTGCTCCGCCCGCTGTACAAGCGCTGGTTCCGGGTGGAGGTTCGCGGCATCGAGCACATCCCCGCCGAGGGCGGTGCCCTGGTGGTGGCCAACCATTCCGGCACCCTGGCGCTGGACTCGCTGATGACCCAGGTGGCCGTCCACGACGAGCACCCGGCCAACCGACACCTGCGCATGCTGGCGGCCGACCTGGTGTTCCGGACCCCGGTGGTGGGCGAGATCGCCCGCAAGAGCGGCTCCACCCTGGCGGCCAACGCAGACGCCGAACGGCTCCTCGCGGCCGGTGAGCTGGCCGGGGTGTGGCCGGAGGGCTTCAAGGGCGTCGGCAAGCCGTTCAGCGAGCGGTACAAGCTGCAGCGGTTCGGCCGGGGTGGTTTCGTCGCGGCGGCGCTGCGCACCGGCGTGCCGATCGTTCCGTGCTCGATCGTCGGGGCCGAGGAGATCTACCCCATGCTCGGCAACCTGAAGCCGGTCGCCCGCCTGGTGGGGGCGCCGTACCTGCCGGTGACGCCGACCTTTCCCCTGCTGGGCCCTCTGGGCCTGATCCCGCTGCCGAGCAAGTGGATCATCGAGTTCGGCTCGCCGGTCGACACCTCCGTGCTGGGCAGCACCGCCGCGGACGACCCGATGGTGGTGTTCGACCTGACGGACCGGATCCGCGAGACCATCCAGCAGACCCTCTACGCCCTGCTGATGCAGCGACGGTCGGTCTTCTTCTAGTCATCCCGAGCTGGCGGGCCCCGGATCGACCCGCTACGGCACCACCAGCCGGCTCATGGTGACCTCGCCTGGCTCGGAGAGCGACACACCGGGCGACACCGTCGGCAGCGTCGCGCGCGTGGTCCGCGTGGTCTCGGACGTCGGCAGCGTGGTCGGCACGGTGGTCGGCACGGTGGTCGGCACGGTCGTCGGCAGCGTGGTCGGCAGCGTGGTCGGCAGCGTGGTCGGCAGTGTGGTCGGCAATGTCCTCGGCCGTGTCGGCGTGCTGGACCTTTCGCCGGGGGTGGGCCGGCCGGTCGATGATGGTGGGGCGGGCGGCGCGCCGGACTGCGTCCCGGTCGGCGGGCGCGCCGTCTCACTGGGCGGACGGGGCGCGATCGTGGGCAGTCGAGGCAGCGAGGCGACCCCGGAGCAGGGAGGCCCGCAGACCGCCCGGGTGCGCTCTACCGCTGCCTGCACCCCGAAGAGCTGCTCCCGCAGCGTCTCGAGGACGTCGTCCAGTCCGATGAGGGTGCCGAGCTGGGTGAGCGAGGCCCCCAGCTCGGTGAGCGCTCGTTGCATCTGGGCCAGCCGGTCCGGGTCACCGGAGCGGTAGTACTCCGCCAGCAGCAGCCGCTGCCCGACCGCCAGGGCCGACCCGGCGTCCCGAACCGCCTGCTGGACCAGGGCCAGGTCCGGCTGGTCGCGCCGGGAGAGCTTCAGCGCCTCGTCCAGCCGCTGCTGCGCCTGCGCCAGCAGGAGCTGGCCGCGGGCGGCATCGCTGCCGGCGAGCTGCACCTGGGCCCGGTCCAGCAGTGCGCGAACCGGGTAGAGCGTGTCACCCGGCAGCGACGACCGCGACGCCGCGCCGAGGCTGCCGGCGACCACGAGCACGGACGCGAGGGCAGCGGCCAGCAGTCGCGGCATACCGCGGGTCAGGACCAGCACGACCGGCCCGTCGGCCGGTCGGCGCGCAGCGGCCGGCCGGCGGGGCACGGAGATCGCCTCGGCGGCCAGCCGGTTGCCCAGCCCGGCCACGAACGCAGGTGAGGGTTCCCACTCGGGCGGGCGCAGCGCGACCAGCCGCCCGGCGACGCTGACCAGCTGCTGCACCGCTGGGTCGGCGGAGGGCTCGCCCGCCAGCGCGCGCTGCAGGCGGTCCGCGTCTGCTCGGCGGCTCAGCATGGTGGGTCCCTCCTGTGCTGTCTGTGCGGATAACGACGAGATGGCGGTGCGGGTTACGCGTCAGGGCGGCTCGTCCCCGAGCTGGCGGCGCAGCGACTGCACGGCGCGGATCTGCAGCTGCTTCACCGCCCCCTCGCTGCGGCCCAGCACCAAGGCGGTCTCGGCCAGCGACAGCCCCTGCAGGAACCGCAGCACCACGCACTCGGCCTGCTCCGGCTTCAGCGCCCGCACCGCGGCGAGCAGCCGGGCGTCCCGCAGCCTGCGCAGCACCTCCGCGTCCGGGCCGCCGGCCACCCGCGGGTCCACCTCGCCGGGGTTCGGGATGCTCACCTCGAGGCGGAACCGGGCGGACCTGGCGTTGTCCACGACCAGGTTGCGCGCGATGGTCACGAACCAGGCGGCGATGTCCTTGCCCTGCCAGGTGAAGGTGGAGATCCGGCGCAGCGCCCGCACGAACGTCTCGGCGGTCAGGTCCTCCGCCAGCGCGCGGTCGCCGACGCGGACCAGCACGTAGCGGAACACGACGTCCACGTAGGCCCGGTACAGCAACCCGAACGCCTCGCCGTCCCCGCCCTTGGCCAAGGCCACCAGCGACTCGATGCGCTGCTGATCCTTGTCCTGCCCGCCCGGCTGGGTGGCCACCCCGCCCTGGTATGCCGGCTGGCCGGCGGGTCGGGGGCGCTCGGCCGCGACCTCCTGCCCGGGCTCGCCGGAGGTCGCGCTGAGCAGGACCCACAGCCGCGCCAGCATCCCCGCGACCGCCGCCTCCACCTCGCCGCCCCGGGCGGCGCCGAGCATGGCGGCGGGCGCGGGGACACTGCCGAAGGTGGCCATCGCCCGCTGTCCCCCCATCTGCCCGTGCCAGGATTCTGCTCGTTCACCCGGTGGCCGGTCCGGAACTTTGCCCGCTTCTTACCCGGCAGCGGGCGCAGCCGAACGTCGAGAAGGAGCCGGCTGACGGCATACCATGACGCCATGGTCACGCCGAGGGTCACGCTCATCGGCAAACCCGGCTGTCACCTGTGCGACCAGGCCCGCGAGGTCGTGGCGAGGGTCACCGCCGACCTCGGCCTCGACTTCGAGGAGCGCTCGATCGCCGACGACGACGAACTGGCCGAACGGTACGCCGAGCAGATCCCGGTCACGCTGGTCGACGGGCGCCAGCACGACTTCTGGCGGGTCGACGAGGCCCGGCTCCGCGCCGCGTTGGCCTGACCTCTCCTACCAGAAGCTACGGCCGGGGCGCGACTTTGTGCGTGCGTTCACAAGTACGTAGGGTGGGCCCGACCCCTGCGCTCCAGTCCTCGTGTGGTAAAGCCGCCGCGTCGCCGCGCTGCTGAGGACTTGACGACGAGAGGAGCCGGTGACCGCGGTGAGCGCCGACCAGGCCAGAAGTCGGGGCGTGCCCGACGCCACGGTCGCGCGGCTGCCGGAGTACCTGCGCGCCCTCACCGACCTGGCCGAGCACGGTGTCACCTCGGTGTCCTCTGAAGAGCTCGCCACCGTGGCCGGGGTCCGCTCGGCCAAGCTGCGCAAGGACCTGTCCCACCTCGGCTCCTACGGTGTTCGGGGAGTCGGGTACGACGTGCAGCTGCTCGCCTTCGAGATCTCCCGCGAGCTGGGCCTGACCCACGACTGGCCGGTGGCCATCGTCGGTCTGGGCAACCTGGGCCAGGCGTTGGCGGCGTACTCCGGCTTCGGCAGCCGGGGGTTTCACATCGCGGCGCTGTTCGACCGCGACCCCATGGTCCTGGGTCGACGCATCTGCGGCCTGGTGGTGCGGCCGGTCGAGGAGCTGGCCGAAATCGCCCGGGATACCGGGGTAGCCATCGGCGTGATCGCCACGCCCGCGTCGGCGGCGCAGGAGGTGTGCGACCGGTTCGTCGAGGTCGGGGTCCGCTCGATCCTCAACTTCGCGCCGACCGTGCTCAACGTCCCGCCCGCCGTGGACATCCGCAAGGTCGACCTGGCCACGGAGCTGCAGATCCTCGCCTTCCACGAGCAGCGCAAGGCGCTGGCCGCGCGGGCTCCGCGGCCGTTGCAGGAGGTGGCCCGATGAGCCTGGTGGTGCTCGGACTGTCCCACCGGTCGGCTCCCCTGGAGGTGCTGGAGGCGGTGGCCCTCGACCCGGCCCGGGCCATCGCCCTGACCGGCGCCGTCCGCGCGGGAGACAGCGTCACCGAGGCGGTCGTGCTGTCCACCTGCAACCGGCTGGAGGTCTACGCCGAGGCGGCGACGTTTCACGGGGCGGTGAGCGAGATCGGCGATGCCGTCGCCGCCGCCGCCGGGGTGCCGCTGCCGCTGCTGAGCGAGCACCTGTACGTGCACTACGAGGACCGGGCGATCGCCCACCTGTTCCAGGTGGCGTGTGGGCTGGACTCGATGGCTGTCGGCGAGGCGCAGGTCCTCGGCCAGCTGCGCGAGGCGCTCAGGTCCGCCCAGCAGGCAGGTCCGGTGACCGCACTGAACCCGTTGTTCCAGCAGGCTTTGCGGGTGGGCAAGAAGGCCCACACCGACACCGGCATCGACTCGGTGACCGTGTCCCTCGTCGAGGCCGGCATCGCCGCAGCGGGCGAGGTGCTGGGCCCGCTGGAGCAGCAGCGTGTCCTCCTGGTCGGCGCCGGCTCGATGAGCGGTCTCACGGCCGCGACCGCGCGCCGGTTGGGGGCGAGGAACCTGGTCGTGCTGAGCCGCACGAGGCAGCGGGCCGAACGGGTGGCCGCGGCGTCGGGCGGCCGGGCTCGGCCCTGGGCGGACCTGACCGCAGCGGTCGCCGACGCGGACCTGGTGATGTCCTGCACCGGCGCCGTGGGTCACGTGCTGTCGGTCGCCAGTTTCCCGCCCCGCCGGACCACTCCGGTGGTGGTGGTGGACCTGGCCCTGCCGCGCGACGTCGACCCGGCCGTTGGCGCCCTGCCTGGTGTCCGGCTGTTCGCCCTGGCCGAGCTGGGCGCACGGTTGCGCGCCGACGGCAGCGAGGCGGAGCAGTTGCACCAGGTCCAGCAGGTGCAGGACCTGGTCGTCGCCGAGGTCGCGGCCTACCTGACCGGACGCCGGGCCTCGGCGGTCGCGCCCACCGTGGCCGCGCTGCGATCCCGCGCCGCCGAGGTGATGGCAGCCGAGCTGAACCGGCTGGACCAGCGCGTCCCGGACCTGTCCGCTCGCGACCGGGCCGAGGTGCAGCTCGCGGTTCACCGGGTTGTGGAGAAGCTGCTGCACACCCCGACGATCCGGGTCAAGCAGCTGACGGTCGAGGGGATGGGCGACTACGAGCAGGCCCTGCGGGAGCTGTTCGACCTCGACCCGCACGACATCGCCGCGGTGTCCGCGCCACCGGATAAGGGCCCGCTGCTATGAGCCTGCGACTGGGAACGCGGCGGTCCCCGCTCGCCCTGGCACAGTCGGCGGTGATCGCCGACTGGCTGCGCGCCGGCGGGCACGAGGTGCAGGTGGTGCCCGTGACCACCCTTGGCGACACCAGCAACGCGGCGCTGACCGACATCGGGGGCACCGGCGTCTTCGCCTCCGCGCTGCGCGATGCGCTGCTGGCCGGCCAGGTCGACCTCGCCGTGCACTCGCTGAAGGACCTGCCGGTCGCTGCGCAGCCGGGGCTGCTCGTTGCCGCGGTCCCCGCCCGGGAGGACCCGCGTGACGTGGTCGTCACCCGGCAGGGGCGCACCCTGGGCGAGCTGCCCGACGGGTCGGTCGTCGGCACCGGATCGCCGCGCCGGGCGGCGCAGCTCGCCGCGCTGGGGTTGGGCCTGGTCGTGCAGGACGTGCGCGGCAACGTGGACACCCGCATCGGGTATGTCGCGGCCGGTCGCCTTGACGGGGTGGTCCTGGCCCGGGCCGGGCTGGCCCGGCTGGGCCGGCTGGCCGAGGTGAGCCAGGTGCTGGACCCGTTGCAGATGCTGCCGGCCCCGGGCCAGGGTGCCCTGGCCGTGGAGTGCCGAGCGGATGACACGGCCGCGGCCGAGGCGGTGGCGCCACTGGACGACGCCGACACCCGCGCCTGCGTCACTGCCGAGCGGTCCCTGCTCCAAGCCCTGGAAGCCGGCTGCACCGCGCCCATCGGAGCGCTCGCCGAGGTGGTGGAGGGCGAGGACGGCCTGGAGCTGTCGCTGCGCGGGTTCGCCGGCACGGTGGACGGGACACTGGCCCTGCGCCGTTCCGTCCTGGGGCCGGTGGACCAGGCCGAGCAGCTCGGCCGGGCGCTCGCGGTGATGCTGCTGGCCGACGGCGCGGGCGGCATACAGCCTCAGTTGCCCTCCGGCTCCCCGCCGACACCTCCCCCCGCACACCCCCCCAGCCAGCCCGACCGACGCCAGAACTCATCCGCTGCGACCACGACGGAGCGTGCTTCGTGACCACCCGATCGACCAGCAAGTCCACCACCACCGGCGCGCCCGCCCGCGTCGTCTTCGTCGGCACCGGACCGGGCGACCCGGGGTTGCTCACCGTCCGCGGCGCCGAGGTGATCGCCGCAGCGGACGTCGTCGTCGCCGACCGGCCGACGCGCGAGGACGTGGCCCGGGCCGCACGCCCCGGTGTCGAACTGGTCGACGCCGGGCCCGGCGAGCAGGGTGCGCTGCTCAGCCACGCCTCCCGGGCTCGGCTGCTGGTGAAGACGGCCAAGTCCGCCCCGGCCGGTGGCCTGGTGGTCCGGCTGATGGAGGGCGACCCGGGAGCGTTCAGCGGCTTGCCGGAGGAGGCGCTGGCGTTGCGCAAGGCCGGGATCGGTTTCGAGATCGTGCCCGGCGTGAGCGCCATCGCTGCGGTCCCGGCCTACGCGGGCATCCCGCTGACCACGGCCGGCTCGAGCGCCGTGCACGTGGTCAGCGAGGTCACCGCAAAGGTGGACTGGAGCGGCTCGGTTGGTGACCAGGTCACCGTGGTGGTGCTCGGCTCCCCGCCCTCCCTGCAGCAGGCGCTGGTCGACCTGCTGGCCGCCGGCCGAGACGGGGCCACCCCGGTGGCGCTGACCGAGCGGGGCACGACGACCACCCAGCGCACCACGGTCACCACCCTCGCCGATGCGGCCGAGGCGATCGGCTCGGCAGGGGTGGAGCTGCCCTCGCTAGCGGTGGTCGGGAGCACGGTGGAGTTGCGCGAGCAGCTGTCCTGGTTCGAGACCCGGCCGCTGTTCGGCTGGCGGGTGCTCGTGCCCCGGACCAAGGACCAGGCGGGCACCATGGTGTCCCGGCTGCAGACGTACGGCGCGACCGGGGAGGTGGTGCCGACGATCAGCGTCGAGCCGCCCCGGACCCCCCAGCAGATGGACCGCGCCATCAAGGGGCTGGTGACCGGCCGGTACGAGTGGATCGGCTTCACCTCGGTCAACGCCGTGCGGGCGATCCGGGAGAAGTTTGCCGAGTTCGGGCTGGACGCGCGGGCCTTCGCCGGGCTGCGGATCGCCGCCGTCGGGGGCGTGACCGCACAGGCGCTGCGGGACTGGGGCCTGGAGCCGGACCTGGTGCCGGCCGGCGAGCAGTCGGCTCACGGCCTGCTGGAGGAGTGGCCGCCCTACGACGACCTGCTCGACCCCATCAACCGGGTGTTCCTGCCCCGGGCCGACATCGCCACCGACACCCTGGTCGCCGGCTTGCAGGCGATCGGCTGGGAGGTGGACGACGTGACGGCATACCGGACAGTGCGGGCGGCGCCGCCGGCGGCGGGGGTACGGGAGGCGATCAAGACCGGTCGCTACGACGCGGTCATGTTCACCTCGTCCTCCACGGTGCGCAACCTGGTCGGCATCGCCGGCAAGCCGCACCCGTCGACCATCGTCGCCTGTATCGGCCCGGTCACCGCCAAGACCGCGCAGGAGCACGGGCTGCGAGTGGACGTGCTGGCCGCGGAGGCGACCGTGGACGCCCTGGTTGACGCGCTGGCCGACTACGGCCGGGGCCTGGCACTGGCCGCGGCCGAGGCGGGTGAGTCCGTGGTCCGGCCTAGCGAGCGGAAGGCCGCAGCCCGCCGAAAGGCCCGGTGAACGGGTTCCCGCTTGAGCGGCCGCGCCGGCTGCGCCAGACGCCGGCGATGCGACGGCTGGTGGCCGAGCACCGGCTGCACCCGGCCGACCTGGTGCTGCCGGTGTTCGTCCGCGAAGGCGTGGCGGAGCCGGTCCCGCTGACGTCCATGCCCGGGGTGTTCCAGCACTCCATGGCATCGTTGCCCGAGGTGGCCAAGCAGGCTGTCGCGGTCGGCCTCGGGGGGATCATGGTCTTCGGCGTGCCGGCCCGGCGGGACGCCGTCGGCTCCGGCGCCGACGACCCGGCCGGCATCCTCAACGTGGCGCTGAGAGCCGTCCGGGACACGGTCGGAGACGACCTGGTGGTGATGGCCGACCTGTGCTTGGACGAGTTCACCGACCACGGACACTGCGGGGTGCTGGACGATCGCGGCCGGGTGGACAACGACGCGACCCTGCAGCGGTATGCCGCGATGGCGCTGGCGCAGGCCGCCGCCGGTGCCCACGTGGTCGGTTTGTCCGGGATGATGGACGGCCAGGTCGGGCACGTGCGCGTAGCCCTCGATGGCGCCGGCCACACCGGCGTGGCCATCCTCGGCTACACCGCGAAGTACGCGTCGGGGTTCTACGGCCCGTTTCGGGAGGCCGTGGAGTCGACCTTGGTCGGGGACCGGGCCACCTACCAGCAGGACCCGGCCGGCGGCCGGGAGGCGCTGCGCGAGCTGCGGCTGGACCTGGCCGAGGGGGCCGACATCGTCATGGTCAAGCCGGCCATGCCCTACCTGGACGTGTTGGCGTCGGTGGCGCGGCGCGCGGACGTGCCGGTCGCGGCATACCAGGTGTCCGGCGAGTACGCGATGCTGCACGCCGCCGCGGGTCATGGATGGCTCGACCTGGACCGGGTCATGCTGGAGTCGCTCGTCGCGATCAAGCGGGCCGGTGCGTCGGTGTTGCTGACCTATGCCGCGCTGGACGTCGCCGCCGCCCTGTAGCGCCTCCATCCCCGCTGGTAGCGCCTCCATCCCCGCTTGTTGCTCCGGAGACACCGAATCCGGGGTCGGGGAGGCCGTATTCGGTGCTCTCGGAGCAACAAGCGGGAGGGTGTGGATAACTTCGGTCCGCGTGGCCGGGCGGCTGCCAGGCTGAGCGTTCATGATCGACGTGCCGGTTCTGCTGGACCAGTTGCCATTGGTCTTCCGCCTGCGTGACGGGATCGACGCCGGCCTGTCACGGCGCGTGCTGGACCGGGCGGTTCGGGACGGGCTGTTGGTGCGGAGGGCCCGCGGCGTCTACGCGAACGGGCCAGCCTGGGATGCCGCTGACCGCACGGACCGTCACCTGATGACGGCTCAGGCGGCCGTGCTCGTGCATCCCGGGCTGCCGGCCAGCCACCACAGCGCCGCGCTGGCCTGGCAGCTGCCCACGCCGCTCGCCCTGCCACCCTGGGTCAGCCTGGCCTCGGGGAGTCGCCTCGCGACGGCCAGCAGTGCCGGCATCGCCCGGCTGGAGCCCGGCGAACTGCCCGCCGAGCACGTGCTCCATCGCGGCGGGATGCCGGTGACCATCCCGGCTCGCACGCTGGTCGACTGCCTGCGCACGTTGCCCTTGCCCGACGCGGTTGCACTGGTGGACGCGGCTGTTCGCCAGCGCCTGGTGAGCCGGGCAGAGCTGGAACGGATGCGGGCCTTCCAGCGCGGGTGGCCGAACGTGACCAAGGTCGACCAAGGGCTCATGCTGGCCGACCCGCGTCGAGAGAACTGGTTTGAGTCCTACTCCTTCGTCCGGCTCGTCCAGTTCGAGCTGCCGCTGCCTCGGGCCCAAGTGGAGATCTATGACCGCCGAGGCCGGCTGGTGGCCCGCGTGGACGGGCTGTGGCGTGAGCAGGGCACTGTCGGCGAGGCGGACGGGGCGGGCAAGTACCTTGGCCAGTTCGACCCTGCCGGCGCCGGGGGGCTCGCGGCAGCGCGTGTCGTGTTGGCCGAGAAGGTGCGTGAGGACCGGATCAGGGACCTCGGCCTGGAGCTGGTGCGGTGGGACTTCCCCGACATGGTGTACCGACCGCAAGAAGTTGCCGACCGGGTCCAAGCCGCCCACGCTCGGGGCGACCTCGGCCGATTCAGGGGTCGGTTGGTGGAGCGGCCGATGCCCGGTTGGGCAGCCTAACCACTTGTCGCCCGGCGCCCCGCGCCCCGCCGCCTCGCGCTCGGCGCCCCGCCGCCTCGCGCCCGGCGCCCCGCCGCCTCGCGCCCGCTCCCGCGCTTGTTGCTCGCGCCGCACCGAATTCGGCCGGTTCAGGGCCTGATTCGGTGCGTTTCGAGCAACAAGCGGGGGAAGGCGGGAAGGGGAAGGCGGGGACGGGAGGGCGGGGAGAGGGGAGTCAGGCCGACTTGATGAGCTCGGCGTCGATGGTCAGCTTGACCTTGTCACCGACGAGCATGCCGCCGCCTTCCAGCGGCACGTTCCACACCAGGTCCCAGTCCTTGCGGTTGACCTCGGCCTCTGCCTCGAAACCGGCCTTGGTGTTGCCCCACGGGTCGGTGGTGACGCCGTTGAAGGTCACGTCGAAGGTCACCGGCCGGGAGACGCCGCGGATGGTCAGGTCGCCGACGAGGGTGTCTGGGGTGATCTTGGTCGACTGGAACGTCATCGTCGGGTGGTTCTCGACGTCGAAGAAGTCGCCCGAGCGCAGGTGCGTGTCGCGGTCGGCGTTGCGGGTGTCGAGGGACGCCAGCTGTACGGTCGCGCTGACGCTGGAGTTCTCCGGTGAGTCACCGATGGTGACGGTCGCATCATACTCGGTGAAGACACCACGGACCTTGGCGACCACCAGGTGCCGTGCCACGAAGGCAACCTCGCTGTGCGCGGGGTCGACCTTCCAGATGCCAGGGGTTAGGTCTGAGAAGCTGGCCATGGGGGTACTCCTTCGTCCGGAAATGTGCTGTCGTGCGACACCATAGAGTACGATCGTTTACGATTCAACTATCTAGCCGAGAGGAGCCAGCGTGAGCGACGATGCCCGGCCGGCCCGTTGGCTGGACGAGCAGGAGCAGCGCCATTGGCGAGCCTACCTGCGAGGCAGCCGGCTGCTGGAGGCTGCGCTGGACCGGGACCTGCAGGAGCACGGGCTGCAGCTGTCAGAGTACGAGATCATCTCGATGCTGTCCGAAGCCACCGACAGGCACCTGCGCATGTCCGAGATCGCCGAGCTCGTCGTGCAGTCGCGCAGCCGGCTCACGCACACCGCCGCACGGCTGGAGAAGCGGGGCTGGGTGTTGCGTCAGCCGTGCTCCCAGGACCGGCGCGGGGTGGAGCTGGTCCTCACCCCCGCCGGGCAGGCAGCCATCCGCGCGATGGCTCCGCTGCACGTCGAAAGCGTCCGCGCCTACCTGGTCGACCACCTCACCCCCGAGCAGTTCGCCGACCTCGGCGAGGCGATGGCGGCCGTCCGCGACGGGATCACCGGGCCGCCCCGGGACGAGCCCGCCTGAGTAGCCCTGTGTCAAGCCGCCTCCGAAACGATCTTGTTCTGGTGGTCGAGGACGCGTTGGAGTGCGTGGTGCTGATCGGGGTCGTAGGCGGTGTTGTTCTGCCAGCAGTGCCAGATGATGTAGAGCCAGGCT
>DASSLY010000042.1:0-4086 GCA_035689185.1 Dermatophilaceae bacterium
AACGCGGTCATTGCCAGCGTGGCAAGCAGGCCATGGCGCACGCCCTCAGGAGGACACCAGCTCCCAGGCTGATACCTGGTCGATGAGGAAGGCCAGCTCCCAGGCGTGCTCGCGCCACACGTCATACCGGCCGCTGCGACCGGTGTGCCCGGCCACGATCTGGGTGCGCAGCAGTACCGGCCGGTCGCCGGTCACCCGGTCGCGCAGCATCTGGACCCACTTGGCGGGTTCGGCGAAGGACACCCGGGTGTCGTGCAGGCTCGTCGTGGCCAGCACCGCGGGATAGTCGGCGTGGCCGACGTTCTCGTATGGCGCGTACCGGGCCATGCGGGCGTAGGCCGCCGGATCGTGCAGCGGGTCGCCCCACTCCTCCCACTCCACGACCGTCAGCGGCAGGGTCGGGTCCAGGATCGTCGTGAGCGGGTCCACGAACGGAGCCCCCGCGAGCGCCGCGGCGAACCGGTCCGGCGCCAGGTTGACCGCGGCACCGATCAGCAGGCCGCCGGCGGAGCCGCCTTCGGCGACGAGGCGCTTCGGGTGCACCAGGCCCCGGCCGACCAGGTGGTCCGCGACGGCCAGGAAATCGGTGAACGTGGTGGCCTTGTGCTCCAACCGGCCCTGCTCATACCAGCTGCGGCCCATCTCACCACCACCGCGGACGTGCGCGACCGCGTAGACGAAGCCTCGATCCAGCAGGGACAGCCGGCCCACCGAGAACCACGGGTCCATGGAGGTCTCGTAGGCGCCGTAGCCGTACAGGTATCCGGGGGCGGTGCCGTCCAACGGGGTCGATGCCTTGTAGACCAACGAGACCGGGACCAGCGTGCCGTCCGTGGCGGTGGCCCACTCGCGGCGCTGGACGTAGCCGGCCGGGTCGTAGCCGCCGAGGACCGGCTGCTGCTTGAGGAGGGTGAGGGTCCGGCCGGCGATGTCGTACTCGCTGACGGTCCTGGGGGTGACCAGCGACTCGTAGCCGATCTGCAGCACGCTCGCGTCGTAGTCGGGGTTGGCGCCCACCCCGACGGTGTAGAGCGGCTCGTCGAAGGACAGGTCGAACTGCTGGCCGAAGCCGTCGCCGGCCCGCGGCAGGACGCGCAGGCCGGTGAGACCGTCCTTGCGCAGGGACAGGACCAGGTGGTCGCGGAAGGCGTCGACGCCGAGCATCCGCTCGCCCGTGACGGTGGGCAGCAGCGGGGTCCACTGCTCGGCGCTGGTGCAGCCCAACGGCGCCTGCGAGACCGAGAAGTCCGGGTGGTCGGCGTTGTGGGTGATGACGAGGCGGTCGCCGGCCGGCTCCACGTCATACTCGACCCCGTCCCGCCGCGGGGTGACGCAGCGCAGCGGGTCGGTGGGCGCGTCGGCGTGCAGCAGCCAGGTCTCCGACGTCGTCTTGGAGCCGGCCGCGACGATGACCTGCTGGTCGTCCCGGGAGGCGCCGACGCCGACCCAGAACCGCTCGTCGGTCTCCTCGAAGACCAGGACGTCCTTCGTCGCCGGACGTCCCACCTCGTGCCGCCACACCTGGTACGGCCGCCAGGCCTGGTCCAGCCGGGTGTAGAAGAGGTAGCGGTTGTCCAGCGACCAGACCACCCCATAGCCGATGTCGCGGACGCTGTCGTCGAGGACCCGCCCGGTGCCGACCTCCCTGACCCGCAACGCGAACCGTTCGTCGCCCGCCAGGTCCAGGGAGTAGGCCAGCAGGTCGCCGTCGTGACTGACCTCCAGGTCGCCGACCGCGAGGAACTCGTGGCCCGCTGCCTCCACGTTGCCGTCGAGCAGGACCTGCTCCGCGTCCGGCGCAGGCCCCTCCAGGGTGGGCCTGGGCTCGCCGGGGATGACGGGCAGCCGGCACTGCGCGGCATACTGCCTGCCTTCGAAGGACCGCGAGTAGTACCACCA
The DNA here is from genome assembly GCA_035689185.1 of Dermatophilaceae bacterium. Classification (GTDB taxonomy): domain Bacteria; phylum Actinomycetota; class Actinomycetes; order Actinomycetales; family Dermatophilaceae; genus DASSLY01. Next base: position 1,900 of record DASSLY010000042.1, read on the forward strand.
GCCGCGGTAGGCGACCGGGACCGACATGTCGGTCTCCTGGGTGCGCGCCTTGAGCTCGTCGAAGAGCCGCTGGCGCAGCGGCTCCAGGTGCTCGGTCATCGCGTCGGCGTAGGCGTTCTCGGCCCTCAGGTGATCCAGGACGTCCGGGTTGTCGGCGTCGCGCAGCCAGTCGTACGGGTCCTGGAACCGGCGCCCGTGGTGCTCGCGCAGCCGGGGGATCCTGCGTGCGCGCGGTGGCGTCGGCATGGCGGGAAGCGTAGTTCGCGCGGCTAGCGTCGGGCGGGCGCAGTGCTGCGTGGTGGGCGGTGGTCCCGCGTTGACCGGAGCTGACCGCCCCGGTAGACAGGCGGGATGGACTTCCGGCAGGCGGTGGAGGCGGTCAACGGGCTGGCCAAGGACCCCGGCAACGACACGTTGCTGCGGCTGTACGCCTACTACAAGCAGGCCACCGTCGGCGACGTGGCCGGCAGCCGGCCCGGCTTCACCAACCCGGTCGGGCGGGCCAAGTATGACGCGTGGTCGGCGGTCAAGGGCATGAGCACGCAGGAGGCTCAGGCGGCCTACGTCGCAGAGGCGGACGCCCTCACCGGCTGAGCCGGTGGGGAGCACGTCGGTGCTGTTGCCGGCGGTTGCCGGCTATTGCCGGCCCTGCTGTTGCCGGCGGTTGCCGGCTGTTGCCGGCTGCGTCGCCCGCACGCCTCAGGCGGACACACTGCCCGACGGCAGGATCGCCTTGAGGTCACCGAACAACGACGGTGAGGCGTTGACCCGCAGCGAGTCGTCCAGCCGCAGCGTCACCGACCGGCCGGGGGCGGTGAGCTTCAGCTGGACCTCCACCACCCCGGGATGCTCGACCAGGACCGACTTGATCCGCTCCACCATGGGCCGGGTGGCCCTGGCCGTCGTCATGGTGATGAGCACCGGCCCCCGCGGGCCCTCCTTGATGTCGGGAAGGATCAGCTCCTGGGCGTAGATCGACGGCGTCTCCTCCCGGCGGTTCAACCGGCCGCGGACGACGCAGACCAGGTCCTGGGCCAGCAGCGCGGCGACGGCCTGGTAGGTCGAGGGGAAGAACATCGCCTCGATCGCACCGTCGAGGTCCTCGACCGTGGCGATCGCCCACAGGTCGCCCTTCTTGGTCCGCTTGATCTGCAGGCCCGTGATGAGGCCCGCCACGGTCACCGATGCGCCGTCCGGCAGCGTGTCGTCGCCGGTCAGCGCGGCGATCGAGGTGTCAGCGTGCTGGGAGAGCACGTGCTCGATGCCGAACAGCGGGTGGTCGGAGACATAGAGCCCGAGCATCTCCCGCTCAAAGGCCAGCAGCGTCGACTTGTCCCACTCGCCAAGAGGAATCGGTCGCAGGCCAGCATTGATCCCACGCTCTTCACCGACGTCATAGGATGAGTCGAAGACGCCAAAAAGTGCGTCTTGACCATACAATGCGGATCTTTGGTCAACACCGACAGCATCAACATATTCACTATGAATAGATAGCAAGCCTTTACGGGAGTGACCTAATGAATCAAATGCGCCTGCGCGAATTAAGGACTCGATCGCTCGCTTATTGAGAACTTGCTCAATCTTGACTGAGTGATACGGCGCGTTAGCTTGGGCGGAGTTGGCGTCCCGCACGACTGGAGCCTTAGTCAGGAAATCCTCAAAGGACTTGAAACTCCCCTTCTGCAGACGGGTCTCGATGATGGACTGGACGACATTGATGCCAATATTGCGCACCGCGCCCAACCCGAACCGGATGTCCGTGCCCACGGCGGTGAAGTCGGCCGCCGACTCGTTGACGTCCGGGGGCAGCACCTTGATGCCCATCCGCCGGCACTCGTTGAGGTACAGCGCCGACTTGTCCTTGTCGTCGCGAACGCTGGTGAGCAGGGCGGCCATGTACTCGGCCGGGTAGTTCGCCTTGAGGTAGGCGGTCCAGTACGAGATCAACCCGTATGCCGCGGTGTGCGCCTTGTTGAAGGCGTAGTCGGAGAAGGGGACGAGGATGTCCCACAGGGTCTTCACCGCCGCCTCGGAGTAGCCGTTGGCCAGCATGCCCTGCGAGAAGGGCACGAACTCGGCGTCCAGCACCTCCTTCTTCTTCTTGCCCATCGCCTTGCGCAGCATGTCGGCCTTGCCCAGGGAGTACCCGGCGACCTTCTGCGCGATGAGCTGGACCTGCTCCTGGTA
>DASSLY010000043.1:0-5584 GCA_035689185.1 Dermatophilaceae bacterium
CCCGGCTCGGCCTGTTCGATCGCGTTCGGGAAGAACATGTCGCCGATGGAGCCGGGCTCGCTGAAGGCGCTCCAGGCGGTGGTCGAGGACATCGAAGCCACCCGAGCCTTCCTGGTCGGCAACGGGGTGGAGGTCACCGAAATCGACGACATGCCCTGGGGCCGGTTCTGCTTCTTCAAGGACCCTGACGGCAACGCGTGGAGCGTTCAACAGATGCTGGACCGCGGGCAGCGTCAAGGATGACCGCTCGCCTGGAGGCGGTGCTCGGCGATATCACGGCACAGCACGTGGACGCGATCGTCAACGCCGCGAACCGCTCGCTGCTGGGCGGTGGTGGGGTCGACGGGGCCATTCACCGGGCGGCCGGCCCGGCGCTACTGGAGGAGTGCCGGAAGGTGCGGCGCACGACATACCCGAACGGGCTGCCGGTCGGGCACGCGGTGGCAACCGGCGCCGGGAGTTTGCCGGCCCGCTGGGTGATCCACACCGTCGGCCCGAACCGGCACCGGGGGCAGACCGACCCCGCGCTGCTCGCATCCTGCTTCGAGACGTCGCTGGCGGAGGCGGTGCGGGTCGGGGCGCGGTCCGTGGCGTTTCCCGCGGTCAGCGCGGGCGTCTACGGCTGGGCGGCGGACGACGTCGCCAGCATTGCGGCTGAGACGGTATGCCGCTCGGCGCACCTCGCGTCGCTGGACCTGGTCCGGTTCGTCCTTTTCGACGACAGGCTGCACGGTGCGTTCGTCGCGGCGCTCGGTTCGTTAGGCGGCACCGAGCAGACCAGGCCCGCATCGCGTTGACGCGCAACGCCTGCCGCCTGATCTACCGCATGCTCGTGACCCAACAACCCTTCGACGAAGCGGCGTATCGTCGGGGAAGGCTCAGCCGCGGACGGTGACGGCCACGTTAGCCATGCCGCTCGACGGCGCAACCTAGTTTGCCGCCCGTCCGCGCAGGGCCGCCTTCCACGGCGCACACGACAGCCGTCCGACCGACGGCGCCCGGTCTAGCCTGCCGACCACTCGGCGGCCCGGGCCGGACTCGACAATCCCGCTTCGTCGCGAACACAGCCGTGCATGCTTGAACGTGCTCGGCCGTTGCTTCGCGCCCAACCTCAACCTTCACCGCCGGCGCGAAAGCTAGACCGCGGACGCCAGATCACGAGCGCCTGCCCCGCCGCTGGTGGACGTACCGGCCGCTGACCGGGACGGATGGCGACCACCTCGCCCGCTGGCCCGGCCACGAAGACGCGATGCGCGATAGCCTGGCGCACCCCGTCGAGCTCCTCGGTGAGTTCCGCCACCCGCGACTGCAGGGCCGCCACCCGGTGCTCCAGTTCCAGGATCCGCTGGATGCCGGCCAGGCTGACGCCCTCCTGGGACAGCCGCTGCACCTCGCGAAGCAACGCCACGTCGTGGGCCGAGTAGCGGCGGCCGCCGCCGCGAGTCCGCGACGGCGACACCAGCCCGAGCCGGTCGTACTGCCGCAACGTCTGGGCGTGCATCCCGGCCAGCTGTGCGGCCACCGAGATGACGAAGACGGGGGCCTGGTCGTCCGGGGCGAAGTCACCGAAGGTCATGACCGGGCCTTCGCGAAGAGGTCCGCGCGCGGGTCCGCACCGTCCTCCTCGGCTCGCAGGGTCTCCACGGCCGCACGCGCCGCATCGGAGAGCCGTTGGGGAACAACGATGTTCACCTTGACAAGCAGGTCGCCGGGAGCGTTCTTGCCGCGGACCCCTCGGCCCTTGACCCGCAAGACCCGGCCGCCGGGGGTCCCCGGAGCGAGCCGGACCTTAACCGTCGCACCGTCCAGCGTCGGCACCGGAACGGTGGCGCCCAGCGCGGCCTCGGCGAACGTCACCGGCAACTCAATGGTGAGGTCATTACCCTCCCGGCCGAAGACCGGGTGCGGCTCGACGTGCACGGTCAGGATCAGGTCGCCGTCGCCGCCGGGCCCGGGAGCGCCCTTGCCACGCAGCCGGATTCGCTGACCGTCCTTGACCCCGGCCGGGATCCGGGTCGTGACCGGACGGCCCTGCACGGAGAACGTTGCCGTCGTGCCCTCCACCGCGTCACGGAAGGACAGCGACGTCTGCGCCTGCAGGTCGGCGCCGCGTCCGGGGCTGCCGAAGCCCGGGCCGTACCCCGCACCCGCGCCCGGCGCGTACGCACCGCCCTGGCCGAACATGGACAGGATGTCCTCGAAGTTGGCCTGGCCCCCACCGCCGGTCGAGAACCGGACGTTGCCGCCGCCCCCGCCGAACAGGTTGCTGAACACGTCCTCGAAGCCGGCCGTTCCCCCACCGGGGCCGCCGGCAGTGAAGCGCGCCCCGCCCCGGCTCATCGACCGGATCGCGTCGTACTGCCGGCGCTGCTCGGGGTCGGACAGCACGGCATACGCCTCGCCGATCTCCTTGAACTTCCGCTCGGCCGCCGTGTTCCCGGGCTTGCTGTCCGGGTGCCACTGGCGGGCCAGCTTGCGGTAGGTCTTCTTGATCTGCGCGTCGTCGGCGTCGGCAGGGACGCCAAGAATGGCGTAGAAGTCCTTCTCGAACCAGTCCTGACTTGCCATCGGCGCCTCCTCCTCTCACATCCTGTATGCCGCTCCCGCCCGCGGGTAGCCCGCCTAGGCCCACCCGCTCCCCCGTTCCGCCCCCTCCCCGGTTCCACCCCTCCCCCGGTTCCGCCCGCTCCCCCTGTTGTTGCGCTTGTTGCCTCGGGAGCACCGTTCTTGGCGGAAATGGGTCCGAAAACGGTCGCTGCCGAGCAACAAGTCGGAACGGGGGTCGGAACGGGGGTCGGGTCGGGGTGGTGTTCCCCGGTGGGGGCGGGTGCGCTAGGTGGGGTCAGCGACCGAGACCCGGGCGGCTCGGATCAGCCGATCGTTGACCTTGTATCCGGGCTGGAGCACCTGAACCACGGTCGTCTCCTCGGTGCCCTGGGCCAGCTCGGCCTCGACGTGCATCAGGGCCTCGTGGTGTGCCGGGTCGAACGGCTCGCCGGGCTCGCCGAACCGGGCCACGCCGAACTTGGCCAGTGTCGCGTCGAGCTTGTCGGCGATCGCCGCGAACGGCGTGCCCTCGAGGTCGCCGTGCTGCCGGGCCAAGTGGATGTCGTCCAACACCGGCAGCAACGCCTCGATCACCGAGCCGATGGCCGCATCGCGGTGCAGTTCCCGGTCGCGGTCGACCCGACGCTTGTAGTTGACGTACTCCGCCTGGAGCCGCTGCAGGTCGACGAGCCGTTCCGCGGCCAACACCGTGTCCGGGTGGGTGGACTGCTCGGTCATGTCGGCCGCTGCGGCCGAGAACGCGGCCTCCAGGCCGGACAGGTCGTCGGGCACGACTTCGTCACCGGTGGCCGCGGCCGCCTCGCCCTCGGGGTGGCGCACCGCACCGGTCTCCGGGTCGACCCGCCGCTTGTCCCGGATCACCGGGCCGGTGGAACCCTCGGGCCCCACCGGTCCGGCGTCACGGTCACCGGCATCGGGACGGTGGACGTCAGCCATCACTTCGTGCCCTGGGTCTCGTCCTCGTCGATCACCTCGGCGTCGACGACGTCGTCATCCGACCGGCCGCTCGCCCCGGACGAACCGCTCGCCCCGGACGAGCCGCTGAAGCCGGCCGAACCAGGGGTCCCATCACTGGAGCCCGCCCCGCCGGAACCGGCGCCGGCCTCACTGGCGCTGGCGGCGGCATACATGGCGGTCCCGAGCTTCTGCGAGGCCTCCGACAGCTTCGCGGACTTGGCGGAGATGTCCTCCGGGGTCGCCCCGGAGCCATCCTTGAGTGCGCCCTTGAGGTCCTCCAGCGCGGAGTCGACATCGCCACGGCCATCCGCGGGAATCTTGTCCGCGTTGTCGGCCAGGAACTTCTCGGTGGAGTAGACCAGCTGCTCCGCGGTGTTGCGGGCCTCGGTCTCCTCGCGCCGCTTCTTGTCCTCCGCAGCATGCGCCTCGGCGTCCTTGACCATCCGGTCAATCTCCTCCTTCGGCAGGGCAGACCCGCCGGAGATGGTCATCGACTGCTCCTTGCCGGTGCCGCGGTCCTTGGCGGACACGTGCACGATGCCGTTGGCGTCGATGTCGAAGGTGACCTCGATCTGCGGGATGCCGCGCGGGGCGGGTGCGATGCCGGTCAGCTCGAAGGTGCCCAGCGGCTTGTTGTGCTGGGCGATCTCGCGCTCGCCCTGGAACACCTGGATCAGCACGCTCGGCTGGTTGTCGTCGGCGGTGCTGAACACCTCCGACCGCTTGGTCGGGATGGCGGTGTTGCGCTCGATCAGCTTGGTCATCAGGCCGCCCTTGGTCTCGATGCCGAGGGAGAGCGGGGTGACGTCGATCAGCAGCACGTCCTTGCGCTCGCCCTTCAGCACACCGGCCTGAAGGCTCGCGCCGACTGCGACGACCTCGTCCGGGTTGACGCCCTTGTTCGGCTCCTTGCCGCCGGTCAGCTCCTTGACGACGGAGTGCACCGCCGGCATCCGGGTCGAGCCGCCCACCAGCACCACGTGGTCGATGTCGCCGACCTTGATGCCGGCGTCCTTGATGACCTGGTGGAACGGCGCCTTGGTCCGCTCCAGCAGGTCGGTGGTGAGCTGTTCGAACTGGGCCCGGGACAGCGACTCGTCCAGGTGGATCGGGCCGTTCTCCGACATGGACAGGTACTGCAGGCTGATGTTGGTGTTCGTCGCCGTGGACAGTTCCTTCTTGGCCTGCTCGGCGGCGTCGCGGAGGCGCTGCATCGCGATCTTGTCGTTCTCCAGGTTGACCCCGGAGGTGTTCTTCACCGTGGTGAGCAGGTGCTTGACGATCCGGTCGTCCCAGTCGTCGCCGCCGAGGTGGTTGTCACCGTTGGTGGCTCGCACCTGGATGGTGGAGAAGCCGTCCTCGGGGTCCTTGCCGACCTCCAGGAGGGACACGTCGAAGGTGCCACCACCGAGGTCGAAGACCAGGATGAGCTCGTCCTCCTTGCCCTTGTCCAAGCCGTACGCCAGGGCGGCCGCGGTCGGCTCGTTGATGATCCGCAGCACGTTCAGGCCGGCGATCTCCCCGGCCTCCTTGGTGGCCTGGCGCTGGGCGTCGTCGAAGTAGGCCGGGACGGTGATCACCGCGTCGGTGACCGTCTCACCGAGGTAGGACTCGGAGTCCCGCTTGAGCTTCTGCAGGATGCGAGCGCTGATCTCCTGCGCGGTGTACTGCTTGCCGTCGATCTCCCGCTTCCAGTCGGTGCCCATGTGCCGCTTCACCGAACGGATGGTCCGGTCGACGTTGGTCACCGCCTGCCGCTTGGCGATCTCGCCGACGAGGACCTCGCCGTTCTTGGCGAACGCGACGACGCTCGGCGTCGTCCGACCGCCCTCCGCGTTCGCGATGATGGTGGGCTCGCCGCCTTCGAGGACGGCGACAGCCGAGTTGGTGGTGCCGAGGTCGATGCCGACCGCACGTGCCATGGGGGTCTCCTAGCCTGGTTCGTCTGCGTTCGCACGCTGGTTGTATGCCGTGTCCGTCGCCTAATCTGTGGCGCCGCGGCTCGACTTGTCAAGCCGTGGCTCCGCAAACTTGCGCTTAGTCGACTCAACTACGAGCG